>NZ_JBSGSS010000022.1:0-80928 GCF_053606985.1 Nocardia sp. NPDC055165
GGCGTAGGCGACGAAGGAGCAAGCCCCGGTGGCTAACCGGCGGCCCCCAGGGGCCGCGACTCGAGCGCGCCAGCGCTCCAACAAACACAGCGTCGAACCGCCTGGGACAACCGAACGCAGGTGACCCTCGCACCCGCGACTGCCCGCCGCATCGTCGAGGGTCCCCGCGCCGCCGGCAATTAGTCGACGCCCAGGTAGGCCGACATCACCGCAGGGTCGGTGAGCAATCCCGCACCCGGACCGGACTTGGTGACCTCGCCGGTTTCCAGGATGTAGGCGCGATCACTGCGGGTCAGGGCCTGTTGGGCGTTCTGTTCCACGAGCAGCACCGTGGTGCCCTGGCGGTTGATCTCGCTGATGATCCGGAAGATCTGCTGGATCACCATGGGGGCCAGACCCATCGAGGGTTCGTCGAGCAGCAGCAGCTTCGGCCGGGCCATGAGGGCGCGGCCGATCGCGAGCATCTGCTGTTCGCCGCCCGACATCGTGCCGCCGACCTGCTTGCGACGTTCGGCCAGGCGAGGGAACAGTTCGAAGACCCAGTCCAGAGTCTGCTGGTACTCGGTCTTCTTCTCGAAAGGCCTGCCATAGCAACCCATGTCGAGGTTCTCCGCGACCGTCATGCCCGGGAAGACACCGCGGCCCTCCGGCGCCTGGATGAGACCCTCGACCACCCGATCGTGCGCTTTCATGGTGGTGATGTCTTTGCCCTGGAACAGGATTCGGCCCGAGGTGAGCGGCAGCAGGCCCGACATCGCCCGCATGGTGGTGGTCTTGCCCGCGCCGTTGGCGCCGAGCAGAGTCACCAGTTCACCCTGGGCGACCGACAGCGAAATGCCGTGCAGCGCTTGGATCCGGCCGTAGTTCACGACCATGTCCTGGACCTCGAGCAGCGGCGCCTCGGTCTCGACCACGGCCTCCGGCTCGTCCCGCGAGCGCACCACCACGGCGTCCGCCACCGGCGTCGCCCCCTCCTCCGCGGCGGCGACCGATCCCTCGCGCACTTCCTCGATCGTGTCCGCGTCGGGCACGCCGAGGTAGGCCGCGATCACCGCCGGGTCCTCACGCACCTGGGTGGGCAGGCCGTCGGCGATCTTGCGCCCGAACTCCAGGACCACGATCCGGTCGGTCACGCCCATCACCAGGCGCATGTCGTGCTCGATGAGCAGCACGGTGTAGCCGTCGTCGCGGATCTTGCGGATCAGGTCCATCAGCGCCGATTTCTCGCTGGGATTGAATCCGGCAGCCGGCTCGTCGAGACACAGCAGCTTGGGCTCGGTGGCCAGAGCCCGCGCGATCTCGAGCCTGCGCTGATCGCCGTAGGACAGGTTGCGGGCCTTCTCCACCGCGCGTGGCGCGATGCCCACGAACTCGAGCAGCGCCATGCCGCGTTCGATGGCATCACGCTCCTCGCGCCGGAACTTCGGCGTGCGGAACACCGCGCCGGGCACCGAGGTGGTGTGGCGCGCGTCGGTGCCGACGACCACGTTCTCCAGCGCCGTCATCTCGCCGAACAGCCGCACGTTCTGGAACGTGCGCGCGATACCCATCCGGGTGATCTCGTTGCGCTTGGTCTTGGCCAGCGGCCGACCGTCGAAGTGCACGCTGCCCGACGCGGGCTTGTAGACGCCGGTGATCGCGTTGAAGCAGGTGGTCTTGCCCGCGCCGTTGGGGCCGATCAGACCGAGGATCTCGCCGCGGCGGATCTCGAAACTGACCCCGTCCAACGCGGTCAGACCGCCGAACTTGACGGTCAGACCGTCGGTACGCAGCAGGGGCTCGCCCACCGCGGTCTCGATCTCGCGATGCGGCGCGACCACCTCGGCGACGGTCTCGGCATCGGCGAGCTCGGGCAGCACCGCGGTGACGTCGACCTCGCCGGTCGGCTCGACCTCGGGCGGCGGCTGGTAGCCGGCCTTCATGTCTTCGTTGTCGTACAGCGCGTCTCCCGCGCCCGGCCCCGTCATCGCCCTGCTCCGATCGATTCGGCCGCCGGCTTGCGCACGACCGCCTGGTACACCTGTCTGCCGTAGGCGAGCAGTTTCTGCCGCACCGGGAACAGACCCTGTGGCCGCAGAATCATCATCACCACGAGCGCGATGCCGAAGTAGAGGTACTTCAGGTCACCGAGGTTCTGGGCGCCGCCCGGACGGAACAGCAACACACTGCCGAACAGCAGCAGGCCGAGGATCACCGCAACGATCGCCACGCCGATCACCGTCCGCCGGACCCACGCGGCCAGCGCGTCCTTCTTCCACCGCCACAGCAACCACAGCCCGATCAGCAGCGCGACATCGAGGCCGAGCAGCAGGTAACCGGTCGACTCGCTGGACACCAGCTGCACCGACTGCAACCGCATCGGCAGGTAGGCGATGAGGAACGCGCCGACGATCACGCCGAGCTTGTTGCCCGAACCACCCAGCACCACCGCGCACAGGAACAACATCGACAAGATGATGTCGAACTGTTTGGGGTTGACGTAGGTGACCTGACCGGCGTACATCGCGCCGGACAGACCGCCGACCGAGGCGCCGATCACGAACGCCCACAGCTTGAACTTGAAGGTCGGCACGCCCATGATCTCGGCGGCGTCCTCGTCTTCGCGGATGGCGACCCAGGAGCGCCCGACCCGGCTGCGCTCGAGGTTGCCGATGATCAACAGCACCACGATCACGAAGGCCATGCCGAGCCAGAACCACCAGGTGCCGTTGCTGGCCCGCTGGAAGGGATTCCAGCTGCTGGTGTCGCCGAGGTTGCCCGGGGAGAAGAAACCACCGGGGTGCGCCTCGGATTCGCCGACCGTGGGGTAGGCGATCTTGGACAGCCCGAGGCTGCCGTTGGTCAGGTCGCCCAGGTTGTCGGCCATCAGCCGGACGATCTCACCGAAGCCCAGCGTCACGATCGCGAGGTAGTCACCGCGCAGCCGCAGGGTCGGCGCGCCGAGGATCAGGCCCGCGAGCGCGGTCAGCGCGATCGCGATCGGCAGGCAGGCCACCCACGCCCAGCCGGGTTGCAGCCAGCCGCCGTCGGTTTGGTTCCACGGACTGTTCGGACTGGTCAGCAGGCCGACCGTGTAGGCGCCGACGGCATAGAAGCCGACATAACCCAGGTCGAGCAGACCGGCCTGGCCGACCACCACGTTCAGGCCGATGGCGATCAGCGCGTACATGGCGAACTGCGCCATCACACCGCCGAAGCTCACGCCCGGAGTGTCGAGCAGCGGGGGCGGGAACAGCGGCATCAGCGCCAGCAAGGCGATGATCGGCACGCCAACGGCCCACTGGGCCGGACGCGAGAGCCCGTCCCACCAGACCCGGATCGCATCGCCGATGCCACGTCGATCCTGCGGTGCGACAGGCGCTTTCGGGGTTTTCGTCAGGTCTGTCATGCGCGTGCCCTCCCCAGGCTCTCGCCGAGGATGCCGGTCGGCCGGAACATCAGCACGGTCACCAGCAGCACGAACGCGACCACGTCACGCCATTCGGTGCCGAACAGGATCTGCCCGTACTGCTCGGCGATGCCGAGGATCAACCCGCCGAGCAGCGCGCCGCGCAGGTTGCCGATGCCACCGAGCACCGCGGCGCTGAACGCCTTGATACCGAGGATGAAACCGCCGGAGAAGATGATGCCGGTGGGGATGTAGAGCGTGTACAACATCGCGGCCGCGCCTGCCAGCAGACCGCCGATGAGGAACGTCAGCACGATGACCCGCTCACGCGAGACACCCATCAGGGTGGCGGTGTCGGGGTCCTGGGCGACCGCGCGGATGGCGCGGCCGAATTTGGTTCTGTTGATGACGATTTCGGTGGTGATCGCGAGCACGACGGCCGCGGCGATGATCACCAGCGCCACATTGGTGACCTGCGCGCCGAGGAAGCTGAACTGCACCTTCGGCTCCACGAGCCGGATACCGGTCTGGGCGTTGGAGCCGCCGAGCCCCGGCTTGATCTTGGGCAGGATGTAGTGCACGAATTCCTGGATCACGAACGACATACCGATCGCGGTGATCAGGAACGCCAGCGGTTTCGCGCCGCGCCTGCGCAGCGGCCGGTAGGCGACTCGTTCGAGCCCCACCGCCGCGATGCCCGAGACGAGCATGCCGAACAGCATCGCCAAGCCCAGGTACAGCACTGTCAGCAGGACACCCTGGGAATACACGTTGCCGCTGGGCGCGAAGCCGAGCAGTTCCAGTCCCACGTAGGTGCCGAACATGCCGAGCATGAAGATCTCGGAGTGGGCGAAGTTGATCAGTCGGAGCACGCCGTAGACCAGCGTGTAGCCGACAGCGACCAGGGCGTAGATCGAGCCATAGGTGAGGCCGTCCACGGTCAATCGCCAGAACTGGTCGATCACCCCGGAGACGTTGAAATCGATGGACCCTTCGGCCAACAGGGTCACACCGAGCGAAGCCGCTGATGTCATGGTTACTCTCGCGTCAGGCGAGCGGTGCGCGTGGCATCACTGCCACGCGCACCGCTGCACACATCATCTGAACTACTTGACCTGGTACATCCAGATCTGGATGTTGGCCAGCTCGCCGGTCTCGCCCCACTTGTACTGGCGGGCGACGCCGGTGCCGTTGTAGTTACGGACGTAGTCGACCAGCTCGGCGCGGGTGACCTTGCCGGCATCGATTCCCTTGAGCAGGATCGTGGTCAGGTCGTAGCCCTCGACGGAGTAGACGCCGGGCGCCTGGCCGTTGAGCGCCTTGTAATCGGCGGAGAACTTCTCCGGCGCGGGGCTGCACGGGCACGACAGCAGCGCGTCCTTGGACGAGGAGCCGGCCTGCCGGACGAACTCGGGATCGTTGGTGCCGTCGGCGGAAACGAAGGCCGCGGTCACGCCACCGGAACGCAGCTGCTGCACGAACGGTGCCGCCTCGGCGTAGTAACCGGCGTAGAAGATGGCGTCGGGCTTGGCCGCGGACAGCTTCGAGACCGCTGCCGAGAAGTCCTTGTCACCTTCCTTGACGCTCGTCCCGCAGGAGGCGTCGGCCGCGGGACCCGCGGCGGTGATGAAGGCCTTCGCCAGGCCGGCACCGTAGTCGGTGTTGTCCTGCACGACGCAGATCTTCTTGAAGCCCTTCTCACCGGTCAGGTAGTTGGCCACGGCCGGACCCTGCGAGTCGTCGTTGCCGAGGCCGCGGAAGAAGGTCTTCCAGCCGTTCTGGGTGAGCGTGGGGTTGGTGGCCGACGCCGTCAGCGTGGGCATGCCCGCCTCGCTGAGGATCTGGCCGGTCGCCTTGGTCTCACCCGAGAAGGTCGGGCCGACCAGGGCCACGATGTTCGGGTCGGCGACGATCGTCGGAACCACCTGGCTGGCGATCTGCGGCTTGCCCTCGGTGTCGAACTGCTTCACCGAGACCTGACAGTCCGGGTTGGCCTTGTTGTGCTGGTCGAGCGCCAGCTTCACGCCCATGATGATGTTGATGCCGAGGGCGGCATTGCCGCCGGTCAGCGGGCCCGCCATGCCGAGGGTCAGGGGCGCGCACTTGGCCTTGCCGTCGCCTGCGGGGTCCGCGGCCGCACCGGCGTCGGTCGTCGCGACGGCCTTACCCTGGGTATCGAGCTGAACAACCGACTGGATGGAGAGATCGGTGTTGCCGCCACCGCCGCCATCCGACGACTTGTCACTGCATCCGGACAACACCAACGACGCGGCAGCTCCGATTACCAGAACTCCCCGCGTCGACCGACTGCGCCATGTCGAACTGAGCACGTCTCACCTCTATGTCCTGTGCTCCCCGGGTTCACCGAGGGGGCCGACCACGTTCAGCCCGCAGAGAACATATCGCCGCTTTGTTAGATCCGCATCACATTCGCATCATGTCGGAGGTCGGTTGTCCAGCAATAGTTCACATTATTGTTTCGCTTACGTAAACATTTTCTGCTTTCGGCCCACGCGGCGGTAAGAGCCGAACCGCGTCACTGCGGGGTGAGGTTCTCCAGCACGACTTCGGCGACCGCCTTCATCGTCGTGCGGCGATCCATCGCCGTGCGCTGAATCCATTTGAACGCCTGCGGCTCCGAGAGCCCCTGGGTCTGCATGAGCACACCCTTGGCCCGCTCGACCAGTTTGCGCGTCTCCAAACGGTCCGAGAGATTCGCGACTTCGGTTTCCAGCGCCGTGATTTCGTGAAAACGACTGGCCGCCAGTTCGATCGCGGGGACCAGGTCGGATTTGGTGAACGGCTTCACGAGATAGGCCATCGCGCCCGCGTCCCGCGCACGCTCCACCAGATCGCGCTGACTGAACGCGGTCAGGATCACCACGGGCGCAACACGTTTCGACGCGATCTCGGCGGCCGCGTCGATACCGTCACGGCGCGGCATCTTCACGTCCATGATGACCAGATCGGGGCGCAGTTCCTCGGCGAGCTCCACAGCCTGCTGTCCGTCGCCCGCTTCGCCGACGACGTCGTAGCCCTCTTCCTTGAGCATCTCGACGAGATCCATCCGGATCAAGGCCTCATCCTCGGCGACGACGACCCGCTTGGCCGCGGCCTCACGCGTGGCGCCGGCTGCATTCGTGCTCATAGGTTCGACCCCTCTGGATTCCGATGCCTGTCGATCACACCACGACTGGCGATGTAAAGAGTACCTTTTGCTTCCGCGCAGAGAATGCGCCTGCGATGAGATCGCGCACACCCTGCGCCGGATACTCCCCCGCGGAGCGCGGCTACGTACGCCGCGCTTCCGCCGTGGTGCCGAGTGTGGGACTCGAACCCACACGTCCTTCCGGACAACGGTTTTTGAGACCGTCGCGTCTGCCAGTTCCGCCAACCCGGCGCACCGCGGTCACTATAGCGTCTCGGCGCGCCGGGAAGCGAACCGCCGGTCGAACCGGACGTCCACCTGCCCCGTAGTACCTCGAAAGAGCACCTTGGAAGGGGCTGCGATCATGCGCGTGCACAGAACTACGGTCGACCTGAATGCCTACCCCGACCTGGTGATGATCCTGCTCGGCATGCGTGTCCGCACCCCGCGCGGGATGCTGCGGCTGCTCGGCGTCGGCCCGAAGTTGTATCGCTCACATGCCGACCGGCCCGACGGTTTGCTGCTGCACGAGGACATCGTGTGGTCGATGTTTCCACCGCATTGGGGCGCCCGGCAGTACTGGCGCGATCTGGATTCGCTCGAGCGCTGGACGCGATCGGAACCGCACCGGCAGTGGTGGGGCGAATTCCTGCGCGATTCCGGCGGCACCGGCTTCTGGCACGAGGCCTACTTCCGCCGTGGCGGCATCGACGCGGTCTACGACGACATGTCGACCTCGACGGGGCTGGCGGCGTTCGCGCCGGTCGTCCCCGCGCGCGGGCCGATGTTCTCCACCAGGGGCCGCGTGCACGGCACTCCACCGGCCGTGCCGCCGGTCATTTCCGAATCGAATTATTATGACCGAAAAGAGTGACAACCGACACATATCACCGCGAGGTTTCTTCCCCCTATCTCGCGGGTATCACGGTCACACACAACAGATTTGCGCATCGTGAATGATGTACGGCGTTCAACCGAAAGGTGAATAAGTAGTACCGCGCTTGTGATGGTTACAATTCCGGCCTACTCCGTGACAATCGACCCGATTACGGTGTCGGTATGCACGTGCTCTTCGTCTGCAACTCCAATGTCTGCCGGTCGGTGATCGCCGAACGGCTCACCCGGGCGTTCGCGACGGAGCACGCTCTACCGGGCCTCACCGCGGAGAGCGCGGGCACCAGGGCCCTGGTCGGCTTTCCGCCCGATCCGATGGCCGCCGAGACCATCCAGGGCCTCGGCGGGGACACCGCCGGCTTCAAGGCCCGAAAGCTCAAGCCCGAGATGGTCGATCGCGCCGATCTGGTGCTGACGATGACCGATTCCTTACGCGACCAGGTCGGCGAACTGGCCTTCGGCACCGCCCCGCGCACCTTCACCCTCGCCGAGGCCCATCGCATCGCCAAGGTCACCGGTGCGAAATCCATTGCCGCACTGCACCACGCGCGCAACAACCTGGCCTATGTGGGCCGCGAGAACATCGCCGACCCGATCGGCCTCTCGCCCGCGGCGTTCCTCGAGGTCGGCGATCGAATCGCCGAATTGCTGTTTCCCGTGCTGGGCGCGCTCGCCCCCCACGAGCAGACGAAACGGGCCGGCGACACCGATCGGCCCGGCCTGGTGATAGCTCCCAGTGGACCCGGCGCCCCACTGTCGGCCTTTCTCGCCGCGCAACGCAGACGCTGAGCTAGGGCTGTTCGCCACGGCGCGCAGGGATTAGACTTCGGCGCGGACGTGGGTGGTTACCCCTTGCAGGTTCGACACACGACGGGACTACAGACTTGCCGAAACGCATTTCGGATGTTTCGCTCCATGTGTATGTGACGCCGGAGATCCTCGACCGCATCGTCGCCAGTGTCCGGACGGTTCTCGACGACCACGTGCACGAGCGTGACGTCTACGCATGGCGGTTCACCATGCCCGTCGACGCGAGCGACCCGGTGCATCACGAACTCGAATCACAGTGGCGCGGTAGCTATCCCGGCCTCGAGCCGAGCACGGAGAGCACCTACGAGATCGCGCTGAGCCTGGTCGGCGATCAGGCCGATCTCACCGACGCCGACATCGCCGACCTCGAGCGTGGGCTGGCGCTGGCCGTGTACGGAGCGGCCCCACCGCATCACGCGCACGGTGTGCCCTTCACCTTGCGCGCCCATCAGCGCACCGACGTCGTCGCACCCGAACTCGACCACGAACTGCGTTGAGTTCTCCGGCCGGATGACCTCAGCGGGGCCACACCGCGGCGCTCAGCGGGCCGGGAAGTGCCGGATGACGCCTTCCTGCACGGTCGTGGCGATCAATTCGCCTGTGCGCGAATAGAACCGGCCCGTCGCCAAACCACGCGAACCGGCCGCGACCGGCGACTCCGTGGCGTAGAGCACCCAGTCGTCGAACCGGAACGGGCGATGGAACCACATCGAGTGGTTCACCGTCGCCGCGAGAATCCGGTCCAGCCCCCACGACAAACCGTGCGTGGTGATGATCGAATCGAGCACGGTGGTGTCGGAGGAGTAGCCCAGCGCGGCCACGTGCAGCAGTTGATCATCCGGCAACGCGCCGTCGGTGCGCATCCAGACCCGGTTGTGATTGAGCTTCTCGCCGGTGCCCTTGAGGATCCACGACGGATCGTTGGTGTAGCGCATGTCGATCGGATGCGGCGCCTTGATGAACATCTCCAGCTTGTCCTCGAAGCCGACGAAGCTCTCCTCCACCCGGGGCAGGGTTTCGGGATCCGGCACATCCGGGCCCTCGTGCGCGTGCTCCAGGCCCTTGCCCCAGTCCTGGAACGCGGCCAGCATGACGAACAGCTCCTGGCCGTCCTGGCTGGCGGTCACCGTCCGGTTGGCGAGCGCGCGGCCGTCGCGGTGGCGCTGCACGTGGTATTCGATCGGCTTCTTCACATCGCCGCCGCGCACGAAATGCGCGTTGATCGCGTGCAGCGGCCGATCCCCCGCCGTGCGTCCGGCGGCGATGATCGCCTGCGACACCAGCTGCCCGCCGAAGGTGCGGCTCCACACCTTCTCGGGGTGGTTGCCCAAGAAGGTGTCCTCGCCGATCGACTCGAGGTCGAGCAGGTCGAGCAACACCCGCAGATCGGGTGTCGGCTCGCCCTGTGTGGTCTCGATGCCGATCGAAATGCTCACTACTAGTGGTCCTCTTCGCCGATGCGGTGCACGTGGATCAGGTTGGTGGAACCGACGGTACCCGGAGGGGAACCGGCAACGATGACCACCAGGTCACCCTTGCGATAACGCTCCAGCGACAATAGCGCCTGATCCACCTGGTGGATCATCGCGTCGGTGGTGTCCACCATGGGCACGATGAACGTTTCGGTGCCCCAGGTCAGCGTGAGCTGACTACGGACCTCCGGCATCGGGGTGAACGCCAGCAGCGGCAGCGGGGTGTGCAGGCGGGCCAGCCGACGCACGGTGTCACCGGACTGGGTGAACGCCACGAGCGCCTTGGCGTTGAGCCGCTCGCCGATGTCACGGGCGGCGTAGGAGATCACGCCGCGCTTGGTGCGCGGCACGTGGGTCAGGGGTGGCACCCGCGACGTCTCGGACTCGACCGCGGTCACGATGCGGGCCATGGTACGCACCGCGTCGATCGGCCACGCCCCGACCGAGGTCTCCCCCGACAGCATCACCGCGTCGGCGCCGTCGAGCACCGCGTTGGCGACGTCGGAGGCTTCCGCGCGGGTGGGCCGGGAGTTCTCGATCATCGATTCGAGCATCTGGGTGGCGACGATGACCGGCTTGGCGTTCTCCCGCGCCATCTGGATCGCGCGCTTCTGCACCAGCGGCACCTGCTCCAGGGGCAGCTCGACGCCGAGGTCGCCACGGGCGACCATCACCGCGTCGAAGGCCAGCACGATCGCCTCGAGGTTGTCGATCGCCTCGGGCTTCTCCAGCTTGGCGATCACCGGCACCCGGCGGCCGACGCGGTCCATGATGTCGTGCACGAGTTCGATGTCGGACGGCGACCGCACGAACGACAGCGCGATGAAGTCGACGCCCAGCTCCAGGGCGAATTCGAGGTCGGCGACGTCCTTCTCGGACAGGGCGGGCACCGACACGTTCATGCCGGGCAGCGACAGGCCCTTGTTGTTGCTCACCGGGCCGCCCTCGGTGACCCGGCAGACGACGTCGTTGCCCTCGACCGATTCCACCGTGAGGCCGACCTTGCCGTCGTCGACCAGCAGCCGGTCACCGGCCTTGGCGTCCTGCGCGAGCTCCTTGTAGGTGGTCGAGACGCGGTCGTGGGTGCCGTCGACCTCGTCGACGGTGATCCGCACCTGCTCGCCGTTGGCCCACACGGTCTTGCCGTCGGCGAACCGGCCGAGGCGAATCTTGGGGCCCTGGAGGTCGGCGAGGATGCCGACCGCGCGACCGGTCTCGTCCGAGGCCGCGCGGACCATCTTGTAGTTGTCGGCGTGGTCGGCGTGGTCGCCGTGGCTGAAGTTCAGCCGGGCCACGTCCATGCCGCTTTCGACGAGCTCACGAATACGATCCTGGGTAGCAGTGGCCGGGCCCAGGGTGCACACAATCTTCGTCCGTCGCATCACGGCCCCCAGCCTAATGCTCATCCGCCTCTCCGTGAATTTGGCCGGTCGGAGGGTCGTGGTCACCTGGCGACCGGACCGGCGGTTTCGGCGGGAACAGGGGCCGAGCGTTCCCGATGAGTTACCCATGTGTTCACGAAATCAATGGTCACCGAACGGCGACGTGTCTGGAAAGTCTTGTTTCCAAACGACTCTGGCCGAAGCCGAGGATCAGGCAGATCACCCAGTAGTAGAGCGCCGCGACGCCGTAGAGGGCGAAGAAGTCGAAGGTGGGCGCGGCGGCCAGCTGGGCGGTGCGCAGCAATTCGGTGACCAGGATGGTCGAGGCCAGGGAGGTGTCCTTGACCAGGGAGATCAGCGTGTTCGACAGCGGGGGCACCGCGATCCGCGCGGCCTGCGGGAACACGACGTACCAGAGCGTCTTGACATAGGTCATGCCCAGCGATTCCGCCGCCTCCCACTGCCCGTGTGCCACGCTCATGATCGACGAGCGCACCACCTCCGCGGCGTACCCGCCGACGTTGAGGCTGAACGCGATCACCGCCGCCGGGAACGGATCGATGACGATCCCGAATTGCGGCAGCGCGTAGAACACGATGAACAGCTGGACCAGCAGCGGGGTGCCGCGAATGATCGAGATGTAGAAGCGGGCGGGCACCGAGAGCACCCGCCGCGTCGACATCCTCGCCAGCGCGACACCGACCGCGATGGCCAGGCCGATGACGAAGCTGACGGCCGTGAGCGGCAACGTCACCGTCACCGCGGCCTTCAGCATCGGTACCAGGTTGTGCCGGATCAGCTCCCAGGTAGCCGGATCCATCCGCTATTTGCTGACGTCGGTGCCGAAGTACTTCTCCGACAGACGAGCCAGGGTGCCGTCGGCGCGCAACTGCTCCAGCGCCTTGTCGACGTCGGCGATGAGCGCGGTGTCGCCCTTGCGGGCGGCGAAGGCCTGCTTGCTGGTCTCGCCGGTCTGCGCGGCGATCTTGATGCCGGTGTCACCGGTCTTCTTGGTGTACTCACCGACCGCGAGGGTGTCGTTGACGGTGGCGTCGACCCGACCGGCCTTCAGCAGCTGCACCGCCTGCACGAATCCTTCCACCGCTTCGACTTTCGCACCCGCGCCCGACGCGACCTTGCTCCAGTTGCTGGTGGCCGACTGCGCGGTGGTCTTGCCCGCCAGACTCGCCAGCGACGTGATGGAGGTGTTGTCGGACTTGGTGACGATCACGCCCTCGGAGGTCGTGTACGGCTGCGACAGCGCGTACTTGGCCGTGCGCTCGGGGTTCACGGTGACCTGGTTGGCGACCAGATCGAAGCGCTTGGACTCGAGGCCGGCGAAGATCGAGTCCCAGGGAGTCTGCACGAATTCCACCTGCTTGCCGAGCTTCTCGCCGACCGCGCGCGCGACCTCGACGTCGTAGCCGGTGAGCGTGCCGCCCTCCTGGTAGCTGAACGGCGCGTAGGTGCCCTCGGTACCGATCTTCAGCACGTTCGGGTCGGACGCGGACGAGCAGGCCGACAGGCCCGTCGCGGCGACCACAGCGAGTACGGCGGCGGCAATGAATTTGCGCACGGACATCCCTTTCTCCGCTGCGCGTAGGGGGCACGCGCAGGCCAAGCGACGCTACGGCGCCGCCACAGACCGACACAGAGTATCGCTCACCGTGATCGGAATACCGGCGGGGAAACACGAAACGGGTGCCCCGCCGTAGCAGAACACCCGTTCATCCCCGTGCGGGCAGGAATCAGTCGCGCAGCGGGCGACCCTGCGCGTCGGGCACCTTGCCGGTGAGCATCATGATGCCGTCGATCAGCGGCCAGATGGCGCCGAGACCACAGGTCAGCCAGGTCACCGCGATCTGGGCGATGCCGAGACCGGTGTAACCGAGGTAGAAGCGACCGACGCCGAAGCTGCCGAGGAAGATCTGCAGCAGACCGGCCATCAGCTTCTGCTTGTCCGAGAACGGCACGCCGTACATGTCCCGGCCGTAGGGGGCTTCCGGGTCGTTCGGGTTGTAGCCCTGCGGCATGGCCCCGTACGGCGCTGCGCCGTACCCCGGCTGCGGCTGCTGAGCGTACGGGTCGGCAGGCTGACCGTACTGCGGCTGCGGCGCACCGTACTGCGGCTGACCGTAGCCGGGCTGCTGCGGCTGCTGGGCATACGGATCAGAGGGCTGACCGTAGGCAGGCTGGCCGTACTGCGGCTGCGAACCCGAGTCGGGCTGCTTGCTCAGGTCAGGGCCGTACTGTGGATTGGGGTTGTAGGGGTCGGTCACTCATGTCCTCCATCATTCGTGCGGGTACCCGTCGTGGCCCCCGGCCAGTGGCGATCGGCCGAACGGCGGTGCGCCCGCGACGATCACGGGTCATTGTTGCCGGTCCTGCCCACCGTTGTCTTGTCGGGTGCTTCCCCGAGCTGCCCTCGCCATACCGTGGAATATCGCGGCGGGCGTCCGCAATGTTGCCGGACGCCCGCCGATTCCACGAAAACTGTCGTGGATCAGGATTTCTTCGCGTCGGTGACATCCTTCGCGTCGGCGGCGCCGACAGATTCGGACACGACATCCGCTTCTGCCGAATCCTTGTCCACCTCAGCGGAATCCGCCTTCTTCGTGACGTCGACGGCCGCGGTCTCGGAGTCCGTCGTCGCCGCCGCGTTGTCGGCCGCACCGGCGGCGCGCAGCGCGGAGAACTGCCACGGCCAGGGGCGCGGCTCACCGTCGGGCTGCAACTGGGCCGGGGTTTCGCGGCCCTTGGTCGCCAAGGCGAAGTAGGCCATGGCGCCGAGGAAGACGAGTGCGGAGGTGAACGAGTTGATCCTGATGCCGAGGATATGGGTGGCCTCGTCGCTGCGCAGCAGCTCGACGAAGAACCGGCCGAAGCTGTAGCCCGCGACATAGAGCGCGAACAGTCGTCCGTGGCCGATCTTGTAGCGCTTGTCGAGCAGCACCAGACCGATGACGACCAGCACGTTCCAGACGAGCTCGTACAGGAACGTCGGCTGCACGACCTCGAGCACCCGCCCGGTCGACACCCCGTTCATCATGTCCCGCGCGCCGGTCTCCGGGTCGAACCGTTCATAGATCTCCAGGCCCCACGGGAGCTCGGTGGCGCGCCCGTACAGCTCCTGGTTGAAGTAGTTGCCGAGCCGGCCGATGGCCTGGGCGAGCAGCACAGCGGGCGCGACGGCGTCGCCGAGCGCGGGCAGCGGGATCTTGTACATCCGGCAGCCGATCCAGGCACCGATGGCGCCGAAGAACACCGCGCCCCAGATGCCGAGGCCACCCTGCCAGATGTAGAGCGCCTCGACGGGATGCTTGCCCTCGCCGAAGTACTTCTGCCAGTCGGTGGCCACGTGATAGATCCGGCCGCCGACCAGGCCGAACGGCACCGCGAACATCGCGACATCGAGCACGGCGCCCGGCTGACCACCGCGCTCGCGCCACCGGCGTTCACCCCACCAGATGGCGACGACGATGCCGAGAATGATGAACAGTGCGTATGCCCGCAGCGGGAAGGGTCCGAGTTGCCAGACCCCCTGGGGCGGACTCGGAATATAGGCCAGGACTGAGTTCACCCGGCCCACGTTAGTGGAGAGCCCTACGGGCGTGTTGCCGCGACCCGGACGGTGGACGACGGGCCGGTGACGAGCGATGGGCCCGGCCGCGGATCAGCGGCCGGGCCCATCGTACGAACTGCTAGGAGCGAACGGTCGCCGAACGCACGCCCTCGGCCAGTTCGGCCGTCAGTGCGCGCACCGCGTCGAGACCCTCCGGCACGGCCGAGACCAGCGCCGAGCCGACGATCACGCCGTCGGCGTACGCGGCGATCTCGGCGGCCTGCGCCCCCGAGCGCACGCCGAGGCCGACGCCGATCGGGATGTCGGAGTGCGCGCGGATGCGCGAGCACAGCGCGGGCGCGGCCGAGGAGACCGCGTCGCGGGCACCGGTCACACCCATGGTCGAGGCCGCGTAGATGAAGCCGCGGGAGGCCTCGAGGGTCTTGACCAGACGCTCTTCGGTCGACGACGGCGCGACCAGGAAGATGCGATCCAGATTGTGCGTGGCCGAGGCGACGAACCAGTCGTCGGCCTCGTCGGGGATCAGGTTCGGCGTGATGATGCCGGCGCCACCGGCCGCGGCGAGATCGCGGGCGAAGGTGTCGACGCCGTATTTGAGCACCGGGTTCCAGTAGCTCATCACCACGGCCTGCCCACCGGCATCGGCGATCGCCTCGACGACGGAGAACACATCGCGCACCCGCACCCCGCTGCGCAGCGCCTGCTCGGCGGCGGCCTGGATGACCGGGCCGTCCATCACGGGATCGGAGTAGGCGACGCCGACTTCGACGATGTCACAGCCGGATTCGACGAGCGCACGGCACGCGGCGATGGAGCCGGCGAGATCGGGATAACCGGCGGGCAGATAGCCGATCAGGGCGGCCCGGCCCTCGCTGCGGGCCGCGGCGAAGGTGTTCGCAAGACGCGACTGCTGACTCACTGTTGGTGCTCCTCGGCATCGTCGTCGAACAGACCGAACCAGCGCCCCGCCGTGTCCATGTCCTTGTCACCGCGACCGGACAGGTTGACCAGGATGACCGCGCCCTCGCCGAGCTCCACGCCCAGCTTCAGCGCACCCGCCACCGCGTGCGCGGACTCGATCGCCGGGATGATGCCCTCGGTGCGCGAGAGCAGCAGCAGCGCGTCCATCGCCTCGGTGTCGGTGATCGGCCGGTATTCGGCGCGGCCGATGTCCTTGAGGTGGGCGTGCTCGGGGCCCACGCCCGGGTAGTCGAGTCCGGCCGAGATCGAATGCGATTCGATGGTCTGGCCGTCTTCGTCCTGCAACAGGTACGAGTAGGCGCCCTGGAACGCACCGGGCGTGCCACCGGTGAAGGTGGCGGCGTGGCGCCCGGTTTCGACGCCGTCACCGGCCGCCTCGAAACCGACGAGGCGCACGCCCGCATCGGGGATGAAGGCATGGAAGATGCCGATGGCGTTGGAACCGCCGCCCACGCAGGCCACGACGGCGTCGGGCAGCCTGCCCGCTTGCGCCGGAAGCTGGATCTGCTCGCGCGCCTCCAAGCCGATCACGCGCTGGAAATCACGGACCAGCAGCGGGAACGGGTGCGGACCGGCGGCGGTGCCGAAGCAGTAGAACGTGTCGTCGGCGTGGGTCACCCAGTCGCGCAACGCCTCGTTGATCGCGTCCTTGAGCGTCTGCGAACCCGAGGTCACCGGGATCACCTCGGCGCCGAGCAGCCGCATGCGGGCCACGTTGAGCGCCTGGCGGGCGGTGTCGACCGCACCCATGTAGACCACGCAGTCGAGGCCGAGCAGCGCGCACGCGGTAGCCGTCGCGACGCCGTGCTGGCCCGCTCCGGTCTCGGCGATGACGCGTGTCTTGCCCATCCGCTTGGCGAGCAACGCCTGACCGAGCACATTGTTGATCTTGTGCGAGCCGGTGTGGTTGAGGTCCTCACGCTTGAGGAAGATCCGCGCGCCACCCGCGTGCGCGGCCAACCGGGTGCATTCGAACACCGGCGACGGACGGCCGGTGTAGTCGCGCTGCAGCCGGTCGAGCTCGTCGAGGAAGCCGCGATCGGTGCGGATCTTGTCGTACTCGGCGGTGACCTCTTCGATCACGGCCATCAGCGCCTCGGGGACGTGCCGTCCGCCGTATACGCCGAAGTGGCCGCCCGCGTCGGGTTCGTACTCGGAGTGCTGGGCGACACCGGCGCTCGCCGGGGGAAGCACCGTCACCGGATGCTCCGTCGGGCCGGCTTCGGGCAGGACGGGTGCGTGCCGGCGGTCACCAGTTCGGACACGGCCGAACGCGGGTTACCGCTGGTCACCAGGCCTTCGCCGACGAGCACGGCATCGGCGCCCGCACCGGCGTAGGCCAGCAGGTCGGCGGTGCCGCGGATACCGGACTCGGCCACCCGGATGACCTCCGAGGGCAGGCCGGGCGCGATCCGCGCGAACACATCGCGGTCGACCTCGAGGGTCTTGAGGTTGCGCGCGTTGATGCCGATCACCGTCGCACCGGCTTCGAGGGCGCGATCGGCCTCTTCCTCGGTGTGCACCTCCACCAGGGCGGTCATGCCGAGGGATTCGGTGCGGTCGATCAGCGAGGCGAGCACGTCCTGTTCGAGCGCGGCCACGATCAGCAGGATCACATCGGCGCCGTGGGCACGGGCCTCGTGGATCTGGTACGGGCCGACGACGAAGTCCTTGCGCAGCACCGGGATGTTCACGGCGGCGCGCACGGCGTCGAGATCGTCGAGCGATCCACCGAAGCGGCGGCCCTCGGTGAGCACGCTGATGATGCGCGCGCCCCCGTCTTCGTAGGCCTTGGCCAGCACGGCGGGATCGGGAATGTCGGCGAGCGCGCCCTTGGAGGGGCTGGCTCGCTTCACTTCCGCGATGACACCGATTCCGTCCTCGTGCAGCGCGGCGTGTGCGTCCAGCGGTCCCTTGACCGCGGCGGCAGCAGCTTTGATCGCTTGAAAATCGAGGAGGGCTTCGCGAGCGGCAACATCCGCTCGGACCCCGTCGAGAATCGAGTCGAGTACCGTCATCTGGCTCGAATCCTTTCTGGGGAGACGCACTTCTCGCCCGAGAGTCCCCTCGGGCGCTGTCTCACCGATGCTGGTAAAGAATAAATGCCCGCCGCGCGTGTCACTGCGGCGGGGGTGCTGCCGGTCACTTGTTCTCCCCGGCCGGACCGCGGTCGGCGCCGGGAGTGTCCGGGGTATCGGTCGGGTCGGTGCCCGCGTCGAGCGCGTCCCACAGCACCCGGTCCGACAGCGGCGCCGCAGATCCGGTCTCCGCGTTCTGCTTGCTCACCGCGGCGCTGGCGTCGGCCTTGCGGAACACCGGGTTGTCGTATCGGTCGGAGACCTCCTCGGTGCGTTCGCCGGTGCGCCGGGTGAGCAGGATGCCCGCGGCCAGTGCCAGGCTCGCCGCGACGATCGACAGGATCGCGGGACCCAGGTGGGTGTCGGCGGAGCTGACCACCGCGCGCACCGGCAGCTCGGCCAGCGTGCCCGCCCGGTCGGCGGTCCTGCCCGCGCCGACGGCCAGCGCGAACCCCGGCACCGCGGCGGCCGCGGCCACGACCGAGATCACTACCCCGAGCAACTGCCGCAGCACACCCTTGACCGCGAACACCGCCGCGATCGAGGCGACCAGCACCAGCGCGAGCGGGGTGAGCGCGCCGAACCACACACCACCGTTGAGGTCGTCGGTGCGCGGTTCGGTGAGGCCGTCGGCCGAGTACACCGTCACCCACGTCATCCGCGAAGACGCCCACAGCCCCGCTGCCGCCAGCGCGAGCAACACAACCGGCACGATCGGCTTCGCCGCCGTGGCTCTGGCGGAATGGTCGGCCTGCACGCTCGCCGCGTCGGCGGGACGTGCGGCGGACGAGTTCGGGCCGTCGTTCGAGGAGTCCGCCGGGTCGACGGAATCGGTGTGGTCTGCTCCGGGCGTGGCCGTCACAGGTCCCCGCCTTCGTAGGTGCGCAGGGTCTGCGCCGCCGCGATCGCCTTGAGCACCGCCATGGCCTTGTTGCGGGCCTCGGTGTCCTCGTAGACCGGATCGGAGTCGGCGACCACGCCCGCGCCCGCCTGGACGTAGGCGGTGCCGTCCTTGAGCAGGGCGGTGCGGATGGCGATGGCGGTGTCGGCGTCGCCGGCGAAGTCGAGGTAGCCGACCACGCCGCCGTAGACGCCGCGCCGGGTCGGTTCCAGCTCCTCGATCAGTTCCATCGCCCGTACCTTCGGCGCACCCGACAACGTGCCGGCGGGGAAGCAGGCACGCACCGCGTCGAGTGCGATCTTGCCCTCGGCGAGCTGCCCGGACACCGTCGAGACCAGGTGCATCACGTGGCTGTACCGCTCGACGTGGCGGTACTGGGTCACCTTCACCGTGCCGGGACGGCAGACCCGGCCCAGATCGTTGCGACCGAGGTCGACGAGCATCAGGTGCTCGGCGTTCTCCTTCTCGTCGGCCAGCAGGTCCTTCTCGAGCAGGATGTCGTCCTCGGCGCTCTCGCCACGCCAGCGGGTGCCCGCGATCGGGTGTGTCGTGGCTACCCCGTCTTTCACGGTGACCAGCGATTCGGGACTCGAGCCGACGATCGAGAACGCGGTGCCGCCCTCGCCGTCGGGGATGTGCATCAGATACATGTACGGACTCGGGTTCGAGGCCCGCAGCATGCGGTAGACCGCCAGCGGGGAGCCGGTGTAGTCCATTTCGAAGCGCTGCGAGAGCACCACCTGGAACGCCTCACCCGCCTCGATCTCCTTGATCAGGCGGCGCACGCCGGTACCGAATTCCTCAGTGGTGCGCCTGCGCAGGAACTGCGGTTCGGGCTGGCCGAAGATCGATACCGTGGAGGGCGCGGGGGTCGCCAGCGCGGCGGTCATCCGGTCGAGCCGGGCGAGCGCGTCGTCGTAGGCCTCGTCGACCCGGGAGTCGGTGCCGTCCCAGTTCACCGCGTTGGCGATGAGGGTGATCGCGCCTTCGTGGTGGTCGAACGCGGCCAGATCGGTGGCCAGCATGAGGACCAGTTCGGGCAGCCGCAGATCGTCGGTGGCGAGCTCGGGCAGACGTTCGATCCGGCGCACCGCGTCGTAGCCGAGAAAGCCGACCATGCCGCCGGTGAGCGGCGGCAGCCCGGGCAGCCGTTCGGTGCGCAGCAGTTCGAGGGTGTCGTGCAGCACGCGCAGCGGGTCACCGCCGGTGGGTGCGTCGACGGGCACCGTGCCGAGCCAGGCGGCTTCGCCGTCGACCACGGTCAGTGCCGACGGGCTGCCCGCGCCGATGAACGACCAGCGCGACCACGAGCGCCCGTTCTCCGCGGATTCGAACAGGAAGGTGCCCGGCCGGTCGCCGGCCAGTTTGGAGTAGGCCGAGAGCGGAGTTTCGGAGTCCGCCAGCACCTTTCGGGTCACCGGGACGACCCGGTGCTCGGCGGCGAGCAGCCGGAACTGTTCGCGGGTCGTGGTGGTTGGTGTCGACGCGCCCTGCATGGGCCCATCATCCCAGGCGTGCCGTCGCCGACGCGCGCGGACCCGACCCCGCGCCGAATCGGGCGGTGACCGGCATCACTACACTCGCGCGCGTTCCATGTCGCATGCGGTAATCCCCTTTCCGAGAGGAGCAATGGTGTACCCCTCGCAGCAGGGCGCACAGGACGGCCGGCTGGCCGTCCCGTCGCAGCAGCACTTCGGTCCCGGCCAGCAGGCGGTGGCGACGAGCGCGATCAATTCGTTCGTCACCTACGCCAAGGCCATCCAGGACCTCGACAAGAAGAATTTCCCCGACGAGTACGCCGGGCACAGCGATCGCATCCGCGAGCTGGAACCACTCTTGCGCGCGCACGGCATCCTCGACGTGATGCAGATCCGCAATCCCGACATCGCGGCACTGCTCGGGCAATAGGACCCCAGATCCCCGTTCGTGGACGCGAACGGGGATCTTCCTTACTCGGCCGCCGGTCGTTACTGTCTGGGCATGCAGCCAGGCCAGCGCGCTCCGCAATTCGAGCTCCCCGATCAGTCCGCCCAGCTCCGCTCGCTCGACGGCTTGCTCGCCGACGGACCGGTGGTGCTCTTCTTCTACCCCGCCGCCAACACTCCGGTGTGCACCGCCGAGGCCTGCCACTTCCGTGATCTGAGCGGCGAGTTCGCCGCGCTGGGCGCCTCGTGTGTCGGTATCAGCACCGACAGCACCGAGGTGCAGGCCGGTTTCGCCACCAAGCAGCGCCTCGACTACCCGGTGCTGTCCGACAGCGACGGCGCGGTCGCCGCCGCGTTCGGCGTGAAGCGTGGACTGCTGGGCAAACTCGCCCCGGTCAAGCGACACACCTTCATCATCGACACCGACCGCACGATTCTCGAGATCGTCACCGGTGAGCTGCGGGCGGCCGTGCATGCCGACGAAGCGCTGGCCTTCCTGCGCAAGCGCAGCATCACTCCCGAGTAGTACCGGTCGGCGAATCGCCGGGCGGCGGATCGGCGCCCGGCGACCTCGACGCACTTACGCTGGGCAGATGACAACCGGCGAGGTGCAGTCGAGCGGTCAGAAGCCCACGGCCGTCGTATGGCGTAACCGGGCGATCATGACCCTCGCCACGGTGGTGGTGCTGGTGGCCGCCTACTTCATCCTGTCCTCGTTCATCCCCCGGTGGTGGGCACAGCGGCTGGCCAACACCGTGCACGGCAGTTTCAGCTCGGGCATCTGGTGGGGGCTGGTGTACGGCTTCGTGTTCACCTTGCTGCCGCTGTTGCTGCTGATATTCGCGGTGCGGGTGTGGAAGCGCAAGGGCGGCAAGTTCATGGCGGGCGCGGCGGTGATCGTCGCGCTGGCCTGCTCGCTGCCGAATCTGATGACGTTGACGATCGTGCTCGGCGGCAACAATGCCGCACACGCGGGTCAGCGAATTCTGGACGTCGACGCGCCGGCGTTCCGCGGCGCCTGCCTGGTCGGCGCCATCATCGCGGCGGTGGTGTTCGCGCTGGTGATCGCGCTGATGGGCAAGCGTGGATTCAGCCGTCACAAGGCCGCCAAGGCCGCGGCGCAGGAACCGGCGCCCGCTACGCCGCCGATGACCGGCGATCGGTAGCCCTCGCCCGCACCCCGCGGTGATGTGAGTGACCTCACGACCACCGCCAACTCCCGGACGCCACAGCGACGTCGTGGCAAACTCTTTCGTGTGCGCGCCTCACTCCACCATGTCCGCCGTCCGGCCGCGAGGCAGTACCGGCGATGACTCAGTGGCTCGACCCCGTCGAACAACGCGCATGGCAGGCGATCGTCGCGCTCATGACCCGGATTCCCGGCGCACTGGACACCCGGTTGCAGCGCGAGTCCGGCCTCACCCATTTCGAGTTCCGGGTACTCAGCCTGCTCTCCGAGGAGGCGGGACACCGGCTGCAACTGAGTGATCTCGCCCACAAGGCAAATGCGTCGCTATCGCGACTCTCGCATGTGGTCTCGAAGCTGGAACGCATCGGCTGGGTGCGCCGCGACACCACCGCGGGCCGACGCGGGGTGTACGCGGTTCTCACCGACGCCGGTTTCGAGAAGGTGATCGAGGCGGCCCCCGGCTACGTGGACGCCGTACGCAGGCTCGTTCTGGACGGTCTCACCGATCAGCAGACCGCGCAACTCGCGGTACTCGGGGAATCCCTGTCCGACCGGCTGAACCGGATCCTCGTCGAAGACGGCGACTAGCCGATGGCGAGCAGTACGTCGGTGTCGAAGCAGGTGTGAGTGCCGGTGTGGCAGGCCGCGCCCTCCTGATCGACGATCAGCAGCAGCGTGTCGCCGTCGCAATCCAGGCGCACCTCGTGCACGTACTGGGTGTGCCCGGAGGTCTCGCCCTTGACCCAGTACTGCTGACGCGAACGCGAATAGTAGGTCGCCTTGCGGGTTTCCAGCGTGCGGGCCAGCGCCTCGTCGTCCATCCAGGCCATCATCAGCACGTCGCCGGTGGCCTTTTCCTGTGCGATCGCGGCGATCAGTCCGTCCTCGGTGCGCTTGAGGCGGGCGGCGATGGCGGGGTCGAGGCTCATGCCTCGTTTATAACAGCAGCCAGTTCGATGGCCACCAGCAGTTCCACCAGGTCGTTCACGCTGCGCACATTGCGACCGGTGAGTTCCTGGATCCGGCCGAGCCGGTACTTGGCCGTATTGAGGTGGATGTGGAGGGTGTCGGCGGCTTCGCGCAGATTCATGTCGGCGGCGGCGAACGCGCGGATCGTCTCGGCCAATGTCCCGCCACGAACGCGGTCCTCGGCCAGTGCGCTCCCGATGCGGGGGTCCACCAGCTGACGGGTGGTGTCATCGGCGCGCAGGAGCAGATATTTGAAGGGCGTGAGCTGCGGTAACGCGAGTACCCCGCCGCCTTCGGGCAGGAGCTCGAGCGCGGCCTGCGCCTGCCGGTAGGCACGTGGAATCTGGGCGACCTCGGTGACCGCGGTGCTCACCCCGACGGCCAACGTGAGGCCCTCGGCGCCCAGCTCGTCGCGCATCACGCGCAGCCGCTCGCACAATCCGTCGGCGGCGTCGCCCGCACCGAGCGCGGGCACGGCGACGATCTCGGATCCGCGGACCACCGACAGCGTCCGCAATCCGTTGACCGTGCACCGAGCCATCGCCGCGGACACCAATTGCCTTGCCTGACCGAGTCTTTCGGACGAATCCTCGTTGCGTTCCGCCCGATCGAGCACGACCGCGGTGATCACCACCACCGGCGCGGTACGTTCGGCCCCGATTCCGTGCGCGGTGGCCACCGACAGATGCGGACCGCTCGCCGGCAGCGCACCGTCGAGCAGCGCGTCCATCAGCGCCTGCGAGTCGCGCCCGGATTCGGCGGCCACGTACTGCTGGAACTCCAGATACGCGTCGGTGGCCTGGGTGCTGATCAGATCGGTGTAGCGGGCCAGCGGCCCCGCCAGCGACAGCACGGCCGCCTGACCTGCCTCGGAATCGCCCGCGTGCGCGAGCAGCGTTTTCCAGATGGCACGCTGGCCGAGGCGAAACGCCGCGATGTAGTCGACCAGCGGCAGCCCGGTGCGGGCCCGTCGCGCCGCCGCCTGCCGCGCGTAGGCGACGTCGGACGGGCAGACACGTCGGTGCTCGAGCAAGGCGCCGAGCCCGGTGCGGCTCAGCCGGGCGAGCTGATCGTGCACATCGTCGAGCAGACCGGGGCCCGCGGTGGCGTAGCCGGGCAGCTCGGCGCGGATCTTGGCCATCACGTCGTCGGCGATCTCATCGGCGTGGTCGTACGCCGCACCCGCTATCCGGTGACGCTCGGCCCGCACCTGATCAGACTCGGTCGAAACGGATAAACGTGATCCAGCTGACATGTTCCGGGAGTGTGCATGCGCGCGCTCACAGTGTCAACCACGTCACACTGTCCGCAGCGGACGAGCACCGGTCGAGTTCTTGGTCCACAACGTCCGATGTGGGCTCCGACCTGCGGTCTTAGTGTTCGTCGCATGCTCGAGATAACCAACCTGACGGTGCGCTTCGGCGGTATCACCGCTTTACAGGACGTCGGGTTCACGGTCGCTTCCGGCGAGATGGTCGGCCTGATCGGACCCAACGGCGCAGGCAAGACCACCCTGTTCAACTGCATGACCCGGCGCAACCGGCTGACGTCGGGCACCATGCGTTACCTCGACACCGATCTGTCCACGGTGCGGCCCGACGCGCTGGCCGCGCTCGGCATCGCCCGCACTTTCCAGAACCTGGGCCTGTTCCCCCGTCTCTCGGTGCGCGAGAACGTCCTCGTGGGTGCGCACCACCGAGCCTGCGCGGGCTTCGTGTCAGCCGGACTGCGGTTGCCGAAGATCCGCAGGGAGGAAAAGGTGCTGCGCGCCGAAGCCGATGAACTGCTCGAGCGCCTCGACCTGACCGCGGTCGCCGACCACCCGGCTTCCGGTCTGCCTTTCGGCACCCTCAAACGCATCGAACTCGCCAGAGCGCTGGCGGTGCGGCCACAACTGCTGCTGCTCGACGAACCCGTGAACGGCTTGAGCCACGGAGAAGTCGACGAATTCGCTCACCGCCTGCGCACCCTGCAAGCCGACCTCGCGCTGACCGTGATCGTCGTCGAACACCACATGGGTTTCGTGATGGGCACCTGCGATCGGGTGATCTGCCTCGAGTTCGGCCAGGTGATCGCCGAGGGCGAACCCGAAGCGGTACAGCAGGATCCGGCCGTCATTCGCGCCTATCTGGGGGCTTCGGCATGAGCGAGCACTGGCCGACGGCCGACGACGCGTTCTTGACGGTCACCGATCTGCATGCCGGTTACGGTGCGGCGAAAGTCCTGCACGGCGTCAGCTTCTCGGTCCAGCAGGGCACCGTGTGCGCGATCCTCGGCCCCAACGGCGCCGGCAAGACCACCCTGCTGCGCGCCCTGTGCGGGATGATCAAGGTTCGCGGCAGCCTGCTCCTCGACGGTGACGAAGTATCGGGTCGCGCACCGGAATCGATGGCGCGCCTCGGCGTGGCCCATGTTCCCGAGGGGCGCGGTACCTTCGCCCCGCTCACCGTCGAAGAGAACCTGCGCCTGGGCGCCTACCCCCGCCGTGACCGCGCCGCCGTCGAAACCGACCTGCGCCGCGTCTACGACTACTTCCCGATCCTGCGCGACAAACAACGCGACGCCGCGGGCGGCCTGTCCGGCGGCCAGCAGCAGATGCTCGCCATCGGCCGGGCGCTGATGCTGCGGCCACGCATGCTGCTGCTCGACGAACCCTCACTCGGCCTCTCACCGCTGGTCACCCAGGAGTTGTTCGGGATCGTCGCCACCATCAACGAGGAGGAACGCACCACGGTGATCGTCGTCGAACAGAACGCCCACCTGGCGCTCGGTGTCGCCCAGCAGGCGCACGTCCTGGAAACCGGGCGCATCGTCTTGTCGGGCACCGCCGAGCAGATCAGGGCCGATGAGCAGGTCACCCGCTCCTACCTGGGAATCCAGGTGAAGCCGTGATCGAATTCCTGCAGCAACTCGTCGAGGGTCTGTCCGCGGGCGCGATCTACGCGGGTCTCGCGCTGGCACTGGTGCTCATCTACCGATTCACCGGGATCGTCAATTTCGCCCAGGGTGAGCTGGCCATGTTCTCGGCGTTCCTGGCCTGGCAGCTGAGCCAGATCATGCCGTTCTGGGCGGCGCTGATCCTCACTCTCGCCATTTCGTTCGCCGGCGGCATGCTGATCGAACGAGTGGTGATCCGGCCGGTCGAGGGCGCACCCGAGATCACCCTGGTGATCGTCACCGTCGGACTGTTCTTCACCATCCACGCCACCGCGGGCTGGATCTGGTCGTATCAGACCAAATCGTTCCCGAATCCCTTCCCGGAGGGGGCTCTGCGTGGTGGCGGGCTGAGTGTGGGCTACGGCAGTCTCGGCGTCCTGCTCGTCGTCGGCGTGGTCATGGCGCTGCTGTATCTGCTGTTCCGCTACACCAGGATCGGGCTCGCCATGCGTGCCGTGGCGTGTAACCCGCAGTCGGCCAAACTCGTCGGTATCCGGGTCGGCACCGTGCTCGCGCTCGGCTGGGGACTGGCCGCGCTGGTCGGGGCGGTGTCAGGCGTGCTGTCGGCGCCGCTGCTGTTCCTCGAACCCAACATGATGGGCGGAGTCCTCATCTACGCCTTCGCGGCGGCGACGCTGGGCGGGTTCGACTCCCCCGGCGGCGCGGTGGCGGGCGGTCTGATCGTCGGCGTCGCCGAAACCCTCACCGGCGCTTACGTCGACGCGATCGGCACCGAACTCAAGATCGGCGTGCCGCTGGTGATCATCCTGGGCGTGCTCTTGCTGCGCCCGCAAGGTCTGTTCGGACACGCGGCGGTGGAAAGAGTATGAGCGAAGTGAAACTCACCGAAAAGCCAGTGACCACGACACTGGCTGTCCCACAGAATACTTCCGTCTCAGCTCGTATCAGTGCCATCCGGTGGCCACTGCTCGCGACGGCAGCGCTACTGCTGCTCGCCTGCGCGGCCCCGTTCCAGCTGGTGCCGTTCCACACCTTCCAGCTGGCCATGGCGATGATCTACGCGGTCACCCTGCTCGGGCTGAACCTGCTGGTCGGTCACACCGGCCAGATCTCATTGGGCCACGGTGCGTTCTTCGCGGTCGGCGCCTACACCGCCGCGATCGCGATGCAGCGCTGGGACGTACCGTATTTCGCGACCATCCCGATCGCCGCGGCCATCACCTTCGTACTCGGTTTCGCCCTCGGCGTCCCGGCGTTGCGACTGCGCGGGCTGTACCTGGCGCTGGTCACCCTGGCCATCGCGATCTTCCTGGTCCCCCTGCTCAAGCGGTTCGACGACCTGACCGGCGGCTCGATGGGACTCGTTGTCGACAAGCCGGTGCCGCCCGCGTGGACCGGCCTCGCCGAGGACCAGTGGCTGTATTTCCTGGCCCTGGCCACCACCGTGATCGGCTTCGTGCTGGTCGCCGGAATGCTGCGCTCGCGAGTCGGGCGGGCCCTGCACGCGATGCGCGACAACGAGATCGCCGCCGAGGTGCTCGGGGTGAACCTGGCGCACTACAAGACGCTCGCCTTCGCCTGGAGCGCGCTGCTGGCCGGTGTGGCCGGCTGTGTCTACACCTGGGTGATCGCGTTCGTCTCGCCCGACTCCTTCGCGCTGACGCTGTCGATCACGCTGCTGGCCGGACTGGTCGTCGGCGGGCTCGGCACCACCTGGGGCCCGCTGCTGGGCGGACTGTTCGTGATGTTCGTGCCCAGTTTCGCCCAGGACGTCAACCAGGCCGCACCCGGCGTCATCTTCGGACTGCTGATCATCGCGGTCATGTACCTCGCGCCGAAGGGTTTGGCCGGCCTGGCCACCCAGTGGACGCAATGGCTCGGACATCGTGTCCGGAAAGGGAAAACTCATGCGCACTAGGGCAATCCGCTCCATCGGTGTGACGGCCGCGCTTCTCGCGACCCTCACCGCGTGTGGTGGTCGTGGCGAGGAGACCGGCTCCGTCGGTCAAGGCGACTGCCAGGGCCAACAGACCACCGGTATCACCGACAGCACCATCAAACTCGGCGGGGCGTACCCGCTGTCGGGTCCGGCCTCGGCCTACAGCGAGGTCCCCAAGGGCGCCAAGGCCTACTTCGACTACATCAACGCCGAGCAGGGCGGCATCGATGGACGCAAGGTCGAGTACATCGTCCGCGACGACGGCTACCAGCCGCCGAAGACGGTCGAAGAGACCCGTCGCCTGGTCGAACAGGACCAGGTGTTCGCGGTCTTCCAAACCCTCGGCACGGCAACCTCTTCGGCGGTCACCGACTACCTCAACCAGCGCAAGGTGCCCCAGGTCTTCGTCGCCACCGGGGCGAACAAATTCGGTGCCGGCACCGAGCACCCGTGGACCATCGGCTGGCAGCCCAGCTACCGCACCGAGGGGCTGGCCTACGCGCAGTACGTGAAAGCGCAGCGGCCCAACGCCACCGTGGCGGTGCTCTACCAGAACGACGACTTCGGCAAGGACCTCCTCGCGGCGTTCACCGAGGGCGTCGCGGGCAGCGGGGTGAAGGTGATCGCCGAACAGAGCTTCGAGGTCACCGACCCCACCGTCGATGCCCAGGTGCGCAACCTCGCCAACTCCAAAGCCGATGTGCTGCTGAACTTCTCGACCCCGAAGTTCGCCTCGCAGGCGCTGGCCGCCGACGTGCGCAACGCTGACTGGAATCCGTTGCACGTACTCGCCGTGGTCTCCAACACCATGGCCACCCTGCGCCCGGTGGGGCTGCCCAACGTCCAGGGCACGGTGACCGCGGCGTTCCTCAAGGACGCGGCCGATCCGCGCTGGGCCACGGACGCGGGCATGCAGACCTACCGGTCCAAGCTGACGCAGTACGCCCCCGGCGCCGATCCCGAGAACCAGCACGCGATGGCCGGATGGACGATGGCCGAGAGCTTCCGCAAGACCATGGACGCGGCGAAGTGCCCGACCCGCGAGGGCCTGCGCGACGCGATGCGCTCGCTGGACAACGTCTCCGCCGACCTGATGCTGCCGGGCATCGCGATGAAAACCGGTGCGAACGACGGCTATCCGCTCGAAGCGGTCGGCATCCAGACCTTCGTCGGCGAGCACTGGTCGCTCACCGACGGCGGTCTGATCGACACCGCGGGCAAGTAGCCACCCCCTCCCTCGTTGCGCAGCGCGTCCCAGCGTGCGCGGCTCGTCCGAAGTACCCCGATCGATGAGGATCACAGATGAAGATGTCAACCACTCTGGCCACGGCGGCGATGACCGCATTGGCCCTGTGTGTCAGTACCGGGACCGGCAACGCCGATCCCGCACCACAGACCGAGGTGCGCTACGAGGTGAGTAGGCAGGGTGACTCCGCGGTGCTGTCCACCGACGGCAAGCTGCAGGTCGTCGACGGCCAGCTCGTGCTCACCACCGGCGCCGGCACCCCGGTCGCCGCCCTGCCGCTGACCTACCGCATGGACGACAAGGTGTTCCCGATCGCCGCCACCGTCGACGGCGGAACCGCGACCCTGACCCCGTCCAAGGAGGGCGGCACTCCGGTGGCCCCGGCGACGAACCTGATCACCCAGGACGTGGCCGCGCAGCAGATCGCCGAGTCCTTCACCCCGCGCGATCAGGCCGCGCTCGGGGTTCTCAGCCAGCGCCTCGGCGTCGGTGGCGCCGTGGCGGCCATCGTCGGCGCGGTGGTCGGCGGTGGCATCGGTTGCCTGGTCGGCGGTGCCGCGGGCGCCACCATCGCCAGCCCGGTGATCGTGCTGCTGGTGCCGTGGGTCGGCGCCACCGTGGCCGGTTGCGTGCTCGGCGCGGCCACGCTCGGTGCGGTCGGCACGATGATCGGTCTGGTCACCGTCGGCGGTCCGCTGGCGCTGTTCTCGGCCTACCAGTACTTCTCGACCATTCTCGCGCCGTGCCCGGCCGAACTCGGCGCCTACTGCAAGGACCCCGCGGTCCCCACACCGCCGAAGTAGTACGCACCGCCGTCTCGCCGGCCCACCCGATCACCGCGTCGGGCGGGCCGGCTCGTGGCCGTTTCCGGCCGGTAAGGATTCCCCATGCGCAGAACAGTTTTCGATGCCGAGCACCGCGCCTTCCGTGCGGCGATGCGCGCGTTCATCGATGCCGAGGTCGTGCCGAGTTTCGGCAAGTGGTACGACGACGGACTGGTGCCGCGCGAATTCTATTACCGGCTGGGCGAACTCGGGATCCTCGGCATGGAGGCGCCCGTCGAACACGGCGGATGCGGCCTGGACTCGTTCCGGTACCGGGCGGTGCTCACCGAGGAGATCGCGCGCGCCGCGGTGTCTTTCGGCGGCTCCAGCGCCCACGTGTCCCGCTGTCTGCCCCTGATCAACGACCTGGCGACCGCCGAACAGCGGCAGCGCTGGTTGCCCGGATTCGTCACCGGCGAAACGATGTTCGCGCTCGCGGTCGCCGAACCCGGCACCGGTACGGAGCCGTCGGGCATGCGTACCACCGCGCCCCTGTCGCTGGACGGCAGCGAATACCTGCTCAACGGTTCGAAGACCTACGTCATCGGGGGCGTGCACGCCGACCGCGTCATCGTGTGCGCGCGTACCGCGCCCCCGAGCGCGGACGACCCCACCTACGGCCTGTCCCTGCTGGTCGTCGACAGCGCCGCCCCCGGCTACCGCGTCGGGCGCGCCCTCGACACTCTCGGCCGAAAGGTCTGCGACATAGTTCAACTCACCTTCACCGATGTGCGGGTGCCGGTGACCGATCGGCTCGGTGCCGCGCACCGTGGCGACGACCATCTCGCCGCACAGCTGCCACGCGAACGGCTCACCATCGCCGTCGGCGCCCACGCGCAGGCCAGGGCCGCGGTGCGTTTCGCGCACAGCTTCACCGCCGAGCGCACCGCGTTCACCCACTCGGTGGCGAGCTTCCAGAACACCACGTTCGAGCTGGCCGCCTGCCGGGCCGAGGTCGACGCGATCGAGGCGGTGGTCGACCGCGCGCTCGCCGCCCACGACCGCGGCGACCTGACCCCCGCCGACGCGGCCTCGGCGAAGCTGTTCTGCACCGAGTCGGCCGGGCGGGTGATCGACCGCTGCCTCCAATTGCACGGCGGGGTCGGCTATCTCGCGGACTCCCCCATCGCCCGCCTCTACGCCGACCACCGCATCGATCGGATCGTGGGTGGCACCAGCGAAGTGCTGCGCACGATCATCGCCGCCGAGATGGGGTTGTGACGCCAGATCAGCGGGCGCGATTGAGCTCACCGAGCAGCCGCCAGGTGCGCTGCTGATCCTCGGGTGTGGTGAGGTCGGTCTGGGAGAACACCACATCGGTGGCGCCCGCGGCGAAGTAGTCGGCCACGCGGGCGGCGACCGTCTCCTCGTCGCCGATCACCACGAGTTCGGCGGCCCGCTGGGCGCCCGACAGCGCGACCACTCGCTGGTACGACGGAATCGTGTCGTAGAAGGCGGTTTTCGTCTCGGCGATGCTCCGGGCCGCGGCGACGTCGGCGGTCACGACGCCGGGCACCATCGCCACGATGCGGGGGTGCGGCCTGCCCGCGGCCGTCGCGGCGGCGGTCAACGGCGCGACGATGTGTTCGGCCAGCGCCTCGGGACCGACCAGGAAGGGCAACGTGCCGTCGGCCAGTTCGCCGGTGGCTCGCAGCGCCTGCGGCCCCATGGCCGCGACCAGCACCGGCACTGTCGGGTCGGCACCCGCCACCGCCGCGGGCATCGGACTGGCGGCGGTCACCGTCTCACCGCGGAAGTCCACTGCACCGGTGTCGAGAATCGACCGCAGCGCCGTGAGGAATTCACGCAGCCGGAGGCCGGGCCGGTCGAACGGCCCACCGAACGCGCGTTCGGACAGCGACCGAGCGCCGAGCCCCAACCCCAGCACGAACCGTCCACCGGTCGCCGCCTGCGCGGTCTGCGCCTGACCGGCCACCAGCAGCGGATGCCTGCCCGGCACCGGAACGACCGACGTCCCCACTTCGATCCCGGGCACCGACCGACCGATCAACGCCGCCAACACGATCGCGTCACTACTGAAGGCCTGTCCCAACCACACCGAACTCAGCCCGACCTCGGCGGCGACTCCGCCCAGGTCGACGGCCGTGTCCACGGCGTTGGCGGAGTTGTCGAGGACGAACGGGGACAACGCGATTCCGATGCTCATCCCCGCATCAACGTCGGCGGCAACGGAGATCATCGCGATCCACGCACGATGATTCCATTGCCTGCGACCAGCTCACCGTTGGCGCTCGGTCGATGCGTTCCGTCGGATCATCGTGCTGTGACGCCGAATTCGTTCGGCGCCAGGTGAATTCGGCTGGCCACCGCAACCGGTGTCAGCGGACGGTGATGCCGTCCGCGCGCATCGCGTTCTTCACCTGGCCGATGGTGAGGTCGCCGAAGTGGAAGACGCTCGCGGCGAGGACCGCGTCGGCGCCCGCGTGGACAGCGGGCGGGAAGTGGTCGACCGCGCCCGCGCCGCCGCTGGCGATCACCGGAACGCGCACCGCGGCGCGCACGGCAGTGATCATCGGCAGGTCGAAACCGGCCTTGGTGCCGTCGGCGTCCATCGAGTTCAGCAGGATCTCGCCCACACCGAGTTCGGCGCCGCGGACGGCCCATTCGACAGCGTCGATGCCGGTGCCACGCTTGCCGCCGTGGGTGGTGACCTCCCAGCCGGACGGGGTGTCGGGCTGACCGTCGGGCACGGTGCGCGCGTCGACCGAGAGCACGATGCACTGGGCGCCGAAGCGTTGCGACATCTCGAACAGCACCTCGGGGCGTGCGATGGCGGCGGTGTTCACCGATACCTTGTCCGCGCCGGCGCGCAGCAGCCGGTCGACATCCTCGACCGTGCGTACCCCACCGCCGACGGTGAGCGGGATGAAGATCTGTTCGGCGGTGCGGGTCACCACGTCGAGCATGGTGCCGCGGTCACCGGTGGAGGCGGTAACGTCGAGGAAGGTCAGTTCGTCGGCGCCCTGAGCGTCGTAGGTCGCGGCCAGTTCCACCGGATCGCCCGCGTCGCGCAGGTTCTGGAAGTTGACGCCCTTGACCACGCGACCCGCGTCGACATCCAGACACGGGATCACGCGGACCGCCAAGGTGCTCGGCGCGGTGGTGCCGGGTCGTTCGTCGGTACGCGGTGTCATGGGGTTCACCCTCGTTCTTCTTCGCTGACGGTGCAAATCATTTCCAGCAGTTCTTCGTGCACGCCCGGCGCGGCGGCCAGCACCGAACCGGACGTGATCGTCCACGGCGCGCCCGCGAGGTCGGTGACCACGCCACCCGCGGCGCGCACCAGCGCGACCCCGGCCGCGTTGTCCCACGGATGGTGCCCGAACACGACCGCGCCGCCGAGCACCCCCGAGGCGGTGAACGCCAGGTCGATGCCGGTGGCGCCGTGCATCCGCACCCGCGAGGACAACCGGCTCAGTGCACCGAGCAGGTCGAACCGGAACTGGCCGGGGATGCGACCCGCCGAGTCGAGGTTGAAGGCGCCGAATCCGATCATGGAGTCGGCGAGCTTGCCCGGTTCCAGCGGTGGCAATGCCACACCGTCGAGGTACAACGGTCCACCGGTCACCGCGGCGTAGCGGCGACCCAGCATGGGCAGCCAGGTCAGGCCGATCACCGGCTCGCCTTCGTGCACCAGAGCCAGCAGGGTGCCCGACATCGGGTGGCCCGAGGAGTAGTTGAAGGTGCCGTCGATCGGATCGAGCACCCAGGCCGTGCCCGAGGTGAGCGCCGGTCCGCCGAATTCCTCGCCGTGGACCGCGATGCCGGTCCGCTGCTGGAGTTCGGCGGAGATGGTGCGTTCCAGCTCGAGATCGAGTTCGGTGGCGAAGTCGTTGCGGCCCTTGGTCACCGCGCTCGGCGCGCCGAGTCCTTCGACGAAACGCGGGACCACGCCGTCCAGGATCTGGGTGGCGACGGTCAGCAGGTCGGTCAGTTCGGCGGTGCTCGGCGCGGCGGTCATCGGCGGTGTCAGCGCACCGCGGCCAGAGCTTCGGGCAGCGTGAAGCGGCCCGCGTACAACGCCTTGCCGATGATCGCGCCCTCCACACCGTCGTCGGCCAGGCCGGCGATGGCGACGAGGTCGTCGAGCACCGAGATGCCGCCGGAGGCGACCACCGGTGCCTCGGCGGCGTTGGCGACCTCGCTCAGCAGCTCGAGGTTGGGGCCGGTGAGCGTGCCGTCCTTGGAGACGTCGGTGACCACATAGCGCGCACATCCGTCGCGCTCGAGGCGTTCGAGCACCTCCCACAGGTCGCCGCCGTCGGTCACCCAGCCGCGACCGCGCAACCGCCACTGGCCGTCGATCTGCTTGACGTCGAGTCCCACCGCGATCCGGTCGCCGTACTCGCCGAGCACTCGCGCGCACCACTGCGGATTCTCGATCGCCGCGGTGCCGATGTTCACCCGCGCGCACCCGGTGGCCAGCGCCGCCTTCAGCGAATCGTCGTCGCGGATACCACCGGACAGCTCGACCTTCACGTCGAGTTCACCGACGACCTGAGCGATCAGTTCGCGATTGCTCCCCTTGCCGAAGGCCGCGTCGAGATCGACCAGATGCACCCACTCGGCCCCCGCTTGCTGCCACGCCAACGCCGCGTCCCGAGGCGACCCATAGCTCGTTTCGCTACCGGCCTCCCCTTGCACAAGGCGCACGGCCTCACCATTGGCGACATCGACAGCGGGCAACAGCACAAGACTCACGCATTCAGACTAGTAGGTCTGTGCCGCCGCTCCCGCAACGGTCCGCGCCGGTGAGGCCCGTGTCACGCGAACCCCGCGCACAACCGCTCGGCGCGTCGAGCGGGTCGGTCCGGATCCGGGGACCCGGGCCTGCCACGATTCGCTCAGCCTGCCGCGGCGTCGAACGCGCCGGGCTCGTAGGCACCGCCCTGCTGGCGCAGGATGACACCGAGCCGGTTGGCGGCGTTGATCTGGGCCACCACCGCGACCAAGGCGGCGAGCTGCTCGTCGTCGTAGTACTCCCGCACCTGGGCCCAGGTCTCGTCGGACACTCCCTGCGCGGCATCGGCGACGCGGGTACCTTCCTCCGCCAGCGCCAGCGCCGCCCGTTCCGCATCGGTGAACACCGTCGACTCACGCCAGGCGGCAACGAGATTGATCCGCGTCGCGGACTGCCCGGAGTGGGCCAGATCCTTGCTGTGCGCGTCGGTGCAGTAGCCGCAGCCGTTGATCTGGCTGACGCGCAGCATCACCAGGTCCTGGGTGGCTTTCGGCAGGGTCGACCGGATCAGTGCCAGGCTGGCGTTGCCGAACCGCTTGCCGAACGTGGCGCCGACCTCGGTGCCGAAAAGGTTGAATCGGGGTTCCATGACGTGTTCCTCACTGCTGGTGCTGAATCGAACGACCATGAGACGGCGGCGACCGGACCTCCGTAACAGCTCGTCGACGTGATCCACGCCACTGCGGATCGGTGTTACGCGACGGCGTCGGCCGACGTCTGATGGGCGATACATCCGAGTGGAAAGGGAGTGACCCATGGCGCCGCAGCCCGAGGGCACAGCGAAGGACCCGGCGACGGAGGTGTTCGTCGCCCATCGCAATCTGCTGTTCACGGTCGCTTACGAGATGCTCGGCTCGGCTGCCGACGCCGAGGACGTGCTCCAGGAGACCTGGCTGCGGTGGGTGGGCGTCGATCTCGACGCGGTGCGCGACCAGCGCGCGTATCTGGTCAGGATCACGACCCGCCGGTCACTCGATCGGTTGCGCGCGCTGGGTCGGCGCCGGGAGTCCTATGTCGGCCCCTGGCTGCCCGAACCGCTGCTGACCACGCCTGACATCGCCGAGGACGTCGAGTTGGCCGAGAGCGTCTCGATGGCGATGCTGCTCGTCCTGGAGACGCTGACGCCGATCGAAAGGGCGGTGTTCGTGCTGCGCGAAGTATTCGATCTGGACTACGACGAGATCGCCGAGGCCGTCGACAAGAGCCCGGCCGCCGTCCGCCAGCTGGCATACCGGGCGCGCGCCCACGTCGCAGCCCGCCGACCGCGCGGCATCGTGTCGGCGAGCGAATCCCGCGATGCGCTCGCGGCATTCCAGCGGGCGATCGAGACCGGCGATCTCCAGAATCTGCTCGACCTGCTCGCACCGGATGTCGTGTTCCTCGGCGACGGCGGCGGAATCAAGCAGGCCGCGCTGTCGCCCATCGTCGGGGCCGACCTGGTCGCCGCCTTGCTCACCGCCAGTGTGCCGAGGATCGGCGCGGCGATGACTGTCGAATCGGCACAGCTCAACGGCCACCCGGCCCTGATCCTGCGACTCGACGGCGTGATCGACACGGTCTTCGCGGTGCGCGTCGACGACGGCCTCGTCACCGGCCTCTACTCGGTCCGCAATCCGGACAAACTGTCGCGGACGGATACCGCGACCACACTGCGGCGCTGACCCGGCCGACCTGCGCCGACGAACTGACCGAGGTGGGGGCCGTCGGCTCGCGCGCGCACTCGATTCCCCACTGCTGAAGTAGTCAGCCGAGGCGGCGGCGGAGTTCGGGGAGTCCGCCGCCGGTGAGGTCGGCGAGCGCGGCCGTGCGGCCGACCACGGCCAGGGCGATGGCCTCGCCGGGGCCGCGCACTTCCGGACCGTCGCCGGAGGACCAGTCGACGTCGGTGGCGACGAAACGCAGACCCTTGGCGTACCTGGCCGGGAAGGCGAAGGGGTCGGGGTAGTTCAGGACCGCGATGAGACGGTCCGCGGGGATCGTCCGTGGGCGGCCGAGGGGACGGCGGATGTCCTGGTGGTGGACGACGAGGTCGGAGAGCATCAACCGGGGCGAGTACTTCGACAGGCGACCCGACTCGGTCTCGAGCTTGTCCACCAGCTGCGCGGTCGTCAGCTCCGCGAACGACTGCGCGAGCGCGTTATTGGTGCGGCTGACCGAGCCACGGCTCTTCACCACGACGGCCGCGTAGCCCAGCGGGCTCAGGGTGTCCTGCAACAGGTGCCCGACGACGTCACGAACCCGCCACCCCGCGCACAGCGACGGCGTCTCCCATTCCTGCTCGCTCAACCCCCGCAGCAGGTCGACCAGTTCGGCTCGTTCGTCGAGAACCATCCCCCGATAACTCATCCCGCCAGCCTAAGCTCACCGACCGACTTCCGACACCCTCTTTCAGCAGTTCCCTTGGGCGAGTAGCGATTACGAACCCAGGATCGGCAGGAAACAACCGAGCTGCCTTCGACGATTCGACGCGGGCCCGATGACGACGCGGCCGTACGGGAGCGATGCGCGACAATGGACGCCGCGAACACTGCCTACCCCCGTGACGGGTAGCACCTCCACGAACAGGATCGGCGCAACCCTTGGCCAAGCAGAATCGTCGGCGCCGGACAGGCCGTAAACCGGCAGCCGCTCCCGGACTTCCGATCGATGCCGCGTTGTCGGGCGACCGGTCGCAGGTGGCCGACGCGATCGCGACCGTGGCCTTCCTCGCCGCCCAGGGCGACACGAACGCGATCGGGCGATTCGCCGAACACGTCGCGGGCGCCGGGCTGGGCGGCGGAGCTCAGCTCGCCGCTGAGCGAATCATCGCCCGCGCCTTCGAGTTCGGCTGGTTGCCCCGCGATGTTCATGAGGCAGCGCGCAGACGGGTGGACGAGTTCGCGGTGAGCTACCTGACCGATCTGATGGCCGAGCACCGGTCCGATTTCCCCGCCGAGTCCGTCGACGAGATCTGGCAGTCGCAACTGGACGAGCTGAGCGCCACGGTCTGGTGGACGTCCGGGCAACCCCACCTCGAACAGTGGGCCGACCGCGCGCTTCTCACCCGCGAAGAGGCCCTCACCTCAGCTCTGACCGCCCTGGCCCTGCTCGTCCAACTCCCGAAACTCGAGCAGATCGTCGCACTGCCCGGCACCCGCAGGCAGACCGTCACGCACCACCATGTCGACGAGAAGACCCTCGGCCGAGTCCGTGGCCTCCTCGCCAAGGCCGAATCGACGTCCTTCGCCGAGGAAGCGGAAACGCTGTCCGCCAAGGCGCAAGAACTCATGACCAAGTACGCGATCGACCGCGCCCTGCTCGACACCCAGCGCACCGACCCCGACCTGCCCGCCGCCCGCCGCATCTGGCTGGAAACCCCCTACACCGACGCCAAAGCCCTGCTCATCGACATGGTGACCCGAGCCAACCGCTGCCGCGCGATCTTCGTCGCCGACTGGGGTTTCGTCACGATCGTCGGCGACGACCCCGACCTCGACGCCGTGGAGATCCTGTCCACCTCCCTGCTCGTCCAAGCCACCCGCACCATGATCGACAACGCCACCACCGAGGAATCCCGCTCCCGCCACTACCGCAAGGCCTACCTCACCGCCTATGCCACGCGAGTCGGCGAACGCCTCGCCGAGGCCGCCCGAGCAACCATCGCCGACTCCCCCGACCCCACCCACCTACTCCCCGTCCTGGCCATCCACCGACAACGAGTGGACAAAGCCTTCGCCACCTACTTCCCCACCGCCCGTACCCGAGGCATCACCATCCGCAGCGCCGAAGGCTGGACCGCAGGCACCGAAGCCGCCGACCGAGCCCACTTCGACAACCCCTGATCACCGACAGGCCCCACGATCGTCACGACGTCCGTACGCTCGATGTGTGCGGCCCATCATGTCCGAACACAAGCTGGACGACGGCTGGGAGTTGGCGCGCTCGACCGGAGCGGCAGCCACCGATGTCGTGATGGAAGGATTCCGCGATCGAGTGTCCGCGGGGTGCGATCTGCGGATCTTCCCGCGACCGGAAGTCACTGTGGTGATCCAGTTCGGCGACTGTGGGCTCAGTGTCGAAGGCCCCGATCAGCAGTTCACGTTCGACGGCCTGGTCGCCGGGCTCGACCCGGGGGTTCGCCGTGTTCACGCGGCGCGTGTCGAATGTGTCGAGGTGCGAATGTCGCCGATCGCCGCCTACCGCCTGCTCGGGGTCGCGCCGGCCGCCCTGAGCGGCGCGATGATCGGCCTCGACGAGGTCTGGGGTCCGGCGGCGCCACTGCTGCGCGAACAGCTGGCCGAAACAGCGACGTGGGCAGAACGATTCGCGCTGACGTCCCGGTTTCTCACCCTGCGTGAATCGACCAGGACGGCCGACCCGGAGGTCGCCGCAGCGTGGGACCGCATCGTCGCCGGCAACGGCGGCGTGCGGGTACGGGAACTGACCGAACTCACCGGCTGGAGCCGCAAACGGCTGTGGTCGAGGTTCACCGACCAGGTCGGCGTGACACCGAAACGCGCCGCGATGCTCACCCGGTTCCGGCACGCGTTCGACCTGCTGACGACCGGCCATTCACCCGCGAATGCCGCTGTGGCATGCGGTTATTCGGATCAATCACACCTACATCGCGACGTGTCGGCCTTCGCCGGTGTCACACCGGGTGCGCTCACGGCGCTCTGACCGCCGGAACATTCGTTCAAGACAGCGCACCCCGGCGCACCCCACAGTGAGTGCATGAGCAATTCCCGAGGTCTGCAACGCCGGATCCGCGCCGCCGAACAGCGCGTCGCCGACGCCTACGGACTCACGATCAGCGAGCACCTGTTCACGCTGCGCGATCCCGCGGTACAGGTCCGCGTCCTGACCGCCGGATCCGGCGAACCCGTCGTCCACATCAACGGCATCTCGGCACCCGCCATGGGCATGGCACCGCTGATCGCCCACCTGCCCGGCTTCCGGCATATCCTCGTCGACCTGCCGGGTCACAGTCTCGCACCCCCGTTCACTTGGCAGGGAAGTACCGTCCGCGAGCTGGCCACGGGTGTGCTCACCGGAACACTGGATGCGCTCGGCGTGGATCGAGCCGCGTTCGTCGGCAGCTCCCTCGGCGGCTTGTTCACCCTCTGGGCCACGCTGGACGCGCCGAAACGGCTCACGCGAGCAGCGATTGTCGCCACCCCCGCCACCGCCTTCCCCGACATGCGCGGCATTGCCGAGATGGAGTCACTGACCTCTCCGCTCCGCGGCCCTGTCGATGAAAGGCTGATGCGACTGCCGTCCCCGCGGTTCGTCGCCCGCTTCGCCCTCACCGAGGCGCTCGGGGCGACAGCGTCTCGTGCCATGTCCGACGACATGCTCGATCTGCACCGGCTACCGCTGCGACTGCCCGGACAGGCCGCGTCCTACCGCGCGCTGCTGTGTCGCCTGATGCGGGGACGTAACGCGCGCCCCGACAACGTCCTGACCGATGACGAACTGGCTCGGATCACCACGCCGCTGCTGTTCGTCTGGGGCGAGCACGACGTTTTCAGCTCCCCTGACCAGGCTCGACCATCGCTGACGAAGATCCCCGGCGCGCGACTCGTCGTCGTCCCCGGCGGTCACGGCCCGTGGTTCGACGACGCGGTCCGCTGCGCGGCACCGGTCCGCGCGTTCCTGTCAGACGAGCCGCTGACCGCCGGAAGCGAACGAGAACGCCACCGCGCCTAGCCACGGTTGCCGCACGACAGTCAGCCGAGGTGGCCGGACTACAGCGAGCCGATCCAGTTGCGCAGCAGTTGCGCACCCGCGTCGCCGGACTTCTCCGGGTGGAACTGGGTGGCCGAGAGCGGTCCGTTCTCGACGGCGGCCAGGAAGGGGACGCCGTGCTCGGCCCAGGTGAGCTTCGCGGGTGCGATGTGCTCGTTGTCCGGGAGTTCCCACTGCTGCGCCGCGTAGGAGTGGACGAAGTAGAAGCGGGTGTCGGCGTCCATACCGGCGAACAGCGTGCTGTCGGCGGGTGCCTTGACCGTGTTCCAGCCCATGTGCGGAAGGACGGGAGCGTCCAGTCCCGCGACGGTGCCGGGCCATTCGCCGCAGCCTTCGGTCTCGACACCGAACTCGACGCCGCGGTCGAACATGATCTGCATGCCGACGCAGATGCCGAGCACGGGACGTCCACCGGCGAGGCGCTGGCCGATCATGCGATCACCGCGCACCGACAGCAGCCCGGCCATACAGGCGGCGTACGCACCGACGCCGGGGACGACGAGCCCGTCGGCCGCCAAGGCGGCGGTGGGGTCGGCCGTGACCTCCACCTGCGCACCGGCACGCACCAGCGCGCGTTCGGCGGAGTGCAGATTGCCGGAGCCGTAGTCCAGCAGCACAACGGATTTCACAGCACACCCTTCGTGGACGGCACACCACTGACCCGGGGGTCGATTTCCACGGCGGCGCGCAGAGCCCGCGCGACAGCCTTGAACTCGGCCTCGGTGATGTGGTGCTGGTCGCGGCCGTAGAGCACCCGCACGTGCAGCGCGATGCGGGCGTTCTGCGCGATCGACTCGAAGACGTGCTTGTTGAGCACCGTGGAGTACGACGCGCCGGGGCCCGCGCTCGGGATGATGGTGTGCACGAGGTGTTCGGGCTCGCCGGTGAACACGCAGTACGGCCGGCCGGACACGTCGACGGCGGCGTGCGCGAGGGTCTCGTCCATCGGGATGAACGCGTCGCCGAAGCGGCGGATCCCCTTCTTGTCGCCCAGCGCCTGCCCGAGCGCCTGTCCCAGCACGATCGCGGTGTCCTCGACCGTGTGGTGCGCTTCGATCTCGATGTCACCCTCGGCCCGTACCACCAGGTCGAACCCGGCGTGCGCGCCGAGCGCGGTCAGCATGTGGTCATAGAACGGCACTCCGGTGGAGATCTCGGTCTGCCCGGTGCCGTCGAGGTTCAGCTCCACCAGAATCGAGGACTCTTTGGTGACGCGTTCCACCCGCGCTGTTCTGCTCATGATTGTGTTCCTCCACAGGTGGATTCAGTGAGTAAGGTCGGTGCCCGCGATATCGCGGCTCACGCGCAGGAATTCGTCGTTCTCGGCGGCGAGGCCGATGGTGGCGCGCAGGTACCCGGGGATGCCGACATCGCGGATCAGCACACCCGCGTCGAGATAGTGCTGCCACGCGGCGCCCGCGTCGGTGAACCGGCCGAACAGCACGAAGTTGGCGTCGCTGGGGATCACGTCGAACCCGAGCGAGGCGAGTGCGGCGGCGACCCGATCACGCTGAGCCGCCAATTCCGCCACGCTGCCGAGGGTTTCGTCAGCGTGACGCAATGCCGCGCGCGCGGCGGCCTGGGTGACCACCGACAGGTGATACGGCAAGCGCACCAGCAGAATCGCATCGATCACCGCGGGCGAGGCGGCCAGGTAGCCCAGGCGCCCACCCGCGAACGCGAACGCCTTGCTCATGGTGCGGGTGACAACGAGCTTGGTCGGGAACCGGTCGATCAAGGTGATCGCGCTGGGCGCCGCGGAGAACTCGCCGTACGCCTCGTCGACCACGACGATGCCGGGCGCGACCTCGAGAATCCGCTCGAGCTCGGCGATCGGGATGCTGTGCCCGGTCGGGTTGTTCGGGCTCGTCACGAACACCACGTCGGGTCGGCGTTCGGCGATCTGGGCCACCGCGTAGTCGATGTCGAGCGAGAAGTCACCACTGCGTTTGGCCTCGACCCACTCGGTGTCGATGCCCTCCGAGATGATCGGGTGCATCGAGTACGAGGGCACGAAACCCAGCGCGCTGCGGCCCGGTCCGCCGAACGCCTGCAACAGCTGCTGCAGGATCTCGTTGGAGCCGTTGGCCGCCCACACATTCGCGGTGTCGACGGCGACACCGGTCTGACGGGTCAGATACTCGGCCAGGTCGTGGCGCAGCGCGACAGCGTCGCGATCCGGGTACCGGTGCAGATCGGCGGCGGCGGCGCGCACCGACTCGGCGACATCGTCGATCAGCGCCTTGCTGGGCGGGTGCGGGTTCTCGTTGGTATTGAGCTGCACCGGCACCGTCAATTGCGGTGCGCCATAAGGCGATTTGCCCCGCAGGTTGTCGCGCAGCGGTAGCTGGTCCAGGGTCGCCGAAGCGCCGGGCACGGTGGGAGTACTCATGACAGCGCCTCGAAACGCGCCTGCACGGCCTGACCGTGCGCGGGCAGATCCTCCGCGTTCGCCAGGGCGACAACGTGTCCGGCGACATCCTTCAGCGCCGCCTCGGTGTACTCCACGATGTGGATGCCACGCAGGAACGTCTGCACGCTCAGTCCCGAGGAGTGCCGCGCACACCCCGCGGTCGGCAGCACGTGGTTCGAACCCGCGCAGTAGTCACCCAGGCTGACGGGCGCCCACGGGCCGACGAAGATCGCACCGGCACTGCGCACCCGCGCGGCGACAGCGGCGGCGTCCACGGTCTGGATCTCGAGGTGCTCGGCGGCATAGGCGTCGACCACCCGCAGACCCTGCGCGATGTTGTCGACGAGCACGATCCCGGACTGCTTGCCGCTCAACGCTTCCCGCACGCGATCGTGGTGTTTGACCACGGCGAGCTGAGCGTTCACGGCAGCGTCGACCGCGTCGGCCAGCGCGGGAGAATCGGTGACCAGCACACTGGCGGCGAGCACATCGTGCTCGGCCTGGCTGATCAGGTCGGCGGCCACGTGCACCGGATCGGCCGTGGCGTCGGCCAGCACGGCGATCTCGGTGGGGCCCGCCTCGGCATCGATGCCGACCAGCCCACGACACAGCCGCTTGGCCGCGGTGACGTAGATATTGCCGGGCCCGGTGATCAGGTCGACCGGTTCGAGCGCCCCGCCATCGGTATCGATACCGCCGTAGGACAGCAGCGCCACCGCCTGCGCACCGCCGACCGCCCACACCTCCTCGACGCCGAGCAGCGCGGCGGCCGCCATGATCGTCGGGTGCGGCAGCCCACCGAACTGCGCCTGCGGCGGCGAGGCCACCACCAGCGACTCGACACCGGCGGCCTGCGCGGGCACCACGTTCATGACGACCGACGACGGGTACACGGCGTTGCCGCCGGGCACGTACAGCCCGACCCGCTCCACCGGCAGCCACTTCTCGGTGACGGTGCCACCGGGCACGACCTCGGTCACCGTGTCGGTGCGCCGCTGATCGGCGTGCACCTTCCTGGTCCGCTCGATCGCCACCTCGAGCGCGGCGCGCACCGCCGGGTCCAGCTCGGCGAGCGCCTTGGTCAGCTCGCCGGCCGGTACCCGCACCACGGCGGGCCGCACGCCGTCGAACTTCTCGCTGTAGTCCAGCGCCGCCTCGGCGCCCCGGTCCCGAATGTCCTCGACGACCGGCCGCACATGATGCAGCACCGAGTCCACGTCGACCCCTCCGCGCGGCAGCGCGGTGCGCAGCTCGGCAGCGGAAGGAGTACGACCGCGCAGATCGACGCGGGCGAGCTCGATGCGGGAAGTCATATCGGGGTACGGTCCTGTTCTGTGCTGGGGCTCAGGTCAGCTACCAGCCTAATGGTCGGCCGCCATCGCTTTTCCACCCACATCCCACCGAGGCGACGGACCCGACCGGCGGATCCGTCGCGAACACCAGCTAGCGGGTATCCCCGTCGATGCGCAGACTGCCGCCGGAGCTCACCACGCGCATGACCATGGCCTTGGTCGAGCCGTTGATGGTGATGCTGGCCAGGCGCATATTCGTGGAGCCGTCGGCGTTGTTGCCGCTGACCGCGGTGATGCTGGCGAAGGTGTCGACGGTGCGGGCGTTCCAGTACTCGCGGAACGCGGACTCGCTGCCGTAGACCTGCTGTGCGGCAGGGGTGAGCAGCGACCACGAACCGGCCGGATCGCTGAAGAAGTTCTCGACCAGCAGACCCGCCGATCCGATATCGACGGTGCCGACATTGCTGGCCTGCCCGAGCGGCGGAACCGCCGCGCTGGGCTTCGGTGCCGCCGACGACTGCGCCGAAGTCTGCGGACCGGCCTGCACCTGCGGCGAATCCGAGTCGGAGCTGTTGAAGGCACTGAACGCCACGGCGACGGCCGCGACCACCGCACCCACCGCGGACCCGATCAGTACCGCACGGCCCTTGCCCGCCTGCTTGCGCGGGGCGGGCATCGGCTGAGCCTGGGTGTGCGGGTGCGCCGCGGTGTCCTGACGGACCTGCGGACGCGGGTTCGAGCGAATCTGACGGGTCGTGGCGGTGGACGCGCCCGCATGGGAGGCCCGGCGACCGGACTGCCGGATCACCTGGGTGGTGGCCGCGGAGTTGCGACGGTTGAAAGCCTCACTGGCGGGGACGAATCCGGCGGGCACCGCGTTCTCGTCCTCGGCGAACGCGGCCAGCGCGTCGCGGGCCTCGGTCATCGTCGGACGGTCGAGGGGGTCCGGGCTGAGCAGATCGAGCAGGAAGTCGGTGGCCGGGCCCGCGTTGTGGGGCTCGCGTACCTGTCCGTTGGCGGCGGCGTAGAGCACCGCGAGCGGGTTGGCGTTGGCACCGTAGGGGGGTTCACCTTCCAGCGCGTGGAAGAGCGTTGCGCCGAGGGCGAATACGTCGGCGGCAGGGGTCGGATCGGAGCCGCGCGCAACCTCGGGTGCCAGATAGGCGGCAGTGCCGCAGATCAGCCCGGTCTCGGTGAGCGTCACGTCGCCGGCCGCGCGGGAGATGCCGAAGTCGGTGATCTTCACCTCACCGTGGTCGCCGAGCAGGATATTGCCCGGTTTCACGTCGCGGTGCACCAGGCCGGCCTGGTGGGCGGCGATCAGGGAGGAGGCGACCTTCTCCCCGATGCGGGCGACCTCGAGCAGCGGCAGCGGGCCCTTCTGGCCCAGCTCACCCGCGAGGCTGACCGACTTGAGGTACTCCATCACCAGGCACGGATCACCGTTGTGCTCGGTGATGTCGAATACGACGATGGCATTGGGGTGCTGGAAGCGTGCCGCGTTGCGGGCTTCCCGAATCGCGCGCTGGCGCAACACATCCCGCTCGCCCTCGGGCAAGCTGGGTTTGATGTGGATCTGCTTCACTGCCACGGAGCGTTGGAGGCGTTCGTCGACAGCACGCCATACAACGCCTGTGCCGCCGCTACCAATACGCTCGACCAGGCGGTAATGCTCCGCGATCTTCTGACCGGTATCGATGGCGCCTACTCCGAACCTTCTCGAAATTGTGACATCCCGCGTATTGACCATGGGTATGGTCCGCCGCCGAGTGTAGCTGGCTGGGTGATGACCGCGTGCGGCAGCGGGGGGATTGCTCGCCTGCGGGGGGAAAGACGACTCATGGTGTCACACGTAGCATCCGTCCCGCTGCCTCGACCGCCGGTCCGGAGCTTCCGGCGTCCGCGACGAACACCGCGAACGCCCGGTCACCGTCGATGCCGACGAACCAGCCGTGGGCGTGGGTGTCGTCGAGGTACTCGGCGGTACCGGTCTTGCCGAGCAGGCCGGGGATGTCACGCAGGGCGGTGGCCGTACCCGCACTCACCGTCTCCCCCATCATGGTCTCTAGCTGCGACGTCACCGTCGCGGGCACCGGCGCCGAAGGCCGGTCGGGAGTGCCGGGACGGCCGCGGATGATGCTCGGAGCCGGCGCGGAACCGTGCGCGAGGGCGGCCGCGACGAGCGCCATTCCGAACGGCGACGCCGTCACCGTGCCCTGTCCGATGCTCGATTCGACCCGTTGCGCCGGACTTTCGGCGGGTGGAACTTTCCCTGTGACAGTCGTCAAGCCGGGTGTCACATAGTCCACCCCGAGACCCAGCTGCTGGGCCGCCGCGGTGAGTCCGTCGGCAGGCAATTTCACTCCCAGCTCGGCCATCGTGGTGTTGCACGAGCGTGCGAACGCGGTGTGCAGGGGCACCATACCCAGGTCGAAGCCGTTGTCGTTGGGAATCGTGCGGCCCTCGATGGTGGCGCGGCCGGGACACGGCAGCACGGTGTCGGGCGTGACCCCGCCTGCTTGCAGTGCCGCCGAGACCGTGACGGTCTTGAACGTGGAGCCCGGCGGGTAGAGCCCGGTGAGCGCGATCGGGCCCTGGGCGTCGGCGGGCGCGTTCTGGGCGACGGCCAGCACCTCCCCGGTCGAGGGGCGCAGCGCGACGATGGCGGCCGGAGTGGCGATCGGGGTCAGTGCGTCCTCGGCCGCGTGCTGTAGATCGATGTCGAGGGTGCTGGCGATGTCGGCGGTGGGCTTCGCGTCGGGTCCGGCGATGCGCTGGGTGCCCTCGGCGGTCTGCGCGCGGATCGCCCAGCCCGCGGCGGTGTCGGCCTGTTCCTGCCAGATCTCGGCCAATCCCCCGATGGTGGGTCCGGCGAGAGTCTTGTCGACGGTGAGCAACCGGGTCTGTGGCGCGAGCGTCACCCCGCGCACGCCCGTCAGCGCCTGCTGCACCGGTGCGATGTCGGCATCACGCAGTGCCACGGCGGTGATCGGTTTACCCTGTGCCGCGGCGAGATCCGTCCGCAGCGTGGTCTCGGTGATGCCCTGCGGCGCCAGCAGCGCGGCGGCGGCGGGCAGGTCGGCGTCGGGCGCGACGTTCACCAGCGTCACCACCTGCTGGGTCATCAGGTCACCACCGGAGGCGTCGAGTACCCGCGCCGGTTTCGCCGCGACCGGGCTGTAGCTGAGCGCGCCGAGGTCGAGGCCGGGCGCGACGGTGGTCGGCTGCCAGGCGATCTTCCACTCGTCGTCGCCAGTGGTGGTTCCGGCGCTCGAGTAGGTCCACGCGTTGCGGCCGTCGGGGCCGAATTTCCAGGTGGATTCCAGCGTGAAGGACTTGTCGTCGGTGGACGACACCCGGACCGTGTCGTTCTTGCCGAGGTTCTCGAACAGCGCGGTGAGGACCGGCAGGGCCTGCTCCGGTGCGTCGGTGAGCGCGGCGGCGGCGGATGCGTCTGCGCTGGTGAGCGCGGCGGCGAAGGACTCGGCGACGGTCTGGGGCTGGTCGGGTCCGGAGGAGCACGCGAGGGGCAGCGCAGCGAGCGCGACGAGCAGGACCGATGCCTTCCGTGGTGTGCGCACGAGTCCGAGACTAGCTCGATCCGTGGTACCGGTGGGGTTGTCGTTTCTGCTGTGACGAGCCCGTCCGCTACCACCAGCCGGTGATCGCCCCGATCTGGCGGCCGAGTTCGGGGGCGAGCGAGCGGGCGTAACTGGCGGTCAGGTGGTGCTCGTCGCGATAGATGAGCACATTGCCCTCGACCACCCGGCAGCGCTGCGGTCGGCAGACCGCGTCGGACAGGTCGAGCGGATGGACGTTCGGGTAGCCGGCCGCCGGCTCCTGGGCGGGATCGCGCGGGTCGAGCACATCGGCACGATCGAGCCCGCAGCTGTCGGGGTCGCCGCGGTGGGCGAGGCAGTCGGTGGCGCGGTAGAGGACGCCGTCGCGGCGTAATCGAGGCGTGTCACGCAGGGCGAGCACGTTGAGGCCACGGTCCTGCAACGCCGTCCATACTTCGAGGTATTCGTTGGGCACCTCGTCGCCCGTGCCGTTCTGGCGGTAGCGGGTGGACAGGGTCAGCACCCAGTTCGGGGGGTCGGCGGCCAGCCGGTCGAGCACCTCGACCGACCATTCGTGACACTCGGGGAAAGGCCACTCGGCGTAGGACGGCTGATCGGCGAGAACGACCGGACAGCCTTCCTTGAGGTAGGAGACCACCCGGAACCCGTGCTCGAGGGCGAGTGGTTCCAGCGCGGGCAGCCAGTGCTCGGAGTGCGACCCACCGACCAGCGCGATCGAGCGCGCGGCGGTGGGGTCGCCGTAGGTACAGACGCGGACTTCCCGGTTGGGGGTGATGCAGCCGTCGGTGGTCGGCGGCGGAGTGTCGGCCTGTCCTTCGAAGACGGTGGGCCGCATGGGTTCCGGTGAGTATTCGGCACCGGAGAGCAACGCGGCGGCGCCCGGATAGCGGTGGGTGTCCAGCGCCTGCGGCGGCACGGCCGGGTTGGCCACCAGCACCACCTGCCATCCCAGCGAGGCGATCAACACCGCGACCGCGGTGGCGGTGACCAGTGCCCCGGTCAGCCTGCGGTTCTCGACCTCCTGGCCGCGCGGTGGCATGCGCAAGGGCGACTCGATCAGACGCGTGGTCGCGTAGGCCAGGACGAGCGAGGCGCCGATCACCACCACACCGTCGACGATGCCGGCATTCGCCCGCCCGGTCTCGCCGAGGTAGAAGATCAGGATCGGCCAGTGCCACAGGTACAGCGGGTAGGCCAGCGCGCCGAGTTCGGTGCAGAACCGTCCGCCCAGCAGGCGGTTCGGCCACGACCGCGCGGCCACGCCGAACCCGGAGGCGATCACCAGGCAGGCGGCCGCCACCGGCCACAGCGCCGCGACGCCGGGGAACTGATTCGCGCCGTCGAACAGCGGCCCACACGACAGCACCATGGCCAGACCGAGCGCGGCCGCGAGCCCCCGCAGCCGGTTCGGTATCCGCAGCCAGGGCGCCGCGACGGCCAGCATCGCCCCGGCCAGCAACTCCCAGCCGCGCGCGACGCTGTCGTAATAGGTCCAGGCCTGGTGCTGTGCGGTGCCCGACGCCGCGTACCAGAACGACAGTGACGCCAGCCCGGCCAGCACGATCAGCAAGGTGAGCCGCCCGGCCGAACCGCGCCTGCGCAACCAGGCCCACCCCGCCAGCAGTACGAAGATCGCCAGGTAGAACTGCCCCTGTACCGACATCGACCACAGGTGCTGGAGCGGGCTCACCGACGGATCGGGCGAGAGATAGTCGAGCTCGGCGGTGGCCAGATACCAGTTCTGGCCGTAGAACATCGACGCCAACGTCTGCGCGGCGGCTTCGCCCAGTTGGGTGTACGGGCGCAACACCACCGTCGCGAGCAGAATCGCCGCTAACACCACCACCAACGACGGCATCAACCTGCGCGCGGTCCGTCGCGCGGTCTCTGCCGCGGACACCCCGCCGCGCCGCTCCACCCCGCGCACCACGGCCCCGGTGAAGAAGAACCCCGACAGCACCAGAAAGACATCGACACCGCCGGATACGCGGCCGGCCCACACATGGAACGCCACCACGAGCGCGATCGCTATCCCGCGCAGACCGTCCAGATCCCGGCGGCGTTCGACGGTGCCACGGACCGCCGCACCCGGCGATGCGGTCCGAACATTCGGCACCAACGACCCCACAGAATCGGCCCCCACAAAGGAATTGTTTCCCGGCAAGTAACCATCAATTTGCCGTAGCGCCACCCAGGAAGCAAACCGCCGTGCCGTGTGGGGAGGGTGCTATCCGGTTCGCCAGGGCGTGGTCGTCACAGTGGCGGCGTCGTCTTCGCCGAGGTCGATGTCGAAGACTTCCGCCAGCACCTTGGGCAGCTCGGTGGGATCGAGATCACGCGAAGTGGCAGTGCCGTCGGGGTATTCCGAGCTCAGCGTCAGGTCATCGAGCACGTGGTGGACGCCGGGCAGGAATCGCTGGAGGAAGGGTCGCGTGGTGAACGGCGAACGTGGCGAGGTCGACACGAAGTGGTTGCCGACCGCGTAGTCGATACGGAACTGCGGGTTCTCGGTGAAGGTGTAGCGGTCGATCCAGCCGTCGCGACTGAACTGGAACAGCACCCACAGGTCACCGGCCCGGCGTTCCAGCCGGTAGCGCCAGTCGCCGAGCGCGAATTCGCCGTTGCTGTCGACCAGTTCGAACGGCGCCAAGGGACCGAAACCGAAACCGACATCGCAGATCCAGACGCGATCGTCGTCGGGCGTGGTCACGCGCAGCAGGGCATGGGTCGCCGGCCGCAGGGCGCCGGTGTCGGCCACACCGTAGGTGACCCGGCCGCTGAGTCCCGCGACACCGAACCCGAACCGTTCGAGCGCGGCGGCGAAGATTCCCACATTCTCGTAGCAGTAGCCGCCGCGGCTGCGACGGATCAGCTTGTCCTGCAAGGAGTTCAGATCCAGCGGGATGCCGCGGCCGAGGATGATCTCCAGATTCTCGAACGGGATGGTGGTCGTGTGGGCGCGCACCAAGGCGCGCAAGGTGTCGACCGATGCCGTGCGCGGCCCGTCGTAGCCGATCCTGGACAGATAGGCGTCCAGATCGAGCTCGGCACCCTGCCAGCCGTGATCGTCGGGCACTACGTCGGTCATCGCATCCTCGCTCCGGTCGGTGTCTTCTCGCACAACCGCGGTTCGCCGAACCTTGTTCCCGCGTGTCTCAGGCCGCGCACTTCGCGCCCGCGGGGGCCGGGGGCGCGGTGACCGAACCGTGCTCGACATCGACGACATAGTCGATGACCTGCGGCGCGAGCGGCTCGGTTCCCGCGAGCAGGCGCAACACCACACATCCGCCCTCGAACAGCGCGGGTCCGACCGAGTGATCACCCGCGACGATGGCGCCGGTCAGGTCACGCCCGCTGACCACGGTGTAGAAGGAGAACGCTTTCTCTGCCGCGGTCAGCGCCGCGCGCAGTTCCACACTGGTCGCGAAGGGCACGATGGCGTCGGCGGTGCCGTGGATCAGGAAGGCCCGGCGCATGGTCAGCCGGTCGGCGAGCAGCGCGGGCGAACGCTCGATGTAGGCGAGCGGGCAGATCATCGGCGCGCAGCCGCCCGCGTCACGTTCGATCTGGCGGGGCAGTGCGGGATCCACCGAGCCACCGGCCGCCCACATCGTGAAATCATCGGAGGGGCCGTAGTTGTCGACCCAGTAGTCGAACAGCCCGGGCGGCCCGTGTGCCACCGCGAGCCCGCTGGTGATGCCGCCCTGACTCCACCCCCACAGCACGGTGGACGCGATAGCGGGATGCTCGCCGCGATACCACTGCGTGGCTGCCACCAGGTCGTGCCAGCCCGTCCACAGGTTCCAGTCGCCGGCGCGCCACGGTCCGTCGGCGCTGCGCAGATCCATGAGCAGAATCGGCGACCCGCCCGTGCGCGCGAGCGCGGACATATACGGGGCGAAATCGGCCGACGACCCACCGTGCCCGTGCACCGCGACCACCAGCTTCGTGGCCGCGATATCGCCGGGAACACAGCGAAACGGCTCGTATACGCGCCCGGTCGCACGCTCGCCGTCCACGGTGATCGCGACCTGTCGCAGGTCGACACCCGGTGCGCACGGCGGTTGCCCGTGCGGGGCGGGTCCGGCCGCGGCCGATATCGCGACCAGCAGCGCGCACACCGCCACGACGACCCCGACCCGCTTCATGTCGCGATTGTCCGCCACCGGTGGACGGGGGTCCAGCACGTCGTCGCGCGTTCCCACGCCGACACGGCACGGTCCCCGCGGCCCCCACAGTGCAGGGGTTGCGGGGACCGCCGGAACCCACGTGTCGGCGTGGATCCGTTCGTGGTGACGTCAGCGCAGCGCGACCTCCGACCCGCGATGCAACAACACCGGCGCCGTCTTGCTCGCGGTGTCGGCGTTGATTCCCTTGGCGGCCGGATTCGCCTGTTCCAGTTGAGGTTTGCGATCCAGCAGCGTCTTGGTCAGTACGCAGGCCAGGTTCGCGTCGAGATCGTCGCGCACCACGAGCAGGTTGGGCACCACGATGGTCGGCGCGTCGGCGGGCAGCCCATAGGTGGCGGCCGGGATCGAGCCCGTCTCATAGACCGGGTTGATCTGCTTCAGCTTCGGCAGCACACCGGTGATGTCGAGGAAGCGGACCTTGTCCTCGGCGGTGGTGAACAGGTCGGTGATGCCCGGCGTCGGCAGGCCACCGGACCAGAACATCGCGTCGATGGAGCCGTCCTTGAGACCGTCGACGGTCTTGGTCAGGTCGAGGCGCTGGGCGGCGACGTCGCTGTCGGGGTTGAGCCCCGCGGCTTGCAGCACGCGCTGGGCGATCACCTCGGTTCCCGATTTGGGTGAGCCGGTGGAGACCCGTTTGCCGCGCAGGTCGGCGAGGGAGTTGATGCCGGCGTCGGTGCGCACGATGACCTGGGTGTAGTTGTCGTAGAGCCGGGCCAGTGCGCGGATCGGCTGCGCGCTGGTGAAGCTGCCCGTGCCCGCGACCGCGTCGGCCGCGGAGTCGGCGAGCGAGAAGCCGACCTGATAGGTGCCGCCGACCACCTGCTGGATGTTCTGTACGGAGGCGCCGGTCTCGGCCGCGGTGGCCTTCACGGTCCCGCCGGTGGCGGCGGAGATCTGCTCGGCGTAGGCGTTGCCGAGCGCGAAGTACACCCCGGTCGCGTTTCCGGTGGCGATGCCGATCCTGGTGTCCTGCTTCACTGCACAGGTCACCTCGCCGCCCGCGTCGGCGGTCGGGGTGTCCTGCCGGCCACCGCAGCCGGTGAGTAACGCGGCGGCCGCGACCACCGCGACAATTGTTCTGACCATCAGGTCCCCTTCCGTCGACGGCCAGGCCGCCTGCCGATTCCCGCGGATCACGGTGTGTCCGTGGATGTTCTGTTCGCCCGGTCGAGAAGGCCCGCCAGCACGGCGACGACCAGCACCCCGAGTCCGAGCCCGGTGGCGACCGGATTCGGGTACAGCAGAATCAGTCCCGCGGCGGCGGCGATGACGCGCGGTATCGGGCCGATCGCGCCGATTCCGAACAGCCACCCGCCGGTCGCCGCCGCCAATGCCGCGACGCCGACGCAGGCTGCCGCGCTGACCCACAGCACGTCGAGCACCGCACCGCGGCCGAGCAGATGCTCCCCGGAGTCGGTGAGCACGAACATCAGCGGCACCAGGAACGCGGGCAGCGCGTACCGCAGGGCGTGCCACATCGTCGGCATCGCCTTCGCCCCGGTCACCGCGGCCGCGCCGACGGCGGCCAGCGCGGTCGGCGGCGTCACCTCCGAGAGCACCGAGAAGTAGAAGACGAACATGGCGGCGGCGGGTGCGGCGACGTGCAGGTCGAGCAGCGCGGGCCCGATGATCACCCAGCCGATGACGAACGACGCCGTCACCGGGACCGCCAGACCCAGCAGCGACAACGCGATCGCCGCCAGCACCGCGGTGGTCGCCAGCACGACGGCGGGATCGTCCGACAGCGCCGATCCGGCCTTGACCAGCAGCGCGGCCAGTTGCGCACCGAGGCCGGTCTTGGTGGTCATCGCGGTGATCACGCCCGCCGCCGCACACACCGCGACCACCGGCAGCGCCGAGCGCATCCCGTACGACAGCGAGCGCAAGGCTTCGATCACGAACTGCCCCACGCTCTTGCGTGACCAGCGGTGCCCCTCCGCTCGCACCGAGCGGCCCTCAACTGATTCCGTCGTGCTCTGTTCAGCGGGCGTTTTCGTGAGATCGGTGGCCGAGGCCGCATCGGTCGCCGCGGCACTGCGCAGCATCCGGTCCGGGATCGCGAGCAGCAGCGCGAGCGCCGTCGCGTACACCACCGCGCGGGTCGCGCTCACGTCGGCCAGCAAGAGCACGACGATCACGATCAGCGACGAGAAGTGATACCCGAAGCGCCCCAGCAGCTTCCACCACGGCGTCGGCAGCGGACCGTCGGCCAGATCCACGGGCGCCCGCCCGTCCGCGTGGATCCGGCGGGCGTCGATCTCGACCGACAGCAGGATGCCCAGGTAGTACAGCAGCGTCGGGATCAGGGCCCACCCCAGCACCGTCACATACGACACGTCGAGATATTCGGCGACGATGAATGCCGCTACTCCCAGCGTGGGCGGCGACAGAATCGCACCGACGCCCGCCGCCGCGAGCATCCCACCCGCCTGTTCGGGCCGGTAACCGGCCTTGCGCAGAATCGGCCAGGTCACCGCGCCGGTGCTCACCGCGGTCGCGGTTCCCGAGCCCGAGACGGTCCCGAGCAGGAATCCCGACGCCACTGCCGTGCGCCCTGCCGCGCTGTGCGAGCGCCGGAACAGTGACACCGACAGATCGACGAAGAACCGTGCCGCACCGGAGAATTCGAGTACCGCTCCGTAGAGCGTGAACAACACGATGTAACTGGCGGCGACGTCGAGGGGCGTGCCGTAGAAGCCGCTGCCGGAGTTGTACAGCGCGTCGACGATCTGATCGACGTCGAGGCCCGCGTGCGCGATCGACCAGTCCTGCGGCAGCAGACCGCCGTAGTACCCGTACCCGAGGAACACCAGACACACCACCGGCAGGATCACCCCGGTGGTGCGTCTGCACGCCTCGAGCACGAGCACCAGCAGCAACCCGCCCATCACGACATCGAGCGGCGCGAGCATCCCTTGCCGATCGAGAAACGCGTCGTATCCCCCACCCGCGTCACCGATTCGAATCGGCAGCACCGGATACAGACACACCACCAGGGTGATCGCCGCCAGTACCCAGTCGAGCACGGATGGTCCGTCGGCCCGATCGAGCGGACCCCACCACGACCGATAGCTCAGATACACCAGCGGCAGCGCGACAGCCAGAAAGATGACCAGGTAGTACTGGCTGCCCTGCGCCAGCGGCCGAAACACCTGCCACACCGACAGCAGCGCGAGCCCGAGCGCGACGCCGCCGACCAGCCGACCGGGGAATCCGGAGAGCACCCGCGCGGGCCGCTCCTCGTCGTCCACCCCCAGCTCAGCCGCAGTGACAACCGGTGGCGCTGCGTTCATGAGCGGACGATAGCAACGAGATTCACGGCCGGTGACGAAATCGACAACCGGGCAGTCTGTACAAAATGGACACTACGCGGGTGGCGCTCACCGCTGTGTGGTCCCACGATCCACTTCCGCACCTCGGCGCAGCGCGAAGGTGGCGCCCGCTGCGGCGGCGGCCGCGACAACGATCGCGAATACCGTGGTGGCCGTGGCCAACCCCGCCGCATCGCCGAGAAAACCGGTCGCCAGCGGCAACACCGCGGCGGGGAGATAACCGCCCACGTTCTGCGCGGCGTTGGCCTCGGCCAGCCGATCCGGCGGCACCGCCGATCCGATCGCGGTCAAACCGCCGAGTTGCCCGAGCCCCTGCCCCATCCCGGCCAGCACCGCGGCGACGCCGAACACCGGCACCGCCGCCGTCGCGACCGCGCCGATCAGCGCGACCGCACTCCCCACCGTCGCCACCGAGCTGCCGAGCAGGATCACGCGAATACTCCTGCGCCGCACCGCGAACTGGATCCCCGTCGCGGCCAGGAACATCACGAAGGCCAGCGCACCCGCCACGACCCGATTCGCCGATCCGAGCATCCCGAGAACCGACGGGCCCAGCGACAGGACGAAGGACGTGGCCGTGATGCCGGGGGCGAAGGCGACAATCCCGAGCAGCACCGCCGTCCTGCCCCGCGCCGGTACCGCGGGCACTCGGATCCACGGACCGTGCCCGCCCACCCCGCTCGGCAGATCCAGCCGCGACACCACGACGAAAGCCACTGCCAGTAGCGCGATTTCGACCACGAACACGGTCACGGTCGCACCGGGCGCGGCCTCCGACAAGACCCCGGCCAGCAGCGGACCGAGACCGGCGCCCAGCACCATGGCCACCGAAGCCGCCAACGCGCCCTTCGCCGAGCGCTCTCGGCCCGCGATATCGGTCACCGCCGCCATCCCCGCCGAGACCGCACAGCCCACCGCGACGCCGGTGAGCAATCGCGCCAGCGCGAGCACGAGAACCGAACCGGCGCAGGCGAACAGCACGCAGGCCACCATCGCCAGCACGATCGCGGGTAGCAGCACCGGCTTACGCCCCACCCGATCGGAGACCACGCCGGCGACGGTCAGCGCCCCGAGCAATCCCGCGATGTAGCAGGCGAAGACGAGGGTGAGCGTGCCCGAGGAGAATCCCATCTCCCGCTGCCACACGACGTAGAGCGGCGTGGCGGCGTTCGAGAGCACGAACACCGCGAGGACCGGCCACGCTGCCGCCCAGATCGCCCCATCGCGCACCCGTGGCGCCGCTGCCTGGATCGTCATGCCCACTCCTTAGTTCGACTTATCTCGTACCAGTACGACAGAAGTCGAACATACTCAGTACGATAAGATTCGTACAAGCCCCGACCTGAAGGTGTCCCATGCAGGCAACGACCGAAGCCGAACGACTTCCCGAGCCACCGCGCGCCGACCTGCGCCTCGATGTCGTCCTCGGCGCACTCAGCGATCCGCTCCGCCTCGGCATCGTGCAGAAGCTGCTCACCGAATCCCCCGACCTCGACCGCCCCTGCGGCTGGTTCGGCATCGACCGCCCCAAGTCGACCCTCACCCACCACTTCCGCGCCCTCCGCGAAGCGGGCATCACCCGTCAGCACCGCTACGGCCTCGAACGCCGCAGCCAGGTCCGGGTAGCCGACCTCGACGCCCGATTCCCCGGCCTCCTCGACCTCGTCCGCGCGTGGCGGGCCGAATAACCCGTGGTTCCAGGCCGAACCGGCGTGGATAATGTCGTGGTGGCCGTGATGCGACGAATCGTGGTGGTGGGGGCTTCGGGATCGGGCAAGAGCACGCTGGCCCGCCAGATCTCGCACCGGCTCGACATCCCGCACATCGAGCTCGACTCGATCCACCATCAGCCGAACTGGACACCGATGGCCGCGCCCGAATTCCAGGCCGCGGTCGCCGAGCGGATCGCCGGGGATGCCTGGGTGGTCGACGGCAACTACCGGGGCAAACTCGGCGATCTGGTGTGGCGACGTGCCGATACGGTGGCCTGGTTCGATCTGCCACGGTCGCTGGTCATGCGCCAGATCGTCGGCCGGACGGTGGGCCGGGCGCTGACCGGGCGCGAGCTGTGGAACGGCAACCGGGAGCGCTGGCGCGAGATGATCTCGCTCGACCCGGCACGATCGGTGATCATGTGGGCCTGGACGACCCATGCGAAGAACCGGGCGAGCTACCTTGCGGCACAGCATGATCCGGCATTCCGGGATCTCACCTTCGTCCGGCTGGGCTCCCGGCGCGAGGCCGCGGCGTTCCTCGACGGTCTCGCCTGAGCACCACCGCCGACGTAACACGCTTCGGCTGTCACTGCCCACGCAACCGGGCTTGCCCCGCGATTGTCGGTGCCCCCGCCTACGATCCGCTCATGCTCTCGATCGATACCGCGCAGCGTCGCGCCCGAGTGGCCACCAGGCATCGCCTCGCGCCGTCGGCGCGTTCGACCGACCCCGTGGACATCGCCCGTTCGATGGTGGTTCTGCATGCCACCGATCCGGCGACGGTGTACCTGTCGGTCGGTGCTCGGGGCATCGACCTCACTCCGGCCCATGTCGAGCAGGCGCTCTACGACGACCGGGCTCTGCTTCGCATGCTGGCCATGCGCCGCACGATGTTCGTCGCGCCGACCGAGTTGCTCCCGGTTCTGCAGGCATCCACCTGCGATGCGCTGGCCCACAAGCAACGCCGCACGTACGGCCGCTTCATCGAGCAGGCGGGCGTCGTCGACGGTGACATCTCGACGTGGCTGGCCGAGGTCGAAGCCGAGACGCACGCGGCGCTGCTGACCCGTGGCGCGGCGACCGGTGTCCAGCTGAGCAAAGATGTGCCACGGCTGCGCACCCAGATCGACACCGCCCCCGGAAAGTCCTATTCCAAACCGACGAGCATCACCACCTGGGTACTGGTGGTGCTCGGCGCGGAGGGCCGGATAGTGCGCGGCCGCCCGAACGGCAGCTGGACCAGCAGCCAGTACACCTGGGCCCCCGTGGAAACCTGGCTACCCCAAGGGTTTTCACCGCTGTCCGCCGCCGAGGCCCGCGTCGAACTGGTACGTCAGTGGTTGTACGCCTTCGGCCCGGCCCCGATCACCGACCTGAAATGGTGGACCGGCTGGACCCTCGGTGAAGTCCGGAAGGCCCTGGCCGAAGTCGACACAGTCGACGTAGACCTCGACGGCACCCCCGGCCTGATCCTCGCCGACGACCTCACCCCCGTCCCCACCCCCGAACCCTGGGCAGCCCTGCTCCCCGCCCTGGACCCCACCCCCATGGGCTGGCAATCCCGGGACTGGTTCCTCGGCCCCCACGCCCCCGCCCTCTTCGACACCAACGGCAATATCGGCCCCTCCATCTGGGCCGACGGCCGCATAGTAGGCGGCTGGGCCCAACGCCCCGACGGCGAAGTGGTCACCCGCCTCCTCGAAGACGTGGACCCCCACACCCAGAAGCTGATCGACGCCGAAACAGACCGCACCACAACCTGGTTCGGCGACATCCGCGCCATCCCCCGCTTCCGGACCCCCTTACAACGCGAACTCACCGCCTAGCGGCAACAATTTAGGCAATATTCTGCCGATACGGTGCTGCATCGGCAAAGTACAACGTCGACGCGGTTCAGATCGTGGAAGCCATAACCGGCATCGTGCGCGCCCCTCTGATCGCAGCGCGAAATCTCTACTTGCAGTTCCTGTTCGCATGGTTGACCGGTAACGGCGACCTGCACGGGAAGAATGTCGGAGTGTTGCAGGACAGCGAGGGACGCTGGGATGTCGCTCCCCTCTACGACGTTCCCTGCACCTTGATCTATGACGACGATTCGATGGCACTACCCATCGCTGGACGAACCCAGCGCCTACGAGCATCGCACTGGGCTGAATTCGCCACAGAAATCGGCCTGCCACCCAAAGCTGCAAACTCGGCACAACAACTCGCGCTCCGCGCAGCCGCAGCCGTCGATCTCGACCGACTTCCGTTTACCGGTTCACCGCTGAACAGGACTCGACGTGAGCTACGCGTGCGCCGCGCAGAGTTGGAGCAGGCGCTCGACTCGTAACGGGTACATCGGTATCGCCATCCGTAGCGCGGCCCTGCGCCCCCTGGGCTTGCATCCCGACCAACCGGAAGCGCAGCCGACACACCCGTCACCACCGGCTTGGTGGCATGCGGCCGCCGACCGCAGCCCCTGGGCACAGACCTGAGCTGTCGACCGACCACGAGAGCCGGTCCGCAGGTCTGCATCGCTTAGACATGACCTCACATGTCCAGGCCGAGATCGAGTACGCGGACCGAGTGGGTGAGGGCGCCGATGGCGAGGTAATCGACGCCGGTGCCCGCGTATTCGGCGGCTTGGTCGAGTGAAAGTCCGCCGGAGGACTCGAGTTTCGTCGCGGGGGCCGCGGCATCGCGGCGCTGGACGGCGGCCTGGGTCTGCCAGAGGGGGAAGTTGTCCAGCAGGACGAGTTCGACGTTTTCGGCGAGGACAGCGTCGAGTTGTTCGAGGCTGTCGACCTCTACCTCGCACGCGATGTCGGGTGCCAGTGCGCGGACCGCGCGCAGGGCGTTGACGACCGAACCGGCAGCCACCACGTGGTTGTCCTTGATGAGGGCGGCATCGCCCAGCCCCATGCGGTGGTTGACGCCGCCGCCGACGCGGACCGCGTACTTCTGCAGAGCGCGCAGGCCGGGCAGCGTCTTGCGGCTGTCGCGGATCTCGCATCCGGTGCCGTCGACGGCGTCGACCCAGGCGGCGGTGGCGGTGGCGATGCCCGACAGGTGGCACACCAGGTTGAGCATGGTTCGTTCGGCGGTGAGCAGGCCGCGGGTGGGGGCGACGATGCTCAGCACCGAGGTGCCCGGCTCCACCCGGGTGCCGTCGGCGACCCGCGCGGTGATCTCGTAGGTGCCCGCGCCGAGGACCTCGTCGAGCACGAGCAGCCCGACGTCCAGGCCCGCGACGGTGCCGTGCTGGCGCGAGACGACCGAGGCTTTGCTCACCGCGTCGTCGGCAACGGTGGCGATCGTGGTGACGTCGGGCCCGTAGCGCAGGTCCTCGTCGAGGGCGTTGCCGATCAGCGTCAGCAGCTCGTCACGGTCCAGAGTGGCGTCCAAAGCCATCACCGCACTCCTAATTCTCGGGCGCACAGTGCGCCTCGGTCGAAGCGGCGGAGCAGGTCACCACTCCACCGATATTGCTTGTCCGACTGTGATTTCCAGCTGCGACCCGCCCGATCCGAGTGAACTCGGCCGGGAACGTCGCTGGTCAACGCACGCCGAGGGGCACCGAACCGCATTCCGCGGGCATGGTGGACAGTTCGAGCGTGCCCTCCGGCCGGAGCCGAATCACCGTGCTGTGCCGCTGATCCTCGACCGCGCCCGGCGACTCCGCACGCGTGTGGCACCCTCGGCTCTCGGTACGCGCCGCCGCCGCACCGAGCAGCGCACGCGCGGTCAAGGTGAGCGCCGCGTCCTCGATCCGGCGCAGTTGCTGTGCCGCTGCCGGCGAATCAGCAGAAGCCGAGTCGAGCGACGACACTGCCGACATCGCACCGTCGATCCGCCTGCGTGCCCGCGCGAGTCCGTCGCCGTCACGCACGACGGAGGCATGCGCGGTCATCGCCTGCTGCACCACCGAACGGTCGGCGAATTCCACTGTCCACGAGGAGATCTCCTCGACCCGAGCACGAACCCCGACCCGCTCGGCCGCCGCCGCACCGGCACGCTCACCCACCACGAGCCCTTCGAGCAAGCTGTTGGAGGCCAACCGGTTGGCACCGTGCAGCCCGGTCCTGGCGACCTCGCCCGCCGCGTAGAGCCCGGCGACACCGGTCCGCCCGTGGGTGTCGGTGAGAACACCACCGCACTGGTAGTGCGCGGCAGGCGCGACCGGAATCAGTTGCGCCGCAGGGTCGATCCCCGCCGCCAGGCACGAGGCGGTGATGGTCGGGAATCGCTGGGCGAACCCTTCGATGGCGCGGGCGTCGAGGAAGACATGGTCGGTTCCGAGCGCCCGCATCCGCTCGGCGATCGCCCGCGACACCACATCGCGAGGAGCCAGATCACCACGTGGATGCCCGGCTGTCACCGAGTTCCCGTGGGAGTCGACGAGTATCGCGCCTTCGCCGCGCACCGCTTCGCTGATCAGCGGTCGCCTGCCCACTCCGCCGGGCGTGTAGAGCACCGTCGGATGGAACTGCACGAATTCGAGATCGGCCACGGCGGCCCCGGCCCACAATGCCAGCGCCACACCGTCACCGGTCGCCCCCGGCGGATTCGTACTCAGCGCGTAGAGCTGTCCCAGACCGCCGGTCGCCAGCAGCACAGCGGGTGTGTGCACGACGCCGAACCCGTTGTCCGACACCGCGATCACACCCTGCACGCCCTCGGCGCCGGTCACCACGCGCAGCGCGGCGGCGCCGAACAGCACAGGCAATCCCGCCGCGTTGAGCGCACGCTGCACCTCGGCCCCGGTCGCGTCCCCACCGGCGTGGATGATGCGGCGTGTGCTGTGCCCGCCCTCGCGGGTACGCGAGATCTGGCCGTCACGACCGAGGTCGAACACCGCGCCGAGGTCGGTCAGCGCCGCGACCGCGGCCTGTCCACCCTCGACGATCGAACGCACCGCGTCGACCTCGCACAACCCGGCGCCGGCCTCGACCGTGTCGCGCACGTGCGAGTCGACCGAATCACCGAGCGGTGCGACGACTGCGATGCCGCCTTGCGCGTACTGGGTCGAGGTGTCGGTCGGACCGCCCTTGCTCAGGATGAGCACCCGCAGCCCACGCAACGAGGCCGTGCGCGCGGCCGTGAGCCCGGCGACGCCGCCGCCGATGACGACCAGGTCGACCTCGGCCTCCCACGAAACAGGAACCGTCATGGTCGTTACCGGCTCGGCCGCACGGTGCCGGTCACTCGCCACCGCCGGAGTTGCCGATGGCGATCATCCGCTGCACCGAGGCGCGACCGGCCTCGGCCATCGCCAGGTCGACGTGCACCTCGTCGGCGCCCTCGACCAGGCAGCGCAGCAGCGCCGCCGGGGTGATCATCTTCATGTACTTGCAGGACGCGCGATCGTTGACGGCCTGGAAGTCGATCCCGGGCGCCGCCTTGCGCAGCTGGTGCAGCATGCCGATCTCGGTCGCCACCAGCACCTGGTTGGAGTGCGACGCCTTGGCCGCGTCGATCATCCCGCCGGTCGACAGGATGTGCACCCGCTCGGCCGGGAACGCGCCCTCGCCCGCCAGATACAGCGCCGAGGTGGCGCAACCGCACTCCGGGTGCACGAACAATTCGGCGTCGGGGTGGGTGCGGGCCTGCTCGGTGAGCTCGTCGCCGTTGATACCCGCGTGCACGTGGCACTCGCCCGCCCAGATGTGCATGTTCTCGCGCTTGGTCTCCCGCTTGACGTGCGCGCCGAGGAACTGGTCCGGCAGGAACAGCACCTCACGGTCGGGGTCGATCGAGTCGACCACGTCGACGGCGTTGGAGGAGGTGCAGCAGATGTCGGTGAGCGCCTTCACCTCGGCGGTGGTGTTCACATACGACACCACCATCGCGCCGGGGTGCTCGGCCTTCCAGGCGCGCAGTTCGTCGGCGGAGATCGAGTCGGCCAGCGAGCAGCCGGCGCGCTGGTCGGGAATGAGGACGGTCTTGGCCGGGCTGAGGATCTTGGCCGTCTCCGCCATGAAGTGCACGCCGCAGAACACGATGGTGCCCTCTTCGGCCTCGGCCGCGATGCGTGACAGGGCCAGCGAGTCGCCGACGTGGTCGGCCACGTCCTGGATCTCGGGCAGCTGGTAGTTGTGCGCGAGGATGGTCGCATTGCGTTCGCGCGCCAGACGGCGCACCTCCTGCGCCCATTCCGGCGTCGCTTCGACACCCGCGTAACCGCTGGGTCCGTCGAAGACCGAATCCATCAGCGTCCGCTGTGCAGTCGTCGTCGCCATGGTGGCTCCCTTCATCGTGCGAGCGGCTCCACCGCCGCGATTCGCACCAAACCAGGTTTTCGACTTACAATCGAAAACGTGCCCCATAGTAACACCATCCACGAATCGCTCACCGCGGTGTTCCAGGTTCGCCGCTTCCCATCGAGCATTTCCGCAGGTAGAGGCGCCAAGCACCCGGAGTTGGCGGTTCTGCTGTGGGAACGCGCGCTCGATCCGCAGAAAGGCACGTGGTCACTACCCGGCGGCCGCCTGCGCGACGACGAGGACCTCGACACCTCCGCCCGGCGTCAGCTCGCCGAGAAGGTCGACGTGCGCGACCTGCACCACCTCGAGCAGGTGTCAGTGTTCAGCAATCCCGACCGCGTCCCCGCCCCGCGCCGCATCGCCTCGGCCTACCTCGGCCTGGTCCCCCTCACCACCGAACCCGAACTCCCGTCCGACACCACCTGGCACCCGGTCTCGAATCTGCCCGACATGTCCTTCGACCATCGCACCGTCGTCGACCACGCCCGCACCCGCCTGGCCGCCAAACTCTCCTACACCAACATCGCCTACGCCCTGGCCCCCGACACTTTCACCATGTCGACCCTGCGCGAAATCTATTGCGCCGCACTCGGATACGACGTGGACACCACCAATCTCCAGCGAGTCCTCACCCGCCGCAAGGTGATCACCCCCACCGGCGACACCGCCCCGTCCGGCCGGGCAGGCGGCCGTCCCGCGGCGCTCTACCGCTTCACCGACTCCGGCCTGCGAGTAACCGACGAGTTCGCCGCCCTCCGTCCCCCGACGTGACCGAAGTTCTCACACCGCGCCGGATCACCGTGCAGACCACGTAGCGGTGACAGTCGGTCGACGGCCGAAAGTTGTCGGTGGCCGGTGCCACACTGCGAGCATGGACAACGACGCGACGGACGCGAAGCAGACCACTTCCTATGACGACCCGGATGCTCCCTGGAACAAGGAGTTCTCCGAGGAGGAGATGGCGGGCTGGAACGACGGGGTCATCACGGAGTTCCGGGAGAACCAGGGTCGGGTCGGGGGCGACTACGCGGGCGCCACCCTGCTGTTGCTGACGACGACGGGCGCCAAAAGCGGTAAGCCGCATGTGGTTCCGCTCGGCGCGCTGTATCGCGGTGACCTGATGTATGTGAGCTCGTTCATCGAGGATCGGTACCCGGCCTGGTATCACAACGCCAAGGCCGACCCACGGGTGACGATCGAACTGGGCGGCGAGAAGTTCGCGGCGACGGCCGACGTACTCACCGGCGAGCGCTACGACGAGTTCGCGGCATGGGCACTGGCGGAGAACTCCTTGCTGGCCGAGTATCAGGCCAAGGTCGACAAGCCGCTACCGCTGGTGGTGCTGACCCGGACAGCATCACAGTAGCCCCGGCGGCGTCACGAATCGTGGCGGCGATCGCGATGCTTCGGCGAGCGGCGGTAAGCGCGCCCGCTGGGCACCGCGGTGGCAGCGGACGAGCTGCGCAGGGCGTGGCGGCGGCGCCAGGCGACCAGATCGGGTCGCTCGGCGGGCGGCTCAGTGGATTGCCCGGCTGCGGTCTTCATGGTCAAGGTCCTCCCCCGAAATACGATGCTGCCAGGATAGGGAGCGGGTCCGACCGCGTTCCACTGGTTTTCGGTGAACCGATCCGCGGCGCCCGCTATTCCTTGTCCACCGCTGTCCGGGCCCCGGTCGGCTTGCCGGATTCCTTGCGCGGCGCGGGTTTCTGGTCGATCGGCGCACCGATCAGCACATCCGCCCATCGTGTAGTCGGGTCGATGTCGAACAGCAGCGCCTTCACCAGCAGCGTCAGCGGAATCGCCAGCAGCGCGCCGAGCGCCCCGATCACCCACGCCCAGAACACCAGCGACAGGAATGTGATGGTGACTCCGAGGCCCACGGCGTCACCGACGAACTTGGGCTGAATGATCGACTGGATCACGAAGTTGATCACCGAATAGACCACGATCACCCAGATCATCAGCACCGGACCGCTGTCGAGCAGGGCCAGCAGCGCGGGCGGGATGACGCCGATAACGAACCCGACGTTCGGGATGTAGTTGGTGATGAACGACAGCAGCGCCCACAGGATCGGCAGCGGTACCCCCATCAACCACAGTGCCCCACCGTCGATCACGGCCACGATGGCACCGAACACCGTGGATACGATGAGGTATTTGCGCGTTCCGGTGACGAAATCGTCCAGTGCCTGTGCGATCGCGGGCCGCTCGCGAGCCACGATCGCCAGCCGGCGGTCCATCGTCATCCCGTCGACGGCCATGAACAGCAGCAGCGCCACGACGAAGAACAGATTCGAGAAGACTCCGAGCACCCCGCCGACCAGCTCCTCGATGACACTCGCGGCCTTACCCACGTCGATGCCGCTGAGCGCCTTGTGGATCTGGTCGGAGCTCACCCCGAGATCCGACAGCCAGGCGCGCCCATGGTCGAGCAATTCGTTGAGCTTGTCGGCATATTCGGGCAGCAGCGAGGCCAGCTGCACCGCCGACAGCGCCAGTGCCCCACCGATGCCGAACAGAATCCCGACCACCGCCACCAGTGCCGCGGCCATACCGAGCCAGGCAGGCCAGCCCTTGCGGCGCGCCCAACTCTGGATCGGTTGCACCGCGATGGTCAACATGAGGGCGAGGAAGACCGGTCCGACGATGCCGGAGAAGGCCTTCAGGCCGCCGATGGTGACCACTCCCGCAGCGAGCGACAGCAGCACGATCAGACCGCGCGGAATCGACCATTCGACGGGCGGGGCCGGGGGCGCGGTGTCGGTGCTCGGCTCGGACATGCGCCGAACGCTAACCACGCGAAGGCGCCGCCACCTCCCCCATTCCGGGTGAGATGCGCGATCAGGCGGTCTTCATCTGCGGTTGCGGCGGCGGCGCCGCAGTGTGGCGGGTGATCCGCCCCACTGCCCAGAACCCGAGCTCGACCACCCAGAACACCAGTAGCGCGGCGGTGACCACCAGCACCGGGATCACGAGAAAGACCACGGAAGGCACCGCGATCAGCGACCACCCGAGCACATCGACCGCACGCGCCCCACGAAGCCGGCTGCCGAGGCGGACCGCCGTCCACATCATCCAGCGTCGCGGTACCGAAACCCCGGCCTCGCGCAGGCTGCGCCGGAATATCCCGTCGGCGTCGGCGGGGCCGACTTCGCCTGTGCGGCACAGGTAGTCGTGCAGGATCGCGGCTCTGGTGTAGGCGCCGTAGCGCGGGATCAGCCACACCAGCGCGCGCGGCACCGAGGCGAAGTCGGTGCGGAATCCGGTAGGCACCGTGAAGGTTTCGACCGCGGCCTGGTAGGTGAGCGGTTCGGTGAGCCGCCAGAATTTCGCGTCCAGTTCCTCGACAACCGGACCACCACCGATGAATCCCACGACCGTTCCTCTCACACTACAGCCGGTATCTACCTGCTGTTATGCGAAAATGGTATCGCTTGATGGCCGCTCAGCCGCGTGGTTGCGAACTCGGATCGAAATCGCCGCTCGGCCGATACTGTTCGGCACCGTAGGGCAGGCGGTAGTCGTCGGACTCGTCGCCGAAATCGGCCGGACGCAAGTCGCCGAGCAGCCCGGCCGCGCCGGAATGGAGATCGACGGCCGGGTGCAACGCGGCGAGGAACAACAACACCAGGGCGGCCAGGAACGGCTGGATCAGCAGCGCGAGATCGGTCCCGACTTCCGCCGGCAGCGCGACGATCTGGCCGATCGCCGGATCGCCGGGACGCGGATGACGCACGCCCGCAACCCATTCCCCGATCCACATCATCAGCACAGCGCCCAACCCCGAGGCGAGCAGCATGCCGAGCACGAGCGCGGGCCCGCGCGTGGTCCGCACCCGCCACGCCCCGACCGCACTCAGCACCGCGACCACCGCGCCGAAGCACAGGAACATCGCGACCGCGTCGAACAGGTGCAGACTCTCGCCGGTGAGCACCGCGGCGCGCCCCGGCTGAGTAACCCGCAACCGCTCGGTCGGTGCGAGCAGACCCCACACCACCCCGGCCGCCGCACTCGCCACCAGCACCACGGCCATGACGATGCCGACGCCGACGATTTCGCGCCGCAACACCTCGGGGCGCTCCCCGCGACCGAGCACTACCGGCGTTCCAACTGTGCCGATTCGATGACACCGTGCCGTGAGCACTTGGCCCACCAGCCATCCGGGCTGATCTGCACGATCATCCGGCGTCCGCACTGCTCGCAGAATCGCGGTGGTTCGAGACCGAGCGTCGCCGACGCGGGCGTGACATCGTCGATCCCGGCCACGATCCGCTTGCCGGTGAACGGGTTGTAGCGCTCGTCCAATGCGGTTACCGCCTCCGTGAAGTGTGACTCGACGGTCGCGTCATCCCTGCCGACCTGGGTCGATACTCGATCGTACACAGCGTTTTACAGGGTTTCGTTGAGCGCCTTGATCGGCATGCTCAGCTCACCGAGCAGATCGAGGTCGGACTCGGCGGGACGGCCGAGGGTGGTGAGGTAGTTGCCGACGATGACGGCGTTGATGCCGCCGAGCATGCCCTGCTTGGCGCCCAGGTCGCCGAGGGTGATCTCACGACCACCGGCGAAACGCAGGATGGTGCGCGGCATCGCGAGCCGGAACGTGGCGATCGCGCGCAGCGCGTCGGCGGCGGGCAGCACCTCCAGGTCACCGAACGGGGTGCCGGGACGCGGGTTCAGGAAGTTCAACGGAACCTCGTCGGGGTTCAGCGACGCCAGCTGCGCGGCGAACTCGGCGCGCTGCTCGATGGTCTCGCCCATGCCGAGGATGCCGCCGCAGCACACCTCCATGCCCGCTTCGCGCACCATCCGCAGGGTTTCGAAGCGCTCCTCGTAGGAGTGGGTGGTGACCACCTTGGGGAAGTGCGACTTGGCGGTCTCGAGGTTGTGGTTGTAGCGGTGCACGCCCATCGCGGCGAGCTGGTCGACCTGCTCCTGGTTGAGCATGCCCAGCGAGCACGCGACCTGGATGTCCACCTCGTTGCGGATGGCCTCCACACCGGCGGCGACCTGCGCCATCAGGCGCTCGTCGGGGCCGCGCACCGCGGCGACGATGCAGAACTCGGTGGCGCCGGTCTTGGCGGTCTGCTTGGCCGCCTCGACCAGGCTGGGAATGTCGAGCCAGGCCGCGCGTACGGGCGACTGGAACAGGCCCGACTGCGAGCAGAAGTGGCAGTCCTCGGGGCAGCCGCCGGTCTTGAGGCTGATGATGCCCTCGACCTCGACCTCGGGGCCACACCACTTCATCCGCACGTCGTGGGCGAGCTCGAGCAGCGCTTCCAGGTGTTCGTCACCCAGGCGGAGCACCTCGACGGCCTGCTGCTCGGTGAGGCCCTCGCCGCGCTCGAGCACCTGCTCACGGGCGATAGCCAGAATATCGGTCTGGACGGGTGCCTGCGTCACGACGTGATGTCCCTTCGACGGGGGTGTGCGCACGTGCCGTGGGTGTGGTCCACCCGGCGTGGCCGTGCAACTTGAACGGTGTTCAGGATAGGGTAGCGGCTACGAGTGAACCACGACACTCGGGTCGGAAAATCGTCGGAAGGACGCGCGTGCAACTGCGGAAGACGGATGTGGTCGATGCCGCCGTCGCGATTCTCGATCAGTACGGGCTCGCCGATCTGACGATGCGCCGGCTCGCGGGCTCGCTGCAGGTGCAGCCGGGGGCGTTGTACTGGCACGTCAAGGACAAGCAGACCCTGCTCGGCGCGGTGGCCGACCGGATTCTGGCGCCGATGGACGAGCCGATCGCAGCCGCCGAATGGCCCGCGCAGCTCACCGAGCTGGCGCATCGACTGCGCGACTGCCTGCTCGCCTACCGCGACGGCGCCGAACTGGTCTCGGCCACCTATGCCTCGCGCCTGACCACCAGCAAGGCGCGCGAACGCCTGGCGGGCATTGTGATCCGTGCCGGGATGACCAGGGAGGAAGCCGATCTCACGGCGTACACCCTGCTCTACTACGTGCTCGGCCAGACCGTCGACGAGCAGTCGCGCATGCAGATGGACTCCGTCGGCGCGCTGCCCGAGGACAACACACCGTTGCTCGACACCCCCGACCCCACCGCGCGCTTCGACTTCGGCTTGCAGCTGTTCATCGCGGGCGTGCGCACCATCCTCGGGACCAGGGTGCGCTGATCAGGGCGGGTCGTTGCGATTGGCTTCCTGGTAGCGCCGCACGAACGGCAGTACCTGCGTTTCGATGACCTCGTTGTATTCACCCGGTCGCTGAATCGGATTCGCGTGCTCGGTCCGAGTCGGCCGCACCACCGACAGGGTGCCGTTGACGCCGCCGGACTGTTCGATCAGCACCCTGTGCGAATACTCCACGTCCACCACGTCATCGCGCGACGCCTCGCGGGGCCGGATGAACACGATCGCCGGGTTTCGCTTGTCCGGATTCGGTTTGCCGAGCGCCCGCAGATCCGCCGTGCCGCCGCCGGCCACGATCGCCAGGAACTGCGCCTCGATCAACCCGTTGCTGGCGGCATCACGAGAGAAGATCTTGTCGCGCAATACCTCCGAGGCCGCCTGACCCATGGCGCGGTAGTCGATATCGAAGAACAGTCCGTCCCGCTGCGCGAAACGTTCACGCCGAGCCGACATCTCGACCACGAAGCGCAGGAGCCTACTCTCCCTCGCCCCGGGCAACCAGCCCACCCACCGCACCAGATCGGCACCGCGACTGCGACTCTCCGGGCGGACCGCGTCCAGATCCATCGGCGTGCAATCCAGCACAACGGCCACCAATCGCCGGTCGCTGCCCAGGTGGATATGGCGCGCCACCTCGAGTGCGATGATCCCGCCCATGCTGTGACCGACCAGCACGATATTGCGCACATTGCCGTACCGCGCGGCCCGCACGATCATCTCGGCGATCACCTTGGTGTCGATACCCGCGTTGTCGTAGCGCACCGCCCACACCACCCCGAGGCGACTGAGCGCGGGCAGGGCCTTGGCGGTCGGTGCCGCGTTGACTCCCCCGAGCCCCACCATATCGACGACCGCGGTATCCCAATCCCGCGCGTCCGCGGGCAGATTCGCGGGCAGCAACTCCGGCGTGGTCTGTGCCAGCCGATCGCGTTCGGGAGCCACATCGTGCACCCAGTACTGCCCGAACACGATCATCGCGACCAGCAGCACCCCGAGAATTCGCAGCACCGCCAGCCTGGTCCGGCGCCAACCGCGCCACCCGTGTCCCAGCCTGGTTTCACGCAACCGATCCCGCCGACGCGCATCGTCGAAGTCCGCGACGGTGGACGGATGCCGATCGAATGACGACATACTTCCACTGTAGGGGCGGTCGAATCCGAACGCTTCCGGCCGCCGTCGCGAGCACCGCGCCGCAGTGGCCACCTCGGTGCACTACCGACGCCCGGACGTCCACGGCTGGGACCTCGCTCGCGCGAGCGGCAGCACGCCCCACTGGGACGACGACCTGCTGCGCGACACCTACGACGACACCGCCGATCGGGGCCATGAGATGGGTATCTACCGGCCCCGGGGTACTTGTCGCGGCCACCGCCCCGCTGATCGACCGCGTCCTCGGCCTCACCGGACGCGACCCCGCCTGGCCCTGGGCTTTCCTGATGCCGCCGGCGGCATCGTCAACTGCTCTCCACCGATTCCCTGGTTTCGTTCGGACTCGCGGCAGGCTTCCTCGGCACCGCCACCGCAACGACCGGGCGTCCGGGGAACCAGCGATACATCGCGGCCGCTCCGCCGAGCCCCGCCACCGCGAGCGCTCCCGCCGCCGCGCCCAGCACCGTCACCGCGCTGATGGCGCCGACCGCGATCGGGCCCGCGAACATCCCGATGTCGTGGGTGAGCCGCCAGGCACCGAGGAACTCCGCGCGCTGACCGGGCGGCGCCACATCGGCGCCGACGGTCATGATCACGCCGTTGCTCAACCCGTTGGCGAAGCCGAGCAGCACGGCGACAGCGGTCAGCCCGACCACCGACCCCGCGAACGGCAGCGCGGCATATCCCGCCGCGAAGGCGATCATCGCGGGAACACCGATCGCCTTGCGGCCGTAACGATCCAGCCAGATCCCGGCCGGATACGACATCAGCACGTCCACCGCGCCCGCGATACCGAACACGATGCTGGTGGTCGCCGCGTCGGCGCCGATGTGCACCGCCCACAACGGCAGCAGCGATTGCCGGGCCGCCCGTGCCGCTCCCATCAGCAGGGCGCCGAGTCCGAGCGTGCTGAGCAGCCTGCGATGTTCGACCACCACGGAGCGAATCGTGTTGTCGCTCACCACTGTCGGCGAACCTTCGGTCTCGGGCATGGCGAACACCAGCGCACCCGCGACGAGCATGGCGACGAGCTGGATCCACAGGCCACCGATCGGGCCGAGCCAGTGCACCGCGCCCGCGCCGAGGAAGGGCCCGGCGAAGAACCCGAACCGCATCCACCCGGCCAGCGCCGAAAAGGCCCGTCCCCGATCAGCACTCGGCACCACGGCCACGATGTAGGTCTGCCTGGCCAGCCCCCACACCGCCCCCGATGCGCCGTTGATCAGCAGCCCGAGGGCGAACACGGCGATGTTCGGCGCGAGGATGGCCACGAGCAGGCCCAGCGCGCAGGTGAAGGAACCGAGCGCGATCGCCTTGCGCTCCCCCGTGCGCGCCACCAACCAGCCCGCGGGCAGATCGCCGAGAATGAGCCCGAAGCCCATCATGGCGACGACCACGCCCGCGGTGCCGACCGACGCGCCGAGTTCGAGTGCGCGCAGCGGCAGCATGGGAGCCGCGGCGCCCGAACCGATTCCGTAGATGGCGGACGGAACGAACACCGCCAGCGCCATGGATCGCAGCTGAGTCACGGCGCCACCACCGACCGGCGGGTGCCGGGCCGGCTACTACAGCCCGCCGTCATCCGGCTAGTGCGGCACTGCGGGCGAATTTGCTTTCCGGGCGCGCGAGCCCGAAGTGGTCGCGCAACGTGGTCCCGGTGTATTCGGTGCGGAACAGCCCGCGCTCCTGCAGGATCGGCACCACCGTTTCGGCGAATACCTCGAGCCCACCGGGGTAGTACGGCGGCATCACGTTGAAGCCGTCCGCCGCGCCCTGGGTGAACCACTCTTCGATGGTGTCGGCCACTTGCTCGGGGGTTCCCGCGAACACCCGGTGTCCGCGCGCACCGGCCAGCCGGTGCAGCAGCCCACGCAAAGTCGGTCGTTCCCGCTCGACGATCCCCGCCACCACCTGCAATCTGCTGCGTGCGTTGTCGGTGACATCGCCCGCCCCCGCGAACACTTCCACGGGCACCAGTTCGTCGAGCTCGAGGGTCCGCAGCGAGGTGCCGGTGATCGATTCCAGCTGCTTGAGCCCGTATTCGGGCACCGTCAGCTCGTTGAACTCACGTTCCAAACGCAGTGCCGCGGCCTCGGTGTCGGCGATGAACGGGCTGATCCCGGGCAGGATCTTCACCTCGTCGGCGGTACGGCCGAACTCGGTGGCCTTGGACTTGATATCGGCGTAGAAGGACTGCGCGTCCGAAAGTCGCTGATGGGCCGTGAAGATCGCCTCCGCGTACTTGCCCGCGAAGGCACGGCCCTCGTTCGACGCACCGGCCTGCACCAGCACCGGACGGCCCTGCGGTGTCCGCGCCGAGTTGAACGGCCCACGCACACTGAGGTGTTCGCCGACGAAATCGATCGGATGGATCTTGTCCGGATCGGCGTACACACCGGCGGCGCGGTCGAGCACGATCGCGTCGTCCTCCCAGCTGTCCCACAGCCCCACCACCGCGTCGACGAATTCCCGTGCGCGGGCATAGCGTTCGGCGTGGTCCGGGTGGCGTTCGAGCCCGAAGTTGGCCGCGGCCAGATCGGTGCCGGTGGTGACGATGTTCCAGCCCGCGCGTCCACCGGAGATGTGGTCGAGCGAGGAGAACAGCCGCGCCAGGTTGTAGGGCTCGTAGTAGGTGGTCGACGCGGTGGCGATCAGACCGAGATGTGTTGTCGCCGCCGCGATCGCGGTGAGCAGCGTGATCGGCTCTAAGCCGGGCGCGGCATTGTGACGAACATCGGTGCGCAGGGCGGGACCGTCGGCGAAGAACACCGCATCGAGCTTCGCCGCCTCCGCGGTGCGCCCGATCTCCTGGTAGTAGGAGACGTCGTAGATGCGGTCGGGCCTGCTGTCGGGATGCCGCCAGGCGGCCTCATGATGCCCGGACGGGTAGATGAACGCGTTCAGACTCAGTTGACGCGGTGCACTCATGAGGCCTGTTTCACTTTCTCTGAATCTGTTGTGTCGACGCCGAGCCCGGTCAGCAGTACCTCGCGCAGCCGGACGAACTCCGGGTGCGCGTGTCTGCGCGGGCGCGGGGTCTCGATGCGTTGGTCGATCGTGATCCGGCCCTCGTCGAGGACCAGTACCCGATCGGCGAGCAGCACGGCCTCGTCCACATCGTGGGTCACCAGCAGCACGGCGGGCCGGTGCCGCTCGCACAGCGCCTGCAACAGGGCGTGCATCCGAATCCGGGTCAGCGCGTCGAGCGCGCCGAACGGTTCGTCGGCCAGGAGCAATTCGGGCTCCCGCACCAGCGACCTGGCCAACGCCACCCGCTGTTGTTCACCGCCGGAAAGCTCACGTGGCCAAGCCTTTTCCCGCCCGGCCAACCCAACTTCGGCCAGTGCGGAGCGCCCGCGCTGCTGCGCGTCGCGCCCGGTCAGCCCGAGCACCACATTGTCGAGTACCCGCGCCCACGGCAGCAGCCGCGAATCCTGGAACACCACCGCGCGCTGCGTCGGCACCGTCAGGTCACCGGATCCGGGCACGTCGGAATCGAGTTCGGCCAGTGCCCGCAGCAGCGTGCTCTTGCCGGAACCGCTGCGCCCGAGCAGCGCGACGAACTCGCCGCGCCGGATCTCGATGTCGATGCCGTTCAAGACGATTCGCTCGCCGAAGCCTCGGGTCAGGGCGCGGGTGCGTACGACGACCCGCTCGTCGGAGCTCAGTCGCCCAGTGTCTGTCGCCATGCCAGCACCTTTCGTTCCGTTGCCCGCACGGCGAGATCACCGAACAGTCCGAGCAGCCCGTAGATCACCAGACCGACGACGATCACGTCGATCTGGCCGTAGGTGCGCGCCTGGGTCATCAGGTAGCCGATGCCGCTGGTCGCGTTGACCTGTTCGACCACCACCAGCGCCAACCAGGAAATGGTCACCGCCAGCCGCAGTCCGAGGAAGAAGCCCGGCAACGAGCCCGGCAACGCGATGCGACGCAGGAATCCCCACCGCGACAGCCCGACCGTCTCGGCCAGTTCCACATAGCGCGCGTCGACACTGCGCAGGTAGGCGTGGGTATTGATGTAGATCGGAATGAGCACGCTGGTGGTGATCACGATCAGCTTCATCTGCTCGCCGATCCCGAACCAGACGATGAACAGCGGGATCAGTGCCAGCGTCGGGATCGCCCGCTTGATCTGCACGGGACCGTCGACCACCGCCTCACCGATCCGGCTCAGCCCCGCGACCAGCGCGAGTACCACGCCGATCGCCACACCGAGAACGAGGCCGATCACGGCCCGCTGCAACGAGGTCAGCAGATTGGACTGCAATCGTCCGTCGGCGATCAGCTCGCCCGCGGTCTGCGCGACGGTCCACGGCGCGGGCAAGGTCTCCGGGTCGATGGCCCCGATCGCGGAGCCGATAACCCAGGTACCGATGAGCAGAACCGGACCGAGTGCGAAGCCGAACGGGATCGGCTTGCCGGGCCCCAGTCTGCGCCGGCCTCGCCCGCGCGGGGCGAGTGCCTCGACCGGGGCCGTGCTGGTCCTGAGTTTGCGCAGCGCCCCGGCATCGATGGTGGCCATCAGCTCACCGCCGGTGCGAACGCGGCTCCGCTGGCGGTGACCGCCTCGGTAACCGCGGCGTCGAAGCGCAGGTCGAAACCGTCGACGGCCTTGATCTTCTTGGGCAGCTCGCCCACGGCGTCGATCGCGTCGATGGTGGTCTGCTGCCGGGCGATCAACTGCTGGTCCAGGTGCGGGAAGGTGTAGGTGCCCAGCGATTCGACGATCCGCTTGGCATCGTCGGCGCTGACCTTCTGGCTTCCGACGTAGTAGCGGGTGGCCCATTCCTCGCGGTGGGTGTTGGTCCATTGCCAGGCTCGCACGAACGCGCCGACCAGAGCACGGGTCGCGGCGGCCTTCGCCGGATCCTGGACCACCGCCCGGCGCGCGTACAGGTAGGCGAGGCCGCTGTAGATGCCCGTGGTCTCCGAGTCCGGGATCAGCGAGGCGCCCTCGGTGCGGAGGAACCGGGTCACGTTGGGTTCGATCAGCGGCGCGACGTCGACCTGAGCGGTGCGGACCGCGTCAGGGAACTCGGCCAGCTGCAGCCGGACCAGCTCCACATCGGTGGGCTTCAGACCCGCCTTGGTGAGCGCCTTCAGCACCGCCGCCTGCTGGGCGGTGCCCTCGGCGTAGGCGATCTTCTTGCCCTTCAGATCCGCGAGCTTGCTGATCGAACGGCCGGGCGCGACAGCGAGTTTCAGCGCCTGAGGGTTGGTCTGGTAGGAGCCGATGATCGGGACGTCCTGGCCGGCGGCCAGTGCGTGGATCGGCGGCACATCGCCGACCTGACCGACGTCGGCCGCGCCTGCCCGGAACGCCTCGAGAATGGCCGGGCCGCCGACGAAGTTCGCGAACTCGATCTTGAACGGCAGCTTGTCCAGCTCACCGGACAGCCGCAGCGCCGATTGCAGACGTTCCGACTGATCAGCGACGACGAGCGTGGTCCCCGGTGGAACCTCGGTGGGCAGTGGCGCGTCGGGGGTGCCGACCGGTGTGTTGTTGCCTTGCGCGCAGCCGGTCAGGCCGAGCGTCGCAACGGTTGCCATCGCGAGGAGTGCGGCGGTGGCGCGGCCACGCAGGCCGGGTCGAGAGGTGTTCGGTCGGTACATAGACGAATTCAAGCAACCACGATCGCCCCCGAACACCATTAGCGTTTCTATGATTTGAAGGGCACGACTCCGTGTGGGTCTGCGGTCAGCCGCGCGATTCCCGCTCGGCCAGCGCGCTCAGTTTCGCCAACGACTGGTGCCAGGTCCTCTCGTTGTCGGCGGAGCTCAGCCCCGGCGGAACCCCCTCGTGCACCGTGTCGAGGTAGGTGCCGCCGTCGGCGTCGGTCAGGGTGAACGTCACGGTTTGCGCACCGGTCATGTCCGGGATCTCGGTGACGAATTCCAGCACCTCGATGATCTGCTCATCCGGTACCAGCGTGCGGAACGTCCCGAAACAGGCGTCGCGGTGCGGCGGCCGCGTCTCACCTGTGGCCGTCGGCTCGTCATAGGTGAGGGTGATCGAGAACGATCCGCCCTCTTTCGGCTCGAACCGATGCACTTCGGCTGTTATCCCGGGCGGGGGCATCCAGGCCGCGACCGCGTCGGCGTCCAACATCAGGCGGTAGACGGTCGAGCGCGGCGCATTGATCTGCGTGCCGATCCTTGTGGTCGCCATTCCTTCACGATAGTCGCGAGACCGGCGCCGATCGATCACCTGCCGGAGCTACGCGCCAGTGTCTGGAGTGGGTCGGTCAGCACGTCGGCGAACGCCAGTTCCGCGGCCCCGATCAGCGGCGCGTCGTCGGCCAGCGCGGAGGTCCGCAGACGAACGCGTTCGCGCACGGCCAGTAGTCCGTTCTCCGCCAACCGGCTGCGGACCTGCGCGGCCGAGGCGAGGTAGATCTCGCGCAGGACACCACCGAACACGACCATCGTCGGGTTGAAGATATTGACGAGATTGGCCACCCCGTAGCCGAGCCAGTCCCCGACCTGGTGCAATGCGTCGCGGGCGACCGCGTCACCGCGAGCCGCCGCGTCGACGATCGCCTCGACCGCCGCCCGGCCGGTGAGGTCGGCACGCCCCGCCAGCGCGATCAACGCCAACTCCCCCGCCTCGGCCTCCAGGCAGCCACGTGAACCACACCGGCACGTCCGCCCGCCGGGGTTGACGATCATGTGCCCGACCTCGCCGCCGTAGCCGCCCTCACCACCGAGCAACTCACCACCCATGATGACGCCACCACCGATGCCGACCTCACCATGCAGGTAGATCAGTTCCGACACCCCCGCACCGACACCCCGCTCACGCTCGGCGAGCGCTCCCAGATTCGCGTTGTTGCCGACCACGACCCGAACACCGAGCCGCTCGGACAGTTTCGCGCCCACCGGCACATCCACCCAGCCGATGTTCGGCCCGTACCGCACCACACCGTCGCCCTGCCGAACCATCCCGCAGAACGCGAGACCCACACCCACGCAGACACTGTCGCGTCCTGCCGTGTCGATCATCGTCTCGGCCAGCACCGCCAGGGATTCGATCACTTCGTCGGGATCGAAAGCCGCACTCTCACGCGGCGTTTCACGCCGGTCGAGAATCACACCACCCAGACCGACCCGCGCTACCGCGAGCCGGTCCGCGCCGACGTCCAACGCGAGCACGAATACCCGCTCCGACTCCGGCCGCACCACCAGCGACGGCCGACCGGCCTTCCCGGTCTGGCGTGGCAGTTGCTCACTCACCAGCCCGGCAGCGGCCAGATCGGTGGTCAATGCCAGAATTGTGCTGCGGTTCAGGCCCATTCGCTCGGCCAGCTCCGCCCGCGAGACCGGCCCGCTCAGATGGACGTGGCGCAACAGCACGGCGAGATTACGTGTTCGGATCTCGTCCGGGGCGGGTGCAGCCCTCATCCGGCCCAGCCTTCCCGGTCGATGGTCAACTTCCTGGCAGCGAACGCTTGCGCGACAGCGCGTCCACCCCCGCCGCGAGCAGCAGGACAAATCCTGTCACAACGAATTTCGTGCCCGCGCTGTAGCCCATCAGGCCCATCCCGTTGTTGATCACCGCGACCACCGCGGCACCGAGTACCGCATCGAGCATCCGGCCACGACCACCGAACAGACTGGTCCCACCGATCACCGCCGCACCGACGGCGGTGAGCAGAACGTCGGAACCGCCGGTGTTCGGATCGACCGAGTTGGCCCGCGAGGCCGCGATCAAACCGCCGACGGCGGCCATCGTCGAGCACAGCACGAAGGCGCTGATCTTGATCCGGTCGACCGGAATGCCCGCGCGCCGAGCCGCTTCCACGCTGCCGCCGACCGCGTAGACATGCCTGCCGAACGAGGTGCGATTGAGCACGAAGGTCCACAGCAGCAACAGCGCGATGATGATCGGCACCACGATCGGCATGCCCTGCAGCGAGTTGACCTCCGGATTGCGACTGCGCTCGTCGTTGAGCACCAGCACCGCTATCCCCGCGACCACCGCGACCGTGGCGATCCGCAACGCGACCACCGGTGCCGTCTCGCCGGTCAGCCCCAGCGTGGTGCGCGCTCGCAACTTTCGGTACTGCACCAACGAGAACCCACCCACCAGCACCAGGTACATGACCCAGCCGAGCAGCGGCGGCACATTCTTGTTGGCGATCGCCAGGATCGTCTCGTCGTGGATGGAGATGTTGCGGCCGTTGTCCATGATCTTCAGTGCCACGCCCTGCAGCGCCAGGAACGCGGCCAGCGTCACGACGAACGACGGCACCCCGATCTTCACCACGATCGCACCGATGGTCAGCCCGATCACCACACCGGTGAGCAACGAGACGAGCACCGCCGCGTACCAGGGCCAGCCCTTGTCGGTGAGCAGGACCGCGAGCACCGCGGCACACACACCGCTGGTGAAACCGGCCGACAGATCGATCTCCCCGAGCAGCAGCACGAAGATCAAGCCCATGGCGATCACCGCGATGGCGGCGCCCTGGGTGAGCAGGTTCGCGATATTGCCCTGGGTCATGAACACCGGCCGCGCGATCCAGAAGACGACCGACAGCACCACCAGCGCGATAACCGAGGGCAAGGCGCCCATGTTGCCGCCACGAATCCGCGCGACATAGCCGCTGACCAATTCGGTCACCGGTGCGGCGGGCTCGGCGGCCTTGTCCGTGACAACCGCGCTCATGCCTGCACTCCGATTCCGAGACTCCCGCTGCGGCCGGAGGTGATCAGTTCGACGACCTGCGAATGCGTCACCTCGGCGGTCCGTACCTGTGCGGCCATCCGGCCCAGGTACAGCGCCGCGATCCGATCCGACACCGCGAAGACGTCGTTCATGTTGTGCGAGATCAGCACCACCGCAAGACCTTTGTCGGCCAGGCGGCGCACCAGTTCGAGAACCTGCTGAGTCTGGGCGACGCCGAGCGCCGCGGTCGGCTCGTCCAGAATCACCACCTTGCTGTTCCACAGCACGGCCTTGGCGATGGCGACGGTCTGGCGTTGTCCGCCGGACAGGCTGGCCACCTTCTGACGCACGGACTTCACCGTGCGCACCGACAGCCCGGCCAGGGTCGCACCCGCGAGCTCCTCCATGCCGTATTCGTCGAGCACGAGGCCGTGCTTCTTCTCCCGGCCGAGGAACATGTTCTGCACGATGTCGAGGTTGTCGCAGAGCGCGAGATCCTGGTAGACGATCTCGATCCCCAGTTCGGCCGCGTCTCGCGGATTGCCGATCTGCACCGGCTCACCGTCGAACAGCACTTCGCCCGCATCGATCGCATGGGTGCCGCCGATGCATTTGACCAGGGTCGACTTTCCTGCGCCGTTATCGCCGACGAGGGCCGTCACCTCACCGCGGTAGGCGGAGAAGTCGATATCGTGCAGGACATGGACCGGACCGAAACTCTTCTCTAATCCGCGTAATTCGATGAGCGGGGTGTCGGTCATCAGCGGACGCCGTTGTCCGCGCAGAGCTTGGTGAACTCACCGGTGCACAGCTCGGCCTTGTCGACGAAGCCGTCCGCCACGACGTCGTTCACGTTGTTCTTGAAGATCGCCTTCGGCTCGAGAAGCACCGCGGGCACCTTCGACTTCGCCTCGGGATCGTCGACAGTGCTCGGCGCCTCGCCCTTCTCCCCGTTGGCCAGCGCGATCGCCAGCTTCGCGCCGGCGGCGGCCTCGAGCTTGATCGCCTTGTACACGGTCATGCACTGATCACCGGCCAGGACGTTCTGCAGACCCTGGACCGTGGCGTCCTGACCTGTCACCGGGATCTGCCCGTTCAGCTTCTGCTTCTTCAGCACCGCGATGGCCGCGTTGGCCAGCCCGTCGTTGGCCGCGACGGTGCCGCCGAGGTTCGGCGTGCCGGTGAGCATCTGTTCGAAGATGGTGCCCGCCTTGGTGTTGTCCCATTCCGGAACGGCCTGATCCGGGCCCTTCACATATTCGCCCGCGTCGAACTTCGGCTTCAGCGCGCCGTCGTAACCGCTCTTGAACAGGGCGGCGTTGTTGTCGGTCGGGCCGCCGTTGAGGTAGGCGACCACCGGCTTGGCCGCCTGTTTGTCGGCCAAGCACTTCGCGAGGCCGTCGCCCATGAGCTGTCCGACCTTCACGTTGTCGAACGACACGTAATACGGCGCACCGCCGCCGAGAGTCAGCCGGTCGTAGTCGATCACGGTGACGCCCTGCGCTTTTGCCTTCTGAATGACGGCCTTGCCGGTGCCGCTGTCGAGGTTGGTGATCATCAGCACCGAGGCGCCGTTGGTGATCATCTGATCGGCGATCGTCTGGAAGGCGTTCTTGTCGCCCTGGGCATTCTGGATGTCGGCCTTGATCCCCGCGGCGTCGAACGCCTGCTGGAGGTACTTGCGATCCGCCGTCTCCCACCGCGCCGAGGTCTTGCTGTCGGGCAGGATGACGCCGATCTTGGCGCCGCCACTTCCCGAGGAGTTCGAAGTGTCGTCGCCGCAGGCGGTGAGCGAAGTGAGAAGTGCGATCGAGACGGCCGCGATGCCGAAGATCCCCTGACGCATGAGCGTGGGCCTTTCGTGGAACCACCGCCTGTGGGCGGTTGAGCTGGAGCGAATGTTGTTCTCGACAACATACTCCAGGGTGACCTGGCCCACACAGGAATCGGACATAGTGGTCCCCGAGGGTTTCCGGGAACGCAAAAAGGCCCTCCAACCGAAGTTGGAGGGCCTTTCGCAAAGATGTTCCGGCAGTGTCCTACTCTCCCACACCCTGTCGAGTGCAGTA
>NZ_JBSGSS010000023.1:0-61380 GCF_053606985.1 Nocardia sp. NPDC055165
CAGGTCCTGCACACCGCGGTGTGCAGGACCCGAACTCGTTGTCGTGTTCGCTCAGCCGAGGCTGAACGGCGCGCCCCAGAGGGTCACCCAGCTGATGACGTTGTCGGTTTCCACCTCGACGCTCACAAAGGAACGAGCCTGGGCGTAACCACCACAGCCGGACAGGCCGATGGTCTCGTCGGCCCAGGTCACCGAGCCCGACCCGCCCTTGAAGGCATTGCGGGTCTTGTGGGATTCATTGCCGTAGTCGTCGGGCATTTCGAGATCGAGAACGTAGAAGGACTTCGCCTGGCCGGGTCCGACGGTGAGCTCGCCGCCGGTGTTCACCTCGCCGAAGCCCACGCCCTCCACCACCTCGGCTCCACTGTCTCCGAGCGCATCACCGCCGGCGATGTTGACCTGGCACCCCACGGTGTAACCGGGGAAGATCTTGCCACCGCCATCACCGGACACCGAGACCTGCGCGCTACCGGAAACCCAGGCGTTGCGATGCGCCGGGGTGGACCCCATGGACGGATTGATATTGGCGGACTCGCCGACCAGGCTGATGTCCACGACAGTGCCGTCGGACAGCGTCTTGGTGATGTGGCCGCCCGGCAGCGGAACGAAGGTGTCGGCGTTCGCCGCACCTGTGGACAGCAAACCCAATGCCACGGTCGTCGCCGCCGTGAATCCGGCTACGCGCGCCATGCTCTTACGGTTGATCATCACAGTGACCCCTCGAGGGTGAATTCGTGTGAACGAGAAAGAGTTTCGATTCGGCCGATGATCAGCCGATGCTGAACGGCGCTCCGTACAGCGTGGTCTTGGAGTAGTGGTCACCGATGATCTCGACCACCGAGTAGGACCGGGCCTGTGCGTAGCCCGCGCAACCTTGGATATCGATCTCCGCGTCCTGGTACTCCACCGAATAGACGCCGGGCTTCAGAATGTCCTTGGCGTCGATCTGCACGAAGGCGACCTGACCAGGGCCGAGATGAAGGCCGATCGCACCACCGGCGGAGGCGCCGAGGGTCGATACTCCACCGGCCAATCCGGCAGCGATCGCGTCGTCACCGATGCTCACCTGGCAACCCACCATGTAACCCGTATTCAGCTGCGACGCACCATGCGTCGAAGAATTATTGGAACCGGAACGGTTCGTCGGTCCGTTGTACGGCCCGACCTCGCCCTCTGGCGTGACCTGCACATCGGCGCGGGCATTGCCCGACACCCACACGACACGACCAGCACCGTTGGCGGCCAGCGACGGGGATACCACGGCATGCTCGCCGGTGCGACTCAAAGTGACACCGGGGCCCAGCTTCTGGCCGTCCGGCAGTGGTACGAAGGTGTCCGCGTTGGCAGCACCGGCCGACAACAGGCCGATCGTCACGGCCACTGCGGCGCCCGCGCTCCACGCGCCGCGACGCCCGCGGTTGGTGCGGTTCTCGCTCATTCTTCCCCTCGAGGTATACGCAAATCCGACCTCGACCATCGAGGTCGATATCTGTGTTGCGCCCGGACCCAGCTGGGGTGTGTCACGCAGGACAGGCACCGCTGGCAACAGGACAGATGCGCCCTGCCGGGAGGTGGATCGAGAAGCTGGTCGTCACCGGATCGGCGCGACTCTCAGCCGATCGGCGAACGAAAACGCAAGATGATTTCGACTGCCGGGGCAGTTGATTCGGGTTCAACATAGTGAGACTGACTCGTAATGTCCAGCGATACAAGGGTGAGCGCACAACAAAACGGGCCGGTCGCATAGCGACCGGCCCGTTTCGAGTGCGGGATACGAACAGATCAGCCGAGGCTGAACGGAGCGCCCCACAGGGTCACCCAGGAGATGACGTTGTCGGTCTCGACCTCGACGGACACGAAGGCACGCGCCTGCGCGTAGCCGGCGCAGCCGCTCAGGCCGATGGTGGTGTCGGACCAGGTCACCGAGCCGGAGCCGTTCTTGAACTTGTTGCTCTTGCTGTGCGATTCGCTGCCGAAGTCGTCGGCCTGCTCGCGGTCGAGAATGTAGAACGAGGACGACTGGCCGGGGCCGAGCGAGAGCTCGCCGCCGGTGGTGATGCCACCGGAGCCGTTGCCGTCCTGGTCGATCGCGGCTTCGCCGCCGCCGGAGACGCCGCCACCCGAGATGTTGACCTGGCAACCCACGGTGTAGCCCGGGTAGATCTTGCCGGAGCCGCCGTCGGAAACGGTGACCTGAGCGCTACCGGAGACCCACGAGTTGCGGTGCACCGGAGTGGAACCCATGGACGGGCTGATCAGGGCCGACTCACCGACAAGGGAGATGTCGACGACGGTGCCGTCGGACAGCGTCTTGGTGATGTGTCCACCCGGCAGGGGAACGAAGGTATCGGCATTGGCCGCGCCCGTCGAGAACAGGCCGACGGCCACGGTGGCCGCAGCGCTGACGCCCGCCACCTTCGCCATGAACTTACGGTTGATCATAGGATTTGTCCCTCGAGGATTGAGTTCGCCGCAGCGAGAAGAAGATTCGTGCCGGATCGAAGAACGTCAGCCGATGCTGAACGGCATGCCGTACAGGGTGGTCTTCGAGTAGTTGTCGCCGATGACCTCGACGACGGTGTACGCCCGGGCCTGCGCGTAGCCGGCGCAGCCTTGGATCTCGATTTCCGCGTCCTGGTAATCGATCGCGTAGGTACCGGCCTTCAGGATGTCCTTCGAGCTGATCTGCACGAACTTCACTTCACCGGGGCCGAGGTTGACGCCGATGGAGCCGCCCGCGGTCACGCCGCCGGTGCTGATTCCGCCGGAGACACCGGCGCCGATGGCGTCATCGGCGATGCTCACCTGGCAACCGACGATGTAGCCGGTGTTCAGCTGGGAGGTGCCGTGCGTCGACGAGTTGTTCGAGCCGGGACGACCGGTCGGGCCGTTCCAGGGGCCGACCTCGCCCTCGGGGGTCTCGTTGACCTCGGCGACCGCGGTGCCCGAGACCCAGACGACGCGACCCGCACCGTTGGCGGCCATCGACGGCGAGATCAGTGCGGACTCGTGGGTGCGGGTGATGGTCACGCCAGCAGGGCTGACCTTCTGGCCGTCCGGCAACGGCACGAAGGTATCGGCATTGGCGGCACCGGTCGACAGCAGGCCCAAGGCCACGGCGGCCGCGGCAGCGCCGACGCCCGCGGCACGGACGCCACGGCGCACACCGGTGGTGCGGTTCTCGCTCATACTTCCCCTCATCAGGTGTCTAACAGCCGACTTCGACTTTCGAAGCCGGACAAATGGACCTCACAGGGCCCAGATCAGTGTGTCGCCCCTTTGTTGCCGTTACGTAACTAACTGTTATTTCGACGATACGGCCGGGGCCGGTGTGGCGAACCCGAGCCAGGGTTCCACCGGGTGGTTCAACGCACAGAGGTGGGAGTACTGCGGGGACCGATAGTTGGTGGCTCGATGGCGAACATTAAACGCCGTTACACGGATTCGGCAACGAAAGAGTTCGTAAATTTCACTGTGAAGCACGGCACACATTCGTACATCGCCACATGCCTTGACGTGCATTGATGCAGTCGCGAAGGCTCCTGTCATGACACCTTGACAGGAGATGGCCCCAGGTAACGATCTGGGTCGTCGAACGACAAAAGACCACGCTTTCGCGTGGTCTCGAGTATTTGTCCGCAGTGTGCGTTCATGCCGTAATCGGCAATTCCAAGGCGGCTTATTACGTAGCGGCTACGTAGATAACGGGCTGATCACCCGTGGTGCGGTGGAACTTGCGACCGTAACCAATCGTCGGTACCGGAGCCCCGTGATCGCTCGCCGCGTTCGTCGCCGGTGGTCTCCGGGAGAACATCGCCGAAGATTCTCGCCAGTCGCGCCGCCTCGGCCGCTTTCCGTCGCACCTCCGCCCCCGCAGCCTGTTTCCGGCCCCGATCATCGGGGCCGGAAACCGCGTCGTGCGGGTCGGATGTCATTCGTCCAGACCGGACAGTTCGCCGATCACCTTGCTGGCCAGCGGGCCGAGGGTGGCCATACCGTCGCGGACCGACGCGCGCGTGCCGGGCAGGTTCACCACCAGGGTGCTGCCGGAGATGCCTGCCACGCCGCGGGACAGACCGGCGTCGAGCGAGCCCGCCACCCGGCCGGACGCGCGCAATGCCTCGGTGATGCCGGGCAGTTCACGGTCGAGCACCTGGGTGGTGGCTTCGGGAGTGATGTCGCGCGGCGACATGCCGGTGCCGCCGACCGAGATCACCAGGTCGACGCCGCCGATCACCGCGGTGTTGAGCGCGTTGCGGATCTCGACCTCCTCGGCTTGCACCGTCACCGAGGCGTCGACGAGGAACCCGGCCTCGTTGAGCAATTCGGTGACGAGCGGGCCGAGCGAATCCACGCCGCCATGAGCCGTCCGATCGTCGACGACAACAACCAGTGCGCGCCCTGCCACGGGAGCATCGATGTCCATGGTCATCACCGTAGCGCCTACGCACGACAGGTTTGCGTTCGAACGCATCATCGGCCGCCTTCCGCCGCCGCGGCGGTGAGCGTGACCTCGACGGTCTTGGAGTTACCGCCCTGTTCGTCGGTGTAAGTCACCTTCACCTTGTCTCCTGGCTGGTGTGAGCGGACGGCGGCGATCAGCGCGTCGCCGGAGTCGATGGGGCGGTCGTCGAGGCGGGTGATGACGGCACCCGCGGGGATGCCTGCCTTGGCGGCAGGGCCGTCGGGAGTGGCCTCGAGTACGCGTGCGGCGGTGTCCTGCGGGCGCAGTTTGATGCCGATCTGGGCGTAGGTGGCATGGCCGGTCTTGATCAGTTCGTCGGCGACCCGGCGCGCCTGATCCACCGGGATCGCGAAACCGAGGCCGATCGAACCGCTCTGGGTGCCGCCCGCCGCCTCGCCGCCGAGGCTGGCGATGGCGGTGTTGATGCCGATCAGCTTGCCCTGTCCGTCGACCAGCGCGCCGCCGGAGTTGCCCGGGTTGATCGCCGCGTCGGTCTGGATCGCGTCGATCACCGGGTTCACCTGGCTCGGCGTGCCCTCGCCGCTGGTCGAGACCGGTCGGTTGAGGGCCGAGACGATGCCGGTGGTGACCGTGCCCGCGAGGCCGAGCGGCGAGCCGATCGCGATCACCGGCTGACCCACGGCCAGACCGTCGGAGGTGCCGAGTTCGATCGGCGTGAGCCCGGTCTTGCCGCTGACCTTGATCACAGCCAGGTCGGAGACCGGATCCGCGCCGATCATCGTGGCGGGCGCGGTGCTGCCGTCGCTGAACACCACTTCCATCTTCGCCGAGGCACCCGCGCCCGCGGCGACGTGATTGTTGGTGAGGATCAAACCGTCCGTGGACAGCACCACCCCGGAACCCTCGCCGGACGCGCGATTACCCGCGACCTTGATCATCACGACACTGGGCAACACCCGCTGCGCCACCGCCTGGGTGGACCCGGCGGGCGCGTTGGCGACGTTGTTGACCGCGGGCTTCGGCGCCTCGAGCGCATTGGTCACCGGCGCGGAACCCGAGTCGGTGGCGAGCACTCCGACGACACCACCGACACCACCGCTGACCAGAGCCAGCGCCGTCGCACCGGCGATCAGGCCGAGCCGCAGCGGCTTTCGCTGCGGAGTCGGCGCGGGACCGAATGCCTGGGGCTGCGCACCGTGCGACGGCTGACCCCCCTGCGAAGGCGGGCCACCGAACGCCATGGGGGCGGTGTGAGGCGCGGGATTCCCGAACGGCGCATGGTCGCTGTGGGCCTGCTGTCCGCCGTAGGGTGCCTGCCCGCTGAAGGGTGCAGGCTCGCCATGGGGCTGGTCGCTGTAGCGCGGCTGGTCGCCGAAGGGAGCCGGTCCGGCATGCTCGCCGTAGCGCGGCTGGTCGCCGAAGCCCGGCGCCTGCCCCCGGTGCCCGGCCGGTAGCCCCGACTCGGTGGGATGGCCCGTGTCGCCCGGTCCGGTAGCGGCGGGCCGGTCAGCGGGGTGCTGGGGATCGTCGGTCATGGTGTCTGTCTCCTCACGCTTGCTGACCAGCTTCCTGACGGCTACTGAGAGGCGCCTGAGATCGGACTATCAGTTCGCCGTGACTGACGGCGATCACCCGGCGTCGGACTCGTCGAGAACGATCGGCGCCTCCCCCGGCAACACGATGCGCACCAGCGCGCCGCCCCGATCGGAGGTGTCCACCGCGATGGTGCCGCCGTGTTTGGTCACCACCTGCTTGACGATGGCCAGCCCGAGTCCGGAACCGGGCATCGAGCGCGAGGCGGTCGTGCGGTAGAAGCGTTCGAAGACCAGTTCGCGTTCGCCGGTGGGGATGCCGGGGCCCGCGTCGCCGACGGCCAGTTCGAGCAGTCCGGGGCCGGCCGGGCGCATGGTGATCCGCACGACCGCGTCGGGCGGACTCCACTTCGCCGCGTTGTCGAGGACATTGAGGACGGCCCGTTCCAGCCCCGCCTCGTGCCCGTAGACGAACCAGGGCGCCAGATCGGCCACGAAGGTGATCCCCACCCGTCTGCGGCGCGCACGCTCGAGCGCACGCTCGGCCACCTCGCCGAGATCCACCCGCTCGTACACGGTTTCGGGAGCATCCTCACGGGCCAGGTCGACCAGGTCGCCGACCAGCGTCGACAGCTCACCGATCTGGGCGACCACATCGGCGCGCAATTCGGCCATGTCCTCGTCGGGCAGCCGGGGCGCGCCCGGCCTGCCCGAGGCGATGAGCAGCTCCATATTGGTGCGCAGCGAGGTGAGCGGCGTCCGCAGTTCGTGGCCCGCGTCGGCGACGAGCCGGCGCTGACGATCGCGTGATTCGGTCAGCGCCCGCAGCATCGTGTTGAAACTCTCGGTGAGTCTGGCCAATTCGTCGTCACCGGTCACCGGGATCGGCGTCAGGTCGTCGGTGCGGGCGACGCGCTCGGTGGCCGCGGTGAGCCGGGCGATCGGGCGCAGACCAGTGCGGCCCACCGCGGTTCCGGCGGCGGCGGCGAGCACGACGCCGCACGCGCCGACCACGAACAGCAGCCACGCCAGCTGATCGAGCACCTCGCGGGTGCGGTAGAGCTTCTGCGAGATGATCAGCGTCGCGCCGCTGTGCGTACGCGCGGCGAGTACCCGCTGGTCACCGACGGTGCGCAGCGAGGAATTGATCTTGCCGTCGGCCACCGCGAGCTCCTGGGCGCCGACCGGTGGAATTGTCTGCTGGGGTGGCATATACGGCTTGTGACCGGCATAGATCAGCGCGACGCCGACATCGTTGGAGAACAGCCCGGCCAGCACGATCGACTGGAAACCGGCGGTCTCGAAATTGTTGTTGATCATCGTCGCCGCGCGGGCCTCGAGCTGGGCGTCGACGTCGGCGTAGAGCGCGCGCGCCACCATCGCGTAGGCGGCGATCGAGGTGACCGCGACCGCGATCAGCACCACCGAAGCGGCCAGCAGCGTCACCCGCCAGCGCAGGGACACCGAGCGGGTGAGCGGGGTAGGCGGACGCATCTCACTCGCGTCCAGCGGCCTGCCGAGAACGGCGACCGCGGGTTCCTTGTGTGCCATCTCGCCCGCCTACGGAGGGGTCTCGCGCAGCACGTAGCCGACGCCACGCACGGTGTGGATCAGTCGTTCCTCGCCGTCGGCCTCGGTCTTGCGGCGCAAATAGCCGATATAGACCTCCAGCGCGTTGCCGGAGGTCGGAAAGTCGTAGCCCCAGACCTCTTCGAGGATTCGTCCGCGAGTGAGCACTCGGCGCGGATTGGCCATCAACATCTCGAGCAACGAGAACTCGGTACGCGTCAGACTGATCGCGCGTTCGCCGCGCGAAACCTCGCGGGTGACCGGATCCAGCGACAAGTCAGCGAACACCATCGCCTCCGACGCTTCACCGGGATCGGGCGTTCGACGACGCAGCAACGCCCGTAAACGCGCCAGCAATTCCTCCAACGCGAAAGGTTTCGGCAAATAATCGTCGGCGCCCGCGTCGAGGCCGGCCACTCGTTCGGACACCGAATCGCGCGCGGTCAAAACGAGAATCGGCAGATCGTCGCCCGTACTGCGCAGCCTTCGGCACACTTCGAGGCCGTCCAGGCGCGGCATCATGACGTCGAGAACCAGCGCATCGGGCCTGGCCGCGGTCACTTTCTCGAGTGCGTCCAGACCGTCGACAGCGAGGTCGACGGTGTAGCCGTTGAAGCTCAGTGACCGGCGCAGTGATTCCCGCACCGCGCGATCGTCGTCGACTACCAGAATGCGCATGTGCTGTAGTTTGCCGTGACCGACTGAGAACGTACTGAGAGGCCTCGGCGCGCCGAGCGTCGTGTTCTCGCCGGAGGTATGTTGTAGGTCTTGACAAACCCGAACGAATCGTCGTTGTGTCAGCGCATATTCGGCGAATTACAGACCGTGTGGCCCGGATTGCCGATGCCCACTCGGCACGGTATCTTTCCTGCGGTAAAAGAAGACCTCCAGTTGGTTCTGCGCTCGCATCGCTCCGCGACCTCCCCGCGCGGGCCGGGGTCACACGTGGAAGCAGAGGCAACGCACGCGGATGGAACCTGCATCGCGCTCCTGGCAATTCAGCCTGTCCAACTGGTCGGTTACGCGCAAGGTCGGTGTGGTGCTGGTGCTGCCGGTGATGCTCGCGACCACCTTCGCCGTGCTGCGGATCAACAACGAACTGCAGACGATGACGCAGCTGGGCGCGGCCACCGAACAGGCCACCGTCATCCGTCCCGTCGTCAAATTCGCCACCGCCACCGAACAACTCGCCGTCGCCGCGACGGCCAACTGGGGTGCGATCGCCGACCCCCAGACCGACGCCGCGCTCACCACCTACGACCAGGCGCTCGCCGAGGTGCAGAGCGCGCTGCGCTCGGCCCGCATCGACCCTGTCGTCGCCAGTGAACTCACCGCGGCCACCACCACCGGCGCCACCCTGCGCAATACCGTGCGCGGCGGGTCCCCGGCGATGGTCGGCGAGCAGACCGACGAGATCGGCGAACGGATCGGAAAGGCGCTGTCCAAGACCCCGCAGGTCCAGGACTTCGTCGTGCAGCGCTACTTCCTCCAGCTGGCCGCGCTGCACCAGGCCCGCCGGGTGCTCACACGCGAACGCACGCTGGTCGTCTCGCCCGAATCCGGTCGCAGCCAGAGCGCGCGAGCGAAGATGCTCGTCGAGCTCGGCTCCGAATCGAACATGATCAAGACCTATGCGATGGTCTTGCCCGACCAGGCGGGCAGCATGGCCGCGCTGCTCGACGCGGTGCAGACCCGGATCAGTGTGTTCAGCCAGAACAGCGGTGATCCGACCACCAACGCGGCGGTGCTCAACACGCTCCAGGTGAGCGCCGACACCTACGCCTCCACGATCTCCGCGCTGCTCGACAACATCGACCACACTCTCGACAGCAACACCGCGACGGCACAGACCGGCGCCCTGCGCGAGACCACCCTGGTGCTCGGCATGCTGCTGGCGGGCCTGGCGCTCGCGCTGGCCGTGGCCCGCACCCTGGTGGTGCCGGTGCGCAGGCTGCGCCGCGACGCGCTCGAGGTCGCGCATGTGAAGCTGCCCGACGAGCTGGCCGTGGTCCGCAGCGGCGGCGCGACGCCGGAGATCATGCCGGTGGGTGTGCACTCCACCGACGAGATCGGTCAGCTGGCCCGTGCCGTCGACGAGATCCACGAGCAGGCGCTGAATCTGGCGGGCGATCAGGCCCGCCTGCGCCTGCAGATCGGCAACATGTTCGAGACGCTGTCGCGGCGCAGCCAGTCGCTGGTGGAGCAGCAGCTCGCGCTCATCGAGGAACTCGAGCACGACGAGGACAACCCCTCGCGCCTGCAGACGCTGTTCCGCCTCGACCACCTCGCCACCCGCATGCGCCGCAACGGCGACAACCTGCTGGTGCTCGCGGGCACCGTGCTGCGCCGCGGTCATCTGCCGCCGGTGCCGCTGTCGGACATGCTGTGGAGCGCGGTCTCGCAAGTGGAGGACTACCAGCGGGTCGAGATCGGCAATGTGCCCGACGGCGTCGTGGCCGGTGAGTCCGCGGTCGATATCGAGCACCTGCTCGCCGAGCTCATCGACAACGCCCTGCGCTACTCCCCGCCGAGTACATCGGTGGCGGTCATCGTCGGCCGGGCGGTCGACAGCGGCTATCTGATCGAGATCACCGACCGCGGCCTCGGCATGTCGGCCGAGGATCTGCAGACGACCAACGACCGGCTCGCCTCCGGTGGTGAGGTGACCATCGAAACCGCCCGTCGCATGGGTCTTTTCGTGGTCGGCAGGCTCGCCAAGCGGCACACCATCACGGTCAGCCTGCGCCGTACCAGCGGTGCGGCCCCGCAGCCCGGCATCACGGCCAGCGTGCATCTGCCCAGTGCGCTCGTCGCGCCGTCGCCGCCCATGTCGTCGGGTCCGGCCACCGGGCCGAATCCGATCGTCCCCGCCGGGATCGGCCCGTACGCGCTGACTCCGGCCGACATCACCGGCCCGAATCCGATCATGCCGACCGGACCGCGCCCCTTGGTTTCGCTCGACGCCGTGACCGATCTCGACCTGCCCGCCTCACCGCTTCCCGCGCTGCCGACGTTCGCGGATCCGAATCCGCTCGTCCCGGCCAACGGTGCGAGCACGCCCAAGAACCCACTCACCAGTGTCGGTCTCCCGCAACGTGTTCCGGCCGCGGTACCGGCGCCCCCGCCGGAACCGGCCATCGTCGAACCCGTCGAGGACGCGGCACCGGCGGGCATGTGGGCCGAGCACGATCACGACACCGACGATCTCCCGGTGACGACCGATCCGGCAGCGCCCGCTCCCGACTCGTCGCCGTTCGGCCTGCCGCAGCGCATCCCCGCGAACGCGCTGGCCGAGCTCGCCGCGTCGTCCGCACCGGCCGCGCCCCAGGAGCCGCAACCCGCGCCGCGTCCCCTCGACGTCGACCCGATGCCGACGACGAGCACCCGTTTACAGCCGGTCTCCGGCCCGGCGCCGACCCCGATCTACCAGCGGATGGTCTCGGAGTGGCTCGTCGAACCCGCCTCGGCCCCCACCGAATCCGGTAACGGCAACGGCGCGTCGTGGAGCGCCCCCGGCGACGCGGGCTGGTCGGCCGCCGCCGAGGCGGACCACCCATCTACGTCCTCGCGAACGAGCGGCGGGCTGCCGATCCGCAAGCCGGGCGCTCAGCTCGTCCCCGGTGGGCTCACCCCCGCGGAGGAAGCGGGCGCTCGCGACCCCGAGGAGATCCGCAACAACCTGACCAGACATCTCAGCGGCGTCCGCAGCGGCCGTGCCGAGATCCAGTACAACGACGGAGGCCTCGAATGAGCAACGCGCACCCCACAGACGAGAATCTGAACTGGTTGGTCGCCCGCTTCACCCGCGACGTACCCGGCGTCTCACACGCGGTGCTCGTCTCGGCCGACGGACTGCTCCAGGCGACCAGTCCGCATCTACCCGCCGACCGCGCCGAGCAATTGGCCGCGGTCACCGCCGGTCTGGCCAGCCTGTCGATGGGTGCCGCGCACCTGTTCGACGGCGGCAAGGTGATGCAGTCGATCGTGGAGATGCAGCGGGGCTATCTGCTGGTGATGAGCGTCGGAAACGGTTCGCACCTGGCCGTTCTCGCCAACAAGAGCCACGACATCGGCCGCATCGGCTACGAGATGGCGTTGCTCGTCGACCGGGTGGGCTCGGCGGTTACCGCCACCGCCCGCTCCGCCGGCTGAGGTGAGATGTCGAGCCCTTACGGATCCGATCACCGGCCGACTACCCGGGTCAGGCCCTATGCCCTGACCTCCGGCCGCACCGAGCCCGCGATCGCGCTGCCCTTGGAGGCGGTCGTCGAGACGGTATCTTATACAGCGCACAACGACTGGTCCGCAGGCGATTTGCGGATCGAAATCGTGCGTCTTGCCACACATCGGCTTTCTGTCGTCGAGATTGCCGCATACCTTGGTCGCCCACTGGGTATGGTCCGGGTGATGATCGGTGATCTCGTAGTGGGCGGGATTCTTCGAGTGCATTCGACGCTGACCGAACAGGCGAGCTACGACGAACGCCGATCACTGATGGAGAGGACTTTGCGTGGACTCCGTGGCCTCTGATGGCATGCGCCCGCCGGCACAAGAACAACGGGTCGCGTCGACCAAGATCGTCGTAGCGGGCGGATTCGGCGCCGGTAAAACGACTTTCGTCGGTGCGGTGTCGGAGATCGTGCCGCTGCGCACCGAGGCGATGGTGACCCATTTCTCCGACGGCATCGACGATCTCGCCGAGACGCCGGAAAAAGAAACCACCACCGTGGCCATGGACTTCGGGCGCATCGTGCTGCCCGGCAACCTGGTGCTCTACCTGTTCGGCACCCCGGGCCAGAAGCGCTTCTGGTTCATGTGGGACGACCTGATCCGGGGCGCCATCGGCGCGGTGGTGCTCATCGACACCCGCAGGCTGGAAGACAGTTTCGCCGCCGTCGACTTCTTCGAGGCGCGTGGACTGCCGTTCCTGATCGCGGTGAACCGCTTCCCCAACGCTCCCCGCTTCCCCATCGCCGAACTGCGCGAAGCGCTCTCGGTGCGCGAGGGCATCCCGATCGTCGACATCGACGCGCGCAATGCCGTCGAGGTCCGTCAGGCACTGGCGGCGGTGACCGAATACGCCATCGCCCAGCTCGAGCCGCAGCAGTTCGAAGGAGCGGGCAGGCGTGCCTGATCTGCTCGCCGCGACCGGTGCCGAGACATTCGCGCACGGCACCGGGATCGCGTGGCTCGCGTTGGACCTGTCGGCGCTCGGCGCGCTGGTGGCGTTCGCCTGTATCCGGCATGCGAAGTACTCGATCCGGTTCCGGCTGATCTGGCTGACGATGGCCGCGGTCTCGCTCGGCGGGGTCGGGCTGTGGCTGGCGAATTCCGTCGCGCTGCTGGCGATGCGGGTGAACGACAGCACGATGCGCTACAACGTCGCGCTCGGTGCGGCGGCACTGGCCATCGCGGTGGTCGGCGTCCTGGCCGGATTGCTGATCAGTGGCCGGACCCCCCAGGTGCCGCGGCTGATCATCGGTGGGCTGACGATGGGGTTGAGCATCGGGCTGTCGACCTATCTGACCCTCGACGCGCTCGCCGTGCAGGGCACCGTCGACGAGTCACTCGGCCTCATCGGGGTGTCGGTGCTGGTGTCGATGGCGCTGTGCACCGCGACCCTGTGGGTATCGCAGGTGGTCCGGCGGGTGCCGATGCGGGTGCTGGTGTCGGTGCTGTTCGCGCTCGGCGTCGCGGCGGTGTATTACACGGCCATCGCCGCGCTGAGCTTCTCGATCGATCCGGGTATCCGGACACCGGCCGGGATGCCACTGTTCGACCTGGTGTTCCCGATGTTCGTGATCGGTGCGCTCGGCCTGACCGTGCCGATCACCGCGGTGCTGGTGGCGCCGGATCGACGCGATGTCGCGGTCCCGGTGCGTCAGCCCGTTCCGGCCCGTTGACCGCAACCAGCTAACGTCCGGTTTGTCGGAATATTTCCGGTCTTCCGCCCCGCTGATCCGAGCTCTCGCAACCTGCGGCGAACTGCCGCGAAAACCGCCTCTGAAGTGGCGATGAGCGGGTTCCCCATACTCGGGGAACCCGCCCTCCCGCACGAGAGTACATACCTGTGAGGGACTCCGCATCAGTGGTTCGGGAATTTTCTTGTGGCGAAAAACAAACCGAGAGTTGGTAATTCGACCGTCAGCAAATACCCCGCAAGCCCTTGCGCGCGTTCATGCCAAGTGGCATGCATCACACGGTTAACGGGGCGGTTGCCCCACACCCTCCCCTAGGGCCCTGAACAGGCAGAACAGCACCGCAGTAAGTCCCCTGGACAGATGGCAGGGCAGAACGAACCGCCGAGCCCCCGGAAGCCCACCACCTGGTGCGCCAACCGAGTTATGGTCGCTGATGGGCGCATCCGTCTCGCCCGGCACATCCAAGGTTCGTTCGAAGGAGTTCGCATGGCCGTCAACGTGGTGCTCGACAAAGTCCTCGACAAGGAATTCGAGAACAAGACGCTCGCCGAAATTCTCGCCGCGCCCCCGTCGGCGCTGGCCGGCCTCACCGAGGCGCACGACAAGCAACTGCTCGAGGCGCTGAAGATCAAGACCATCGCCGACCTGGGCAACAACAAGTTCTTCCAGCTCGCCGCGACCCTCGTAGCGCTGGCCGAACGAGAAGGATGACGCGGGCCGCAAACCCAGGGCGGTAGAGACAGGCAACGGCCTGCCGGGCGGTTCCGGCAGGCCGTTGTCGTCGGCGTCAGAGCCGGGCGGGGTCGATCATGCCCTTGCGGACGGCGTTGACGATGCGGCGTGGCACTCGGTACTCGACACCGCCCACTGTCACCGGGACCAGCTGCGGGACTTCCGCTTTCCACTGCGCGCGTCTGCTTCGGGTGTTCGAGCGCGACATTCTGCGCTTGGGGACCGCCATGATTCAGCCTTCCTTGCCTGCGCGCGAGCGCTTTCCGTACTTGCGCTCGAACTTCTCGACCCGGCCCTGGGTGTCGAGGTTGCGGGCGGTGCCCGTCCAGAACGGGTGCGAATCCGAGGTCACGTCGACCAGCATGAGCGGGTAAGTGTTCCCGTCGGCCCATTCGATCGTGCGGTCGCTGTTCGCGGTCGACCTGGTCAGGAACTGCTTGCCGGTGCTCGCGTCCTCGAACACGACGGGGTGGTAGTCGGGGTGGATGCCCGCTTTCATGCCGTTTCTCCTCTCGGGTTTGTGCGCTCGCTCGCCGAGGCCGTTGCCTCGGTGGGATCGGCGCAGGGATCTTGATGCCAGTCGCCGAAGGGGTCCTCCCACAACGCGACTCGTTCCGGCGCCCGGTCGACGAGCAGCAGTTCGTCGTCCTCGACCAGCGCCCAGTGCAGGGCGTGCCGGATCTCGGCGGGGTCCGCGTCGTGAGCCAGGATCACCAGCGACACATCGCGATCGCCGAATCGCTCGTCCCAGCCCAGCGCGCCCATCGCCCGCCGATCCGGGTCGGCGCCGGCCTGTTCCTCGGCGCTCATCGCGGCCAGCCAGCGACCGGCGCCGCCGACCCGCAGCCCGCCACCGGCCGACTCGAGCCAGACCACGTGGTCGGGCTGGGTCGCCAGCCAGATCCGGCCGCGGGCGGTGACCACGCCGTCGAGGAGTACGTCGAGGGCTTCGTGCAGCCGCTCGGGATGAAACGGCCTGCGCGCGGCGAATTCGACGATCGAGACGCCGCAGTCGGTGCTCAGCGGCGGCTGCCCCCGCAGCAGCGGTGCGTGCGCGTCGAAGATCCGGCCCCGGCGTGAGTGCGCGGGCACGCGGGTCAGCAGCGCACCGATCTCGATGGCGTCGAAGCCGGACAGGTCGGGCAGCCAGGCGACCGGCGCCGCGGGTGCGAGGCGGGCGAGCACGGCTGCCAGCCGCTCGTGATCGAGCGCGTCGGCGCCCGCGGTGAGTACCACCAGCGCGTCGGCGAAGTCGACCTGGCCGACAGCCACCTGCGCGACCGTGCGCTCGTCGTCGGCCGAGGCGAGCCCGCGATCGGCCAGCACCTCGTCACCGGTGGCATCGGCGAGCCACTGTTGCCCGTCCAGGCAGGTCAGCACGGCTTCGATCCGCACGCTGCGGCCCGCGGGCCCGTCGACACGATCGGCCACCCCGCTGACCTCGACATGCTCGATCGCGTGGCACAGCGCCTCCGCCTCGATGCCGGGATCCAGCGCGAGCACGATCCGCTCGACGTGATCGCGGGTGGCGAGCGTGCACAGCATCGGCAGCAGATCGGCGCGCAGCGTGCACGACACGCACCCGTGCGCCAGTTCGAGCACCGTGGTGCTCACGTTGCCCGCGGTCCGCACCGTGCGCCGCACCACGCCTTCACGTAGCTCGGCGAGGTCGTGATGCACCACCACGGTGCCCGCGTCCTCGCTCAGCGTCGCCGCGATGTGCTCGACGCCGCCCATGGCGGGTCCGGAGAAGCCGGCCAGCAGCACCACGGGCGTTCTCCGGTCTGACTGGTCCAGCACCCGATACCCCTTTCGACAATGATTTTCATTTACCTCACGGCGACTGTACAGTGCGGAATAATCGTTGTCGAAAATGGTTGTCATAACCATGGAAGGAGGTCGCATGTCGGCCCACTGCCAGGTCACCGGTCGCAAGCCCGGCTTCGGAAAAGCCGTCTCCCACTCGCACCGGCGCACCAACCGACGCTGGAACCCCAATATCCAGCACAAGACCTACTACCTGCCCAGCGAGGGCCGCCGCATCACGCTGACGGTCTCCACCAAGGGCATCAAGACCATCGACCGCGACGGGATCGAGGCCGTGGTGGCCCGCATCCGCGCTCGTGGGGACAAGATCTAGGAGCTGAACATGGCCTCGAAAGCGACCGATATCCGGCCGATCGTCAAGCTGAAGTCCACCGCGGACACCGGCTTCACCTACGTCACCCGCAAGAACCGCCGCAACGACCCCGACCGGCTGGTTCTGCGCAAGTACGACCCCGTCGTGCGCCGCCACGTCGACTTCCGGGAAGAGCGCTGATGGCGAAGAAATCCAAGATCGCCCGCAACGAGCAGCGGCGCGAGATCGTCGAACGGTTCGCGGCCCGGCGCGCCGAGCTCAAGGAGATCATCCGCAAGCCGAGCACCGGCGAGGCCGAACGCTCGGCCGCCCAGGCCGAACTGCGCAACCAGCCACGCAATGCCAGTCCGGTACGATTGCGCAATCGGGACGCTGCTGACGGCCGCCCACGCGGCTATCTCCGCAAGTTCGGCCTCTCCCGTGTTCGTGTGCGCGAGATGGCCCATCGGGGTGAGCTTCCCGGGGTCCACAAATCGAGCTGGTAGAGACTCCCCAAACTGATTCGTGAGAAGGAATATCCCATGGCAGTGAAGCGAGCACCGTCCAAGAAGGCACGCGCCGACCAGGGGCGTAAGCCGAAGAAGAATCCGCTGATCGCCGCGGGCATCGAGTACGTCGACTACAAAGACGTCAACCTGCTGCGGACCTTCATCTCCGATCGCGGCAAGATCCGCAGCCGCCGCGTCACCGGCCTGACCCCGCAGCAGCAGCGTCAGGTCGCCGTCGCGGTGAAGAACGCGCGGGAGATGGCGTTGCTGCCGTTCACCACCACCAAGTAGCGCCGTGAACACGAGAATGGCCCCGAAGCTGTTGCCTCGGGGCCACTTTCGTCTGCGCCTTACGGGATGGTCAGTACCTGACCGGCGTTGATCAGATCCGGATTGTCGATACCGGAGGCCGCGGCGATCTCCTGGTAGCGGTTGCCGTCACCGTAGAAGCGCTCCGAGATCGCCCACAGGGTGTCGCCCGACTCGACCGTGTAGGTCTGCGCGGCCGGCGGCGGCGGGACCTCCTCGGCGATCGGGGCCGCCGCGACCGGCTCCGGCGCGGGCAGCGGGTTGTCGGTATTGGTGGCGGTGGCCCACGCGACCGAGCCGTCGGTGCCGTAGAGCACCACGTTGCGGTCGGGCTGCACGACCAGCTTCTCGACGTTCTTGCCGCTGGTGTCGGTCGCCCAGATACGCGCGCCGCCACCGCTGTAGACGACGAAGTCGCCGTCGTGCTGCAGGGCCGCGCGCTGCGCGTCCTGCCCGTGCGTCATGGCGGCCCAGACGACATTGCCGTCGGGCTCGGTCAGCACCAGGTTGCCATCCGGCTGCAGAGCCAGGGTGTACGCACCGCCGGTCAGGGACTGCCCCAGTCCCAGTTCTTCGCCTACGCGCAGCGTGTCGGCCACGTTGTTCCTTTCGAAGATCGCCAATTGCTTCAGCCCAACAGAAGATGCCGGCCGATTGCCGCAGAGCCGCATCGAAGCCGAATGTAGTCGCCGCGGCCGGGAAATGGAGGAGTTATGCGCAGGGTTCGCGGAAAGTTCACGGCCGGGCCGGGCCGTCTAGGGTCGACACCATGAGAACGATGTCGCGCTACACCGCCGCCGCGGCAGCCGTGGCCGTGCTGATCGCACCGCTCACCGCCTGCGGATCCTCGGATGATGCTGCGCCCCAACCGAATACATCGACCACAAACACCCGGCCCGAAGACCCGAACCCCGGCATCGGGCAACCCTTCACCGCGGATCCCACCCTCGTCAATCCGCACCCGATCCCGTTCACGTCCTGGAACCGGCTGAGCGAGAACAAGATCAGCGTCAACTTCCAGACCGGCAACCCCGAGTGCTACGCCGTGGACGCCTCCGTCACCGAAACCGCCGAGGTGGTCACCGTATCCCTGCGCTCCGGGACCCGAGCGGACTCCGTGAACAAGATGTGCACCATGAACGCCGTCTTCGGCACCTTGGAAATCCCCTTGAGTTCCCCGCTGGGCAGCCGCAAGGTAGTCGACGCCGGATAGCCGAAACGGGTGCCGCACCGAGGATTCGGCGCGGCACCCGTTTCGGGTTCGGACTCAGTGAGCGAAGTGGCGTGCGCCTGTCAGGTACAGGGTGACGCCGGCTTCCTTGCAGAGTTCGATGGTGTCCTTGTCGCGGATCGAACCGCCGGGCTGCACGATCGCGCGAACACCCGCGGCCACCAGGATCTCCGGCCCGTCCGAGAACGGGAAGAAGGCGTCGGAGGCGGCGACGGAACCCTTCGCACGCTCACCCGCGCGCTCGACGGCGAGCTTGCAGGAATCGACACGGTTGACCTGGCCCATGCCGACGCCGACCGCGGCGCCGTCCTCGGCGAGCAGGATCGCGTTCGACTTCACCGAACGGCATGCGCGCCAGGCGAATTCGAGGTCGGCCAGGGTGGTGACGTCGGCCGGGTCGCCCGCGGCGAGAGTCCAGTTGACCGGATCGTCGCCCTCGGCGTCGAGAACGTCGCGGTCCTGCAGCAGCGCACCGCCGCTGATCGGGCGCAGCTCCACGCCCTTGCGCTGCGGCGCGTCGGCCACCAGCACGCGCACGTTCTTCTTGCGCTGCAACACTTCCACGGCACCGGGCGCGTACCCGGGGGCGATGATCACCTCGGTGAAGATCTCGGCGACCTGCTCGGCCATCTCGACGCTCACCTCACGGTTGGCCGCGATCACGCCACCGTAGGCACTCACCGGGTCGGTGGCATGCGCCTTGCGGTGCGCCTCGGCGATATCGCCCGCCACGGCGATGCCACACGGGTTGGCGTGCTTGATCACCGCGACCGCGGGCTCGTCGAAGTCGAACGCGGCTCGCCAGGCGGCGTCACCGTCGGTGTAGTTGTTGTACGACATCTCCTTGCCGTGCAACTGCTTCGCCTGCGCGATCCCGACCGTGCCGTCGTTGCTGGTGTACAGCGCGGCGGCCTGGTGCGGGTTCTCGCCGTAGCGCAGCACCGCGGCGCGCTCCCACGAACCGGCGACCCAGCCGGGGAACTGCTCGGTCTCCTCGGCGACGGCGGGCACGGCGACCGAGCCCATCCAGCTCGCGACGGCCACGTCGTAGCTCGCGGTGTGCTGGAAGGCCTTGGCGGCCAGCGCGGTCCGCTCGGCGAGGGTGAACCCGCCGGACTTCACCGCGGCGAGCACGTCGTCGTAGTCGGTGACGTCGACGACCACACCCACCGACGGGTGGTTCTTCGCCGCGGCACGCACCATCGACGGCCCGCCGATATCGATCTGCTCCACACACTCGTCCACGCTCGCGCCACTGGCCACGGTCTGGGTGAACGGGTACAGGTTCACCACCACCAGCTGGAACGCCTCGACACCCAGTTCCACGAGCTGCTCGACATGCTCGGCACGACGGGTGTCGGCCAGGATGCCCGCGTGCACGCGCGGATGCAGCGTCTTGACCCGGCCGTCGAGGGTCTCCGGGAACCCGGTCAGATCCTCGACCTTGGTGACCGGAATCCCGGCCTCGGCGATCTTGCCCGCGGTAGACCCCGTCGACACCAGCTCCACACCGGCCGCGTGCAGCCCGGTGGCGAGCTCGACGAGCCCGGTCTTGTCGTAGACGCTCACCAGCGCCCTCTGGATCGCCTTACGTTCACTCACCGGCGTGCTCGCTCACTGGTATTTCTGCCTTTCGTCCGTCGGAGACAATGCCTCGCGTCGCGACGGCGGCGATGACCTCCGCCAGTAACCGTCGCTCGACAACCTTGATGCGCTCCTGCAGCGTGTCCTCGTCGTCGCCGGGCATCACGGCGACCGCTTCCTGCGCGAGGACCGGGCCGGTGTCCACGCCCGCGTCGACCAGGTGCACGGTGCAGCCGGTGACCTTGACGCCGTAGGCGAGCGCGTCACGCACCCCGTGCGCGCCCGGGAACGACGGCAGCAGCGCGGGATGGGTGTTGATGAGACGACCGCCGAAACGTTCCATGAACGCGGGGCCGAGGATTTTCATGAAGCCGGCCAGGACCACCAGATCGGGCTTGTGCGCGTCGACGGCCTCGGTGAGGGCGACGTTCCAGGCGTCCCGGTCGGAATAGTCTTTGAGCCCCACCTTGAAGTGCGGCACACCGGCGGCCTCGGCGTGCGCGGTGGCCGGGCAGTCCCGGTCGACACCGACGGCCACGATCTGCGCCGGGTAGCCGGGCTCGCGTGCGGCGGCCAGCAGTGCGTTGAGCAGCGAGCCGGTGCCCGAGGCCAGAACGACGACGGTGGCCGGTGTTCTGGCGGGCTTCCACGGGGCAAACGAGGACGTCAGCGCTCTACTCCTGCGTGTGATCGGGCGGCGGCGATGGCGACAGGCGCCGGGTCGAGCTTAGCGACCGGGGGTCTTGTCCTCGTCCGGCAGGTCCGACTCGACCACTTCGACGTCGACGATGTCGTCGGCGGGCTCGTCGGTCGAGCCGGGCGCGGCGATGCTCACTTCGAGGTCGTCGTCGAAGTCCTCGACCAGTTCGCCGTCGACTTCGACTGCGGGATCGTCGTATTCGACAGCATCGGCGTACTCGTCGGGATCGTCGTCCTCGTCGTCGTACTCGTCCTCGTCGTAGTAGTCGTAGTCCTCGTAGTCGTCTGCGTCGTCGTAGTCGTCGTACACCTCGGCCGGCGCGGTCGGTGCCAGGAAGCGGCGGGCGAACACCATGCCGACGAAGCCGCCGAAACCGAACCAGGTGACCATCAGCACGACCAGCATCAGCAGATCGACGCCCACCCACCCGACGGCGCCGAGCTGACCGCTGCCGAAGATCGCGAGCATCAGGAACGTCAGCGTGGACAGCGCGGCGCAGGTGAGCGTCGCCCACGGCGCGCCGGGCCGGTCATCGCTGGTGCGGCCGAGTTCGATCCCGCCGAGCACGCCGACGGCGAGCGGGACCAGCAGCAGCGCCGCCCACCACGGGGACGCGGGGCCTTCCGGCACGGGGATCAGCGCGGGCAGCACCGGCATGTGCCCGCCGGTCACGCCGAACAGCCCGACCGAGCCCGCTCCGAACAGCACCGCGGCGCCGCTGAGGATCCCCGCCGCGCCGATCACCACATTCGGCAGATAGAGCAGGGAAAGCAAGGTCATACCCAGCACGTCGGTGACGTTGTGGGCCTGCTGGAAGGCACCGTCGAGCCGGGACAGATGCGCGAAGAAGGAGATCACGGTGGCCAGCACGGCGCAGCCGAGCATGCGCAACACGGTGCGACGCGCCGCGCGGGCGCCGAGGACCGCCCATTCCGGGATCTCGATCGGCACCAGCGCGCACAGCGAACTCCACGCCCGGCCGGCGATCCCGGCGGCGGCCGCGAACAGATACAGCACGAACACCCAGCCGAAGGCCGCGATCGGACCCGAGGATTCGAGCGGGGTGACACCCGCGGCATCGCCGGTGACGGCGAGGCAGACGGCCGTCATCAGCAGCGGTCCGGACAGCACGGCACCGGTCAACCAGCCCAGCTCGACGGGAGTCGGGCGGTTCGGAACGGCCCGCGCGCATTCGCGGGCGGCCAGCCAGACCAGCACGGCCGTCGGCGCCAGCGGCAGCAGGCCGAGGGTCGTCCTGCCGACCGTGAGCGGAACCTGGTGGGCGGCAAGCCACGTCGCGGCGACCGCGGCGGGCGCACTGGTGAGATCGGTGCCGGTGGTGAGCATGACCACGAGGACGAGCAGCACCGTCGCCGCCAAGGCGGTGATCGTCGGCCTCGCCGCGACCAGCAGCAGGGTTCGCGCCCGCTCGGGCGAGAGCGACCACCAGCCGGGCTCCTGCCCGGGCGGTGATGCGGCGACTGTCTCCCCGGTGCCGCGTGACCCGGAGGTCCGGCGCACGAGGGCGTTACGGGAGCTCATGACAATTCAGCGTGGCAGCTTCCCCGGCGGCCGCGGGTCAGGCGCGCCGCGAGCCCACAGGCGTACCTGTGGGCTCGCGATCGAACCTGAACCACCGTGCGGCAGCCGTCGGTTTTACTTGTTGTCGTCGTTCGGACGGAACGCGGTGGTCGCATCGGCCGCCGGGTCGGCGGTCTGCTCGCCACCGAACGGCTGCGGCTGACCGGGCGACGACGGCTGTGCGCCACCGTAGGTCGGCGCACCGAACGGCTGGCCCTGCTGCTGCCCGCCGAACGTCTGCGTCGCGCTCTCGTCGGGACGCGGCTGTGCCTGCGGCGCCGCACCATACGGCGAGGGCTGCTGCTGCGCCTGCGGGGCACCGTACTGCTGGCCGTACGGCGACTGCTGTGCCGGCTGACCGTAGGACTGCTGGCCCGGCTGGCCGTAGGCCGGCTGCTGCGCCTGCGGCACCGACGGCTGGCTCTGCTGGCCGTACGGCGACGGCGACTGCGTCGGGTACTGCCCACCGGTCTGGGCCTGGCCGTAACCGGTCTGCCCGTAGGGCTGCTGGCCGGTGCTCTGGCCGTAGCCCTGCTGGCCGTAACCCTGCTGGGCGTACTGGCCGTACTGGTTCTGCTGCTGTTGCGGCTGGGCCGGTTTCGGCGCCGGCACCTTGATGATGCCGAGCCCGAACAGCAATGCCAGCACCAGCAGCACGGCGACGATGAACGAGAACGCGGCCACCGCGAACGCGCCCCACTGCAGTTCCATGCCCTCGCCCACGCTGATCAGCGAGACCACGACGCCGAGGAACGAGGCCACGGCCAGTGCCGCGGCGACGCCGAGAACGTTCTGCTTGGGTAGCAATGACAGCCCGGCCAGCAAGGCGGCGGCCAGGATCAGCGTCGCGAGGGCGCCGCTGCTCGACTCGAACATGCTGCCGGTGGTGGTCTCACGCAGCGCGGTGAAGCCGACATACGGCGCGAAGCCGAGGAGGAAGGTGACGACGCCGAGTCCGGCGGCGGCCGCGGTCAGGATGAACGGCAGTCCTTTGCCATCCGAACCGGTCGCGGTCGATGGCGAAGCCGCGGCGGCTCCGGTACTCGGGCCCTGAGGCGCGGCGGGTGTCGCGGGTGTGTTGTACCCGGAGCCCCCGGTCGGGTATGACATGTCTCGTCGTCTCCTTGTCGAGTCGTGCGCATCGGTCGCGTCGAACTGACTGGTGCCTGATCCGATACCTGACGCTACTGCACGCCACGGCCCCGGTCATCACCTACCGATGCAGGCTGTGGATAAACCACCGCCTGTGGATGAATCGACGAAGGCCGCCCAGGTTAAACCTGAAGGCGGCCTTCGACAGTGTGAGATTTCAGATCACGCAGAAGCGATGGACGCCTTCTCCAGGATCTCGCGAGCGAGCGCGGCGGTGGCGGACGGCGTCTTGCCGACCTTCACGCCTGCGGCCTCGAGCGCTTCCTGCTTGGCCTGCGCGGTGCCGCCACCACTGGAGACGATGGCGCCTGCGTGGCCCATGGTCTTACCCTCGGGCGCGGTGAAACCGGCGACGTAGCCGACGACCGGCTTGGTCACGTTGGCCTTGATGTACGCGGCCGCGCGTTCCTCGGCGTCGCCACCGATCTCGCCGATCATGACGATGATCTTGGTCTCGGGGTCCTTCTCGAACGCCTCGATGGCGTCGATGTGGGTGGTGCCGATGACCGGGTCGCCGCCGATGCCGATCGCGGTCGAGAAACCGAAATCACGCAGCTCGTACATCATCTGGTAGGTCAGGGTGCCCGACTTCGACACCAGGCCGATCGGGCCCTTGCCGGTGATGTTGTTCGGGGTGATGCCGACCAGCGCCTCGCCGGGAGTGATGATGCCGGGGCAGTTCGGGCCGATGATGCGGGTCTTCTCGCCCTTTTCGACGTTGTAGGCCCACGCGAAGGCGGAGTCCTGCACCGGGATGCCCTCGGTGATGACCACGAGCAGCGGGATCTCCGCGTCGATGGCCTCGATGATGGCGTCCTTGGAGAAGGCGGGCGGCACGAACGCGATGGAGGTGTCGGCGCCGGTCTTCTCGATCGCCTCGGCGACGGAGGCGAACACGGGCAGCTCGATCTCGTTGCCGTCTTTGTCGGTGTGCTTGACCGTGGTGCCGGCCTTGCGCGCGTTCACGCCGCCGACGACGTTGGTGCCCGCCTTCAGCATCAGCGCGGTGTGCTTGGTGCCCTCGCCGCCGGTGATGCCCTGGACGATGACCTTGTTGTCCTTGTTCAGGAAGATGGACATGTTCGCTGTTCCTTACTTGGCGCTGAAGGCGAGTTCGGCGGCCTTGTCGGCGCCCTCGTCCATGGTCTGGGCCAGCGTCACCAGCGGGTGGTTGGCCTCGGCGAGGATGCGGCGACCCTCTACGACGTTGTTGCCGTCCAGACGAACGACCAGCGGCTTGGTGGCCGCGTCACCGAGCACCTCGAGGGCGCCCACGATGCCGTTGGCGACCGCGTCACAGGCGGTGATGCCACCGAAGACGTTGACGAACACGCTCTTGACCTGCGCGTCGCCCAGGATGACGTCCAGGCCCGCGGCCATCACGGAAGCCGAAGCGCCGCCGCCGATGTCGAGGAAGTTGGCCGGCTTCACGCCGCCGTGGTTCTCACCGGCGTACGCGACGACGTCCAGGGTGGACATGACCAGACCGGCGCCGTTGCCGATGATGCCGACCTCACCGTCGAGCTTGACGTAGTTGAGGTCGTTTTCCTTGGCCTTGAGCTCGAGCGGGTCGGTCGCGTCGACGTCGGCGAACTCGAGGTGGTCGGGATGCCGGTACTCGGCGTTCTCGTCCAGGGTGACCTTGCCGTCGAGGGCGAGGATCTCGTCGTTGGGAGTGCGCACCAGCGGGTTGACCTCGACCAGGGTGGTGTCCTCGTTGACGAAGACCTCCCACAGCTTCTGGATGGTCACGGCTGCGGCGTCGAGCACGTCGGCGGGCAGGTGGCCCTTCTCCGCGATCTCACGGGCGAAGGCCAGGTCGACACCCTTGACGGCGTCGACGGCGATCTTGGCCAGGCGCTCGGGAGTCTTCTCCGCGACCTCTTCGATCTCCATGCCGCCCTCGACCGAACACATGGCCAGGTAGGTGCGGTTGGAGCGGTCGAGCAGGAAGGAGATGTAGTACTCCTCCGCGATGTCCTTGGCCTCGGCGACCAGGAGCTTCTTGACGATGTGGCCCTTGATGTCGAGGCCGAGGATGTTCTGCGCGTGCGTGAACGCGTCTTCCGGGGTGGCCGCGTACTTGACGCCGCCAGCCTTGCCGCGGCCGCCCACCTTGACCTGCGCCTTGACCATCACGGGCTTGCCGATTTCCTCGGCAATGGCGCGTGCTTCTTCGGCCGTGTCGCAAACACGACCCTCGGACGAAGGCACTCCGTGCTTAACGAAGAGCTCCTTCGCCTGATATTCGAAGAGATCCATGTACTCACCGTCTCGTCTGCGTTGCTATGACAACGTCTTTGTTGGCGGCCCGACGTCGGTAGCGGGTCGGATCGGACTGTAGCTAGTCACGGGGAGGGGTAAACGACCACGTTCATAGTAAGTGGCGCAGGTCACGACCCATAACGGGAGCCCCGGAAAACCGCTGGCCAAGGCTACTGGCGAGTAGTTTTTGGATGTTTCACAACGCCTTGGCAGGTCGGGCCGCCTAAAACCGGAACCCCCCGGCATCTACTACGTTATGTCGTCGACAGACCTCACCCGGGATGCCGGAAAACGGTGAGATATTCCATGGCGTTACGGTGACGAATGTCACACACGCGTGTAGGTTTTCAACCAGCGCTTGCCACTCTGCAATCGCTTCGTTACCGTCAATGCGGTCGAAGTCACAACCAGGTCACGACAACCAGGTCACGACTGGCAAGTCAGGACTGAGGAGGACGACAAGCTTGAGGTACTTCAGTACTCGCTTGGAACAGCTGGCGAATCGGCCCGGCCGATGAACCACCGCTCCACCCTTCCAGTCGAAAATCGCACCAACTCCGGCCACCGTTACCGGTACGCCGACGAATACACGTCGCATCCGCAGGCCCGCCGGGCTCCCGCCGCCGCATGGCCGCAGACCGACGACGCGTGGCGCGACCAGAACTCGTGGTCCGACGACGCGGCATGGACGCCCGCCGAGGACGAATGGACCGCGGACGAGTCCTATGACACCGGCACGTACGGCACCGACTGGGCGCCCGCGGCCGAAGAGACCACCGCGGAAGAATCCCCCGCGCCGCGCCGCGCCGAACGCCGTGGTGGCGCACACCGCGTCCCCGCACCGCCCGCCGCGCTGAAGGGCCGCGCCGCGGTCATCGCCGTCGCCGCCGGTGCGGTTGTCGCCGCAGGTCAGGCGGCCATGGCCGATCCGGGCCAGCCCGCGCACGGTATCGATTACGAGGCAGCGGGTCAGGTCCACGAGATCGCCGCCCAGTCCATGAGCACGGCTGACGTCGGCGACCCGGGCACCGGCGCGGCACCCCAGGTACTCGACGCCACCACCATCGCCGACAAGAACCACTTCGACGACATCCTGGCCAAGGGCGCCAAGTTCGCCGAAGACCTCGCCGCCCAGGAATCCGCCAAGCTGCGGCCCCTGTTCACCAAGTTCGCCGCGGGCAACTACACCTCCGGTTTCGGCGCCCGCTGGGGCGTCCAGCACCTCGGCATCGACGTCGCGGGACCGATCGGCACCCCGATCTACGCGGTCGCCGACGGCACCATCATCGAAGCGGGCCCGGCGTCCGGTTTCGGCATGTGGGTCCGTGTCCTGCACGACGACGGCACCGTCACCATCTACGGCCACATCGACACCGCCACGGTCTCGCAGGGCGAGCGCGTGATGGCGGGCGACCAGATCGCCACGATGGGCAACCGCGGATTCTCCACCGGCCCGCACTGCCACTTCGAGGTCTGGCTCAACGGCACCGACAAGATCGATCCGGTCCCGTGGCTGGCCACCCGCGGCATCAGCCTCGGCGCCCAGCGCGATTAGTGATCACCGGCAAGAACAGTTCCGCCTTCCCATGAATTCAGGCCGGGCGTAAGTACTAGTCAGCTTGCTGTGACTGCCGTCGGGATGCTGACGCGTGCGTTCGCCGTGGTCGGTGAGTGACCGATGATCGGTTGTTCGCCCGGCTGTTGCGTAATCGAGGCAGCTTGTGGACGGTCTTGTTGCGTGACCAGCAGCACGCTTCCCCTGAGCAGGTGGCGGGGTTAGCGTTTCGGCTATGGCTGGTACGACGAAGTACACGCAGTTCATCGGGCTCGCACCGGAATTGGTGTGGGGGGTGCTCGGGGATCTCGAGCAGTGGCCGGAGTGGAACCCCGGGGTGCGGTCGGTGCGGATGCACGGGCCGGTTGCCGTCGGCGCCACCGGCGACTATCTCCCCGATGGCAAGGTCTCCGCGCGAATTCACGGGCGGTTCGCGGAACCGTTCACTGTCACCGTGTTCGAACCGAATCGTGAGCTCGGCATCGAGCAGCCCGAACCCGCGGGCACCATGCACCTCACCTGGCGGTTGACTCCGCGCGACGGCGGCACCGAGATCACCCAGGAACTGCGGTTCACCGGCCCTTCCGCCGCCGCGGCGCGCACCATAGTCCGTCCGTTCATCGAAACCGATGCGCGCGTGAACTTCTCGCGGCTGGCCCGGCTGGCCGGACTGGCTCCCGTCGACGACGCGCTGAATGTCGTCATCGCCGGTGGCACCGGCGCGCTCGGTCTCCAGATCGCCGCCGATCTGACCTGCCGCGGACAACGTGTCACCCTGCTGACCCGCCGCCGCAACCCGGATCTGCCGTTCCGCCAGACCGAGTGGGACGGCCGCTCGGTCGGCTCCTGGTCCGCCGAACTGCGCGAACCAGGGCGCCTCGCGGTGATCAACCTCGCCGGGAAACTGGTCGACTGCAGGCCGACCGAACGCAATGTCGCCGAATTGCGCTCCAGCCGAGTCGATTCCACCACTGCTCTCGTCGCCGCGGCCCGCCTGCGCGACACCCCCGTCGACTACTGGGTCCAGGCGAGCACTACGGCCATCTGGTCCGACGCGGGCGAAACCCGGTGCACCGAAACAACTCCCCTGCCCGTCGGCCTCCCACAGATGACCGGCGTCGCCCAGCCATGGGAGGAGGCGTTCGACCCCGCTCGCGCCGACCACTGGACGATCCTGCGCACCTCCATCGTCCTCGACCCCGACGCCCCCGCCCTCAAACGCCTGGGCCAGCTCACCAAGGCAGGCCTCGGCGGCCGCGTAGGCCCCGGCGATCAGTGGTTCAGCTGGATCCACATCGAGGACTGGCTGGCCATCGTCCGCGCTTCCCTCGGCCTCGACCCCTCCGTCACCCTCCCCGACGGCATCCTCGTGGCCGCCACCGAATTCCCGGTCCGCAACACCGAACTCATGGCCACCCTCCGCCGAATCCTGCACCGCCCCCCATCACCCCCCACGCCGAAGGCCGCGCTCACCGTCGGCGCCGTCTTCCTCCGCACCGACCCAGCACTCGGCCTCACCGGCCGCCACGCCACCTCCGAAGTCCTCCACAAGGCCGGCTTCGACTTCCGCTACCCCACCCTCGACGAGGCCCTGACAGACCTGTTGCCCCACTGACCCGACCCCCGCCCACGCTCCGCATGCCGGGAGCGTGGGCGGGAGTCCACCATCACAACTTCACAATCGTCCGGCTGAACTGCGGAATCAGCCGAATCTTGCCCGCCGACCCGAAGTCGATGGTCACCGTAGCCAACGGCCCCACCCCATCGGCGGCCACAACCCGCCCCAACCCGTACTTGTCATCGGTAACCCGATCCCCCACGGCAAGAACCAGTTCGGTGTTGTTCCGCTTCACCGCCCCGCCCGGCGCGGGCCGGCGCTCGCCGGATCCACCACGCACACCCGGCCGCTGATCCCAGCCACTCCCACTGGTCCAATCCCGATCGAACCCACTGTCCTCACCCCGGCGCCGCCCGCGCTGCACCGGCGAGACAACCGGCTCCAATCTGCGCCAATCCAGCAGATGCTGCGGGATCTCCTGCAGGAAACGGGATTCCGGGTTCGACACCGGCTGCCCCCAGCCGGACCGCACCACAGCGCGCGAGAGATAGAGCCGCTGGCGAGCCCGCGTGATCCCCACGTAGGCCAGACGACGTTCCTCGGCCAGCTCGTTCGGGTCCCCCAGCGCCCGCATGTGCGGGAATTGCCCGTCCTCCCAGCCGGTCACGAAGACCACCGGGAATTCCAGCCCCTTGGCTGTGTGCAGCGTCATCATGGTGACCACGCCGGTGCCCTCATCGGGGATCTGATCCGTATCGGCGACCAGCGACACCCGCTCGAGGAACGCAGCCAGCGACCCCGGCTCGGGTTCGCCGTCGCCCGCCTCCGGCACCAGCCCTTCCTCACGGGCGGCCTCGGCGTTGTTGAATGCCTCGGAACTGAATTCGCGTGCGACGCTGACCAATTCGTTGAGGTTGTCGAGCCGCGCACCGTCCTGCGGATCGTCGGAGGCTTCCAATTCACCGCGATATCCGGTGCGGTCGAGCACCGCCTCGACGACATTGCCCACATCGGGATAGTCGCTGTCGGCCCGTTTTCCGGCCACCCGGATCTCGTCGAGCAGATCGAGGAATCCCGCGATGGCCCGCTGCGCGCGGGTATTCAGCAGGGCGACTTTGCCTTCGGCGGCATCACGCAGCGCCGCGGCGAAACCGATACCGCGCTGTTCGGCATGCACTGCCACGCACGCCTCCGCACGATCGCCGATCCCGCGACGTGGAGTGTTGAGAACGCGGCGCACACTCACCGCGTCTTCGGGATTCTCCAGCACGCGCAGGTAGGCAACCACGTCGCGCACTTCTTTGCGCTCGTAGAACCGCACACCACCGACGACCTTGTACGGCAGGCCCATGCGGATGAAGATCTCTTCCAGCGCACGCGAATTGTTGTTGGTGCGATAGAACACCGCCACGTCGCCGTAGTTGGCCTCGCCCGTGTCGACGAGCCGATCGATCTCCTTGGCGACGAAGGACGCTTCGTCGTGCTCGTTGTCGGCGACGTAGCCGGTGATCAGTTCACCTTCGCCGGAATCGGTCCACAGTTTCTTCTCGCGCCTGCCCTCGTTGCGCGCGATCACCGCGTTGGCGGCGGACAGAATGTGCTGGGTGGAGCGGTAGTTCTGTTCCAGCAGAATGGTTTCCGCGTCCGGGAAGTCGCGTTCGAATTCCTCGATGTTGCGGATGGTGGCGCCACGGAACGCGTAGATGGACTGATCGGCGTCGCCGACCACGCACAGCTCGCTCGGCTCGACCGCCTGCTCCTGCGCCGTGCTGTGGTGCCCGACCAGCTCACGCACCAGCACATACTGGGCGTGGTTGGTGTCCTGGTACTCGTCGACCAGCACGTGCCGGAACCGGCGCCGGTAGTACTCGGCGACCTGGGGATGGTTCTGCAGCAGGGCCACCGTCTCGCCGATCAGATCGTCGAAGTCCATCGCGTTGGTCGTGCGCAGTCGCCGTTGGTACTCGGCGTAGACCCGGGCGACCAGCGCGGGCAGTTCGGTGTCGTCGGCTTCGGCGTCGGCGGCTGCCTTTTCCGGACCGATCAGTTCGTTCTTCAGATTCGAAATGGCGGTCGACAGCAAACGCGCCGAATACTTCTTCGTATCGATCTCGAAATCGCGACTGATCATCGTCAGCAACCGACGAGAATCGTCGGCGTCGTAGATCGAGAAATTCGAATTCAGGCCGGGCAGCAGGGCCGCCTGCATCCGCAGAATGCGCACACAGCTGGAATGGAAGGTCGACACCCACATGCTGGCCGCCCGCGGACCGACCAGCCCGGCGACCCGTTCCCGCATCTCGGCGGCGGCCTTGTTGGTGAAGGTGATGGCCAGGATCTCCCCGGTGCGGACGCCGCGCGCCGCGAGCAGATAGGCGATCCGGCGGGTGAGCACGGCGGTCTTGCCCGAGCCCGCGCCCGCCACGATCAGCAGTGGGGAGCCCGCGTGCATCACCGCGGCACGCTGGGGCGGGTTGAGCCCGTCGAGCAGACGCTCGATCTCCTCGGCGCGCTGTTGTTCCCGCTCCTGACGACGCTGTGACTGGTCGGCGCTGTTTCTCGCCGCCGCCTGAGCCAGCGCGGACACGCCGGTGCCACCCCCGTCCCGAGGCGCTGGCACGGCACCCTTCGCCGCGGGCGCGGGTTCGCTGGGATCGGTGGCTGAGGCGTGGGGAGCGACCGTGATATCCATCGTGTGTCCACGCTACCGGCGGGCACCGACAAGCCGCGAACTGCCGCTACCACGATGACCGGGCAGCGACAGCCGGGCAAACTTCCGGTGAACCCGGCCAGGTCGACGCGGGCGACGCTTGGTAAACGTTCTCAGCGAATTCACAAACAGAACTGTTTTGCCTACCTAGCGCCCCGTGGCAGACTGAGCCACATGGTCAGCGCTTCTCCGCATGTCCGGGTCGGCAGCCGATCCGATATCGTGGCGGGGAGTACTGATCGCGCACTCCCGGGGGGATCCAGTACTGCCCATCGGGAAAAGTTTCAGGGTGACGGAACAGATCGGGTAACAGGCCGTTCGGTTTGACCGATCCAAGTTCTGACACGAGGAGATGAATGATGAGCACCCCTGCTACGACCACCGGCTCCGATTCGGCCTTGCCGCAGTCCGAAGCTGAGATCGACAAGCTCCGCCTCGAGATCGATCAGCTCGATGCCACGATCCTCGCCGCGATCAAACGCCGCAGCGAGATCTCCCGGATCATCGGCCGCACCCGGATGGCTTCCGGTGGTACGCGCCTGGTCCACAGCCGTGAGATGAAAGTTCTCGAGCGCTTCAGTGAGCTGGGCCAGGAGGGCCACACCCTCGCCATGCTCCTGCTCCGCCTCGGCCGCGGCCGTCTCGGCCGCTAGCCCCCAGACCACAAACCACGCGACGGACCAGCCAGTTCGCCGCTTCCGAAAAGCCGCCCCGGGTGCGACACCATCCCCGGGGCGGTTATTTTTCTGTCCGGCTCAGGTCAGGGCGATGTATTTGGTGTTCAGGTATTCCTCGATGCCCTCGGTGCCGCCCTCGCGACCGAAGCCCGATTCCTTGACGCCGCCGAACGGGGCGGCGGGGTCGGAGATGACGCCGCGGTTCACGCCCACCATGCCGCTCTCCATCGCCTCCGAGATGCGCAGCGCACGGTCGAGATCTCGGGTGAACACGTAGCTGACCAGACCGTATTCGGTGTCGTTCGCGGCGGCGACGCCCTCTTCGTCGGTGTCGAACGCGACGATCGGGGCGACCGGACCGAACACTTCCTCGCGCAGGATGCGGGCGGACGGCGGGACATCGCCCAGGATCGTGGCGGGGTAATACCACCCTGGACCGCCGGGAACCTTGCCGCCGATCAATGCTCGCGCGCCCACGGCGACAGCATCGTCGACCAGGTCGCTCACGATCTCGCGCTGATCCTCGCTCACCAATGGGCCGAGGGTGGTCGCGGCGTCGGTGCCGGGGCCCATCACGACGGTGTCTGCCATCGCGGCGACGAACTTCTCGGTGAACTCGGCGACCACACCGCGCTGGACGTAGAACCGGTTGGCGGCGGTGCAGGCTTCGCCGCCGTTGCGCAGCTTCGCCTGCATCGCACCGGCCACGGCGGCGTCGATATCGGCATCGTCGAACACGACGAACGGCGCGTTGCCGCCCAATTCCATGGACGTGCGCAGCAGCCGGTTCGCGGACGCCGCAACGAGCTTCTTACCGACTTCGGTGGAGCCGGTGAAGGTGAGCTTGCGCAGCCGCGGATCGTCGATCAGCGGGCCCGTGACGGCCCCGGAACGCTGGGTGGTGATCACCGACAGCACCCCGTCGGGCAGGCCTGCCTCGCTACAGAGCTCGGCCAGCGCCAGCATGGTCAGCGGCGTCGCCGAGGCGGGCTTGACGATCATCGTGCAGCCCGCCGCCAGCGCGGGCCCGATCTTGCGGGTGCCCATGGCCAGCGGGAAATTCCACGGTGTGATCGCCAGGCACGGACCCACCGGCTGCTTGGCGACCATGATCCGCCCGGTTCCCGACGGCGCGTTCAGATACCGCCCGTGGATCCGCACGGCCTCTTCGCTGTTCCAGCGGAAGAACTCGGCGCCGTAGCGCACCTCGTTGCGGCTCTCCGACAGTGCCTTGCCCATCTCGAGCGTCATCAGCAGCGCGAATTCCTCCGCTCGCGCGGTGAGCTGCTCGAACACCGTCCGCAGGATCTCGCCCCGCTCCCGCGACGGCGTCGCCGCCCACGCCGGTCCCGCCGCGACAGCCGCGTCCAGCGCCCGCATCGCGTCCTCGGGAGTCGCGTCGGCGACCTGCGCGATCACCGTCCCATCGGCCGGATTGTGTACGTCGAAAGTGCCACCCCCGGTGGCGTCGACGGGCCCGGAGCCGATCCACAAACCCTTGGGTACGAATTCGAGTACATCGCGTTCAGACACTGTCCCGCCTCTCCGAGAATGTAGCGCGTCGTCCGGGAGCTCGACTGGCAGCTCTCGGCCCTGCGTCGCGTGCGCGGCAGTGGGAGGCGGTGGGGCCTCGTGCCCGGCACACTCCCAGACCGTACCGGTGGCTTGTCGGGGTCGTCGACACCCGCGCGCCTGCCCGCCGGTAACGCGGTACCCTCGGCTCGTGAGCAGCAGCGACATCACCGCGTCGGCGGCCTGGCAGGCACTGCACGGCAATCACCGCACCGTTGCGCCGATGCACCTGAGGCAGCTGTTCGCCGATGACCCGGCACGCGGTCGCGAGCTGACGATGCAGGTGGCGGACCTGCACATCGACTACAGCAAACATCGCGTGACCCGCGAAACCCTGCGCCTGCTCGTCGATCTCGCGCGCACGGCGGGTGTGCCGCAACGCCGCGACGCGATGTACGCGGGCCAGCACATCAACACCTCCGAGGATCGCGCGGTCGGCCATATCGCCCTGCGCCTACCGGTCGGCGACCAGCTCTGCATCGACGGCACCGACGCCGATGCCGAGGTGCACGACGTCCTGCGCCGGATGGGCGAATTCGCTGATTCCGTGCGCTCGGGCGCGTGGCGCGGCGCGACCGGCGAACGCATCGAGACCATCGTCAATATCGGCATCGGTGGCTCGGATCTGGGCCCCGACATGGTGTATCGCGCACTGCGCCACTACGTCGACGCGGGCATCGGCGCCCGTTTCGTCTCGAATGTCGACCCCGCCGATCTGGTCGCCAAGCTCACCGGCCTCGACCCGGCCACCACCTTGTTCATTGTCGCGTCCAAGACGTTCTCGACGCTGGAAACCCTCACCAACGCCACCGCCGCGCGCCGCTGGCTGGTCGACGCGCTCGGTGAGGAAGCGGTCGCCAAGCATTTCGTCGCGGTGTCGACGAACGCGGAACGCGTGGCTGCCTTCGGCATCGACACCGCGCACATGTTCGGCTTCTGGGATTGGGTCGGCGGCCGTTACTCGGTGGATTCGGCGATCGGCCTCTCGGTGATGGTGACCATCGGCAAGGAGCAGTTCGCGGAATTCCTCAGCGGAATGCATGCCATAGACAAGCATTTCGCCACCGCGCCGCTGGCGGAGAACGCGCCGGTCCTGCTGGCGATGCTCGGTGTCTGGTACTCGAATTTCTTCGGCGCGGAATCCCGTGTGGTCCTGCCCTATTCGAATGACATGGCCCGATTCCCCGCCTATCTCCAGCAATTGACGATGGAGTCCAACGGCAAGTCGGTCCGCGCCGACGGCACCCCGGTCACCTCGTCGACCGGCGAGATCTTCTGGGGCGAGCCGGGTACCAACGGCCAGCACGCCTTTTACCAGCTCCTCCACCAGGGCACCCGCCTGATCCCCGCCGATTTCCTCGGCTTCGCCAGGTCCACCGACGACCTGCCGACCCGCGACGGCACCGGCAGCATGCAGGACATCCTGATCAGCAACCTGTTCGCGCAGTCGAAGGTGCTGGCGTTCGGCAAGACCGCCGAGGAGATCCGCGCCGAGGGCACCGACCCGGAACTGGTGCCGCACAAGGTGATGCCGGGCAATCGGCCCAGCACCACGATCCTGGCGGCGGAGCTCACGCCGTCGGCGCTGGGTCAGCTGATCGCGCTCTACGAGCACCAGGTGTTCGTCGAGGGCATCATCTGGGGTGTCGACAGTTTCGACCAGTGGGGTGTCGAGCTGGGCAAGCAGCAGGCCCTCGCGCTGATGCCGCTGCTGAGCGGACCGGAAAAGCCGGTGTCGGTGGGTGATTCGTCGACCGACGAGCTCATCGAGTGGTATCGGGCGCATCGCCGCTGACCTTGTGCGCGGCACGGGTCGCGGCCTGGATCCGGCCGGTCACGCTGGTAGTGATGATGGTGAGCAGGGTGCCGAGCACCACCAGGTCGAACACGATCTGCACCATCGTGGCGATGCGCGCGGCCTGACCGACGGCGTGCACGTCGCCGAATCCGACGGTGCCGAGGGTGACGAGCGTGTAATACAGTGCGTCGGTACGAGTTTCGAGCCCGGCGAACTGATCCGGATGAAGCTGCTGCAAGCGGTAGTAGAACAGGGCGAACACCACGCCGACGATGCATACGAGCAGCAGCAATCCGTCGACCTGTGCTCCCGCGGCGGTCGGCTCCCGCAGATAGTTGTCGATCCGCCGCCAGACCAGCCAGCCCAGCCCCGCGATCCCGCCGGCGAAGAGGACCACCCCTACCAACCGCCCCGGCCACGCGTCGAGCTCGAACATCCAGCCCACCGGCACGCTGTAGTACAACAGCACCGCGCACAACGCCGCCGCGCCGTTGCGCATCGCATGCCCGGGGAACCGCCGACCTCGCGTCATCACTCCATGATTGCCCCGAAGCCGCCGATTTCCGTGCCACACGCGCCGTTCGACACGAATCAGGTCACGCGATAGCCGTCCCCCACCGCGGTCAACACGTGGTCAGCGCGGTTCCTGCTCGCCGCGATGAGATCGGCGTTGCGCAGATCGCTCCCCAGCACCTTCTCCTGCGCCTGGTCCGGTGTTCGCCCGCCCGCGGTGTGCCGGTCCATGAGTCGTTCGGTGAGCACCTGCCGCGGCGCGTCCAGGTACCAGCACGCGTCGAGCAGCCCGCGGACATCCGCCCAACCCGGTGCCTCGGTCTCGGTCAGCAGCAGATAGTTGCCCTCGACGACGACCACCCGCTCGTCACGCACGACAACACCGCCATCGGTCGGCTCGTCGATCGCGCGATCGAACAGCGGCCACGGCACCGGCGCTCCGACCGGCGCTTCCCGCAGCAACCGCAGATCCGCGACGAACCCGCCCGCATCGAAGGTATCCGGCTCACCCTTGCGCGCCAGGGCGTTCCGCGCCCGCAACACCTCGTTTCGCAGGTGATAGCCATCCATCGGCGCCACCGCCGCGGGCCGCCCCGACCGGCACAGCTCGACGCGAAGCCGCTGCGCCAGTGTCGATTTCCCGGCTCCCGGCGGCCCGGTGATCCCCAGCAGAAACCGCTCATGGCGCACCGGGACCCGTTGCGCTAGTTCGCCCACCGACAGCACCTCGTTCGCCCAGGTCACGGGCCCACCCTACGCACCGGGTGGCAGCACGCGAGGACAAGACGGACTCAGCGAACGTCGACGAAGCCTCGCTCGAGGATCGCACCGGTGTCGACGCCGACGGGCAGCGTGCCGAAGGCGATGCCCCAGTCGGCGCCGAGGCGGGTGGCGCAGAAGGCATCCGCGACGGCGGGATGTCCGTGCCGCACCAACTGTGCGCCCTGCAGGACGAGTGCCATCAGTTCCACGACGCGGCGGGCACGATATTCGATATCGGACAGGTCCGTGAGTTCCTTGCCCACCCGGTCGATCGCGTCGTCGAGGCGCGCATCGGCGCCGCGGGCGAGTCCGACCTCGGCGAAATAGGCCTCGACCGTCTCGGGCTGACGTCCCATGGCGCGCAACGCGTCCAGCGCCGCCACATTGCCCGACCCTTCCCAGATCGACATGAGCGGCGCCTCGCGATACAGCCGCGGCATGCCCGACTCCTCGGCATAGCCGTTGCCGCCCAGGCATTCCAGCGCCTCGGCGGCGTGGGCGGGAGCACGCTTGCAGACCCAGTACTTGGTGATGGCGAGCGCGATGCGGCGCAGCGCGGCCTCGGCCGGATCGCTGCCCGCGCGATCGGTGGCCCCGGCCAGTCGCATCATCACCGTGGTCGCGGCATCCGATTCGATGACGAGATCGGCCAGCACATTGCGCATGGCGGGCTGGTCGATCAGCTCGGCGCCGAAGGCTTTTCGGTGGCGGGCGTGGTGGATCGCGGTGACCGCGCCGAGCCGCATGCCGGTGGCCGAGCCGATCACGCAGTCAAGACGGGTCATGTTGACCATCTCGATGATCGTCTTCACGCCTGCCCCCTCGGCGCCGACGAGCCAGCCGGTGGCGTTCTCGTATTCGATCTCCGAGGACGCGTTGGACTTGTTGCCCAACTTGTCTTTCAGCCGCTGGATGCGGAGGGGGTTGCGGGTGCCGTCGGGCAGTACCCGGGGCAGCAGGAAACACGACAGGCCGCCCGGGGCCTGCGCGAGCGTGAGGAACATGTCCGACATGGGCGCCGAGGTGAACCACTTGTGCCCGACGATGCGGTACGAGCCATCGGGTTGCGGTGTGGCAGTAGTGGTGTTGGCCCGGACGTCGGAGCCGCCCTGCTTCTCCGTCATCGACATGCCCGCGATGAGACCTGCCTTGGTCGATGGTTCGCGCAAGCCGAAATCGTAGGTGCGCGAGCCGAGCAGCGGCTCGAAGCGGGCCGCCAGTTCGGGGTTGTGGCGCAGCGCGGGCACCACCGCGTAGGTCATCGAGATCGGGCACATGTGTCCGGCGTCGGCGGCGCCCCAGGTGTAGAACTTGGCGGCGCGCGCGGTGTGCGCGCCGGGCCGCTCGTCCAGCCACGGCGAACCGTGCAGCCCATGTGTCACCGCGACATTCATCAGGTCGTGCCAGTGCGGGTGGAATTCCACCTCGTCGACACGATTGCCCCACCGGTCGTGGGTGTGCAGCACCGGCGGGTACTCGTTGGCGAGTCTGCCCCACTCCTGCGCCGCGAAACCGCCTGCCAGCGCGCCGAGTTCGCGCACCTCGGCTTCGGCCCAGCCCGCGCCTTCGCGGTGCAGACCTTCCAGCAGCGCGGGGTTGCGCGCGGCATCGAAGGGGATCAGTGGTGGCGCCTGGTTGAAGACTTCGTGGGTCGGCATATCCGGTAACTCCTTCGACTACAACGTTTCCGGGCGCGCACCGAGTGCGCGCACGGCGAAAGCGACCAATTCGGGGATGACGGTCTCGGCGTGCGGCGCGGCGGCCAGCGGGCCGACCAGCACCTCACCGATCGCGCCGACGAGGGCGGCGGCGGTGAGGCTCGATTCCTGGGCAGGCAAGCGGCCTTCGGCGACACCGTGTGCGATCGCGGTCTCGAACGACGCGGCGAACGCCCGCCGGAATTCCAGCCGCTGCGCGTCGACGGCGGCGTCGACGGGCTCGGCCAGCAGCACGTAGGCAAGTTTCGGATTCTTCATCGCGCGCCCGGCGAAGGTCTCCACCGCGGCGGTGACCCGCCCCACCACGTCACCCTCGGCCACCGCGGCCCGGACCGCGTCGACCTCGCGGGCGACGACCGTCTCGAAGACCGCCGCGACCAATTCGGCCTTGTTCTCGAACTGCTTGTACACGGTGCCGGTCGCGATGCCGGCCTCCGCCGCGACCGCCGCCATCGACAGCCCGGCGAACCCGTCACGGGAGAGCACGCGGGTGGCGCCGTGCACGATCAGCGCCCGTTGCGCGTCGAGCCGGGCCTGTACGGCCGGGGTCCTGCGGTACACCATGTGAAGAAGTGAACCATTGATTCACCTCTTCACACAAGGGGCACCGTGGCCGTATGGTCGAGGAATGGAAACAGGTTCACCCGCCGAAACCAGCGCATCCGGTCCGGCGAATTCGGTGCGCGTCGAACACGCGGGCCCGGTCACGACGGTGATCCTGGATCGCCCACACGCCCGCAACGCGGTGGACGGCCCGACCGCTCGCGCGCTGGTGGAGGCGTTCCGCGCGTTCGACGCCGACCCCACCTCCTCGGTCGCCGTGCTGTGGGGCGAACACGGCACCTTCTGCTCCGGCGCCGACCTCAAAGCTCTGGGCACCGAGAACAGCAATCAGGCCACCGAGGACGGTGACGGCCCGATGGGCCCGACCCGGCTGCGCCTGTCCAAGCCGGTGATCGCGGCGGTGTCCGGGTACGCCGTGGCGGGCGGGCTCGAACTGGCCCTGTGGTGTGATCTGCGAATCGCCGAGCAGGACTCCATCTTCGGCGTCTTCTGCCGCCGCTGGGGCGTCCCGCTGATCGACGGCGGCACCGTGCGCCTCCCGCGCATCGTCGGCGAAGGTCGCGCACTCGACATGATCCTCACCGGCCGCCCGGTGAGCGCGCCCGAGGCGCTACAGATGGGCCTGGTCACCCGGGTCGTGCCCACCGGCGACGCCCGCCGCGCGGCAGAGGAACTGGCCGCCCAGCTCGCCGCGCTCCCCCAGACCTGTCTGCGCACCGACCGCGCCGCCCTGTACGACCAGTACGGACACACCGAGGAGGAGGCGCTGCGCGTCGAATTCCGGCACGGCATGACCGCCCTGACCGGCGGCGCACTCGACGGCGCCGCCCGCTTCGCCGCGGGTGAGGGCAGGCACGGTAGCGCCGACCACCGCTGATGGACCGCCTCACGGTCGTCGACGAGATCTTCCTGCGGACCCACCGCGGGATGGGCACGCCCATCGCGCTACAGGGTCTGTGGCGTACTCCCGATGCGATGGAACCCGCGCTGTTGCAGGCGATTCACGATCACTTACGGCTGGGCAGGCTCGGCCGCAGGGTGGTCGGCTCCCGGGTTCCGGGCGCCCGCAGAGGCTGGCAGCCCAACACCAGCGCCCATCCCCTCGACCTCCTCCCGAACCGGACCGCGATCTCCGAGACCGACTGGCCGGCAATGCCGATCGCCCATCACGATTCCGGTCGCGGTATCGGCCCACTCCCCGCCCACGCGGTCCTGCCATGGGCCGACAGCCTCGGCACCGATCTGGACCCCGAGTTCGCGCCCGGCTGGCGCCTGTCCGCCGCCCGCCTCGACGACGGCGGAACCGTTGTCGCCCTGACCTGTTCGCATGTCCTGGCCGACGCCCGTGGCCTGATCCACGCTGTCACCGCCGCCCTGCGCACGCTCGATCCGGCGCACGCCTCGATCGGCCCAGCGCCCACCAGCGAAACGCGTTACTGGACAACGTCGTCGGAGTGGACGGATGCGGTCTCCCAGTGGGTCACCATCTTCGGCGGCACGACCCGTGCGCTGTTACGCAGGTTCCCCCGGCGGGCGGCCCGACCGACCACGGACCACGTTCCGCGCGAGTCGGCCTCCAGCAGCGCTGCGCCGGCGAATCCCGGTTCGACCGGCGACCGGCACCTGCGCCCCCTCCTGCTGACCTTCGATGCCGCCCACTGGGACGCCACCGCGAGCACTCTCGGCGGGACCCCGAACAGCCTGTTCATCCACTTGATCGCGAACATCCTGTGGCAGAACGGCTTCCCGAACCCGATCATCACGGCGAGCCTGCCCGTCGACACGCGCGACGAACCCCGAGTCGACAACGATCTCGCGGTGACCGAGATCGCCATCCACCGCGTCGACACTCCCGCGACCATTCGCGACAAGGCGAGGTCCGCCTATCAGCACCGAATGTCCAGCCCCGCGGGCCTGCCCGAGGAGATCCTCCAGGTGATCCCCGACCGCTGGGCCTACACCCTCAGCAAGGGCGCGGGCGAGCGAGACATCCTGTGCTCCAACATCGGAACCCTCCCCGACGCGGTGCGAAGAGTCGGCCCGCACGACTGCACCCGGGTGGCCGCCCGCGCGATCCATCCCGGCATCACCGCCTTCCCCCGCACCCAGCTCGCGGGCTACCTCTCCCACCTCGGCGATACCTACACACTCGCCCTGGTCAGCCTCGCCGCCGACAACGATTCGCTGCCCGACGCCGTCGACAAGGCCTGTGCGGCAACGGGATTACATCCAGCGCCCTGGTAGTCAGCCGGCAGCTATCCCGGTGAGCAAGGCACGCAGCCCCCATACGAACTGATCCTCGGAGTTCCACGCCGCCATCGCGTCGACCTGTGCCGCCGAGCGTGGCCAGCGATCGCCGTCGAGCAGGGCCAGCCCCTCGCGACGTTGCGCGACCCGCTCGGATTCCGGAGTGAGCGGCGGCTTTCCGTCGGTCTCGGCGACCGTGAGCGCGATGCCGCCGAGCACCTGCACGATCAGCGAGTACACACCGTTCGCCTGCCTCGCCTCGGACAAACCGCCTCGAGCCAGGCACCCGAACAGCGCCTCGCCGACATCGCTCGCCGACGGCCCGTCCATCGGCCCCGACATCATCAACAGCGCGACCGCCGGATGCGCGAGCAGCTCCGCGCGCAGGCCGCGCGCGAACTGGATCACCGCGTCGGCCCACTCCACGCCGGGGTCGCGCAGGGGTTCGAGGGCAACCGCCGAGAGCACGCGTTCGATCACGGCGCGCTCCAGATCGGCCCGGCTCGCCACGTAGGTGTACACGGCATTGGGATTCACCCCGAGCTTGCCCGCCACCGCCCGGATCGACAGCGCCCCGGTCCCGCCCTCATCGAGGAGCTGTAGCGCGATGTCCACCACCTGCTCTTCGGTGAACGAGCGCCGCGCCGGCCGCGCCGCGCCGCCACCTGTTGACTTCGCCTTCGACATGCGGTGGACTGTACCCCGTACAGCTACCTGTACCCCGTACAGCCAGAATGGATTCTCGTGCACAACAAGCCATGGACCACCATCACGCTGCTGATCGGCGCCCCGATCCTGATGAACCTCGCCTTCGTCGGCCTCGGGATGACGTTCGACTACCCCGACGTCCTGCAATTGCCCGCCACCGAGGTCCTCGCCCGATTCCGGGCCGAGCAAGCCACGATCGTCACGCTGTTCGCCCTCCTCGCGGCCGCGGCGTGCGCTTTCGTCCCGCTGTCCGTCCTGATCGGGCGCCTGAACGACTCCCTCACGATGCGCTGGGCGGTGCGAGCCGGAATCGCCGCCGCCCTCGTGCAAACCATCGGCCTGCTGCGCTGGCCGCTACTGGTCCCCACCCTGACCGACGCGGACACCTTCGAACGACAGCACACCCTGCTCGGCACCCTCCTGGGCGAAACCGCCGGCTACACCCTCACCGCGATCTGGACCGCGCTGGTCATCGCGGCCCTGCGCACCCCGCGGTGGTTCGCCGCACTCGGCTACACCAGCGCCGCCGCCATCGCGACCGGCGTCGTCATCCCGCTCGGCATCGAGCCCGCCGCCGTCGTCAACTTCCTCGGCTACCTGTTGTGGAGCGGGTGGCTGCTGGCCTTCGCGGCTCTGCTCGGCTGCGGCGCGTTCGCGCGTCAGGTCGCCGTCATCCCGACGAGCAGCACACGAAGCCCCCAGACGAACTGATCCACGGAGGTCCAGGCGGCGATCTCCTCCAGGTGCGCCGCGGTGCGCGGCCACCTGGTTGGATCCAGGTCTCGCAGCGCCGCGCGGCGGGCCGCGATCCGCTCCGATTCGCCTGGCAGCGGCGGCTTTCCGTCGGTTTCCGCCACGTCGAGGGCGATCGAACCGAGCACGTACACGAATACCGCGTAGACCCCGTGCGCACGGATGGGCGCCTGGAGGCCGCCGCGGGCGAGGCAGACGAACAGCGACTCGGTCATATCCCGCGCCACCGGTCCATCGGCCGACGGACTGTCCATCGGCCCCGACATGATCAACTCCGCCACGGCGGGGTGGTCGAAGAGCCGAGCGCGCATGCCGAGCGCGAACTGGATCACCGCCGCGGTCCACTCCACACCGTCGTCGGAGAGCGGCCCGAGCGCCACCGACGACAGCACGTTGTCGATCACCGCGCGTTCGAGGCCGTCCAACCCACCGACGCGGGCGTGCACAGTGTCCGCGTCGACCCCGAGCCGTCGCGCCACCGCACCGACGGACAGGGCCCCCGCGCCGTCCGCGTCGACGATGGCGAGCGCGGCCTCGGCGATCTGCTGCTCGGCGGGCGGGCCACCGACGTCCGTACCTGGGGTTTTCGCCTCGGACATGCGTCGAACTGTACTCCGGGGACCCTCGCGGAATCCGTCGCCGATCAGGGTGTCAGGCCGAGCCGGGTAGCCAGCCACGGCAGCTGATCACGCAGCCCGAACTCCCACAGCGCGAAGCTGTGTCCGCCGGGCAGAATCCGCAACCGCACGTCCATCCCCGCGTCCTTCGCCGCCTGATACATCCGCTCCACCTGCGGCCGGTACGTCTCGTCATCGGCGCCGACCACGAACGCGCCGGCGGAGTCCGGATACGCCCGCGTCCGCAGCAGATCGAGCGGGTTGACCCGCAGCAGCGCCGCGGTATCCCCACCGAACGCGGCGTCCACCGTGCGCTGACGGTCACCCAGGGTCGGCTCGTCCTCACCCGACATGTCGAGGAAGGTGGGATAGACGGCGGGGTAATTGGTGGCGAGTTGCAGTGCGCAGGTGCCGCCGTAGGAGAGTCCGCCCACCGCCCAGGAACGCGGATCCGGGTCGATCTGCAGATTCGCTCGCGTCCAGTTCGGCACGTCGACGGCCAGGTACGTGGCGACATTGCCGAGTTTCGAGTCCAGGCACAGCGGGTTCGCCATCTGGGAGCCGGTCCCGTCGGCCACCACGACGACCGGTGCGAGCCCGTTGTGCGCGCGGGCGAACGAATTCATGGTCTCGACCAGCTGCCCACCGACGAACCAGTCCTGCGGCGCACCCGGCTCACCGGCGAGCAATACCAGCACCGGCAGCAGAGGACGTGGATCCGCGAAATAGGCGGGCGGCAGATAGATCTGGGCATCGCGCGCGGTGAATCCGGACGCCGTCGGCGGCACCGTCGCGGTCAGAACTCGCCCGCCGTCGGGCAATCCACCGGGCGCGGGCCAGGCCGGCTCGAGCGGACGCGCGCTGATCACCTGCTCACGCCGGGTCAGCTCACGCGCGTCGACCCGGTCGATCTGTTCGACCCCGAGCGCCGCGCCCACCGTCGGATACGACGCGTACTCCAGGTTGATCCTGACTCCCACCGCCACCAGCACCGCCACGGCCGCGAGCACAGTCACCACGCCGGTCCACACCGTCCGGCGCACCAGGATTCGCGGCACCACCAACAGCACTGCCGCCACCGCGATCCCGATCAGCACGTACACCGACACGGCGATCGGATCGGGAAAGGGCCGCCACACCTCCTCCACGAACAAGTACAGCGCCACGGTGAGCACCACCGCGGCCAGCACCACGATCGGCATGATCGTCGTGACATATCGTCGTACGCGAGGTAACAGCAACCAGACCGCACCCAGGGCGCCCAGGACCGTCAACGCCACCGGCAACCATCCGGTGAGCAACGACAGATCGGTGATTCGCGTCATCTCTGACCTCCACAGATGCCACCTCGACTGCCCTGGCGCGCGCATCGCGGTCCTGGTACGACCGCGATGACATACGGTACACAGACGACCTCACCGCGCCGGTGCGGCGCACTCGCAGCAAAGGGTGGTTCTATGAACGACAACGCGGCTGCCCCCGAATCGGCGCCCTCGCGCGGCGTCACCATGGCGCACACTGTGATCCGCCGGATGCCGTTCACCCTCGGCTTCCTCGTCGTGGTCGCGATCCTCGGCATCGCCAGCGGTGGTCTGTGGCGCAGGCTCGACGAGCGTTCCTGGTATCCCGATATCGCCTACGGCTGGCCGCCGCTCACCGAGGGCAAGTGGTGGACGCCGCTGTCCGGCTGGTTCTTCGGACTCACCCCCTTCCAATACTTCTGCATGGCAATCATTTTCGCGGTGGCGGTCGGCTGGACGGAGTGGCGGCTCGGCACCGTGCGCACCGCACTGGTCTGTCTGTCGGGCCAGCTGATCGGCATTCTCGGCGCGTCGGTGACGGTGGGGCTGCTGGCCCACACCCATCTCGGTTGGGCCGACCGGCTTTCCGAGGTCCGCGATGTCGGATTCACCACGGCCGCGTTCTCGGCGCTGGCCGCGGTCTCGGCAACGCTGCGGTCGCCGTGGCGCCTGCGGGTACGCGCCGTGCTGATGGCGCACGTGGCGCTCACGTTCCTGTTCGAGTCGACCTTCGCCGATCTCATGCATCTCATCGCGATCGCCGTCTGGCTGCCCGCGGGCGAAAAGCTGTTCAGCCGCACCGAACACGGCTTCTGGCCCCGCACCCGACGTGAGGTCCGCATGCTGGCCTTCATCGGCCTGCTGGTGATCGCGACGGCCTCGGTGGCGGTGTACTTCTTCCCCGGCAACAGCCTGCTCGGTCCCACCGAGAACGAACGCGGCTCGCTGTGGAGCACGATCCTGACCGTGGTGGTGATCACGGTGGTGGCCGAGCAACTGCGGAAAGGCAGGCACTGGGCGTGGTGGGGCACGCTCGCCTACGGCCTGCTGCACGTGGTGTTCACGCTGGTGCTGCTCGGCGTGGCCATCGGCACCGACTTCGAGACCGAAGGCGCGGTGACCTTCGGAACAGGTCTGCTGTGGGCGGTCGAGGTGGCGCTGCTCTACAGCGGCCGCGGCGCGTTCCGGGTGCCCGTGCGGCGCAAGATCACCGACGGCGCACTCACCGGCACCGATCCCGGACATGCGGTGCGCGCCCTGCTCGCCCGCTACGGCGGCAGCACCATGTCGTGGATGACGACCTGGCCGGAGAACAAATACTGGTTCGCCGCCGACGGTGAACGCTGCGTCGCCTATCAACGTCATGCGGGCACTGTCATCGTGCTCACCGATCCGATCGGCCCCACCGAGCTCCTCCCCGCCACCATCGCCGGGTTCACCGATCGCTGCGAAGCCGACGGACTCGTCCCGTGCCTGTTCTCCACCACCGAGGCGGTCGCCGAGATCGCGGACGAACTCGGGTGGCGCAGTGTGCAGATCGCCGAGGACACCATCGTCGACCTGCCGCAGCTCGAGTTCAAGGGCAAGGCGTGGCAGGACATCCGGTCCGCGATCAACAAGGCGAACAAGGAGGGCATCGAGTTCCGGCTCGTCGAGCTGGCCGACGAACCGTTCGCGGTGATCGCCCAGGTGCGCGCCATCTCCGAGGAGTGGGTGGGCGAAAAGGGGCTGCCCGAAATGGTATTCACCCTCGGCGGCGTGGAGGAGGCACTCGACCCGGCCGTGCGGGTGGGGCTGGCCGTCGACGCCAAGGGCAGCGTGCACGGCGTCACCTCGTGGTTGCCCGTCTACGGCCCCGGCGACGAGATCCGTGGCTGGACCCTCGACGTGATGCGCAGGCGCCCCGGCGGTTTCCGGCCGGTGGTGGAATTTCTCATCGCCTCGTCCTGCCAGGAGTTCAAAGAGGAAGGCGCCGAGATCGTTTCGCTCTCGGGGGCACCGTTGGCGCGCAGTGCGAGTACCGACGGTGCCGAGCCCATCGACCGTCTGCGCGAAGGGCTCGGCGCCGCGATGGAGCCGTATTACGGCTTCCGGTCACTGCATACGTTCAAGGCCAAGTTCCAGCCGCGCCACGAGCCGGTGTACCTGTGCTACCGCGACGAGGCGGACCTGCCCCGCATCGGCATCGCTCTGACGAAGGCATACCTACCCGAGGTCTCGGCCAAGGATCTGATGACTCTCGGGGCGTCCGGCAAATAGACGCCGACGCGCGGATCTCAACGCGCGGGCACCGCGACCGGCGTAACCCGGGCGCTGACGTCAGCGGGTACGTCGATGCCGGGTTCGAGGTCGCCGGCCGGGATCGGCTCGCCCCACACCTGTCGCAGCGGCAATACGCCCGCCCACACACCGCCGGTCGCGATGTCGCCCTCGTCGTCGTTCGGCCCGCCCGAGCGCACCTTCACCGAGGCCTCGGTGAGGTCGAGCGCGAGCACCATCGTCGCCGCCATCTCCTTGCGGTTGGGCGGGCGCACCCGATCCCAGGCTCCGGGCGCGGCGTGCTCGACGATCACCCGCAGCGCGTTGTCGCGCTCGGCCTCATCGGTGACCAGCACCGCCCTGCCCCGGACTACCGCGCAGCGGTAGTTCATCGAGAAGTGCATCGCCGAGCGCGCGTACACCAGCCCGTCGACGTGGGTCACCGTCAGGCAGATGTCGGTGTCGATCGCGGCGCGCATATTGCCCGCGCCGGTGGATCCGTGCAGGTAGAGGGTGTCGCCGACGCGACCGTAGATGGTGGGCAGCGCCACGGGCGAGCCACCGAGCAGCACGCCGAGGTGGCAGACCAGGCCCGCGTCGAGCACCGCGTCCAGCGCCGCGCGGTCGGTGGCGCCGCGTTCCTTGGAGCGCGTCAGCGTGGTGCGCGGGGTCGGTGACAGGGGGTTGCGGTTGACGTCGTACGTGCTCATAAGATGAGCTTCGCCGAAGAAGTGGACTACGCGTAGGTCCAATCCAACAGAATTTCAACAGGCCAATTCCAGGTGGACGATGCTCGACGACCTTCCGATCCCGCTCGACCGCACCGCTCCCGAACCGCTGTCGGTGCAGGTGGCCGATGCCCTGCGCGCCGCGGCGACCGATCGGGTGCTGCGCATCGGCGACCGTCTACCGTCCTCGCGCGCCCTGGCACAACGGCTCGGCGTGAGCCGGGCGGTGGTGGCGGGCGCCTACGACCAATTGCACGCGGAAGGCTGGCTCACCGGCAAACACGGCTCCGGCACCTACCTCAGCACCGCCCCCGCCACCGCGCCACCGTCCACCGGCGCGGGCCACGGTGCCGATCCCGACGCGGGCCTGCTCGATCTGGGTCCGGGCGCCCCGTGCGCCGAGGCGGTCGACTCCGCCGCCTGGCGCCGCGCGTGGCGGGCGGCCGGCGACCAAGCTCCCGAGGCCCGCAAGAACCGTGCGGGCGAACCGGACTTCCGGGCGGCGGTCGCCGATCACCTCCTGCGCCATCGAGGACTGGCGGCAGGCGCCGGATCGGTGGTGCTGGCCACCGCCGGTACCAGCGCGGCGGTGGGTGAGCTCGCCACCGCGCTGCTTCGTCCCGGCGACACCGTCGCCATCGAGGATCCCGGCTACCTACGCGCGGTCGGCGCGCTGCGAGCCGTGGGCATCGAGGTGCTGCCGGCGCCCGTCGACGCCGGGGGTTTGTGTGTGGATCGGATTCCGCCCGGGGTCCGCGCGGTGTATTGCACACCGGCACACCAGTTCCCGATCGGTGCGATGATGCCCGCGGCGCGCCGGGTCGAGCTCATCGAATTCGCGAGAAGAACGGGCGCTTTCATCATCGAAGACGACTACGACGGCGAATTGCGTTACGACACAGCACCATTACCACTGCTCGCGGCGATGGCGCCGGATGTCGTCGTCCATCTCGGCACCACCAGCAAGATCATCGCCACCACCCTCGGCGTGGGCTGGCTCGTCGCCCGCCCCGACATCACCGACGCGGTGCTGGCCCATCGCGCGGAGATCGGCAGTTCCCCGAGCCCCGCCGGGCAACGGATCCTCAGCGAATTCGCCCGCCACGGCGACCTGTCCCGGCACCTGCGCCGGCTCCGCAGAGTCGTCCCGCCACGACGCGCCCTGGTCGTCGACGCGCTCACCCGCCGCGGGCTCCCCGTCATCGGCGACGACGCGGGCTCCCACGTCGTCGTCGAACTCCCCGGTCCCGCCGCCGAGCGCCACGCCGTCGACGCCGCCCGCGCCCGCGGCGTCCTGCTCGACGGTCTGGCCCGCCACCACCTCGGCGAACCACACCGCTTCGGCGTCGCCATCGGCTATACCGCGCTGAACAGCACCGACCTCGCCCGCGCCATGCCCATCGCGGCCTGCTGCCTCGCCGAAGCAGCACGCCCCGCCGGACCCGCGCGGTCGTAGCATGGACCAGGAACCGGCACGACCCCTCCGACTATCGAAGTGGTGAGAGCATGACCGATCAGGACATTCTGGCGCGGATCAAACAGCTGGTCGACGACGAGCACTCGCTGCGAGCCAAGGCCACCGCGGGCGAGATCGACCCGGTAGCAGAACGCAAGCAGCTGGCCGAACTGGAAGTGATGCTCGATCAGGCCTGGGATCTGTTGCGGCAGCGGCGCGCCCGCAGCGGCTCCGGCGAATCTCCCGAGGACACCGGGCTGCGTTCCCCCCGTGAGGTCGAGGGCTATCTGCAGTGACCGAGCTCGAGTACGACGTCATCGTCATCGGCGCGGGCCCGGCGGGTGAGAACGCCGCCGCCTACGCCATCGCGGGCAGCGACCGCACCGCCGCCCTGGTCGAGCGGGAACTGTTCGGCGGCGAATGCAGCTACTGGGCGTGCATTCCCAGCAAGGCACTGCTGCGCCCCGGTGCCGTACTCGACCTCGGCGAGGCGATGCCGGGGGTGAGCGCGAGCGGCCCGCAGGTGGCCGACATCCTCGCCCGCCGCGACGCCTTCGTGCACGACCGCGACGACAGTTCCCAGGTGGAGTGGGCGAAATCGACCGGCATCGACACCGTCCGCGGGGCCGGCCGTCTGGTCGGCGAACGACTCGTCGAGGTAACCACCGACGACGGCGTGAAGCGCTTGCGGGCCCGGCACGCCGTCGTCCTGGCGACCGGCACCACCGCCACCATCCCCGACATTCAGGGCGTGCGCGAGGCGCTGCCGTGGACCTCCCGCGACGCCACCAACCTGACCGTCGTCCCGCGCCGGGTCGCCATCATCGGCGGCGGTGTCGTCGCCTGCGAAACGGCGACCTGGCTGGCCGAACTCGGCGCCGAGGAGGTGACCCTGCTGGTCCGGGGTGACCGCCTGCTGCCGCGCAGCGAATCGTTCGCGTCCGAGCTGGTGCTGCGGGGCTTGCGTGACACCGGAATCGTCGAGGTGCGGTTCCACACCGAGCCGTTACTGGTCTCGCGCCGCGATCCCGAGGACACCGGCGTCGGCCGCCTCCACGGCGGTCCGGTCACCCTGGTGCTCGGCGACGGCGAACTCGAGGTCGACGAACTCGTCGTCGCCACCGGCCGCAGCCCCGCCACCGCGAATCTCGGCCTCGACGCGGTGGGGCTGCCCGTCGGCTATGTCGAGGTCGACGATCAGCTGACCGCGCGTGCGGTGTCCGGCGACTGGCTCTACGCCGTCGGCGACGTGAATCATCGTGTGGCGCTGACACATATGGGCAAGTACCAGGCCAGGGTGTGCGGTGACGTGATCGCCGCCCGCGCGGAGGGCAAGCCACTCGACTGCTCGCGGTTCACCGCGAGCGCCGACCATCAGCAGGTGCCCCAAGTCGTGTACACCGCACCGGAACTCGCCTCCGTGGGCCTCACCGAACACGAGGCGCGCACCGCCGGACACGCGGTGGACACCGTCGAGCTCGACATCGCCGTCGCGGGTTCCGCGCTCTCGCGTGACGACTTCCACGGCCGCGCGAAACTCGTGATCGATACCGCCGCCGACCGTATTCTCGGCGCTACCTTCGTCGGCCCCGATATGGGCGAGCAGTTGCACGCGGCCACCATCGCGGTGGTGGGACGGGTGCCCATGGAGACGCTGTGGAACGCGGTGCCCGCCTTCCCCGCCGTCAGCGAATTCTGGCTCCGGCTGCTGGAAGCCTGGCGCGAGAAGACTATTTGAGCAGCCGCGACATCCGCCGGTCGGCGAGCACCTTGCCGCCGGTCTGGCAGGTGGCGCAGTACTGGAAGGACCGCTCCGCGTAGGACACCTCACGCACGGTGTCACCGCACACCGGGCACGCCTGGCCGGTTCTGGCGTGCACCCGCATGCCCGAACGCTTCTCGCCCTTCAAGCGGGCCGCGTCCTGTCCCACCGAACGATCGACCGCGTCGAGCAGCACCGTGCGCATCGCGGTGTACAAGTGCGAAACCTTCTCCGCGGACATCGTTCTGGTGTTCGTGAACGGGGAGATTTTCGCGGTGTGCAGAATCTCGTCGGAATAGGCATTGCCGATTCCGGCGATCAGAGTCTGATCCACGATCGCGGTCTTGATTCGCTGCGATGTACTTTTCAGCAGCGCGGCGAATTCGTCCTCGGTCAGTCCGAGCGCGTCGGGTCCGAGCCGCGCGATCCCCGGCACCAGCATCGGATCCTCGACGACATACACCGCCAGCCGTTTCTTCGTCCCCGCCTCGGTCAGGTCGATCGCGGGTGTGGCGCCCTCGGGCGTGAAGAAATGCACGCGCAGCGCCAGCGGGCTCTTACCGCCCGGCTTGGGTGGCAACGGATTCGGCTCATCGACCCAGCGCAACCATCCGCCGCGCGACAAATGGGTGATCAGCCACAGTCCGCCACAATCCATTCCGAGGAATTTCCCCCACCGTCCCGCACCGGTGACATCGCGGCCGGACAACGCGGTGACCGGCGGATCGAACGTCTTCACCGCGCTCAACGCCGCCACGTCCACACGGCCGACCACAGCGCCGACGGCATGATCCCGAAGGAACTGCGCCAACGCCTCAATTTCCGGCAGTTCGGGCACGGTTGCCAGTTTAGCTATTCATCGTGCGTCGGCGCGGGATCCGTCGCGGAGCAGATAGACATCCATGATCCAGCCTTTTTCCGCGCGCAGTTCCGCGCGGCGGGCCACGATGCGGCTTTCGACTTCGCGCAGAGCGCCTTCGATCAGGATTTCGTCGGGCATGCCGAGGTAGGCGCCCCACCAGATATGGATGTCGTCGCCACGAACCTCGGTGAACGAGCATTCACCGTCCAGCATCACCACGGTCGATCCGGGTCCGAGCCCTTCTTCGCGCAGTCTGCGCCCCGTCGTGACGTGGACGGGCTCACCGATCCGGTGCAGCACCATGCGGTGCCGGGCGGCCAGCGCGGCGATGCTGGTGACGCCGGGGATCACCTCGTAGTCGAAGTCGGCGCGCCCGCGCCCCAGCACGTGCTCGACCATGCGCAGGGTGCTGTCGTAGAGCGCCGGATCTCCCCACACGAGGATCGCGCCGACGCCGTCCACCTGGTCGAACGCGGCTTCGAGGAGTTCGGAGCGCCGTTCGTGCCAATCCACGACGACACCGGCGTAGTCGGCGGGAGTGCGCTCACGCGGCGGATCGGTGATCTCGATGATCCGATGCGGCGTGTCCACGTGTTCGGCCAGGATCGTGGTACGCACGTCGACCAGTTCCTGCTTCTCGGTGCCCTTGCCGATCACGAAGAAGGCCTCGGCCTTTCGCATGGCCTTGATCGCCTGCACCGTCACCTGGTCGGGGTCGCCGGCGCCGATGCCGATCACGTAGAGCTTGCGCATAGCCGAAGAGCTTGCCAGGTGCCGATCCGCCGAGCCGACCCCCGTAGAATCGCGAGACGTGGCCACCCCTGATACGCAGTACGAGGATCTGCTCCGGCACGTGCTGGAGCGAGGCACGCCAAAAGCCGATCGCACCGGCACCGGAACCCGCAGCATCTTCGGTCACCAGCTGCGCTACGACCTGGCCGAGTCCTTCCCGCTGATCACCACCAAGCGGGTCCACGTGAAGTCCATCGCCTACGAGCTGCTGTGGTTCCTGCGCGGCGACTCCAATGTCTCCTGGCTGCGCGAGCACGGCGTGACCATCTGGGACGAATGGGCCGACGCCAAGGGTGAGCTCGGCCCCGTCTACGGCGTGCAGTGGCGCTCGTGGCCCACCCCCGACGGCACCCACATCGATCAGATCGCCCAGGTGCTGCACACCCTGCGCACCGACCCCGACTCGCGCCGGATGATCGTCTCGGCCTGGAACGTGGCCGACCTGGACAAGATGGCGCTGGCCCCCTGCCACGCCTTCTTCCAGTTCTATGTCGCCGACGGCAAACTGTCCTGCCAGCTGTACCAGCGCAGCGCCGACCTGTTCCTCGGTGTGCCGTTCAATATCGCCAGCTACGCCCTGCTCACCCTGATGGTCGCCCAGCAGACCGAGCTCGAGCCGGGCGAGTTCATCTGGACCGGCGGCGACGTGCACATCTACGACAACCACGTCGACCAGGTCCGCGAGCAGCTCAGCCGCGAGCCCTACCCATTCCCGACGCTGCACCTGCGCCCGGCGACGAGCCTGTTCGACTACGCCTACGAGGACATCGAGCTGTCCGATTACAAACATCACCCCGGCATCAAGGCGCCGGTGGCGGTGTGAAGCAGATCGGCCTGATCTGGGCGCAGGCGAACGACCGGGTGATCGGTGTCGACAACACCATTCCGTGGCGGGTGCCCGAGGATATGGCGAATTTCCGCGACACCACCATGGGGCACCCGGTGATCATGGGCAGACGGACGTGGGATTCGCTGCCCGCGAGCTTTCGTCCGCTGTCCGGCCGCCGCAACATCGTAGTCACTCGCCAGACTGATTGGGCGGCCGACGGTGCCGAACGCGCCGCATCCGTACCCGACGCGCTGACGATGACCGGCGAGTCCGACACCTGGGTGGCGGGCGGCGGCGAGATCTACCGCGCCGCGCTGGCCTCGGCGACGACGCTGCTGGTCACCGAGGTCGACACCACCGTGGCGGGCGATGCGTTCGCCCCGGTCATCGGCCCGGAATGGCATGCGGACGACACCCCGTGGCTGACCTCGAAAACCGGTCTGCGCTACCGCATTCGCCACTACACCCGCGGCTGACAACACACAGCTAACGGTCGCGGCAAAACGCCCGAACGCGTGGGCACCGTCGGGCATACTCCTGGCAAGACCTGCCCGCGAGATGCCTGCGAAAGGCCCGATCCATGGACAAGAAATCGCTGACCGCCGTGGCCCGTCAACAGCTCAAGCTGGCGGCCACGTCGACGAGCGGCCGGAGTTCGCAAACCCTCATCGGCGGCCACACCCACGCGCTGCGCCAGACGGTCGTCGCACTCGCCGAGGGACAGAGCCTGGCCGAACACGACAATGCGGGCGATGCCACCATCCAGGTGCTCTCCGGCACGCTGGTGCTGATCGCGGGCACCGACGAGTGGAAGGGTTCGGCGGGCGATCTCATCGTGGTGCCGCGCGCCCGGCACAGCGTCAAAGCTGTCGATGACGTCACATTTTTGCTGACCGTCGCGAAATAGCAGGTCGATCGCCCGAATTGCTTGACACCGCGAGGTGTTGATCAAACCTGTCGGCGCGGAGCCGTACTGTGGACGCCATGGGTGAGCCACAGCCGATCCTCGATCCACTCACGCCGTCCGCGATTTTCCTTGTCGCCACCATCGACTCCGGTGGCGAATCCGCGGTCCGTGACCTCTTGGCAGATCTCTCCGGATTGCGCCGTTCGATCGGTTTCCGGGTGCCCGGTGAAGGATTGACCTGCGTCACCTCGATCGGCTCCGCGGCCTGGGACCGGCTCTTCGTCGGCCCGAAACCCGCTGAGCTGCACGATTTCCCGGGTTACAACGGCCCGATCCACAGCGCACCGGCCACCCCTGGCGACCTGTTCTTCCATATCAAAGGCGAAACTCAGGGCCCGTGCTTCGAACTCGCCATGGTGATCGGCGCTCGCCTCAAAGGCGCGGCGACCGTCGTCGACGAGACGATCGGCTTTCGCTATTTCGAGCAGCGCGACCTGCTCGGCTTCGTCGACGGTACCGAGAACCCGGAGGGCCCGAGCGCGGCCTCGGCGGCGCTGATCGGCGACGAGGACCCCGAGTTCACCGGCGGTAGCTACGTGGTCGTGCAGAAGTACACCCACCCGCTCGACCAGTGGAACGCACTGTCGATCGAGGAACAGGAGCGGGTGATCGGGCGGACCAAGCTCGCCGACTACGAACTGCCCGACGACGTGAAACCCGCCGACTCGCACGTCGCGGTGAACACCATCACCGAAGCCGACGGCACCGAACGCCAGATCGTGCGCGCCAATATGCCGTTCGGCACCATCGGCACCGGCGAGTTCGGCACCTACTACGTGGCCTACGCCGCCACCCCGAGCGTCACCGAACGCATGCTCGAACGGATGTTCCTCGGTACCGACGAGGCCGCCTACGACCGCATCCTCGACTTCTCTTTCGCCGTGACCGGCACGCTCTTCTTCACTCCCACCGTGGATTTCCTCGATGACCTGCCCGACGCACCCGACACGGCGGCCACCGAGATCGAGCCGGCGACACTGCCCGAAATCGTCCCCGTCGAACGTGCGAACGCGGCGGCAGCCGCTCGCTCGGACGGCTCCCTCGCAATCGGCACGATGAAAAGGAGTAATTGAATGAACAACCTGCATCGCGAACTCGCGCCGATCACCGGCGAAGCCTGGTCGCAGATCGAGGAGGAGGCGACCCGCACGTTCAAGCGCAATATCGCGGGTCGCCGGGTGGTCGACGTGTCGGGACCGCACGGTTTCGACTTCTCGGCCCGCAACCTCGGCCGGATCACCTCGATCGCCTCGCCCGACGACGGCGTGCAGGCTCATCAGCGCCTGATCCAACCGGTTATCGAGCTGCGGGTGCCGTTCACCCTGCAACGCTCCGAGCTCGACGACATCGAGCGCGGCGCGGGCGACGCCGACCTCGACAACCTCAAGGACGCCGCGCAGAAGATCGCCTTCGCCGAAGACCGTGCGATCTTCGAGAGCTACGCCGCCGCGGGCATCACCGGGATCCGCGATGCCGCCTCGAACTCCCCCGTCGCGCTGCCGAGCAACGTCGTCGACATTCCCGATGCCATCTCGCACGCCCTCACCGGCCTGCGCCTGGCCGGCGTGCAGGGCCCGTATTCGGTGGTGCTCAGCGCCGAGCTGTACACCCAGGTCAGCGAGACCTCCGATCACGGTCACCCGATCCGGACCCACATCGAGCGGCTGATCGATGGCGAGATCATCTGGGCGCCGGCGATCTCCGGCGGTTTCGCGCTCACCACCCGCGGCGGCGACTTCGAGCTCGCGCTGGGCCAGGACCTGTCGATCGGCTACCTCAGCCACGACGCCGAGACTGTGCAGCTGTACTTCCAGGAGACCTTCACCTTCCTCGTCGAGACCTCGGAGGCAGCGGTGTCGCTCGGCTCGTGAGACCGCGGCGATGCGCACCGCTAGGGTGAGCCACGAATCGTGATTCGCCGATCGGCGCGAGCATCGGGCCCGGCGAGCTGGAGAGGGAGGTCCGCATGTCGGTCGTGCGTGCCGGTGTGGTGTCCACCAGGCGGAGTCTGTTCTATTGCTTGATCGCGGTCCTGGTCACCACGGGCGTCGTCGGGTTGTTCCTGGCGATGTTCGGGGTGAACCGGGTGATCACCGGCCTGCTGGTCGGGGCGGTCGGCGGGTTCGCGGTGGGTGTCGCGCTGTTCGTCCGTGATGTGATCGAACTGCACGAGCACGCCATCTACGCGCGGACCCCGTTCCGCTCGTCGACCGTGCCGTGGGACCGTGTCGTCGCCGGGCGCTTCACCCTCGACGAGCACGCCCGCTGGGCACTGGCACTCGACCTGAACGGCGAGTCGGCCGACGAGCTCGTACTGCTGTCCATCCCACCGGTGATCCGCCCCGTCACCGGCGCCTACGACATGCGCAAGCGCGAACAGGTGAGCGAGATCCGGGAAATGCTGCGCGCCAAACGAATCCCGATCACCGTGCTGCCCGAGATCGCGGGCGCGCTCAACCAGCACTGGCAGATCGCCCCGCCGACCGCCCGCTGAGACCCGCTACGCACTCGCCTCGGATTCGAACCTGCGCCGGTAGTCCGAGGGCGACACCCCGAGCCGCGCCACAAAGGCCCGGCGTAGCGCCTCGGCGCTGGCGAAACCCGCGCCGGAGGCGGCCCGGCTCACCGAACTGCCGGCCTCGAGCTCGGCCCGGGCGAGATCGAAGCGCACATTCGCCGCGTACTCGGCCGGGCTGAGCCCGGTCTCCTCGGTGAACAGGCGGGTGAGGTGGCGGACGCTCACATTGACGTATCGCGCCAGGTCCACCACGCTGTGCCGCGCGGCGGGGTCCCTGGCGATCAGGTCGGTGACCACGCGCACCGGACCGGGTGGCAGAGCGACGGCGCGCATGGGCGTCGAGAACTGGGTCTGCCCGCCGGAACGCTGCAGATAGACGAGAAGCCCCTGAGCGACCTGGCGAGCGATGTCGCTGCCCAGATCGTCTGCCACCAGTGCGAGCGCGAGGTCGATGCCCGCCGCGACGCCCGCCGAGGTCGCGATGTCGTTGTCCCGCACGAAGATCCGGTCCGCCTGCACGTCGATCCGGGGATACCGGCGGGCGAGCTCGGCGGCGAATTTCCAGTGCGTGGTCGCGCTTCGGCCGTCCAGCATCCCGAGTTCGGCCAGCACGAAGGCGCCACTGCAGATGGAAACGACCCGACGACTGCGCGCCGCGAGAACGCGAGCGGCCTCGACCAGATCGGGACGTACGAACTCGGCGGGGCGCACTTCGCTGCCGGGCACCACGAGCGTGTCGAGCGGGGGCGCGTCCGCCACGGAAGTCGTCACAGCAACTCCCTGGCCCACCGAGCTGTGCACCGGTGCGCCCGTGGGCGAGATCAGCACGATCTCGTAGGCATCGGCGAACTGATTCGCCTCGACGAATACCTCTGCGGGACCGACGTAGTCGAGCGCCTTCACCCCGTCGAACAGGAGAAACCCGATACGCCGTGTACCACTGGATGCACTGTGACGTAGGCGATTCCGGGGTGTGGACATGCCGATAAATCTAATACTCGGCCGGAATGGCGGGATCTTCGGCCGTTCCGGTGGGCGACAGCGCACCGGCGCTCGACAACTATGGGCAACCTATTCGTCCGCATCTCCGACAGGAGCACAGCACAATGCCCTACTTCACCACCACCGACGGCACCGAGATCTATTTCTCCGATTGGGGCACCGGACGACCTGTGGTGTTCAGCCACGGCTGGCCGCTGAGCTCCGACGCGTGGGCGCTGGAGCGCAAGACCTTCGCCGACGCGGGCTACCGCGTCATCGCGCACGACCGCCGCGGTCACGGCCGCTCCTCGCAGCCGTGGCAGGGCAACGACATGGACACCTACGCGCGCGATCTCGCCGAGCTGATCGAGTCACTCGACCTGCGCGATGTCATCGTGGTCGGGCACTCGACCGGAGGCGGCGAAGTAGTGCGTTACGCCGCCCAGCACGGTGTGGACCGGGTCGCCAAGGTCGTCACCATCGGCGCGGTCCCGCCGATCATGGTCGCCACCGAGGCCTATCCCGACGGCCTGCCGATGGAGGTGTTCGACAATATCCGCGCCGGGGTGCTCAGCGACCGCTCCAGCTTCTATCAGGAGCTCGCCCCCTCGTTCTTCGGCTTCAACCGCGAGGGCGCCGTCGTCTCGAAGGGCGCGCAGGACGACTTCTGGCGCCAGGGCATGCTCGCGGGGATCCAGGCCGCCTACGAGTGTGTCGCCGCGTTCTCCGCGACCGACTTCACCGAGGATCTGAAGGCCCTGAAAGTGCCGGTCTTCATCGCGCACGGCGACGACGACCAGATCGTGCCGATCGCGAATGCGGCACTGAAGTCGATCGAGCTCGTCGAGAACGGGACATTGAAGGTGTACGCGGGCGCACCGCACGGCGTCTTCGGCGCCTATCAGCAGGAACTCATCCAGGACATCCTGGCGTTCATCCGAATTTGAGGTATCGCGGCGCTCCTCGGCCACCGGGTACGGCCTCTCAGGCGGGAGCGATCTCGCCCAGCCGTGCGAGGAGCGCCGCGGCCGATGCCCGCACCGTACCCGTGTCGCCCGGGTAGCCGACGATGCGCAGCACGGCGTCCGGGATGACGCGCTCGGTGTCCACGCCCGCCGCCCCCTCGTCGTACCTGATCGCGATCACCGTCTCCACCAGCCGGAACGGAAGGATCCGCGCGTCGTCGGATTCCCCCGCGGCCGTCGAGGCCGCGGCGGCCAGACGCTCGTAGTGTCCGCGCAGTTCGTCACGTCGTCGCCGGAACGCGACGAAGCGTTCCGTGCGCAACTCCGGCAGCAGGTACAGCGCGCCCAGATTCCACCGCGCCGTCCGCAGTTGGCGCACGTCGAACAGGGCAAGCGCGTAGAGCTGGGTCGCCACGTCATCCGGTTCGGTCATCATCCGCTGCGCCAGTTCGACCGGTCCCGCCACTGTTTCGGCCAGTAGTGCGTCGAGGATGTCGTCCTTGGCGGCGAAGTGGTGATACAGCGATGCCTGCCGGATGCCGACCGCGTCGGCGACTGCCCGCGTCGAGGTGTTGGCGTACCCCTTGGTGGTGAAGAGCTCCGCCGCCGCGTCGAGGATCTCCGCGCGCGGCGTAGTTCCCTGCCTGCGCCGCTGTTCCAGCCGGGGACGCCCGGGACCGAGATTCGCCACACCGAAGATTCTGTCATCGGGCCACGACCTGCACCGCAGCGGGCAGCTCACCGGCGGGAATGCCCAGCGGTCGAATTTCTGTCATTTGACAGAAACTCACGCAACGCAGAAGTTACCGCGGGGCGTCCAGTCGATACACGCACGACACCGTTCGAGCGATCGCGCGCGCAAAACTATCGACTGATAGATATTGGCCGAACCGCTGAAGGACTCCGACATGGCCACGACATTCGAATCCCCCGCCGCCCCACCCGAACTCGGCCGCGACAGCGCCGATCTGGCAGCCTTCGGCTACACGCCGGTCCTGCACCGCAAACTGGGGCGTTACGCGTCCTTCGCGGCAGGTTTCTCGTTCGTCTCCATCCTCACCACGATCTTCCAGTTCTTCGGCTTCGGCTATTCGTTCGGCGGCGCCGCCTTCTTCTGGACGTGGCCGCTGGTGTTCGCGGGCCAGTTCCTGGTCGCGCTGAACTTCGCCGAGCTCGCCGCCCGCTACCCGATCTCCGGCTGTATCTATCAGTGGTCGCGGCGGCTGGCGGGTGGGCTGATCGGCTGGTTCGCCGGCTGGATGATGGTGATCGCGCAGGTCGTGACCGCCGCCGCGGCCGCCATCGCGCTCCAGGTGGTGCTGCCCTCGATCTGGAGCGGATTCCAGCTCATCGGCACCGACACCGCGCTCACCTCCCGCGACGGCGCGATGAACGCGGTGCTGCTCGGCAGCGTGTTGCTCGTCGTCACCACCACCATCAATGTGATCGGCATCGACCTGATGTCGAAGATCAATTCGATCGGTGTCACCGTCGAGATCGTCGGTGTGCTGGCGATCATCGCGCTGTTCTTCGCCAACACCGAGCGCGGCCCCGATGTGGTGTTCCAAACCGACCAGGCCTCCCCTGGCCCGTACTGGGCGGCATTCCTGGTCTCGGGCCTGATGGCCGCGTACGTGATGGTCGGATTCGATTCCGCCGGTGAGCTTTCCGAGGAGACCAAGAACCCGCGCAAGGTCGCTCCCCGCACCATCCTGCTCGCGCTGGCGGTCTCGGCGCTGGGCGGTGGCCTCATGCTGCTCGGCGCGCTGATGGCGGCTCCGAGCCTGTCCGACGGCGAATTGTCCACCGGTGGACTGGCTTACGTCATCACCTCGAAGCTCAACAGCCCCGCCGGTTCGGTGCTGCTCGGCTGTGTCGCGGTCGCGGTGATCGTGTGCACCCTCGCCATCCAGACCGCCGGCTCACGCCTGATGTTCTCGATGGCCCGCGACGGCAAACTCCCCTTCGCGAAGGCCCTCTCCACCGTGCACCCCCGCTTCGGCACCCCCGTGTGGCCCGCCGTCGCGATCGGCGCCCTCGGCATCGGCCTGCTGGTCCTGAACCTCGGCAACCCCGCCATCTTCGCCACCCTAGCCAGCGTCTGCATCGTCAGCCTGTACCTGGCCTACCTCCTGGTCACCGTGCCACTGCTGCTGCGCCGCGTCCAGGGCCTGCCCGCCCCCGACGACAAGACCCTGTTCCACCTGGGCCGCCTCGGCATCCCCATCAACGCCCTCGCCGTCGTCTGGGGCATCGCCATGGTCATCAACCTGGCCTGGCCCCGCCCCGAGGTCTACACCCCCGCCGGCGGCAGCTGGTGGCAACTCTGGGCAGGCCCCCTGTCGGTAGCCGTAATCCTCACCACCGGCGCCATCGTCTACCGCTCGGTAGTAGCAGCCAAAACCCCCACTCCCCGCACCGAAACCGCCCCCGCCACAACCTGATCCGCCACACCCAGCCCGTCCCCGTCTTCAACAACCCATCCAACCCAGCCACCGCACTCCCGACCCCTAGGGAGGGACGGCCACGAAGTGGCCGGTCCGCGGCCGGGCCGCCGGTCAGGCGCCGGGGCGTAGGC
>NZ_JBSGSS010000024.1:0-58829 GCF_053606985.1 Nocardia sp. NPDC055165
CCTAGCAAAGCGAACACCAGCAAAAAGATTCGCTGTTGTTCAATGTCCAACCTCCCACGACCGGGGGGTACATGAAAGATTGGAACCAATAATAATTATTGGCACTGACATTCATCGACACACTATTGAGTTCTCAAAGAACACACGCACACACTTCTACCCACAAATTCTCGAAGGGGTTTCGGTGAGGCAAGGGTTCAAACCTAGCTCAGACAACCGGCCGGAAGCAAATCCGTACCGAGACCCTCTGAACACGCAGTCAGTCAGGCGCTCATCGTCCTACCTCGTGTCTCGGCCGCTGGGCGGCTGAGTCGGTGTCCGTGTCGCTCTGACTGGAATAAAGTTACGTGCCGACAAACACGAAGTCAAATCGGCTGGTCAGGGGCCCTATTTCGGTGCATCTATCCGTTCGACCTGTCCGCCGAGCGCCTGCATCTGCTCGACGAATCGGGGGTAGCCGCGGTCGATGTGATAGACGTCGTGCACTTCGGTGACGCCATCAGCGACGAGGCCGGCGAGCACCAGGCCCGCACCCGCGCGGATGTCGGAGGACCAGACCGGTGCACTCGACAACCGCGGGATTCCACGGACCACCGCATGGTGACCGTCGGTCCGGGCGTCGGAGCCGAGCCGGATCATCTCCTCCACGAAACGGAACCGCGCCTCGAAGACGTTCTCGGTGATCATCGAGGTGCCGTCGGCGATAGCGGCCAGGCCGATGGCCATCGGCTGCAGGTCGGTCGGGAAACCGGGGAACGGCAGCGTCGCGAAGTTCACCGCACGCGGCCGCTCGGCCTGCACGACCCGGAAACCGTTGGGCTCGTAGGAGATTCGCGCGCCGGCCGAACGCAGCTTGTCCAGCACCAGCGCCAGGTGCTTGGGGTTGACGCCGGTGACCCGGACATCGCCGGTGGTCATCGCGGCGGCGATCCCCCAGGTGGCGGCGACGATACGGTCGCCGATCACCCGGTGTGTGGTGGGCGAGAGGCTCTTGACGCCCTGCACGGTGAGCACGGAGGAACCGGCACCGTCGATCTGCGCACCCATCTGTACGAGCATGGTGCACAGGTCGACGATGTCGGGCTCGCGCGCCGCATTGTCGATGACCGTCTCCCCCTCGGCCAGGACCGCGGCCATCAGGATGTTCTCGGTCGCGCCCACCGACGGGAAGTCGAGGCGGATCCGCGCGCCCTGTAACTGTTCGGCCGACGCCACGACGCAACCGTGCTCGATCGCACTGGTCGCACCGAGCAGGCGTAGGCCCGCCTGGTGCATGTCAAGGGGTCGCGAACCGATCGCATCGCCACCGGGCAGCGCCACCACGGCGCGTTTGCAGCGCGCCATCAGCGGACCGAGCACACACACCGAGGCGCGGAACTGGGTCACCGCGGGGAAGTCCGCGTGGTACTTGGGCTCGGCGGGGGTATCGATCGTCACCACCGAGTTGTCGCCGCCGACATCGTCGGAGATCGTCACATCGCAGCCGAGGCCGCGCAGCACCTCCGCCATCAAGGGGACATCGAGGATGTCCGGGCAGTTGGTGATGGTGGTCGTGCCCTCGGCCAGCAACGAGGCAGCCATCAGCTTCAGCACGCTGTTCTTCGCGCCGCCGACCGCGACCTCGCCGACGAGTCGATTGCCGCCGGAGACCAGAAACCGTTCGCTCACCACGCCAGCTTATCGACCGCCACGCGACGACACGCCCCCCTGCCACGAAAGAACAAGAAACCGACCGATTCTCCGCGTCGGAGAGTCGCTTTCAGCGTGGTAGCCCGCCGCCGGGCTGCCACAACACGTCACCGGAAGGATTGGTGGCGCGGCTGAGGATGAACAGCAGGTCCGAGAGTCGATTCAGATATTTCGCAGGCAGCACACTGGTGTCGTCAGGGTGCGTTTCGACAGCGGACCACGCGGATCGCTCGGCGCGCCGCACCACAGTACGGGCTGTGTGCAACAACGCAGCCAACGGCGTGCCGCCGGGCAGGATGAACGAATTCAGCGGTGCCAGACCGTCGTTGAACTCGTCGCACCACTTCTCGAGCCGGTCGATATAGGGCTGGGTGATGCGCAGCGGCGGATACTTCGGTTCGGCGACAACCGGGGTGGACAGATCGGCGCCCGCGTCGAACAGATCGTTCTGGATCTGGCGCAGCACCGTCAGCACAGCGGGTTCGGGCGCACCGAGGGCGACGGCGACACCGAGTGCGGCATTGGCCTCGTCGCAGTCGGCGTAGGCGATCAGCCGGGGATCGTTCTTGGCGACACGGGAGAAATCGCTGAGACCGGTCGTCCCGTCGTCGCCCGTGCGGGTATAGATCCGGGTCAAATGCACGCTCACGACGGGCCTCCACGAGTGCGGCGGGCGCGATCGGACGGTCGCGACTCCACCCAGGACAGAAAAGCCGCCATCGAACCGCGGTCGAGCGCGAGCTCGAATTTGCTGTGCGGATCGGTGACGGCTACCACCACGATGTCATCGCTCATGATGTCGAATTCGTCGCCCTGCGGCGCTCGGCGCTCGACGATCTCGAGGCCCTGCCGATGCACCGTGGAGTCGGGTCCGAATTTCAGGCTGGTCAATTTGAAGAAGACGAGGCGATCCTCGTCGTAGCGAATGAGCCCGTGCCGCCAGCCTTGGCCGCCGCGCGCGGGCAGTGAACGTAGGAGCGCGGCCGTGCCCCCGCGGCGCAACATCACCAGGCGATAGGTCGACGCACCGGCTACGAACACGAGCGTCAGCACCAGAATGATCAGGAGAACCATCCCGGTTTGCAATGCCGTACGCCCTTTCGCTCTAGCCGGTGTCAAAGACACCCCCGCCCAGACATTCAATCACGCCCACTACGCGGCGCTCCGGCCGGATCGTCTATCCCCACGAAAAGGCGGTGCAAACAACTCTGCCGGCGAGGAACCGAAGTTCCTCGCCGGCAGAGAGTCGTACTACTGCGATCAGTCGGTCACGGTCGCTTCGACCGCACGCACCTGGCCCTGGGCCGCGCGCAGCTCCACCTCGGTGGCGCTCGCATCGGCCAGCACCTTGCGTGCCGCGTCGACGTCGACCTCGCCCGCGAGATCCGCGGACTCGGCCAGCACCCGCACGGTGTCGGCGGTGACCGAGAAGAAGCCGCCGTGCACCGCCGCGACGATCCGCTCGCCGTCGGTCGACACGATGGAAACCGTGCCGCCCTCGACGAGCTGACCGAGCAGCGGCTCGTGGCCTGCCATGATGCCGATCTGACCCTCGGTGGTCTGCGCGCTGACGAACGAAGCCTGGCCGGACCAGATCTTGCGCTCGACAGCTACGAGATCAACTGTCATCTCCGCCATAGTGGACTACTTCCCGAGGATCTTCTTCGCGGCTGCCTCGACGTCGTCGAGACCACCGCAGGAGTTGAACGCCTGCTCCGGGTAGTGGTCGAACTCGCCCTTGCAGACACGGTCGAAGTCGTCGATGGTCTGCTCCAGCGGAACGACCGAGCCGACCTGGCCGGTGAACTTCTCGGCGACGATGAAGTTCTGACCGAGGAACTTCTCCAGGCGACGGGCGCGACCGACGAGGACCTTGTCCTCTTCGGAGAGCTCGTCCATGCCGAGGATGGCGATGATGTCCTGCAGTTCCTTGTACTTCTGCAGGATCCGCTTGACCTCGTTGGCAACCCGGAAGTGGCGCTCGCCGACGATCGAAGCCTCGAGGATACGAGAGGTCGAGGTCAGCGGGTCGACGGCCGGGTAGATGCCCTTCTGCGAGATCGGGCGCGAAAGCTCGGTCGTCGCATCCAGGTGGGCGAAGGTGGTCGCCGGCGCCGGGTCGGTGTAGTCGTCGGCGGGGACGTAGATCGCCTGCAGCGAGGTGATCGAGCGACCCTTGGTCGAGGTGATGCGCTCCTGGAGCTGACCCATCTCGTCCGCCAGCGTCGGCTGGTAACCCACGGCCGAAGGCATGCGACCCAGCAGGGTCGAGACCTCGGAACCGGCCTGGGTGAAACGGAAGATGTTGTCGATGAAGAGCAGCACGTCCTGGTGCTGGACATCGCGGAAGTACTCCGCCATGGTCAGCGCCGACAGGGCGACGCGCATACGCGTGCCCGGCGGCTCGTCCATCTGGCCGAAGACCAGGGCGGTATCCGGAAGGACGCCCATCTCTTCCATTTCCAGACGGAGGTCGGTGCCCTCACGAGTACGCTCACCGACGCCCGCGAACACCGAGGTGCCCGAGAACTCGCGAGCGATACGAGTGATCATCTCCTGGATCAGCACGGTCTTGCCGACACCGGCACCACCGAACAGACCGATCTTGCCGCCCTTGACGTACGGGGTCAGCAGGTCGATGACCTTGACGCCGGTCTCGAGGATCTCGGTCTTGCCCTCGAGCTGGTCGAAGCTCGGCGGCTGACGGTGGATGCCCCACTGCTCGCCGTCCCGGCCGAGGCCGGGGGTGTCGAGGCAGTCACCGAGGGCGTTGAACACGTGGCCCTTGACGATGTCGCCGACGGGCACCGAGATCGGCTTGCCGGTGTCGGTGACAGTCGCGCCACGGACCAGGCCGTCGGTCGGCTGCATCGAGATGGTGCGCACGATGTTGTCGCCGAGGTGCTGAGCGACCTCGAGGGTGAGGGTCTTGGCCACCGACGGGAGCTCGATGTCGGAGTTCAGAGCGTTGAACAGCTCGGGGATGGCGCCACGCGGGAACTCGACGTCCACGACGGGGCCGATGACACGGACGACGCGACCAGCGGTTTCGCCCGCCTTCTTCGCGTTGTCCTGAGTGACAGCTGCGGTCATTAGATTGGTTCTCTTCCTGCGCTTCTTAGTCGCGGTCCGAGCTCGACGCCAGCGCATTGACGCCGCCGACGATTTCGCTGATTTCCTGCGTGATCTGGGCCTGACGCACCGAGTTCGCCTCGCGCTGGAGCACATTGGCCAGCTCGTTGGCGTTATCGGTCGCCGCCTTCATTGCGGTGCGCCGAGCCGCGGACTCGGATGCCGCTGCCTCGAGCAACGATGCGTAGATACGCGTGTTGATGTACTTGGGCAGCAGAGCCCCGAGCAGCACATCGGCGTCCGGCTCGAACTCGTACTGCGCCGTGGCCACCGCGTTCGGCGAATCCGACATGATGTCGTCACCGAGCTCGTAGTTCTCGTCGACGTAGCTGACCTGGATCGGCGCCAGGCGGCGCACCTCCGGGTTCTGGGTCAGCATCGAGACGAACTTGGTGTACACGATGTGCAGCTCGTCGACACCCTCGATGGTTCCGGTGCCGTCGAGCGAGGGGACCTCGCTGTCGGAGCCGGCCATGAAGGCCTCGACCAGGTGCTGGCACGCGGCCGAGGCATCGGTGTACTTGGGCTGCTGGGAGAAGCCGAACCACGACGCCTGGAACGGACGGTTGCGGAACTTGTAGTACGTGATGCCCTTGCTGCCCATCACGTACAGAACGGGTTCCTTGCCGTCGCCACGCAGCGTGGTCATGAGCTCTTCGGCACGCTTGAGCACGTTCGAGTTGTAGCCACCGCACATACCGCTGTCACTGGTTATCACCAGGACAGCGGCCCGACGAGCGTTGGGGCGCTCGGTCAGCAGCGGGTGCGACAGGTTCTTCGAAGCGCTCGCCAGTTCGCCGAGGACCTTGGTGATCTCCTCGGCGTACGGCTTGGCAGCCGCAACCCTGGCCTGGGCCTTGGAAATTCGCGAGGTCGCGATCAGTTCCTGAGCCTTGGTGATCTTCTTGATCGAATTCACACCACGAATGCGGGAGCGCAATTCGCGCAAACTTGCCACTAGCGGTTCACACTCCCTTCATTCGCCAGATCGGAAATTGCCGACATCATGACCCGGCTTACTTGTCGACGTGCTTGCGGGTGACCGACAGCGACTCGACCTCTTCGTGGTCCAGCTCGCCCGCGGCAGCCTCGTTCACGATGCGATTGCCGTTCGAATCGAGGAAGCCCTGCTTGAACTTGTCGGTCTCGGCCTTGATCGCGTCGGCGGCCTCGCCGGCGAGCGGCTTCTTGCCACCCTCGAGCGCGTCGAACGAGCTCTGGGTCGCGCCGTGCAGGTACTCGAGCAGCTCGGCGGTGAAGCGACGCACGTCTTCGACGGGCACCGACTCGTAGTAACCGGCGTCGACCAGGAAGATCGAGACGACCTGATCCTCGACCGAGACCGGGGAGTACTGGTCCTGCTTGAGCAGCTCGACCCAGCGGGCGCCACGCTCGAGCTGCGCCAGCGACGCGGCGTCGAGGTCGGAGGCGAAGGCGGAGAACGCCTCCAGCTCGCGGTACTGCGCCATTTCCAGACGCAGCGAACCGGCGACCTTCTTCATGGCCTTGGTCTGGGCGGCGCCACCGACACGGGAGACCGAGGTACCGACGTTGATCGCCGGGCGGACGCCCTTGTTGAACAGGTCGGACTCGAGGAAGACCTGGCCGTCGGTGATGGAGATGACGTTGGTCGGGATGAACGCCGAGACGTCGTTGGCCTTGGTCTCGATGATCGGCAGACCGGTCATCGAGCCGGCGCCCATCTCGTCGGACAGCTTCGCGCAACGCTCCAGCAGACGGGAGTGCAGGTAGAAGACGTCACCGGGGTACGCCTCGCGGCCCGGCGGACGACGCAGCAGCAGCGAGATGGCGCGGTACGCCTCGGCCTGCTTGGTCAGGTCGTCGAACACGATGAGGACGTGCTTGCCCTGGTACATCCAGTGCTGGCCGATGGCCGAACCGGTGTACGGAGCCAGCCACTTGAAGCCGGCGGAATCGGAGGCCGGGGCAGCGACGATGGTGGTGTACTCCATCGCGCCGTGCTCCTCGAGCGCGGTCTTGACGCCCGCGATGGTGGAGCCCTTCTGGCCGATCGCGACGTAGATGCAGCGAACCTGCTTGTCGGCGTCGCCGGTCTCCCAGTTCGCCTTCTGGTTCAGGATCGCGTCGATCGCGACGGCGGTCTTGCCCGTCTTGCGGTCGCCGATGATCAGCTGACGCTGGCCGCGACCGATGGCGGTCAGCGCGTCGATCGCGGTGATGCCGGTGGCCAGCGGCTCCTCGACCGGCTGACGTTCCAGCACAGACGCGGCCTGCAGCTCCAGCACGCGGCGCTCGTCGGCCTCGATCTCGCCCAGGCCGTCGATCGGCTGGCCGAGCGGGTTGACGACGCGACCGAGGAACTTGTCACCCACGGGGACGGAGAGCACGTCGCCGGTGCGACGGACCTGCTGGCCCTCCTCGAGCGAGGCGTACTCGCCGAGGATGACGGCACCGATGTTGGTGTCCTCGAGGTTCAGCGCGACGCCGAGAACCCCGCCGGGGAACTCGAGCAGCTCGTTGGCCATCGCCGAAGGCAGGCCGCTGACGTGCGCGATACCGTCGCCGGTATCGGTCACGATGCCGACTTCTTCGATGGAGGTTTCCGGGGTGTAGCTCTGGGTGTAGCTCTCGATCGCGCTACGGATCTCGTCGGAGGAGATCGTCAGCTCCGCCATGTTGTTCCTGCTCTCGCTGTGGTCTCGAATGTCGGGGATGGGGGAAGTGGAGTCTGGGCCTTGTCGATTACGACAGAGCCCGACGCAGCTTCTCCAGTCGGCCGGTGGCGCTGCCGTCGATCACGTCGTCTCCGACGCGGACGACGACGCCGCTCAGCAGCGTCGGGTCGACCTGCACGTGCACGGTGACCGCCTTGCCGTAGATCCGCCGCAGGGAAGCCGACAGCTTCTCCTTCTGCTGATCGTTCAGCTCGACCGCCGAGTTCACGTGGGCGACGATCTGGTCACGACGGGCCGCCGCCAGATCGGACAGGGCGTCGAAGGCGACGCCGATGTTGTTGGTCCGCAGGCGGGTCACCGCCTGCTCGGCCAGCGCCAGGGTGACCGGCTCGACCTTGCCGTTGAGCAGCCGCTCGACCAGTTCGCGCCGCGCCGAGGCGGGCTTTCCCTGATCGGACAGTGCCTGCTCCAGCTTCGGGTTGTCGGCGATGATGCGTCCGAGCCGGAACAGCTCGTCCTCCACCGCGTCCTGTCGGCCACCGACGGCGGCAGACTCCAGCAGAGCCTCCTGCCCGAGCAGCACCAGGGTGTCGACCAGGTCGCGGGTGCGTGACCAGTCCTGCGCCACCGCGGTGGTCAGCACTGCCTGCGTGGCAATGCTGACCTTGCCGCCGAAGACCCGCTCACTGAGTTCAGCGCGCGCCGAACCCGGCACCGAGGCGTCCGCGAGCGCCACACGCAGCGAACGCTGGTCGTCCAGCACGGCGACAACGGCGAACAGTTCCGACCCCGTTGTGGCCGCAACAGTTTCGCTTCCGGTCAGAGCGACCCGAAGCGCCTCGCGAGACCGGGTACTGGCCTCGCGGCTCGCTGCGTACATGCTTCTCACTTTCGCGTCGCTACCTTCCGACCCCGATGGCGTCGGTGTCGTCGAGTTCACTGAGGAACTTGTCGATCGACGCCGCCTGCTTGGCTTCGTCCGAAACCGACTGACCGATGATCTTCTCGGCCAGGTCGACGGCCGTACGGCCGACCTCGGAACGCAGCTCCGTCAGGATCTGCTGGCGCTGGGCTTCCAGCTGGGAGTGACCGGCGGCGACGATACGGTCGCTTTCGGCCTGGGCATCCGTGCGCATCTGCGCGAGGATCTGCTGACCCTGGGTGCGTGCTTCCTCGCGGATGCGCGCGGCCTCGAGCCGGGCGTCGGCAAGCTGCTGCTGGTACTGCTCCAGCGTGTGCTGTGCCTCGGCCTGGGCTGCTTCGGCCCTGGCGATACCGCCTTCGATCTTGTCTGTGCGCTCTTCGAGTGTCTTGGTCACACGCGGGATCACGTATTTCCAGAAGAGCACGCCGATGATGACGACGCAGACGATCGACCAGACGATGTCGTACGTTTCGGGAACGAGAGGATTCACATCCTCTCCACCCTCAGCTGCGAGCGTGATGAGTTCGCGCATCGGAATCAGAAGATGAAGCCGGCGACGAGGCCGATCAGCGCCAGGGCCTCGGTGAACGCGATGCCGAGGAACATGGTGGTGCGGATCTGGCCGGACAGCTCGGGCTGACGAGCGATGCCCTCGATGGCCTTACCGACGACGATACCCACGCCGATGCCGGGGCCGATCGCGGCCAGACCGTAGCCGATGGCGCCGAAGCCCTTGAAGGTGCTCTCGGTGGTCGCGGCTTCCTGGGCCAGGTAAGCGAGGCTCATGAATCTTTCCCTTTCTGTTGCTCACCCGCCGGTCGGCGTGTGTAGCAGGTTTCCGGTCGTTGGTCAGTCAGGTCAGTGGTCGGCAGCGTGCTGCGACTGGCCGATGTACACGGCAGCCAGCAGCGCGAAAACGTAGGCCTGCAGGAAGATCACCAGCAGCTCGAAGAGCGTGAAGCCGATGCCGGCCAGCAGCGAGAACGGCGAGAAGACCTTCATCCACGCGGTGGCGTCGAACAGGAAGAACCAGGTCGCGCTGAAGAACAGCACCAGCATGATGTGGCCGGCCAGCATGTTGGCCATGAGACGCACGGTGAGCGTGAACGGGCGCAGGATGAACGTCGAGATGAACTCGATCGGGATCAGCAGCACGTGCAGCGCGACCGGCACATCGGGGACGACGATGCTGTGGCGGATGTAGGAGAAGAACCCGTACTTCCGGATACCGACGTAGTTGTACGCGATATAGACGATCGCGGCCAGCACCAGCGGCATGCCGATGCGCGCATTCGACGAGATGTTCAATCCGGGAATCACACCGGAGAAGTTCAGGAACAGAACCGTGAAGAAGATCGTCGCGATGAGCGGGAGGAACTTCTTGCCGGTTTCCTTACCGAGAACCTCGTCAGCGATCTGCTCCTTGACGAAAACCACACCGGCTTCCATCACGTTCTGCAGGCCGCGCGGCACGATCTTCGGCGAGCGGAATGCCAGCACGAAGACGGCCACCAATACGGCGGTCATCAGCAGCCGGACCAGCATCAGGCGATCGAGTTCGAACGGCGTCCCCGCGAACAGCACTGCTGGAGGGTAGAAGTCGGACAGCGATGGCGCGTGAAACTCGCCCGCCGCCAAAGTGATGACGCTCAGCGTTCTCTCCCGTGTTCGGGCCGCAGGTACGACTGTCATTCCCGCGGTTCGATCGGACATTGACGATCAATGGGGTCGACTCTGGTCGGCTCGAAATTCGACAGCGGCTCGTACGGTATAACCCGTATCGGCTGCTGTTCGGGCGTCGGCGACATCGTCGACATGCTTCAACCGGGCACATTCCACCCGGATCGGCAGTAAGCATAGCGGCACCGGGTGGGATCCCGATGATCCCCCCTGGTAACTCGAGGCATAGCCCCGAGTTTGTCGGGCCGGGCCTCTAGCTTGGGTGCTTGCTTACCAACACTTTACCAAGCTATCTACGACAGTGTGTAGCTGGGTGGGATTATTCCTGCTCGGAAGCCGTTTCGCTGTCTCCCGCGCGTGTCGTGACGTACGGAACCTTCTGGCTCACAACGCCGTACGTCTCCGCACCGAGGACGATCAGCAGGGCTCCTACCACCGTAAAGAACAGTGCGGGCCCGCTGTAGAAGTCGAACTGCTTGAGCACCACGATCACCAGCAGCGCCACCAGCAACTTGCCGACCCAGCTGACCAGCATCACCGCACCTGCCATGGTCGGCGGCAGCTTCGCGCCGAGCAGCACCGCGACGACCGTGGTGAGGATGAACCCACCACCGATCGCGGCGCCGAGCAGCGCCCCCCACAGACCGGGCATCCCGGCCACCGCGGAGGCGATCGCCACCGAGACGACGACGAGCACGCCGAGGCCGATCAGGCCGTAGCGCAGCGCGGCGCGCAGAGGGGCGTCAGGGCCTGGCACGGTTTCGGGTGTAAAGCTCACGGCCCGAACTTTACCTTGCGGGCCGAACTCAGTGCTGCGTCGACTCCGACCTGCGCACGGACGGGATCGCGGTCACTACCAGCGCGAACACCAATCCGCCTGCCACCAGCAGGACAACAAGGCGTCTATCCATCAGCGAAGTTCCCACCGCGCCGAACGCGAGAACACCGACCCATAAATAGATCAGCAAGACCACACGACGGTGCGAATGCCCGATCTGGAGCAATCGGTGGTGCAGATGCATTTTGTCCGGTGTGGAGAAACTCACGCCGGCGCGCACCCGGCGCACGATCGCCAGCAACAGGTCGAGCACCGGAATGAACATCACCGCGCCGACCAGCAACAGCGGCGACAGCAAACCGACAATGTCGCGGGGGCCGTAACCCTGGAGCGGAATTCGGCCGGAGGCGCCGGTGGATACCGCGGCCAAGATCAAGCCGATCATCATCGAGCCGGTATCGCCCATAAATATTCTGGCCGGCGAGAAATTGTGCGGCAGAAATCCGAGGCAAGCGCCTGCCAGCGCGGCGGCGAGCAACGCGGGCGGATAGGTGTCGACCGAACCGCCCTGGTCGTAGAGCAGACCCACGGAGAAGACGAAAACCGCCATGGCACAGATCAAACCAAGTCCTGCGGCCAAACCGTCGAGACCGTCGACAAAGTTCATCGCGTTGACCAGGGTTACGGTGATCCCGACGGTAACCAGCCCGCCCAGGAGCGTGTCCAGCACAACCGTGCTGTCATTGAATGGGTCGTAGATCACATACCAGCTCAGACCCATCACGGCCATGACACCCGCCGCCGTCACCTGACCCACGAATTTTGTGAGGGCATCCAAGCCCCACCGGTCGTCGATGATGCCAACCGCCACGATAACCGTCGCGGCGACCAGGACGGCTGGAATATCGGGGCGCGCGTAGTCGAATCCGAGGCGCAACGCCGGCAACTGGTGCGCGAAAAGAACTGCTGCGACCACGCCGACATACATGCCGACACCGCCCATTCGTGGGATCGGCCTCACATGGACGTCGCGCTCACGAGGCACCGCCACCGCGCCGAATCCGATGGCGAGTACCCGCACACCGCCCGTTGCAAGAAAGGTCACTGTGGCCGAGACGAGCAATACGAGCACCAGCTCGCGCAAGGGAACGATGGAACTCATCGGATTCTTGCGATCACCGGTGCACTGAGCTGATCAGCGCATCCGGCTCCATACCGAGCACATCCGCGATATCAGCCACCGACACAGCGCCCTCCCGCAAGACTCGCGGCTGATCGGCAGTGAGATCGATGATTGTCGAGGCGACAGCGCGCTCGGCCGGACCACCGTCGAGATACACGTTCGGCAACGAGCCCAACTGGTCGCGCGCCTGTGCGGCGGTCGTCGCCGGGGGCTGCCCCGACACATTGGCACTGGACACCGCCAGCGGCCCCACCTCACGCAACAGCTCCAGTGCCACCGGATGCAGCGGCATCCGGAGCATCACAGTGCCCCGCGTATCGCCGAGATCCCACGCGAGCGAAGGAGCTGCCTGCACAACAAGACTCAACGCACCAGGCCAGAAAGCGCGGATCAATTCGCGTGCCTGTGGTCGCACGGAGAACACCAGGCCCTCGATGGTGTGCCAGGAACCGACGAGTACCGGGACCGGCATATCGCGGCCGCGCCGCTTCGCCGCAAGCAGGTCACTCACCGCCGAAGAATTGAAGGCATCAGCCGCGAGGCCGTACAAAGTATCAGTCGGCATCACCACGAGCCGACCCGACTTGAGCGCGCTCGTCGCCGCAGTCAGCCCAGCTGCCCGCACATCTGCTCGAGCACAGTCATAGACGGTCAACGCTCTCCCGCCTTTCCGCGAGTGTTACCGGTCGATGGATGCTGGCAGAGTCTACTGCCCGAGCTGGTGTCCGCGTGCGCGGGGAGTTCCCGCACATCCAAGGCGCCGCCCGCCAGCATGTGCGCGGGCGTGACGAGATCTTGCGGCACGGTTATCGGATCCGACCTTCTGGATGCCATCTCGCGAGCATCCGACAGCTGCAAGCCGTATGGTCCGTCACACGATGACGGACCATACGGCTACTGAACTCCGTCAGATATCGACGCAGGCGGTTCCGCGGTTGACCCAGTCTTGCTGCGGCGCATTCTCGGCGTGATTCCACAGCGTCGCACAGACCTGGCCGCTACCACGGCCGAAGGCAGTCGCTACAGGACCATGAGACCAGGCGTTGGCCAGGCTCTCCATTTCTGGTCCGCTGATATCGACGTGCCCGTCCACCCCACCACCACATTGGACCGGAAGTCCAGCCTGTGCACTCCATCCATTTTGCCCACGCTCGGCGCGCAGATACAGGCAGCCATCCGAGGCTTCCTTTGGCCACGCATTCGCCACGCCTGCAGTCGCCACTGACATCACCGCGACCATCAAAGCCGTTGCCATCGCCCGATTCATGATCCCCCCTCGACAAAATTGGTTGAGGTTTAACGATATTCCAACCGTACCCGTCGACAACATGACTTCTGTCACATCGGAAACTGCGTGAAGTCGGACCGCGCCCCGGCTCGATTCGAGATCAGGTCCGGGCTGCAACGACAAACCGAGGCCTACCCGCGAGGTCGGTATGTTCGGTGACGGCAGTCAGGCCGGACGCGTAGACCAAGGCCGCTACTCCCCCGCCGTTGGTGTCGTCGTGTTCGATGCCGGTGGCGCCGCCTCGGCGTAGCAGGCGGGCGATGACCGGGATCATCGCGCGAATGACATCGAGGCCGTCCGGGCCGCCGAAGAGGGCGCGGTGGGGGTCGTGGTCGGCTACCTCGGGGTCGAGGATCGCGGCTTCGGGGATGTAGGGCGGGTTGGAGATGACCAGGTCGACGCGGCCCGTGAGCGGGGTGAGCAAGGTCGGGTCGGTGACGTCGCCGGCGTGCAGGGTGATCGGGGTATCGCCCTCGGCGATGCGGGTGCCGGCGTTGCGGCGGGCCCAGGTGAGGGCGTCGGGGTCGAGTTCGACGGCGTGGACCTCGGCGTCGGGGCGGGCTCGGGCGATAGCCAGGGCCAGGGCGCCCGAGCCGGTGCACAGGTCGACCACGATCGGTGTGTGGTCGCGCGGGAGCGTCTCCAGGTAGGCCAGCGCCCACGCGAACAGCAGTTCGGTCTCCGGGCGCGGGACGAAGACACCGGGGCCGACGGCGAGGTCGATCTCGCCCATCGCGGCCGTTCCGGTCAAGTGCTGCAAAGGAATTCGCGCGGCCCGCTGTTCGATCAACGCGCGGTACCGGTCGGCAACCTCGGGCTCGACCATCGGGATCAGCGCCAGCCGCATGCGCTCGGTGCCGAGCACATGAGCGGCCAGGTTCTCCGCGTCGGGCATCGGCGAACCGACGCCCGCCTCGGCCAGCCGCGCCGCGGCTTCGACGATCAGCGGACGCAACCGGAGCCGTTCGGTCACCGAATTACTCGGCAGCCATTCGGGCGTCGCGGTCGGCCTTGCCGAGCGCGTCGAGCAGCGGGTCGAGATCACCGTCGAGGACGGCATCCAGATTGTGCGATTTGAACCCGATGCGGTGGTCCGCGATCCGGTTCTCCGGGAAGTTATAGGTGCGGATCCGCTCGGAGCGGTCGACCGTGCGGATCTGGCTGGCGCGACCGGCCGCGGCTTCCTGGTCGGCCTGCTCCTCGGCCAGCGCTTGCAGCCGGGCGGCGAGCACCTGCATGGCGCGCGCCTTGTTCTGCAGCTGGGAGCGTTCGTTCTGGCAGGTCACCACGATGCCCGAGGGCAGGTGGGTGATGCGCACCGCGGAGTCGGTGGTGTTGACGCCCTGGCCGCCCTTGCCGGAGGACCGGTAGACGTCGATGCGCAGGTCGGTCTCGTCGATCTGCACCTGCTCGACCTCGTCGGGCTCGGGGTAGATCAGCACGCCCGCGGCCGAGGTGTGAATGCGGCCCTGCGATTCGGTCACCGGCACGCGCTGCACCCGGTGCACCCCGCCCTCGAACTTGAATCGCGACCACACCCCGTCGCGCGCGGCGTCCTTGCTCTTGATCGACAGCGTCGCGTCCTTGTATCCGCCCAGGTCGGAATAGGTGACATCGAGCGTCTCCACCTTCCAGCCGTGCCGCTCGGCGTACCGGATGTACATGCGCGCCAGATCGGCGGCGAACAGCGCGGATTCCTCGCCGCCCTCGCCGGACTTCACCTCGAGCACCACGTCGTCGCCGTCGTGCGGGTCGCGCGGGGCGAGCAAGTCGGCGAGAGCCTGTTCCAGCTCCACCAGCTGTGTCTCCAGCCCCGGCACCTCCGCGGCGAACGAGGCGTCGTCGGAGGCCAGCTCACGGGCGGCCTCCAGATCGTCGCGCACGGTCTCGAGCTTGCGATAGGTGCTCATCACCGGTGCCAGCTCGGCGAACCGCTTACCCACCCGTCGCGCCGCACCCGCGTCGTTGTGCAACGACGGATCGGCGAGCTGCATCTCCAGGCCGGCGTACTCGGCCAGGATGTCGTCGATAGCGGACGGCTGCGTCACAGAGAGTTCCTTATGTGTGGGAAAGCGATGACCTCGGGCAGAGAAACCACCGACGCCCGGCCTGCTGATGCAGTACCGGGCGTCGGGAGAGGTAACTAGGAGGCGTCTTCGGCCTTCTTGGCACCTGCGCGCTTGCCGTAGCGAGCCTCGAAGCGAGCCACGCGGCCGCCGGTGTCGAGGATCTTCTGCTTGCCCGTGTAGAACGGGTGGCACTGCGAGCAGACCTCGACCGAGATCTGGCCGGACTCCTTGGTGGAGCGAGTCTGGAAGGTGTTGCCGCAACCACACACAACGGTGGTCTCGACATACGTGGGGTGGATTCCTGCCTTCATGGGCGTCCTCTCGATAATGGTCGCCGGGTCGTAGCCCCATGGAGTGGAGTACGTGAACCGGAACCGACTAGGCGGGATGTCTGCGAACTCGCAGACACACAGTTGTCCAGTATGCCAGAGCAGACCGCACCCTCTCAGAACACCCCCCACCTCCGCTTTGTTCCCTGTGATATTGCGGCCGGCGCCGCGCGTTCTCGGCCGAGAACGAGCAAGGGCCCCGCCGAAGCGAGGCCCTTGCCGGTGGTTCTAGACGATCACTCGTCGAGAGCGCTCGGTGCGGTCTTGGAGACCGTCATCAAGAACTCGAGGTTGTTCTTGGACTTGCGCAGACGATCCATCAGCAGATCGATCGCCTGGTGCGAGTCCAGACCCGACAGCACGCGCCGCAGCTTGTGCACCACAGCCATCTCGTCGGGCGAGAGCAGCAGCTCGTCGTGGCGGGTGCTCGACGGGTTGATGTCCACCGCGGGGAACACGCGCCGCTCGGCGATCTTGCGGTCGAGCTTGAGCTCGGCGTTGCCGGTGCCCTTGAACTCTTCGAAGATCACCGTGTCGCCGGTGGAACCGGTCTCCACCATCGCCGTGGCGATGATGGTGAGCGAGCCACCGTTCTCGATGTTGCGGGCCGCGCCGAGGAAACGCTTCGGCGGGTACAGCGCGGTCGAGTCGACACCACCGGAGAGGATGCGGCCCGAGGCAGGCGAGGAGTTGTTGTACGCACGGCCCAATCGAGTGATCGAATCGAGCAGCACCACAACGTCTTTGCCCATTTCCACCAGACGCTTGGCACGCTCGATGGCGAGCTCGGCGACGGAGGTGTGGTCACCCGGCGGGCGGTCGAAGGTGGAGGCGATGACCTCACCCTTCACCGAACGCTGCATATCGGTGACCTCTTCGGGACGTTCGTCGACCAGGACAACCATGAGGTAGCACTCGGGGTTGTTGATCGCGATCGCGTTCGCGATGTCCTGCATGATCGTGGTCTTACCCGCCTTGGGCGGAGACACGATCAGCGCACGCTGACCCTTACCGATCGGCATGATCAGGTCGATCACACGCGTGGTGAGCTTGTTCTGCGCGGTTTCCAGGCGCAGCCGCTCGTTCGGGTACAGCGGGGTGAGCTTCTGGAAGTCCGGCCGACGGCGCGCCGCTTCGAGCTCGCCACCGTTCACAGTGTCCAGGCGAACCAGCGGGTCGAACTTCTGCCGCTGGTTGTTCTGCTCGCCGTCGCGCGGGGCGCGCACCGCACCGGTGATCGCGTCACCGCGGCGCAGGCCGTTCTTGCGCACCAGGTTCATCGACACGTACACGTCGTTGGGGCCGGCGAGGTAGCCGGAGGTCCGCACGAACGCGTAGTTGTCGAGGACATCGAGGATGCCCGCGACCGGCTGGAGCACATCGTCTTCGCGAATGTCGTAGTCGCGCGCCTCGGACTGGCCGCCACCGGCGGGACCACCATCGCGGTCACGACCACGACGACGCTCGCGGAATCGACGACCCCGGCGACCGCGGCCGCCTTCCTCGTCGTCACCACCGCGGTCGTCGCGGGGTCCGCGATTGCCGCCGCTGTTGCCGTTCTGGCTCTGGTTCTGGTTGCGCTCGTTCTGATTACGGTCGCCACCGGCGCGCTCGCCACGGTCGTTGCCGTTGCGGTCGCCACCGGTGCGCTCGCCACGCTCGGCGCCGTTGCGGTCGCCACGCTCGCGGCGACGCTCGCCCTGATCGCCACCTTCGGCCTTGTCGGCCTGCTTGGTCTCCTCGGCGCGGTTCTCGGCCGGGGCGCGGTTCTCGGCGGGAGCATTGTCGCCACCACCGGAACGGGCCTGGTCACGTCCACGACGCTGCCGACCGCGGCCACGCTGACCGCCGTCGCGACCGGAATCCTCGCCTGCGTCGGCGGGGGCGTCGGTCTTGACCTGCTCGGTCGCGGCCTGCTCGGCCGGAACCTCGACGGTCTTGGCCTCGGGGGCCTTGACCTCGACGGGAGCCTGCTTCTCGACGGGCGCGGCCTGCTTGTCGGCCTTGGCGGACTTGTCCACCTTCGCGGGCGCTTCGTTCTTGACGGGCGCTTCGGTCTTGACGGGCGCTTCGTTCTTCGCGGGCGCGTCGTTCGCGACGGGCGCGGCGGCGGGCTTGTCCCCCTTGGCGGGCGCTCCGGATTGATTTTCCTTGATAGCGGCGATGAGATCGCCCTTACGCATTCCGGAGGTACCTCGGATACCGAGCTCCCCCGCCAGTGCGCGCAACTGCGGCAACAGCATTCCAGTCAGCCCCGATCGTGCGACGTCGGTTTGTTCGCTCATTTTCGAAATCTGTCCGGATTCACTTTCGCGGCTGCCCGAGTTCGTAGGGTTGGAATCCACCCCGGGTGTCGCGAGCAGGTCCGTTTCTGTCACGGAAGTCCTTTCCTTCCCTCGAATGCCGTGTGCTGATTCGAGGGTTCCGTTCCGTAGACCCGGCAATATATGCCGAGCTCGGATTATGCGTCCATGTTCGACGCCTGTGCCGTACTACCCGCCGCGGGAGGACCGGAGGCCTTCGCCACCAGAAGACAGTGGTGAGGGGAGCGATTGCCCTGATGAAGCACCGGCGTCTGATGCGCACGATGTACGGACTTGCTCAGAATAGCTGCCTATTGCGAACAACGGCAAGGCAGGCACGCCGTCAGTCGATCGATACCCCGTCGGCAATGCCGGGTTCGACCACGCGCAGACCGTCCGATTCGGCCTGTTTGCGCAGGTCATCGGGGAATTCTTCGGTGGTCAGGGCAAGCACGGTCGGGCCGGCGCCCGAGACGGTCGCCGCGATACCCGCGGCGCGCAACAGCTCGATCCACTTCGTGGTGAGCGGTAGCGCGGGGGCACGCTGGGTCTGGTGCAACCGGTCGGCGGTGGCCGACATCAGCAGATCGGGACGTTCGGTCAGCGCGACAACGGCCAGCGCCGCCCGGCTGACGTTGAACGCCGCGTCACCGTGGGGCACCTGCTCGGGCAGCAGCCCGCGGGTGTGCGCCGTGGACGAGCGTTCCTGCGGGATCAGCACCACCGGACGAAGGGCCGATGCCGGAGTGAGCCGCACGGCCCGGTAGGCGCGGGTCTGCGCGGCATCGGTTTCGGTCCACGACACCACGATTGCCCCGAGCACGCTGGCAGCGGCATTGTCGGGGTGGCCTTCGAACTCGGAGGCGAGCTGCACCAGCCGGTCGTCGTCCATGCGCAGCGCGGGATCGAACTTCGCGGCCAGCCCGGCGCCCGCGGCCAGCCCGCCGACCACGGCCGACGCGCTGGAACCCAGCCCACGCGAGTGCGGAATCACGTTGCGGCACACCACGTCGAGACCGTCGGCCCACACACCCAGCGATTCCAGTCCACGCTCGATCGCGCGGACCACCAGATGTGTTGGGCCCCAAGGCACGTCGTCGGCGCCTTCACCCTCGACGCGGATGCCGAGTCCCGACTCGGTAGTGCGCACCACGATTTCGTCGTAGATGCCCAATGCCATTCCGAGACAATCGAATCCGGGACCGAGATTGGCCGTCGAGGCGGGAACACGCACGGTCACTTCGAGACCGGCGGGCAGCGTCGCTGTCATCAGCGTTGGCTCGGGTGCGGTCAACTCAGGCCAGCTCGAGTTCGCGGGCGATAGCGACCGGGTCGACCGCGATCGGCTTGACCTCCGGCATTCCGGCCAGCGCGTTGTCGGGGTCCTTGAGACCGTTGCCGGTCACGGTGCACACGACGGTCAGGCCCGAATCCAGCCAGCCTTCCTTGCGCGCGGCCAGCAGACCGGCCACGCTCGCGGCCGACGCGGGCTCCACGAAGACGCCCTCTTTCGCGGCGACGAGGCGGTAGGCGGCCAGGATCTCATCGTCGGTGGCCGCGCGGAACGCGCCACCGGACTGCTCCTTGGCTTCCATCGCACCGTTCCACGACGCCGGGGCGCCGATCCGGATGGCGGTCGCGATGGTCTCCGGGTCCTTCACCGGCGCACCGTTGACCAGCGGCGCGGCACCGGCGGCCTGTACACCGAGCATGCGCGGCAGCACCGAGGTGATGCCGTCGGCGTAGTACTCGCGGTATCCACGCCAGTAGGCGGTGATGTTGCCCGCGTTGCCGACCGGCAGCACGTGCACATCGGGCGCCTTGCCGAGTACATCGCAGATCTCGAACGAGGCGGTCTTCTGGCCTTCGATACGCGCCGGGTTCACCGAGTTCACGAGGCCCACCTGCGGGAACTCCGCGGTCACCTTGCGCGCGAGCTCGAGGCAGTCGTCGAAGTTGCCCTCGACCTGGATGATCTTGGCGCCGAGCATCACGGCCTGGGCCAGCTTGCCCATCGCGATCTTGCCCTGCGGGATCAGCACGGCGCATTCCATGCCCGCGCGGGTGGCGTACGCCGCGGCCGAGGCCGAGGTGTTGCCGGTCGACGCGCACAGCACGGCCTTCTGGCCGCGATACTTGGCGTCGGTCATCGCCATGGTCATGCCGCGGTCCTTGAACGAACCGGTCGGGTTGGCACCTTCGACCTTGAGATACACCTCGCACCCGGTGAGCGCGGACAGGTGCGGCGCGGGGACCAGCGGGGTACCGCCCTCGAACAGGGTCACCGGCTCCCAGTCGGCCGCGCCGGCCAAGCGGTCGCGGTAGGCAGCGATCAGACCGGGCCAGCGCGAGTGCACGCCGGTCTGGGGGGCGATGCCGTTCGTCATTCTTCGGTGCCTTCCAATCTGAGAACGCTGGTCACAGCGGTGACGGATTCCATGTCCGCCAATACGGCGACAGTATCTGCCAGCGACGACTCCACCGCATGGTGGGTGACGACCACGAGCCGGGCGCCGTCGCCGTGGCCCTGCTGACGCACGGTCGAGATGCTCACCCCGTGCTGGGCGAAGGTGTCGGCGACCGCGGCGAGCACGCCGGGACGGTCCTCCACCTGCAGGTTCACGTGGTAGCGGGTGGGGGTGTCGCCGATCGGCGCGATCGGCAGCTCAGCATAGACCGATTCGCCGGGCGCACGACCACCGTAGAACTTGTTACGCGCGGCCATCACCAGGTCACCGAGCACGGCCGACGCGGTGGGGGCGCCACCGGCGCCCTGCCCGTAGAACATCAGGCGACCGGCGTTGTCGGCTTCCACGACGACGGCGTTGAACGCGCCGTTCACCGAGGCCAGCGGGTGCTTGCGCGGGATGAGCGCCGGGTAGACGCGCACCGAGACGCGATCCTTGCCGCCCTCTTCCAGCGTCGGCTCGCCCGGACCGGCCGAGACGCGCTCGCAGATGGCGAGCAGCTTGACCGTGCAGCCGACGGCCGACGCGGTCTCGAGGTCTTCGGCGGTGATCTTGGAGATGCCCTCGCGATAGACATCGGCCGCGGTCACCCGGGTGTGGAACGCCAGCGAGGCCAGGATCGCGGCCTTGGCGGCAGCGTCGTAGCCCTCGACGTCGGCGGTGGGGTCGGCCTCGGCGTAGCCGAGCGCGGTGGCCTCGGCGAGCACGTCGTCGTAGGCCGCGCCGGTCTCGTCCATCGCGGAGAGGATGAAGTTGGTGGTGCCGTTGACGATGCCGACGACCTTGTTCACCCGGTCACCCGACAGCGACTGGATCAGCGGCCGGACCACCGGGATCGCACCGGCGACGGCGGCCTCGAAGTACAGGTCGGCGCGGCTGCCCTCGGCGGCGGCGGCGAGTTCGCCGGTGTAGTCGGCCAGCAGCGCCTTGTTGGCGGTGACGACGGACTTGCCCGCGTTGAGCGCGTCGCCGATCAGCTTGCGGGCGGGGTCGATGCCGCCCATGACCTCGACGACCAGGTCGACGTCGTCGCGAGCGACGAGCGCGGAGGCGTCGGTGGTGAGCAGCTCGGCGGGCAGACCGCGGTCCTTGCTGATGTCGCGCACCGCGACACCGCGCAGCACGAGCGGCGCTCCGACGCGCGAACGCAGGTCATCGGCGTGATCGCGCAGCACGCGAACCACCTCGGTGCCGACAGTGCCCATCCCGAGCACGGCTACGCCGAGCGGACGTCCCGCGTCATTGGTGCCGTTCATTCTTCCACCTCCAGGCTGAGCAGGTCCGCCACCGTTTCCCGGCGCAGAATCAGTCGCGCCGCACCGTCACGCACCGCGACCACGGCGGGCCGGGTGAGCAGGTTATAGCGGCTCGACATCGAGTAGCAGTACGCACCGGTCGCCGCCACGGCCACCAGGTCACCGGGGGCCGCATCGGCGGGCATCCACGTGTCACGAATGACGATATCGCCACTCTCGCAATGCTTTCCGACCACGCGCGCGACGACCGCATGGGCGTCCGAGGAGCGCGAGACCAGACGGCAATCGTAGTCGGCCTGGTACAGCGCGGGGCGGATATTGTCGCTCATCCCGCCGTCCACACTGACGTAGCGACGGCGCGCGCCACCGTCGAGTTCGACATCCTTGATAGTGCCGACCTCGTACAGGGTGACGGTGCCGGGACCCGCGATCGCGCGACCCGGTTCCACGGCGATGGTCGGCTCGGGCAGCCCGGCACGGGCGGCTTCGGCCGCGACCAGAGCGCGCAGGTTGGTGGCGAATTCACCCAGCGGCGGCGGGTTGTCGCTCGGCAGGTACGAAATGCCAAGACCACCGCCGAGATCCAGGGTCGAGATCTGGGCGGTGCGGTCGATGCCGAACTTGTCGATGGCCTCGCGCAGCAGGCCGAGCATGCGGCGCGCGGCGATCTCGAAGCCGTCGAGTTCGAAGATCTGCGAGCCGATGTGGCTGTGCAGACCGACCAGACGCAGGTTGTCGGCCTCGAAGACGCGCGCGAGGGCTTCCATGGCGTCGCCGCCCGCGATCGAGAAGCCGAACTTCTGGTCCTCGTGCGCGGTGGAGATGTACTCGTGGGTGTGTGCCTCGACGCCGACGGTCACGCGGACCAGCACGTCCTGCACCACGCCCGCCGCACCGGCGACCGCTTCGAGCCGCTCGATCTCGTAGAGCGAGTCGACGACCACGTGCCCCACACCGGCCGTGACGGCCGCTTCGAGCTCGGGCACCGACTTGTTGTTGCCGTGCAGCGCGATGCGCTCGGCCGGGAAACCGGCGTTCAGCGCCACCGCGAGCTCGCCGCCGGAGCACACGTCGAGGGAAAGGCCCTCGTCACGGATCCAGCGCGCGATCTCGCCACACAGGAACGCCTTGGACGCGTAGTGCACGCGGGCGTTCGGCCCGAACGCGGCGACCATGTCGCGGCAGCGCGAGCGGAAGTCGTCCTCGTCGATCACGAACAGCGGCGTGCCGTACTGCTCGGCGAGCTGGGTGACGGGCACGCCCGCCAGCGCGACCACACCGTCGTCACCGCGCGAGGCATTGCGCGGCCAGACGTTGTCGGGGAGGTCGATCATCTCCCTCGGGTCGGTCGGGCGCTCGGCCAGACTCGGCGCGTGCGGGATCTCTGCGTGCCGGGGACCGGCCGGGTGTGCACTCATCGCAGTGCGTCCTTCCTGAAAAGCTTGCCGGTGTTCACATGCGCTCCGGTGCGCTCACGCCGAGCAGGGCAAGGCCGTTGGCCAGCACCTGACGGGTCGCCTTGACCAGTTCGAGGCGAGCCGCGTTGAGCGGGGTGACGGCGTCGTCGCCCTTGGGCAGCACGCGCATGTCGTCGTCGGACTGGAACGGGTGGTACACACCGGCCAGTTCTTCGAGGTAGCGGGCGATGCGATGTGGTTCGCGGGTATCGGCGGCAGTCGCGACCACGCGCGGGAAGTCGCCGAGGGTGCGGATCAGATCGCCTTCGCGACCGGAGGTCATCAGCGCGAAATCCGGTTCGACAGAAGCGAATTCGGGGTACTTCGCGGCATTGCCGATGATGCTGTTGGTCCGCGAGTGCGCGTACTGGACGTAGTAGACCGGGTTCTCGCTGCTCGCCTTGGTCCACAGATCCAGGTCGATGTCGATGCTCGAGTTCACCGAGGAACGCACCAGCGAGTAGCGCGAGGCGTCGACGCCGATCTGTTCGACCAGGTCGTTGAGAGTCACCACGGTGCCCGCGCGCTTGCTCATCTTCACGGCGACGCCGTCGCGCACCAGGTTCACCATCTGCCCGATCAGCACCTCGACGGTGTCGGGGTTGTCGCCGAACGCGGCGGCGGCGGCCTTCAACCGGCCGATGTAGCCGTGGTGGTCGGCGCCGAGCATGTAGATGGCCAGGTCGAAACCGCGGCCACGCTTGTTCTGGAAGTAGGCGATGTCACCGGCGATGTAGGCGGCGTTGCCGTCGCTCTTGAGGACCACGCGGTCCTTGTCGTCGCCGTATTCGGTGCTGGCGATCCACCAGGCGCCGTCCTTCTCGTACAGGTTGCCCGAGTTCTTCAGCTGCTCGACGGCCTGTTCGACGGCGCCGGAGGCGAACAGTTCGCTCTCGTTGAAGTACACGTCGAAATCGGTGCCGAACTCGTGCAGATCCGCGCGGATCTGGGCGAACATCTGCTGCACGCCCTCGCTGCGGAACACCTCGTGCCGCTCGTCGGCGGGCAGGGTGAGCACATCGGGATGCGCGGCGACGATGCCCGCGCTGATCTCGGCGATGTACTCGCCCGCGTACCCGTCCTCCGGGGTCGGTTCGCCCAGTGCGGAGGCGACCAGCGACTTCGCGAAGCGGTCGATCTGCGCGCCGTGGTCGTTGAAGTAGTACTCCCGCGTCACGTCGGCGCCCTGAGCGGCCAGGATGCGACCCAGCGCGTCACCGACGGCGGCCCAGCGGGTACCGCCGAGGTGTACCGGACCGGTCGGGTTCGCGGAGACGAATTCGAGGTTGATCTTGGTGCCTGCCAGCGCGGACCCGGTGCCATAGATCTGCCCCGCGGTCAGGATCTGGCTGACGATGACGCCCTGCGCCGAAGCGGCGAGACGGATGTTCAGGAAGCCGGGCCCGGCGATCTCGGCCACATCGATCCCCTCGGTGGCCGACAGCGCCTCGGCGAGCCAGCCTGCCAGCTCGCGGGGGTTGGTTCCGACCCGCTTGGCCACCTGCATCGCTACATTCGTGGCATAGTCGCCGTGTTCGGGGTTGCGCGGACGCTCCACTGTGACCTGCTCGGGCAGGACCGACGAGTCCAGTCCGCGTTCGACAAGCACCTTCGCCGCGGTGGTACGAAGGAGATCTGCAAGGTCAGCTGGAGTCACGAGTCTCTATCCTATTGGCTGGGCCCCTTGCAACCACGACCGCCCGCCACGAACCCACCGATCCACACGTCGAAAGAGCACAACGAGCGATGCCTAGCAGGACCAGCGCCACATCAGCCAAGGCCGTGCGGGCCGCGGGGAAGTCGTCTCCGTCCCGCAAGACCCGCAAGGGCAACCTTCCGGGCAAGAAGCGCGACACCCCATGGGTGCTGCTCGGCGCGGGCGTCGCCATCGTCGCGCTGATCGGGCTGCTGGCCTACAGCCTGGTGCCCAAGTACATGGACCAGGCCGCGATCCGCGAGGCCCAGACCGACCTCAAGGAATGGGTCCCCTCCAAGGAGAACCAGGACCCGTCGGCGAAGATCGACGGCGTCGTGAAGTCGGAGTACCCGGCCGGTCTGCACGTGACCGCCAGCCAGCGCGTGGCCTACGACAAGGCCCCCGCCTTCGGTGGCCCGCACGACGGCGCGTGGGCGAACTGCACGGGCACCGTGTACGCCAAGCCGATCCGCATGGAGAACGCGGTGCACTCGCTCGAGCACGGCGCGGTCTGGATCGCCTACAACCCCGACAAGGTCGACGCGGCCGGTGTCGAGAAGCTGTCGAACTTCGTCAAGGGCCGTCAGTACTCGCTGATGTCGCCGTACCCGGGTCTGGACTCGGCGGTCTCGCTGCAGTCGTGGGGCCACCAGCTCAAGCTGGACAACGCCGACGACGCGCGGATCAAGCAGTTCATCTCCGCCCTGCGTGAGAATCCCTACGCCTACCCCGAGGTCGGCGCGAGCTGCTCGAACCCGATCTTCGACGCGAACAACCCGCCGCCGTTCGACTCCTCGCCCTACGGTCCCGAAGCGGTCCCGATGGACGGCAAGGGCCTGACGCAGGACCAGACCGAACTCGGTGGCGGCGGCACGGGCTCGGGCATCCCCGGCCTGCCGAACATCCCGATGCCGGGCGGCCTGCCCGCGGGTCAGTAGTGAGCGCGGACGAGAGCGCGGTCGAACCCGACGACACCGCGCCCGAGTCGAGCGCGCGTCGCCCGGCCGGGGCGGTGCTCGTTCTCGGCGCGATAGGTCTGCTGCTGCTCGGCGCGGTGGCGGGTGTGTTGTTGCGGATGCCGCTGGAGAAGAACGCCGAACCGGAGCCGAGCGCGGTCGACATCGGTTTCAGTCAGGACATGTCGGCGCATCACGCGCAGGCCGTCGACATGGCCGGAGTGGCCCTGATCGCCTCCACCGACAACGATGTGCGTCGCCTCGCCTACGACATCCTGACCACCCAGCAGAACCAGATCGGCCGCATGCAGGCGTGGTTGCAGCTGTGGGGCGAGTCCAACCAGAACGTCGACGGCTACATGGGCTGGATGAGCGACGACCACGGCAGCACCGGCCACCACGGTGGTTCCACCGCCGAGCCTGCGATGTCGGGCCCGATGCAGTCCATGCCCGGCATGGCGAGCCAGGAGGAGATGACCGCGCTGCGCCGGTCCACCGGCCCCGCACTGGACACGATGTTCCTGCAACTGATGCTGCGCCATCACCAGGGCGGCGTCCCGATGCTCGACTACGCCGCCGAGCACGCCGACACCACCGCGGTCCGCACCCTGGCCGCCACGATGTCGAAAACCCAAGAGGGCGAATCGCAGCTGATGACCACCATGCTCGCCGCCCGCAACGCCACCCCCCTCCCCCTCGGCTGACAACCGCGGCCGGACCGGCCCCAACCCCCGGTCCGGCACAGTTTTTGGCGCACCGCACTCGATGCGATACGCTGTCGCTGCCCGATCGCCTCACCGCGACCGGCATCTATCCCGCCCTCGTAGCTCAGGGGATAGAGCGTCTGCCTCCGGAGCAGAAGGCCGCAGGTTCGATTCCTGCCGAGGGCACAGAAGAAGGCCCCGACCACTTGGTCGGGGCCTTTCTCGTTCGCGAGCCAGGACCAGGTTCTGATCGGCCACTCAGCTACCTTTTCAGCACTCGCGGTCATCGTGAACGGGCGCACCGAGTTCCGCCGGGCGCGTCCATTCGTATTCGCGTTCGACGTGGCATATCCGCGCGCGGTACCCCAGGTAGAACCGTTCGCGGCCCAGGCGTTGGACTGCGACATGCTCGACGTTGTCACGCCAGGTCCATAGCGCGCCCAGATCCCTCCAGTACGACACAGTGATGCCACAACCCGCGTCTCGAGCGAACTCCATGCCAAGGTAACCGTCGATCCGCGCTGCAAGATCGGCCATTTCCACCGCCGCCTCCGCGTATCCAGCCAAGTCCGCAGCGTCCGTCGACAAGGCGGTGGTCAAGATCGCGGCATAGTAGGGCGGAGTAGTTCCGCGGACGAAGGGCAAGTCCCCACTCGACGCCGTCATGGCTTCATCTTGCCTTCACGGAGGCATCCAGCCCCGGGTGAGGTCGAGTGGAGCGCGGAGGTTATGGTTCGCCTCGTTTGTTCGATATTCAGGTTTGATCTCGCACGGTTCCATAGGTTTTGGGGGTCGACGCCCCCGATGACATCAGGAGCGTTGCCATGACGAATCCGCCCGAGGGACAACAGCCTCCCTTCGGTCAGCAGCCGCCCGGCGATCCGGGGATGCCGTCCGGGCCGCCGGGGTATCCGCATGCGGGGTTCGGGGCCGGGGGGCCGCCGGGGCCCGAGTATCCGGGTGGGCCCGATGTGTTCGTGCCGCCGCCCGCGCCGAAGAAGAAGCGGACCGGGTTGTTCGTGGCGTTGGGGATCGTCGCGTTGGTGGTCGTCGGTGTGCTGGTGACGGGGGTCGTGCTCACGTTGCAGGGGCGTACGCCGTTGTCGTCGGACGAGAAGCAGATCGACGTCGCGGTGCGCGACTTCTACGACACGCTCGATGCCGACGGTTTCATCGCCGCCGCGCAGCTGGCCTGCCAGGCGGATCGCACGGAGATCGATAATCTCACCCCCGAGCAGCGGGCGCAGTTCGAGCGGGCGACGGTGCAGGTGACGATCGACGAGGTCAAGGACATCGTCATCACCGGCGACGACGCGAAAGCGACGGTCACCGGTCAGCTGACGCTGTCGGTGGAGGGCGAGGAGCCCGATACCGAGTCGAGTACCGAGGAGCACCTCACCAAGGAAGACGGCACCTGGAAGATCTGCTCGGCACCGGCCAACAAACACTGACCGAACACCCGGTGACGCTTCCCGGTATCGCCTGGAACCGCCGTTACGCTCGACAGCATGGGCTGCTGCGGAGCGTCGCGCCGAACCGTACTGGCCGCCGCGGCGGGCGCGGCGCTCGCCGCGGCGATACCGGGTTCCGGTGCGGCGCAATTCGATCCGCTGATCGCGCTCGATCTGGAAATCGTCACCGTGACCGATCGTGGCGCGGTGCTGACCTGGACCACGTTCGGTCTCGATCCGGCAGGCCGGCCCTTTCCGGTCCCCGCCGATACCGAAGTGCGCCTGGCCCCGGCGGATTCGCCCCGCGAGCCGTTCACCGTCTACCACGACGACTCCAGAACCCCGTTCCACTACGCCGAGATCGACGACCTCGAGCCCGGCCGCCCGTACCGATTCCAGGCCCTGTCCAACGGAATTCGCGCGCTCCCTGCCCCGGCGCTCACCACGGCGGCACCCGGCGCTCCCGAAGCCCGTGGCGAATTCACCACGCTCACAACACCTCCCGGACGTCTGCTACACACCATCGCCCTGGCCAACGACGTGCACTACGGCGAGACGGTGAGCGGCATCGTGATCGCGGGTTTCCCACCCGGATACCAGAGCGACCCGCCCTATCCGCGGTTCATGCTCGACGGCCTCCTCGCTGATATCAGCGCCCGCGACGCCTCGCTCCTGCTGCTGGCAGGCGACCTCACGAACGAAGCCACCGACGACGAATCACGTTCTGTCCGAACACATCTGGACACATGGGGAATCCTCGGCACCGACTACCTGGTCGCCCGCGGCAATCACGACCGCCCGCACAACTATCCGGACTGCGCCGACTGCTGGGGCGATCAGTTCCTGCCCCGTCAGCAATTGACCGAACACCACCTCGGTGACCTGCGCATCCTCGGCCTCGACACCAGCGCCCCGGATGCCGCGGGCGGCACCATGGACCGCCCGCAACTCGACGCCCTCACCGAAACGCTGCGCGCCGACCCGGACCGGCCGACCATCGTGTTCGGACACCACCCCGTCACCGCCGAGGCGGGCTTCACCAATATCGGCGGCCCCGGCTTCATCCTCGACCGCGCGACCGCCCTCGAACTACAGAGCCTCTACCAGCAGGCGCCGGGCGTCTTCCTGCACCACAGCGGTCACACCCACCGAACCAGACGCACCCGGCCCGACCTGCCCTGCGCGGTGGAATTCCTGGAAGTCGGTGCGGTGAAGGAGTATCCGGGCGGTTACTGCCTGCTCCACGTCTACGAGGGCGGCTACCGGGTGAACTTCTACAAGACCCGATCCGAGGACGCCCGCCGCTGGAGCAGCCTGACTCGCGGCCAGTATTTCGGCACCGCACCGGACTATCTCCTCGGCACGATCGAGGACCGCAATCACGCCGTCACCCGCGATCTGTCCGGACTCTGATTCGCCGGTCGTCCGCATCTGTGCATGTCACGCGGGGTATCTTCCTTAGGCAAGCCTCATCATAGGATGGACCCTTGGTGGAAGGACGCGAATGACCTCGCGCAGTTGGAAACCTCTGGCCGGACTGATGGCGGTCGCCGTGGCGACCCTCGGCCTCAGCGCCTGCTCCTCGTCCTCGGGCAGCGCCGACGAGATCACCGTCTACAACGCCCAGCACGAGTCGCTCACCAAGGAGTGGGTCGCGGCGTTCACCGAGGAGACCGGCATCAAGGTCACCCTGCGCCAGGGTGGTGACACCGCGCTGGGCAATCAGCTCGTCGCCGAGGGCGCCAACTCCCCCGCCGACGCCTTCCTCACCGAGAACTCCCCGGCCATGGCACTGGTGGAGAACGCGGGCCTGTTCGCCGATGTCGACAAGGCCACCCTCGACCAGGTGCCGGAACGGTACCGTCCGTCGACCGGTAAGTGGACCGGAGTCGCCGCTCGCGCAACGGTTTTCGTCTACAACAAGGACAAGCTCAACACCGCGGGGCTGCCCGCCTCGCTGCTGGATCTCGCGCAGCCGCAGTGGCAGGGCCGCTGGGCGGCGGGCACGTCCGGCGCCGACTTCCAGGCGATCGTGGCCGGTTTGCTCGCCCTGAAGGGCGAGGACGTCACTCGCGCCTGGCTGCGCGGCATGAAGGCCAACGCGACCAGTCTTCAGAACAATGTCGCGACCATGAAGGCGGTCAACGCGGGCAATCCCGACGGCGGCGTGATCTACCACTACTACTGGTACCGCGACCAGGCCAAGACCAAGGAGGGCAGCGCGAACACGGCGCTGCACTACTTCAAGAACCAGGACCCCGGCGCCTTCGTCAGCGTGTCGGGTGGCGGGGTGCTGAAGTCGAGCAAGAAGCAGGAGTCCGCGCAGAAGTTCCTGGCCTTCATCACCGCGAAGAAGGGCCAGGAGGTGCTGCGCGACGGCGATTCGATGGAGTACCCGGTGGCGAGCGATGTCGCCGCGAACCCCGCGCTGCCGCCGCTGGCCGACCTGCAGGCACCCGCGATCGACCCGAGCAAGCTCGACGCGAAGAAGGTCACCCAGCTGATGACCGAGGCCGGGCTGCTCTAGGTGCGCACTACCCTCGTGAGGTCGACACCCCGGGTCGGTCGGCCCGGGGTGTTCAGCACGCTCGTCGCGCTGGTACTCACGGCGGCGACGTTCGTGCCGCTGGGCTATATCGTCTCGGTGCTGTTCGACACCGGGCTGAGTGAGGCCGGCGCGCTGGTGTTCCGGCCGCGGGTGGGCGAGCTGCTGACGAACACCGCGCTGCTGGTGGTGTGCACGGTGCCGGTCTGTGTGGTGCTCGGCATCGGGTCGGCCTGGCTGGTCGAGCGCACCGATGTGCCGGGACGGGCGTGGTGGGGGCCGGTGCTGGTCGCCCCGCTCGCGGTGCCCGCGTTCGTCAACAGTTATGGGTGGGTGAGCGTTTTCCCGTCGATGCACGGGCTGTCGGCCGCGGTGATCGTGGCGACGATGTCGTATTTTCCGCTGGTGTACCTGCCGGTCGCGGCCACGCTGCGCCGACTCGACCCGGCGATCGAGGAGTCGGCGCGTGCGCTGGGCTCGGGGCCGGTAGCGGTGTTCTGGCGGATCACGCTGCCACAGTTGCGATTAGCGATTCTCGGTGGCGGCCTGGTGATCGGGCTGCATCTGCTCGCCGAATACGGCGCGTTCGTGATGTTGCGCTTCGACACGTTCACCACGGCGATCTTCGAGCAGTACCAGAGCAGTTTCGCCGGTCCGGCGGGCAGCATGCTCGCGGGGGTGCTGGTGCTGTGCTGCCTGGCGCTGCTCGGTGGCGAGTCGCTGCTGCGCGGCGACGCGCGCTACGCCCGGCTGGGTGGTGGTGCGGCGCGGGCGGCGCGGCCGATCGCGCTGGGTGGGCTGCGGGTGCCGCTGTTCGGGGTACTCGTGGCGGTGGTCGCCGGGTCGCTCGGCGTGCCGCTGTGGACGATCGGGCGCTGGCTGTGGCTGGGTGGTGCAGCGGTGTGGGACTCCGCGGAAATCGGTGCGGCACTGGGCCAGACGATCAGCCTGGCGGCCGCGGCCGCGCTGGTCACCACGCTGTGCGCGTTCCCCGTCGCCTGGATCGCGGTGCGTTCCACGAGCGCGTTCGCCCGGCTGATCGAGGGCGCCAACTACATCACCAGTTCGCTGCCCGGCATCGTGATCGCGCTCGCCCTGGTAACCGTCACTATTCGCTGGACACCGCCGCTGTACCAAACGGTGTCGCTGGTGGTGATCGCCTACGCGCTGATGTTCCTGCCCCGCGCGTTGGTGAGCGTGCGTGCCGGGCTGGCGCAGGTCCCGGTCGGCCTCGAAGAGGTGTCGCGGTCGCTGGGCGAATCGGCCTCGACCACCTTCTTCCGGGTCACCCTGCGCATGACTGCGCCCGCCGCCGCGTCGGCCGCCGCGCTCGTCTTCGTCGCGGTATCAACAGAACTCACCGCGACGCTGCTGCTGGCACCCACCGGCACGCGCACTCTGGCCATGCAGTTCTGGGCGAAGTCGGGCGAACTCGACTACGCGGCCGCGGCACCGTACGCGTTGATCATGATCATCGCCGCCGTCCCGGTGACATATCTACTGTTCACCCAGTCACGAAAGGCGGCCGGGATATGAGTCGGCTTGTTGTCGAAGGGGTTTCGAAGAGTTTCGGTGGCACCACGGTGCTCGATCACATCGACCTCGACGTACCGAACGGCACGGCCACGGCGGTGGTCGGCGCGTCGGGCTGCGGCAAGACCACCCTGCTGCGGGTGATCGCCGGATTCGAGGGCCCGGATACAGGTTCGGTGCGACTCGGCTCGGAAACTGTTGTGCACCAAGATATTTGCGTACCACCACAGCGCAGGAGAATCGGTTACGTCGCCCAGGACGGCGCCCTGTTCCCGCACCTGAGCGTCGCCGACAATATCGCCTACGGCCTGCACACCGGGCTGCGCGGCGCCGTAGACCGCCTGCGCCCACACCGCGACCGCCCCCGTGTCATCGAACTCCTGGCCATGGTCTCCCTCGACCCTGACTACGCCGACCGTAAACCCCATCAACTCTCCGGCGGCCAGCAACAGCGTGTCGCCCTGGCCCGCGCCCTGGCCCGCAAGCCGGATCTCATGCTGCTCGACGAGCCGTTCAGCGCCCTCGACACGGGCCTGCGCGCCACCACCCGTCAGGCTGTGGCCGACACGCTGCGCGCCGCGGGCATGACCAGCATCCTGGTCACCCACGATCAAGAGGAAGCGCTCAGCTTCGCCGAACAGGTCGCCGTCATGCGCGCGGGGCGGTTCACCCAGGTCGGGCCGCCGCAGCAGGTCTACCACCGGCCCGCCGACCTGTTCACCGCCCGCTTCCTCGGCGACTGTGTGCTCCTCGACGCCCTCTGCGAAGCCGACACCGCCAAGTCGGTCCTGGGGCCCGTCCCGGTGCAGCCGGGCGCCCCCACCGGCGAAGTGACCCTGATGATCCGCCCCGAACAGCTCGCCGCCCAGGTGATCGGCGACGACGAACCGCACTCCGGTCACGTCACCGCCGTCGACTTCCGCGGCCCCGATGTGATCGTCACCATCGACCTCGCCGAGGGCGCGGGCACCGTCCGTGTCCGCCGCACCGGCATCGACGCCCCCACCACCGGCAACCGCGTCCGCCTCACCGTCCACGGCCCCGCCGTGGCCTACTGACGTTGCGATCACGCTGATCCCAACCCTCGCCGGGAGCGCCGGAGCACGGCACTATCAATGGCGAGGCGGGCGTGGCTGAGTGGTTTAGGCAACGGTCTGCAAAGCCGTTAACGCGGGTTCAATTCCCGCCGCTCGCTCTGTGGGAAAGCGGCTGGGTCGTGGAATGATCGTTTTCATGTCACGGCCCAGACCGCTTTCCGAGGACCCGATCGCCGAGGCTTACCGGCAGTGGGTCGCCCACGGCTGGGAGTCGGTCGCCGACGGGATGGCCCTGGTGACATCGCTGGTTCGGGCGCAGCAGATTGTGATGGCGCGCGTCGACGAGGCGCTCAAACCGTCCGGGCTGACGTTCTCCCGCTACGAACTCCTGCAGCTGCTCAGTTTCAGCCGCACCGGCGCGCTGCCGATGGCCAAGGCGAGTGCGCGCCTGCAGGTGCATCCGACGAGCGTGACCAATACCGTCGATCGGCTCGAAGCCGCCGGGCTGGTGGTCCGCGTCCCGCACCCCAGCGACCGACGGGCAACTCTCATCGAAATCACCAGCGCGGGAAGGAAATCCGTGGCCGAAGCCACGGCAGCACTGAACGCCGAGGTGTTCGCCGAACCCGGCCTGCCCGCCGACCAGGGCCGCGACCTGTTACGACTGCTGGCACAATTCCGTCACGACGCGGGCGATTTCGAGGTCGACGACCCGGAAAACCTCGCATTCCACGCGACCTGGCAATCGACCGGAGAATCTTCGGCCGATTCCCTTGGCAGCTAGCCCGAAAAGGTTCACGATGTAGCCCATGGTGCTGATCCTCGGGGTGTCGGCGGGCGCGGGTGGAGCCCGTGCGCTGCTGACCCATTCCGATCAGCCCCACATGCCGCCCATCGACCGGATCCAGGTACCGCGCAGGCCGGGCGGATCGGTGGAGGAATCGGTACTCACCGCGATCCATCGCATGCGCGCCGCGGCCGCCGACCGTGAGGAGTACATTTCGGGCACCGCGGTCACCTGCCGCAGCGAGTTACAGGCCGATGCGATCAGAGCGGCAGCGGGCCAGGCCGACTTCGCGATCGTCGACGAGCCACTGGCCCAGTTGCGCTATCTGCGTTTCAGCGGCCTGCTGCCCGCCATCGACTCGGTGATGCTCTACGACCTGGGCAGTTCCGGTTTGACCATCACCCACGCCGACTGCCGTACCGAAACCATCCTCGCGGGCAAACGCAGCACCGTCATCAGCGGCAACGGCTACGACGCGCTGCTGCGCTGGCAACTCGCGCGCAGTGGCGTCTCGGCCGACGCGCACGCCAGCCGCGAACATCGGGAATCGTTGAGCCGCACCAGAGTTGTCACCGCCGCCGATGCCGACACCGGCGGCCGCGCCGTGCTCACCCGCAGCGATCTGGCCGCCCTCTGCGAAGCGGGACTGCATCATTCGGCGTCGTTCGTGCGCCTGCTGATCCAGGAGACAGGGGTGCAGCCGGGAGCGCTGGCACTACTGGGCGGCTGCGCGCGCAACCCGAGCCTGCGTGCGGATCTGGCCCAGCTGATCGGCCTGCCGATCGTGTACGACCCTGAGCCGGAATATGTTTCGGCGCGCGGTGCGGTGCTGCTGTGTGCCCGCCGTCCCTCGGCACGGTTACGGATGCCGCGTCGAGGTGCGGGGGTCATCGGAGTGCCGCCGCGCCAGGGTCGCCGAAAACTTCTCGCCGCGGTCGCGGTGACGGCCACCCTCGGTGGCACGGTCGCCGGCCTGCTCAGCAACGACAACCCCTCGGCGCGGTCCCCTGAACAGGGCACCGCGCCGAGCACCGCGCATTTCATCGACGGTGCGCCGCGCTGGAAACCGAACTAGCGGTTGATGAAGTTCGGCGGCCGCTTCTCGACGAAGGCGGCCATGCCTTCCTTCTGATCCTCGGTCGCGAACAGCGAATGGAACACCCGGCGTTCGAACAGCAGCCCCTCGGCGAGCGTGCTCTCGAACGAGCGGTTCACCGCCTCCTTGGCGATCATCGCGACCGGCAGCGACATCGACGCGATGGTCTGCGCGGCCTCCAGCGCGGTGTCGAGCAGTTCGTCGGCGGGCACGACCCGCGAGACGAGCCCGGAGCGCTCGGCTTCCTCGGCACCGATCATCCGGCCGGTCAGGATCAGATCCATCGCTTTGGCCTTGCCGATCGCGCGGGTGAGACGCTGCGAGCCGCCGATGCCGGGGATGACGCCGAGGGTGATCTCGGGCTGGCCGAACTTGGCGTTGTCGGCGGCGATCAGGATGTCGCACAGCATCGCCAGCTCACAGCCGCCACCGAGCGCGTACCCGGAGACGGCGGCGATGGTGGGCTTGCGGAAGTTGGCCAGGCGGTCCCAGCGGGCGAAGTAGTCGGCCAGGAACATGTCCATGTACGACTTGGGCGCCATCTCCTTGATGTCGGCGCCCGCCGCGAAGGCCTTCGCCGAGCCGGTGATCACGACGGCGCCGATGGAATCATCGCGGTCGAGCTCGTCGAGCGCGGCGATGACGTCGTCGAGGACCTGGGCATTGAGAGCATTGAGTGCCTTGGGCCGGTTCAGGGTGATCCAGCCGACCCCGCCCTTACCGTCGGTGCCGCCCTTGCGCTCCAGCAGAATCGTCTCGAATTCGGTCACAGCCACCCTCTTGTCAATCAACGGTCACGGATGGTGCAGACCATACCGAGCCGCGCCGCTCTCCGGTGACCTGGATCTGAACTGTGCCACGCCGTCTGTGACGCATTCCACCGCGCCCGATTTGCGGCACAATCGTCGCCATGGGCAGCGACCACTTCGTGCGGATCACCCGCCTGCGCGCACTGATCGACCACGAGAACACCGGCGCGGGCGAGCGCGCCACCGCCGAGCGGATGCTGGACCGATTGCTCCGAAAATCCGCGGACCACACTGCTTCGGGCGCCGCGCCGGACCGCGTCTACGGTTCGCGGCACCACCGTGCGGGCAGGCACGCGAGCACCGCCTCGATCGTGGAATCGGTCCGCGAGGACATCGCCTTCGCCCGCACTTTCGTCGCCGCGGGCGCGCCCGGCGAGGTCACCGTCCACAGCCCACTCGCCGCGGCTCCCGCCCAGCTCACCGTGGCCGTGACGACCCCGTTCGCCGACCAGATCGTCGTCACCATCACCGACATACCCCCCGCGTGGGGGTGGGAACCCGACGAATTCGACCGCATCACCGCCACCGCGGACCTGCGTCGGCTCGCCGATGAACTCGCCGAGATCATCGACAGCTACAACCACGACGGCGCCGATGTGGGTCCCCGCTTCTTCCGGACGATTCGCGCCCAGGAAACCACCCTGATCCGCTGACCTGAACCGATCCTCCCGAGGCCCACAGCAGGTCATCCCTGCTTGCCGACCACGACCACCACCCCCGCGGTGAGTACCAGCGCGCCGATCCCCAACACCACGCACGCGACGACCGGCCCTCCCGCGGTGTAGTCGGCCACCGCCTGCACGACCGCGACCGCGATCCCCGCCGCCCCACCGAGCACCAGCACGGCGTCGCGACGCAGCACGTACAGCACGAAGCAGAGCACCCCGATCAGCGCGGTCAGGCAGGGTCGCCACAGCGATTCGCCGAACGTCACCGATTGCGCGCCGATCACCGCGATCACCCCGCCGAGGAGATAGCCGGCCCATTCGGCCACCAGCAGGCGAGCCGACGCGAGTCCGAACCACAGCGCACCGAACGCCATCAGCGCGATCCCCTGCCACGGCGACCGGACCTCGAACAGCTCCGAGGTGACATTGAGAATGCTCGCGACACCGAAGCAGGCCACGGCGACCATTCCGAGCACGCTCGGCACCAGCAGATATCCGAGAACGGCGACGAACAGCCCCGCGATCGAGGCCGCGATGGCCGTCGCGTCGCCATGATGCCCGTCGAACGCCGTCGCCACCGCACCGGTCACCGCCACCGCCGCCAGCACGAGCAGCACCGCCGCCAGCCGCACCCGCCCCGCCGACGCGATCGGCACCCGGCGGAACACGCCCACGCATCCTTCGGCCAGTACCACCGCTCCCCACATCGCGCACCCGGCCACCACCACCAGCAACACCACCCGGCCCGATTGCGCCACCTGTGCCCACGCCTTGTCGATGAACAGTCCCAAACCCGCGGCCACCAGCGCGGCCCCCAGGTACGCCACGATCTCGGCGGCCACCCGTCCCCCGCTCGCGCGCCCGGCCCGCTCCTGCTCGTCGACCGCCCGCAGCACCGCTCCCCGCTGCTCGCCACTGATCACCCCGGACGCCACCAGTCGCTCCAACGCCACATCCACCCGGTGCTCGCGAACCATCCGTCGAGTATGTCGACCTGCGGTGATGATTCCGCCGCAAGCTGGGCGGGGCGTTTCGCGGCCAAGTGACGCGGTTCACAGTAGAATTACTTTGATGTCCTAGTATCGGGCGCTCTATCAATGGCGGAGGCAGTCATGAGCCTGCATGTTCCGGTGAATCCCGTGCGATTCGTGACCTCGGCGGCACTGTTCGACGGGCACGACGCGGCGATCAACATCATGCGGCGGATTCTGCAGGCCCAGGGCGCCGAGGTGATCCATCTCGGGCACAACCGGTCGGTGCGCGAGATCGTCGACGCGGTGATCGAGGAAGACGTGCAGGGCGTCGCGGTGAGCTCGTATCAGGGTGGGCACATCGAGTTCTTCGAATACCTGGCGCGGGCACTGCGCGAGGCGGGCGCCGGTGAGGTGCGGATCTTCGGCGGTGGCGGCGGGGTGATCGTCGCCGAGGAGATCGAGCGGCTCGCGGCGAGCGGCGTGCGGATCTTCTCCCCCGAGGACGGCCAGCGCCTCGGCCTGCCCGGCATGATCAACGAACTGATCCAGCTCTGCGATGTCGACCCCGCGCGCACCGCCCCCGATCTCGACGCGCTCTATACCGGGGATCGAAACGCCTTGGCGCGCACCATTACCTGCCTGCAGCAGGGCTCGCTGCCCGAATCCGATCGAGCGGCGATCCTCGCGGCCGCGACCACACGGCGTGTTCCCGTTCTCGGCATCACCGGCACCGGCGGGTCCGGAAAGTCCTCCCTCACCGATGAATTGGTGCGCAGGCTCCGCACCGACCAGCAGGACAAGCTGCGCATCGCCGTGCTCGCGGTGGACCCGACCCGCAGGCGAGCCGGTGGCGCCCTGCTCGGTGACCGGATCCGGATGAACGCCCTCGACGGTGATCACGTGTATTTCCGGTCACTGGCCACCCGCGGCAATCACGAACTGCCCGACGATATCGACGCCATGATCGCCGCCTGCCGGGCCGCCGGTCACGACCTGGTCATCCTCGAGACCCCCGGCATCGGCCAGGGCGACGCGGGCATCGTCGACCACGTGGATGTGGCGCTGTATGTGATGACGCCGGAGTTCGGCGCCGCGTCCCAGCTCGAGAAGATCGACATGCTCGACTACGCCGATGTCGTCGCGATCAACAAGTACGAGCGCCGTGGCGCGGCCGACGCGGTGCGTGATGTGGCGCGCCAATTGATCCGCAACCGTGCGGAATTCGGCGCGAGCCCCGCTGACATGCCGGTCTTCGGCACCAGTGCGGCGACGTTCGACGACGACGGCGTCACCGCCCTGTACCAGCACCTCACCGGCCTGCTCACCGAACACGGCCTGACGCTGGAGCCCGGCGCCCTGCCCCGCGTCGACACCTCGGTCTCCACCCGCTTCGCCCAGCTCGTGCCCCCGTCACGGGTCCGGTATCTGGCCGACATCGCCGACACGGTCCGCGGCTACCACGCCGACACCCGGCGCGAAGCCACTGCCGCCCAACGGATTCAACGGCTGGCACTGGTACACGCGGAGCTCCCCGACGACGCGGCGGTCGCCGACCTGCTCACGCAGGCCCGTCCCGCCCTCTCCGCGGCCTCGACCGCGGCACTGGCCGACTGGCCGACGGTCGCCGAGAGCTATCGCGGCGACGAACAGGTGGTGCGCATCCGCGACCGCGAACTGCGCACGCCGCTGCGCCGCGAATCCCTGTCCGGGACCAGCATTCCCCGGGTGGCCCTGCCCCGCTGCACCGACGACGGCGACCTCCTGCGTTTTCTGCGAGCCGAGAACCTGCCCGGCCGATTTCCGTTCACCGCAGGCGTTTTCCCGTTCAAACGCGAGAACGAGGACCCCGCCAGGATGTTCGCGGGCGAGGGTGATCCGGCCCGCACCAACCGCCGCTTCAAGGTCCTCAGCGCCCACGCCGAAGCCACCCGCCTGTCCACCGCGTTCGACTCCGTCACCCTCTACGGCCACGACCCGGCCGAACGCCCCGACATCTACGGCAAGGTCGGCACCTCAGGTGTCTCGGTGGCCACCGTCGAGGACATGCGCACCCTCTTCGACGGTTTCGACCTCGGCGCCCCGACCACCTCGGTCTCGATGACCATCAACGGCCCCGCCCCGACCATCCTCGCCTTCTTCCTCAACACCGCGATCGATCAAGCGCTGCAGCGCTTCTCCGATGCCGAAGGGCGCGAGCCGACATCGGCGGAAGCCGCCGATATCCGGGCACGCACGCTGTCGACCGTGCGCGGCACGGTGCAGGCCGACATCCTCAAGGAGGACCAGGGCCAGAACACCTGCCTGTTCTCCACCGAATTCAGCCTGCGCATGATGGCCGACGTCCAGGAATGGTTCGTGCGCAACAACGTCCGGAACTTCTATTCGGTCTCGATTTCGGGATATCACATCGCCGAGGCAGGCGCGAATCCCATCAGCCAGCTCGCTTTCACCCTCGCCAACGGATTCACCTATGTGGAGACCTACCTGGCGCGCGGGCTGGCGATCGACGACTTCGCCCCGAATCTGTCGTTCTTCTTCTCCAATGGCATGGATCCCGAATACACGGTGATCGGCCGGGTGGCCCGCCGGATCTGGGCGATCGCGATGCGCGACCGGTACGGTGCGGGCGAACGCGCCCAGAAACTCAAGTACCACGTGCAGACCTCCGGGCGTTCGCTACACGCCCAGGAAATGCAGTTCAACGACATTCGCACCACTCTGCAGGCGCTGATCGCCGTCTACGACAATTGCAACAGCCTGCACACCAATGCCTTCGACGAGGCGGTGACCACCCCGACCGAGGATTCGGTGCGCCGCGCGCTGGCGATTCAGCTCATCATCGCCAAAGAATGGGGGCCGGCGGTCAACGAGAATCCGCTCCAGGGCAGTTTCGTCGTCGACGAACTCACCGATCTCGTCGAAGAGGCCGTGCTGGTCGAATTCGAGCGGATCAGCGAACGCGGCGGAGTGCTCGGCGCGATGGAGACCGGCTATCAGCGCGGCCGCATCCAGGACGAGTCCATGCGCTACGAGCAGCGCAAACACGACGGATCGCTGCCGATCGTGGGGGTGAACACCTTCCGCGGCCGCGACGACGACACCGAACACGCCCCGCTGGAACTGGCTCGCGGCACCGAAACCGAACGCCGCTCCCAACTGGACCGGCTGCACGGTTTCCAGGCTGATCACGCCGAAGAATCCCATCGCGCGCTGGCCCGGCTGACCGAGGTAGCGCACACCGACGGAAATATTTTCGATGTGCTCATGGACGCGGCGCGGGTGTGCACATTGCAGCAGGTCACCGATGCCTTCTTCGCGGTGGGCGGACAGTATCGGCGCACTGTGTGAGCCGCGTAATCCGTCGCGACACGCCGTTGGCGTGTGACAATCGCCGTGAGCTCTGCCAGCGGCGGCGATGGGACGCACAGCATGGATCTGACCGACTTCGACATCATCGATGCCCATATTCACCAGTGGGATCCGCATGCCACCCCACGCGAGTTCAGCAAGCTCGCGAAATTGATGCGCTATCTGCCTCTGCCGGTCGGTACCGCGGCGAAGCTGGCCCCGCTGCGTGACCGCCAATTCGTCGGCGAGCCCAGCGCCTACCTCCAGCCTTATCTGCCCGCCGACTACCGCGCGGACCGGGGAAATACGCCGGTCGAATCCGTGGTGGAAATCGAGGTGCAGTGGACGGGCTGGAAGCCCGACGAGACGCGCTGGGTGGCGAGCCTGCCGTTCGGTGTCGACACGCCCGCCTTGGCTACGATCATCGGCTCGGCCGACCCCGCCGGCGCGGACTTCGGCGCAGTGCTCGATGCGCATCAGTCCGCGTCGCCGCTGTTCCGTGGCATCCGGTCGATGGTCGCCTACCACCCCGATCCCGGCGTGAAGTCCTTCGCCGCCCACGACGGCGCACTCACCGCCCCGGCGTTCCTGAACGGCTTCGGGCAGCTCGCCGAGCGGGGGCTCTCGTTCGACGCGTGGGTGTATTCGGGGCAGCTACCCGAGGTGACGGCGCTGGCCGAACGGTTCCCCGAGGTACCGATCGTGCTCGATCACCTGGGGACGCCCGCGGGCGTCTTCGGGCCGGTCGGCAAGGACACCGGGCACACCGGCGGACAGCGGGAGCTCCTGTTCGATCGGTGGCGCGAGGACCTCACCGATCTGGCCGCGCAGCCCAACGTGGTGGCCAAGGTGAGCGGGCTGATGATGCCGGTGCTCGGGCACCCGGTGCCACGACGCGGTACTGCGACACCTGTCCCCGCTCTGCTGAGACGGGTGGCGCCGCTGCTGGCCCACGCGCTGGCGGTGTTCGGCGCCGACCGGCTGATCTGGGGGTCGAACTTTCCGGTCGACAAGCCGATCACCAGCCTCGGCGGCGCGGCCGAGACCGTGGCCACCGCGCTGAGCGACGCGGGCGCGAGCACCGACGACCTGCGGAAGGTGTTCGGCGCCAATGCCGTCCGGTTCTACCGGATCGAGCCGACCGCGTGAATCGCCGCGTCCGCGAGCCGGTTTCTGTCGGTGGACGGGTTTAGCATCGGCGCATGAAAGCCATCGGCACCTTCGAGGTCACCGCGTTCGATCCCACCGAACTGACGCCGCAGCCCCCCATCGTCACCGGGATGCCGGTCGGCATCTCGACCATGACGAAGGCCTACGCGGGCGAGATCGAAGGGCTCTCGGCCACGCTGTTCACCGCCGCCTTCGACATGAGCACCGGCGCGGGCACCTATCTCGCGATGGAGTCCTTCGAGGGTGCGCTGCACGGCAAAGCCGGTGCCTTCAACTTCGTCCACTCCGCCACCACCGGCGGTACCGACCGCACCGACGAATTCTTCCACATCGTCCCCCGTAGCGGCACCGGGGAATTGACCGGCATCACCGGTACCGGCGCGCTGTACGTGGATGCCGAAGGCGGGCACCACATCTGGTTCGAGTACGAGCTGGGCTGATGCCAGGTCGAACAGCAGACCGGGCCGAACCGTCGACTCAGTCGTCGAATTCGGTATAGAGCGAGCGCAATTCGCGTAAGCCGGTTGCCGCGGTCGGTTCGTCCTCGGCCGACATCCGTAGCGCGCGACGCAGCGGAATCGCGTCGAGGTCGTCGATGACGGCGTGGAATTCGACGCGGGGCAGCTCGGGTAGGACCAGTTCGTCGCCGTAGGGGTCGTCGGAATCTGCGGTGCGCGCGGACTTCTCGACGCCGCCGATGAGGGTGTCGAGGTCGAGGCCGCGCAGGGTGAGGATCTCGCTGGGCTGCTCGTCGAGGCGTTCGGCGAGCAGATAGCAGACCGCCGCCACGTGCTTGCACGGCCAGCCCATGTCCGGGCAGCTGCAGGTGAAGTCCAGTTCGGAGGCCGTGGTCGGCAGCAGGTGCGGGCCGAGCGCGGGTGGGAGCGCGCCCGAGGCGATCTCGGCGAGCATGCCGGGCGCCTCCCTGATCTCGGCGAGCAGCAGGTCCACCTCGTCCTCGCGCAGCGGCCGGATCGACAGCACCGAGGTGAACGGGCTCGGTTGGCTGCCCTGCACCTCCGCGGTCACCGCGCCCCGTTCGATCCGGTAGTTCACCACCTGCCCGACCCTGGCGTAGGTGCGTCCGCGCGAGAGCCTGCCCGCATCGGCGACCTTCTCCACCGAGTCGAGCAGCGACTTGCCCCACCAGGTCCGGCCGAAACCGCCGCGAGCCTGGGCGCCGCCGCGCACCGGTTTGCGCGGACCGAACTGGCTGAAGTCGGCCATCTACTCACCCACCGCCTCGGCGCCGAGGGTGAACAGCTCGCGCAGTTCGTCGGTGCTCATCTCGGTGATCCAGTTCTCGCCCGCGCCGACCGCCAGATCGGCCAATTGCTTCTTCCCGTTGATCATTTCGTCGATCCGCTCTTCGATGGTGTCGACGCACACCAGCTTGCGGACCTGCACCGCGCGCTGCTGGCCGATCCGGAACGCGCGATCGGTGGCCTGGTTCTCGACGGCCGGATTCCACCAGCGGTCCAGGTGGATCACGTGATTGGCGGCGGTGAGGTTCAGCCCGGTGCCGCCCGCTTTGAGCGAGAGCACCATCAGCGGCGGGCCGTTCTCCCCCTGGAAGCCGGTCACCATATCGTCGCGGCGCTGCTTGGCCACGCCGCCGTGCAGGAACGGGATCGGGGTGCCGAACCGTTCGGTGAGGTAGGGCAGGATCAGGTCGCCGAACTCACGGAACTGGGTGAAGAGCAGGGCCTTCTCGCCGTCGGCGAGCACCGCGTCGAGCACGTCCTCGACCAGCGCCAGCTTGCCGGAGCGGTGGCCGCCGCGTCGCAGGATCGGCGAACCGTCACCCAGGTAATGCGCGGGATGGTTGCAGACCTGTTTGAGCCGGGTCAGCGCGCCGAGCACAGCGCCCTTGCGCGCCATGCCTTTCGCGTCTTTGAGCTTCTCCAGCATGTCGTCGACGACGGCCTGGTAGAGGGCGGCCTGTTCGACGGTGAGGTTGGCCCGCACCGTCATCTCCAGCTTCTCCGGCAGGTCGCTGATCACCGCCGGATCGGTTTTGAGCCTGCGCAGCACGAACGGATCGGTGATCAGCCGCAGCCGGTCGATGGCCTGCTGGTCGCGTTCGCGCTCGATCGGCACCGCGAACTTGGCGCGGAACGACTGCGGGCTGCCGAGCAGTTTCGGCATGGCGAAGTCGAACAGCGCGCGCAGTTCTTCCAGCCGGTTCTCCACCGGAGTTCCGGTGAGCGCCAGCCGATGTCGCGCGGTGAGTGCCCTGGCCGCACGCGCCTGCCTGGTCACCGCGTTCTTGATGTGCTGTGCTTCGTCGAGCACGATCCGCTCCCACTGCTGTTCGTTCAGCAGCGTGATATCGCGGGCGAGCAGTGCGTAGGTGGTGATCACCAGATCCGAATCAGCCACCGCCGCAGCGAATTCCGTGCCCTGGAGCCGACCGGGGCCGTGATGCACGAGCACCCGGAGGTCAGGTGCGAACCGTTGGGTCTCCCGCTGCCAGTTACCGACCACCGACATCGGACACACCAGCAGCGTCGGTCCGACCTGCGCCCCAGCGTCGAAGCTCGCGAGGGCGGCGTGTTCGTCGACCACCGCGGGCTGTGTCTTCTCACCCGCCGCGGCAGCCGTGCCGACCTCGCGCTCGTGCACGAGCAGCGCCAGCACCTGCACAGTCTTGCCCAGCCCCATGTCGTCGGCCAGGATCGCGCCGCAGTTCAGCCGGCTCATCGTGGCCAGCCAGCTCAGGCCACGTTCCTGGTAGGGCCGTAGCTGGGCTTTCAGGCCGACCGGAACCGGAACCGGCTCGGGTTCGCTTTCCCTGGCGAACAATTCGGCCGCCCAGCCGTCGGCGGTGACCTCGGTGACCGGGACATTGTCGACCCGCTCGGCGGCGAGTTCACCGATCATGTCGGCCAGGGTGATCGGACTGTCGTCGACATGCTGCGCGACGTAGCGGGCAGCGGCGGCCAGTGCTCGATGGTCGGCCTGCACCCACTCGCCGCGCAACTGGACCAGGTCGGATTTGCTGCTGATCAGCCGTTCCATCTCGGCCTGGGTGAGCACCAGATCGCCGAGCGCCAACTCCCACCGGTAGGAGAGCAGGCCACTGAGGCCGACGGTGGATTCGGCGGCGGCGGGGCTGCTCACGCGCAATCGCATGCTCGGTTCGGCGATGTTCCAGGCCCGTGGCAGGAGCAGCCGAATACCGGCTTCCTGCAGGGCATGTGCGCCGTGGGCCACCAGGTCGGCTACCACCTCGGTGGGGAGCAGCAGGTCGAGGCCGCGCGGATCGGTGGGGAGGTCGCGCAGGCGCGGGTAGGCCTTGCGCGCCTGGCCGAGTTTCTCCGCCGCCGTCCGTACGAGCACCGGATCATCTTCGAAGACAACGGGTTTGGGTGCGTCGTCGACCGGGCGCAGGCACACCTGCAGTCGCCACAGCGCCACCGATTCGTCGGCCGTGCCGAATTCGCCGTCGGGTTCGCACAGGCGCAACACCAGTTCCGGCTCATCGGCGGCATAGCCTTCCCGCCACTGCGTCAGCGTTTCCGACAGGCGGTAGGAGCCGGCGTCCAACGGGGTGTCGGCAACCAGCGCGGCCAGCAGCGGGTGCGTCATCGTGCGGTGCGCGAGATATTCGCGGGCGATCGGGTCGGTGAGGTGTGTGCACAGGTCGTCGAGCACGGCGGCGGGCGGGCCCGCCACCCGCAGCGCCGGTGGCATCGCGGCGGCCAGCTCGGCCAGCCATGCCCGTTGACGTTGTCCGCCGACGAGCCGCCAGCGCACCCACCACTGACCGTCGGCCCGCTCGATCTGAGGCACCACCCGACCGGCTCGCACCCACCGTTCGATGCCGCGCGCGACGTGCGCGAGGAACCGCAGGTCGCCGGAGATGTGCTCGCGCGGCAGTCGGCTGCGCAGCACAACGGCCGCCGTCGGTGGGGCGAGCGCGTGTGCGCGAACCTCGGCGGTCCCGGACTGTCCCCCGGCATCGACGACGAGCACCTGGGCCCGGTGCCGGAACCTCGCACGATCCAGGATGTCGCCGAGCACCGACCCCACGGCGACCGGCTCCGCGTCGTGCCACAGCAGTAGGCCCGATTCGGGGGACCACAGACCGTGCAGCATGGACTCCATCCAAGCAGGCGGCACCGACACCGATCACGGCCGCCATACCCCTGGATTTCTCGCCGCAACGAGAACATACTGAAATAACCCCAGGTCACGGGCCGGAACACCCACCGGCGACAACTCCATATGGACCCAGGCGGACCGGACCGATCCGGTTCGACCGATGACCCCTTGTAATTCGTGCGGAGGGCAGCGATGACGATTCTGCTCCAGGTTCTCGAGCAGAGCTACACACCCAACACCCCTTGGGAACGGCGCAAATTCACCTTCATCGACACCACGAAGATCCTCGGCATGCGGCTGGACGGTCAGGCAGGCGTCTGGCTCGATCTGTCGCGGCCAGGCGAATCCCAGCGCCTGGCGCACACCATCGACCCCAGTGAATCCATCACCTTCCTGCTCACCGTCTTCGCCAAGATCGCCGAATGCGAAGACCGTGGCGGTTCGTGGCTGGTCGGCCATGACGGCGCCCACGTCTCCTCGATAGCAGCCACCCGATTCCCGCCCAACCCGGCCGCGCAGGCCGCGGACGACCTGCTGGCCCGAGCCTGGTTGTAGGCCGCATCGTCGACTGACGCGGCCTTCCCCTCGCCCAGCGCCGCTCGAAGCGCGGTTGTTGTCGGTACCACCGGCTACAACATGCGGGTATGGGGAAACCGGCGTGGTTGCTCGTCACAGTGCTCGCGGTTGCCGGGTGCGCGGTGATCGGACCGGATGGGCCGGTCACACCCGCACCCGGCAGTCCGGCGCGCGCCGGGCAGTCACGACGGCTGCGACACCCGCATTATCTGGACTGTTGAGGGCGATGTTGCGTGATTCCCTGGTTGTGCGGCAGCGCTCCGTTCGGCATGGCCTGAGGGACGTGAGTCACGGCGTCGCAGCTGTCGGCGCCGTGGTGATGGTTCTATTGGCTGTGGCATGTGGTCAGGTGCCTGGAGTCGAGTCGGCGTCACCGCCCAGTGAGGTGCCGAGTCCAATTCCGGTTCCGGCTGATGCAGCGGGGCCGTTTCCGGTGTTGCAGGTGATCGACGGTGACACGGTGTCGATCCTGAAGGACAGCAGACAGGTGAGGGTCCGGATGTTGGGTCTGGACACACCTGAGACCCAGGATCCGCGCAAGTCGGTGCAGTGTTTCGGTACCGAGGCGGCTGACCGTGCCAAGCGGGTGCTGGTCGGCAAACAAGTAGTCGTGAGGCCCGATCCGTCGCAGGACAGCACCGACAAATACGGTCGGCTCCTGGCGTATGTCTGGGTGGATGGGGTGCTGTTCAACCTCAACCAGATCGCGCAGGGGTTTGGACACGAATACACATATTCACACTCACACCCCTACCAGTATCAGCGCGAGTTCCGCGCCGCAGCGCGGTATGCGCAGGTCCACCACCTGGGGCTGTGGAACCCGGCGACATGCAACGGCGTCACGAACTAGTACTGCAACGGCATCCGTGTGATTCGGGCGTCTGCTTGTCGCGCTCGTGTTGACCCGGCTCGATACCGCCGACCACGACTGGTACCGGTCGCACCGGCGACGACGCCGCCAGATCACGCCCGGCTATCGCACGACCGGCGGCAGGGCACCCGCTCGACTGACCACCGAGTGCAGTTGCAGTACTGGCTCGCCCTGCGCGGATTGCGATGGGGCAGACCGCCGATAACCCGGATGCATTGCACCACAACAGATTCGGTGCCACCGAAATTGACCATCGAACCCGCGGCGAAGTAGAGTCCGAGTGGCCCGACCAGCATCGGACCGCGCAGGAATATCGTAGACCTGCGAGTTGGAGAATGTGATGTACGAGGAAGTTCAAGGTGGCGAGAACGGACAGGCGCCGCCGATCAAGAGTTACGACACTTCTATTCATCCAAATTTTCCGGTAGTCGACTCGAGCAAATTCAAGACAATTCGCGATTTCACCGGTGAATTGATTCAAGCCAATGCCACCCAGGCGGCAGCCGTGGGGATCTACTTCAGCTCGAGAGATCGCCCCGTCGCCAAAGAATTGTTCGATCATTACTATCGCGTGACCGGCGACGACTACGTGCTGGAGGAATCGGCGATCCGCCTCGACCACCGTTGTGGTCGCCCATCCAGGTGCGGCCGGATCACATCAGATCGAATTGAAGCAGCAGTCCCACATCTGTGATGTCTACAATTTCCATACCGACGACGACTACGGCAACATGGCTCAGTCCGCTGTGAACACCATGGCGCAGAGCGAGGAACTCGGCCTCGCCAAGTCGTTCCTGGTATACGGTTCCGGTGCGGTGCACTCCTGGTCGGGTTCGAAATAGGTGGGGATATGACTGATAGGAACAGCAGGACCGATGATGTACTGGTCCCGGCGATCTTCGGAGTCATCATCGGCGGCTTACTGGCGGTGATCGCCTATTTCCCCTTGGTCGTGCTACTGCAGAACGTCTTCGACGTGCCCGAGCCCACTGCGACTCCCAAGAAATACCGAGGCGACACGGAACCAATCTCGCCGTGGTATTGGATAACGTGGATGATTCCGGCGCTCGTCGCGATTGCCGCCGGATTGGGATTGTCCTGGTGGCGGCGCATCCGGGTTTTCGCACTGGCGTCTACGGTGACGTTCGTCCTCGGCGCTGCCGCGGTCGCCGCTGTCGTGATTTCCTTCGAGATCAACGGATTCGCACCCGACTGACCTGACCGGAGTAGCCGGGTCAGACGGAGACAGCGTGTTCGAACCACACGTTGTCTCCGTATCCGTACCGAATGGCACCCAGGTCGACAATCACCTTCTCCGGGAGTTCGAATTCGCTCGCGTTGTAGACCGGGGTGGCCCGGCCGGACTCGTAGCCCAAAGCGCCGGAGATCCGCTGGATCGTGGTCGTTCGACTGTCCGAGGGTGGTCGCGGTAGCTCCGAACGCGGTCGCGGCTGCACCGGTCCAGTCGGCCTGTATCCACCCGGTGCCCGCGGACAGGTTCTGCGAGTGGGCGAAGTCGTTGATGCCGAGCAGGCCGATCCGCTTACCCACTCCCTGCAGCGCCTCCCAGTCCGCTTCCACCGGCGCCAGGTAATCGGCGACGGGCTTGATGCCGATGGTCCGGCCGAGCGGCTCGTCGTAGGAGGTGAGCAGCCCGACGCAGCCGGTGACGACCTGGCGGACCGTGTATTGGGCTTCCTCCACGTTCTGCAGGCTGGGCTGCTGCAGGCCGGTGAATCGGCGGACGTCCCCGGCCTGGCTTGTCGCCGCGACACCCTGCCCGTCGGTCAAGCTCGCCGCGGCCTGGTTGATCGAGACAGCGTGCTGCTCATCGGAATTCTTGTACGCGGTGGCCGCGGTCCCCAGTCCGGAACCCAGTGTGCCGAGGGCGCTCGTGTCCTTCTGATGGTCGCCGGACAGTGTGGTTTGCAGCTTCTGGATCGACACCGACAGCTGTGCCAGCTGTCCGGCTGTTCCGGCTGGTAGCGCTAAACCCGGTAGTAAACGGCCCGCGTTCTCGGTGAAATTGGCGCCGATGTCCTGGAGATCCAGTGTGAAGCCGGACAGCTTCGACACATCAACAGTAAAGTCGACCATTCGATCCCTCCGAGACAAACGCTGCGCACATGGTGACCCGGGACAACCGCAGCCGGGTCACCGAGGCTCGGGCCGGGCGAACCGGCAACCAATCCTGGCAACCAGCGAATCCAACTCGGCCACATCATGATCCAACACCACACACTACGACACCCCGGCCGAATCGCTGCCGCCCGCGCGCCCCAGCCACTGCTTCTACGCCGCCGAGTACCTCACCGTGGCGGTCGACTACGACCTACCCGTCACCGCTGCGGACAACGCCACCCTCCACGACATCGCCCGCGGCTGCCCGTGAGCTCGGGTGGGTCCGCAGCCGGTCCGAGCCAGTGCTGTCACACCACCGAACCCCGCGGTCGCCAGGCACTCCCAGCAGCGCCTACTCTCCGGTCGCCACCGCCCGTTTCGGATCGTTCGACCACTGCGAGTACGAGCCCGGGTAGAGGGCGGCGTCGATGCCCGCGATCGCCAGCGCCGCGATCTGGTGGGCAGCGGTGACGCCGGAGCCGCAGTACACCGCGACCGGGCCGTCGCCGAATCCCGCGAAGCGTGCGCGCAGTTCTTCGGCATTCCGGAAATGCCCTGTGCCATCCAGGTTTTCAGCGGTCGGTGCGCTCACCGCGCCGGGGATGTGTCCGGGACGCGGATCGACCGGTTCGACCTCGCCGCGATACCGCTCGCCCGCGCGCGCGTCGAGCAGCACACCCGGCCATTTCGCGACGGCGTCGGCATCGACCATCGGCAAACCGCCGGGGCGCACCACCAGGTCACCACCCACCGGATCCGGTTCGGCGCCGGTCGCGACTTCCCCACCGGCCGCGATCCACGCGGGCAGCCCGCCGTCGAGGATGCGCACGTTGTCCACACCGGCCCAGCGCAGCAGCCACCACGCCCTCGCGGCCGCCATGCCGCCGGTCGCGTCGTAGACCACCACCGGGTCGCCCGAGCTCAATCCCCAACTGCGCGCGCATTTCTCGAAGGTGCCGGGATCGGGCAGCGGATGCCTGCCGCGCGGGGGCGCCGGCGCGGCGGCCAATTCGGTCGGCAGATCGACGAACACCGCGCCCGGAACATGCCCGTCGAGATAGTGCTGCGGGCCATCGGGATCGCCCAGCGCCCACCGCACATCGAGCAGGTGAATCGGCTTGTCCGCCAGCTCTTCCCGAAGCTCAGCCGAGGAAATCAATACCGCGCCCACTCCCACTCCTCCTCCAAGCCCCCGCCTGCGAAACCGTTCCCGACACCCTACGCATCGAACCGGCTCCGCGGCACCTATCGACGCACGACTTCACCCGGCAACGCCGACCGTGCCGGTGACTCCGGCGCGGCAACGCACGACGCCGGGCCCGCGAACCCGGTCGCATCGTTCACAGGCCGGTCGCGAAACTGGACCCACCATCGGCACGCACGAATCAGGCCACTTTCGCGAGACTGGCAGGCGACGGCCCCCACCGCGTCGGGCAGTATCGGCACAATGTCGCAGGTCTCCACCACTTCGCCCGATATCGCCGACAAACCGACGGGCATCGCACAGCCGCTCGGTGCGGGCGCCATCACGGCACTGGTCGGCTTCACGAGTTCGTTCGCGGTAGTGCTGAGTGGTTTGCGCGCGGTGGGGGCGAGTCCGGCGCAGGCCGCGTCGGGCCTGCTGATCCTGTGCTTCACCCAGGGCATCGGCATTCTGCTGCTGAGTGTGCGGTACCGGATCCCGATCACGCTGGCTTGGTCCACGCCGGGTGCCGCCCTGCTCGCGAGCACCGGACTGGTCGCGGGCGGCTGGCCGGGCGCGGTCGCGGCCTTCGCGGTGACCGGCGTACTGATCGTGATCACCGGGTTGTGGCAGCGGCTCGGCTCGCTGGTGGCCGCGATCCCCGTGCCGATCGCGCAGGCGATGCTGGCCGGTGTCCTCGTTCCGCTGTGCCTGGCCCCGGTGCAGGCGCTGCGCACCTCGCCCGCCGTGGTGGTCCCAGTCATCGTGGTGTGGCTGGTCCTGCAACGGTTCGCACCCAAGTGGGCCGTGCTCGTCGCCTTCGCCACGGCGGCCGTCGGTACGGGCATCGACATCGTGGTGAACAACCGGCACCTGGAATTGTCGGCCATGATTCCGACTGTGGAATGGACTGTCCCCCAGTGGCATTGGCAGGCCGTCGTCGGCATCGCCATCCCGCTCTATATCGTCACCATGGCCTCGCAGAACATTCCGGGCGTCGCGGTGATGCGCTCGTTCGACTTCCAGGTCCCGTGGCGTCCCGCCATGCTCGTCACCGGTATCGGCACCATCCTCGGCGCGTCAGCGGGCGGCCACGCGATCAACCTCGCCGCGATCAGCGCCGCCCTCGCCGCCGCACCGTCGGCGAGCCCCGACCCCAAACGCCGGTGGATCGCCGCGGCGACAGCGGGCGCCGGCTACCTCGTCCTCGGCCTCGCCTCCGCCGCCCTGGTCACTCTGATCGCCGCCGCGCCGGCGGGCACCATCGAAACCGTCGCGGGCCTTGCCCTCCTCGCCACCCTCGCCGCCGCCCTGACCGGCGCCCTCAGCGACCCCGCCCATCGCATGGCAGCCCTGGTCACCTTCCTCGTCGCCGCCTCCGGCACCACCCTCTTCGGCATCGGCGGCGCCTTCTGGGCGCTGGTAGCCGGACTCGTCGTGCGCCGCTTCCTGCCCACCGGCACCTGAGGGTCCGGCGGCAGGGCCGAGTTCAGTTCGGTCCTGCCAGCCGGTCGAGCAACGGGCCGGTCCGCGGTCCCACCAGCTCACGCATGACCAGGGCCATATTGGTGCGCTCCACGCCGGGGATCTTCAGGATTCGGCCCGCGATGCGGTAGAGGTCGTCGGCGTCGCGGGCGACGATGCGGACGGTGAGATCGGTGGCGCCGGTCATCCCGCAGACCTCGGTGACCTCGGGGACATCGGCCAGCTCGTCCACCACGCTGTCGAGTCGGTGCTGGTCGACCACGACCGCGACGAACGCTGCCAGTGGGTAGCCGAGGGCGCGCGGTTCCACCCGGCGTTCGAAGCTGCCGAGCACCCCACCGCTGTCCCAGCGCGCCAGACGCGCCTGCACCGTGTTGCGCGACAGGCCGAGGCGCGCCGCGAGCTCCACCCCGGTGGCACGGGGATTGGCGTTCAGCTCGCGCAGCAAACGCGCGTCGGTGGCGTCGAGTGTCACGTCCGGTTCGCGACTGGTCATACAACGCAGTATGACAGCGCACCACCCCCGTAGACCATGCATTCTGCTCATGTGCGCGTGTACCGCTTGCGCACACCGCGTTATGGTGGATGCTGAGTGATACACATCGCACTCAGCGGAGTGGCGTACCTGCATCGGCCCACAAGGCGCGGTGGCGAGGAGGCGATCACGATGTCGCAGAAGCAGACCTACCCGGTCCAGCTGGTTCAGCCCGACGGCCGCCGGGTGTTCGACAGGGAGCACGGCGCGCTCGTCGCCGACATCGATGCCGAGCGGTTGCGGCAGCTGTATCGGGACATGGTGATCACCCGCCGGATCGACATCGAGGCGACCGCGTTGCAACGCCAGGGCCAGCTCGGATTGTGGCCGCCGCTGCTCGGCCAGGAAGCCGCACAGGTCGGCTCGGCGCACGCGCTGCACCCCGACGACTACGTGTTCTGCTCCTACCGCGAAACCGCCGTCGCCTACTGCCGTGGCGTCGCGCCCGAGCAGCTCACCGCCCTCTGGCGCGGCGTCTCACACCACTGCTGGGACCCCGGCGAGGTCAAGATGACCAATGCCAATATCGTCGTCGGATCCCAGGGGCTGCACGCGACCGGTTACGCCTTCGCCGCCCATCTCGACGGCGCCGATATCGCCACCATCGCCTACTTCGGCGATGGTGCGACGAGCCAGGGCGACCTCGCCGAGGCACTCGGATTCGCCGCGGCGTGGAGCGCGCCGGTCGTGTTCTTCTGCCAGAACAACCAGTGGGCGATCAGCGAACCGGTGGCCGTGCAGAGCCATACCCCGCTGGTCCACCGAGCCGATGGTTACGGGATTCCGGGCGTGCAGGTCGACGGCAACGATGTGCTCGCCGTCCTCGCGGTCACCCGCCAGGCCGTCGAACGCGCGCGCACCGGCGGCGGCCCCACCTTCATCGAGGCGATGACCTACCGGATGGGCCCGCACACCACCGCCGACGACCCGACCCGCTACCGCACCGCCGCCGACACCGAGTACTGGGCCCAGCGCGACCCCATCGAGCGCGTGCGTCTGCTCCTCGACCGCGATGGCGACCTCTCCCCCGAATTCACCCAGCAGGTCACCGACGAGGCCGACGAGGTCGCCCGCCGGCTGCGCACCGCGACAATCGAGATGCCCGACCCCGATCCCGTGCGGATGTTCGACAACGTCTACGCGACCGAGCATCCACTGATGACCGAAGAGCGCCAACAGCTCTCGGCCTACCTCGCCGAAGGAGCGCAGTCATGATCACCACCTTCGCCGGCGCCCTCAACGTCGGCCTGCGCAGCGCGATGGAAGACGACGCCAAAGTCGTCCTGCTCGGCGAGGACATCGGCCGGCTCGGTGGTGTGTTCCGCGTAACCGACACCTTGCAGAAGGATTTCGGCGACAATCGCGTCATCGACACACCACTGGCCGAATCCGGCATCGTCGGAACGGCTTTCGGGATGGCGTTGCGCGGATACCGCCCCGTGGTGGAGATCCAGTTCGACGGTTTCGTCTATCCGGCATTCGACCAGATCGTGTCGCAGGTGGCCAAGATCCACAACCGTACCAGCGGAAAAGTGAAGGCACCGTTGACGATCCGCATTCCGTTCGGCGGTGGCATCGGCGCGGTCGAGCACCATTCGGAATCACCCGAGGTGTATTTCGCGCATACCGCGGGCCTTCGCGTTGTATCACCGAGTACGCCCGCCGACGCGTATTCGATGATTCGCCAGGCGATCTCACTGGACGACCCGGTGATCTTCTTCGAACCGAAACGTCGCTATTGGGACAAGGCCGACGTAGATTTCGAAGGCGAACCGGATCTGCCCCTGCACAGGGCCAGGGTCTGCACCCGCGGTGCCGACGCCACCGTCGTCGCCTACGGCGGTACCGTCGCCACCGCGCTCACCGCGGCGAAGATCGCCGCCGAGGAAGGACATTCGCTCGAGGTGATCGACCTGCGCAGTCTCTCGCCGATCGACGTCGACACGATCGCGGAATCGGTGGACAAGACCGGCAGGCTGGTCATCGTGCACGAGGCGCCCGTGTTCGCCGGGCTCGGCGCCGAGATCGCGGCCCGCGTCACCGAACGCTGCTTCTATCACCTCGAGGCGCCGGTGCTGCGCGTCGGTGGCTACGACATCCCCTACCCCCCGGCTAAGCTCGAAAAGCACCACCTGCCCGACCCCGACCGCATTCTGGCGGCGGTCGACCGCTGTCTAGCCGCGTGATGAAAGGTGCCCTCGTGCCGGAACCAGCCGCCGATGACGACGGTCATGTTCTCGAGTTCCGCCTTCCCGACCTGGGTGAAGGCCTCGCCGACGGCGACCTGGTGTCCTGGGCCGTCGCGGTCGGCGACACGGTGGAACTGAACCAGACCATCGCCGAGGTGGAGACCGCGAAGGCGGTGGTGGCGCTGCCGTCGCCGTTCTCCGGGGTCGTGGTCGAACTGCTCGCTCAGCCCGGTGACACCGTCCCGGTCGGCGCGCCGCTGATCCGGGTGCGCAACGATCTCGAGGTGTCGGCCCCACCGACCGCGGAGCCCCGCACGAACGTGCTGGTGGGTTATGGGCCCGAGGCCGAATCGACCTCGCGGAGAAGGAAGGCCACGCCGTCCATGGCCTCGAGCACGCCGAGCACCCATCGCGCCGCCGCGACTCCCGCGGCCCGCAAACTGGCCAAGGAACTCGGCATCGACCTGTGGTTCGTCGCGGGGTCGGGGCCGGAGGGCGCGGTCACCGTCGACGATGTGCGCTCGGCCGTGCCGGTGACCCAGCCGCGCACCCCCGCCCGCCTCGGCGATGTCGTGCGCGCTCCGTCCAACGGCCACATCACCGACGGGGACGGCCTGATCGAGCCGACCGCCCGGGAAGAACGCACTCCCGTCACGGGCATCCGAAAGCGCACCGCCGCCGCGATGCAGGCCAGTTCGCGCACGATTCCCCAGGCCAGCACCTTCGTCACCGTCGACTGCACCGCCTCGATGGAACTGCTCGATCACCTGCGCACCACCAAGTCCTTCGAAGGTCTCACGCTCACGCCACTGGCGCTGGTCGCCAAGGCCACGCTGGCGGCGATCGCGGAGTATCCGGGGATCAATACCGCGTGGGACGAGCAGAACCAGGAGATCGTCACCAAGCACTATGTGAACCTGGGGATCGCGGTCGCCTCGGATCGCGGCCTGATGGTGCCCAATCTCAAGGAGGCTCAGTCACTGAGCCTGCGCGAGCTGTGCCGCGAGATCAGCTGGGCGGCCGACACCGCCCGCTCCGGCAACGCCACCCCGAACGACCTGCGCGGCGGCACCTTCACCCTCACCAACGTGGGCGTCTTCGGTGTCGACAGCGGAGTCCCGCTGGTGAATCCGGGCGAGGCCGCGATCCTGTGCCTCGGCTCGATCCGCAAGCGCCCCTGGGTCTTCCGTGACGAACTGGCCGTGCGCTGGGTCACCACCCTCGGCCTCAGCTTCGACCACCGCATGGTCGACGGCGAACTCGGCGCCCGCTTCCTCGCCACCACAGCGGGTTTCCTGGAGGACCCGTTGACGCTGCTCAGCCGCATCTGAGCACGCGTCGGGACCCGGCCGTATAGTTCGGGCCGGTGCGCGTCCGACCGGACCGCGCACCGTGCGAACGAATTTCGGCAGGTGTATCCGAGGAAAAAGGGGGCGTCATGGGGTATCCGTATGGGCAGCAGCAAGGTCAGGGCTATCCGCCGAACGGCCAGCAGGGCTACAACCCGTACGGCCAAGCCGTTCCCGGGTACGGAGCACCGGGCCCCGGCGTTCCCGGGTACGGCGCCCCTGTGCCCGGCTATGGCGCTCCCGGATACGCGACGCCCGGCCCCGGCGCGCCCGCATACGGCTATCCCCAGCCTGCAGCCTCGGGCGCTACCGGGATCATCGCTGCCGTTCTAGCCCTTCTGCTTTCGCTGGTTTCCCTTGTTGGTGCGGTGGTCAGCTATAACGCCACACGCGCTTACGAATGCTCCGGCGAATTCGTCCAGAAGCCGGACGGCAGCTTCGAGTGTTCGAGCACGTCCGTCTCGCCGCTGGTGATGACCTTCGTCGTCACCGGCGCCGCGCTGGGCCTGTTGCTCCTCACCGGCTCTATCCTGCTGTTCCTCCGCAAGACAGCGGGCCGGGTGATCGTCATTTCCGTGGCGGCGCTCAGCGCACTCGGCAGCCTCGTCTCCCTCGCGACCTCCGCGTCATCCTCGGTGACATCCGGCGCGAGTGTGGCCATCGGGCTCGTCCAAGCCGCGGTCGCGGTCTTGATGCTCAGCCTTGCCGCGGCATCGTCGACCGGGCGCTGGATCCGGGCAGCACAGCAGCAACCGAACTACCCACAGGGCGGCTACCAGCAGTATTGAACCCACCGGGTGATATATCCGACCCGCAACGCCGACGAAACACGGCGCTCACTCACGGTAAAAAACGGGGACTACAACCTGTTACATGAGTGAGGCGCATCCCGTCGACACCAGGTTGCCGTTCGCTCGGCAACTGGCTTTCGGCATCCAGCACGTCCTGATCATGTACACCGGCTGTATCACCGTGCCGCTGGTCTTCGGCGCGGCCGCGGGGCTGGACCGGGCGACGATCGCGCTGTTGATCAGTGCGGACCTGCTGGTCGCGGGCATCATCACGCTGGTGCAGAGCCTCGGCGTCGGCAAGCTGGCCGGTGCGCGGTTGCCGATCGTCTGCGGCGCAACGTTCGTCGGGCTCAACCCGATGATCCTGATCGCCAAGGAGTACGGCCTCGACGCCGTGTACGGGTCGATGCTGGTCGGCGGTGTGGTCGGGGTGGCGCTGGCGTGGCCGTTCGCGCGGGTGGTGCGGTTCTTCCCGCCACTGGTCACCGGAACCGTCCTGACCGTGGTCGGGGTATCGCTGATCGGGGTCGCCGGGGGCCTGATCATCGGAACCGACCCGAAGTCGGCCGGCTTCGCCTCGCCCTCCAATATCGGGCTGGCGGCGGTGGTGGTGCTGATCGCGGTGGGCTTCGTCTGCCTCGGACGCGGCGTGTGGTCGCAGCTCGGTGTGCTGATCGCGCTGGTCGCGGGCATCGTGATCGCGCTGCCGATGGGACTGATCACCACCGCCGGGATCGGAACCGCCGACTGGATAGGGATCCCGCAGCCGTTCCACTTCGGGTCGCCACAGTTCCCGGTGACCGCCGTGGTGGCGATGAGCATCGTGATGGCCGTGGTGTTCGCCGAGTCGACCGCGAGCATGCTGGCGATCAGCGAGATCACCGGAAAACCACTGAGCAGGGGCGATCTCGCGCGCGGCCTGGTGGGCGACGGCCTGTCGGGTGTGCTCGGCGGCATCTTCACCGCGTTCGTCGACACGATCTTCAATCAGAACGTCGGCGCGGTCGCCACGACCAGGGTCTTCAGCCGGTATGTCACCGCGGTGAGCGGCGCGATCCTGGTGGTGCTCGGGCTGGTGCCCCGCATCGGCGAGGTGGTGGCGGTGATTCCGAAGCCGGTGGTCGGCGGCGTCGGGCTGGTGCTGTTCGCGACGGTCGCCATCGTCGGCGTCACCACACTGCTCGAAGCCGATCTGACGGACCGGGTCAACGCGACCGTCGCGGCCACCGCCATCGGCATCGGCCTGCTGCCGGTGTTCACCAAGGACATGTTCGACAAGTTCCCCACCTCGGCGCAGATCCTTCTCGACAGCGGCGTCACCCTCGGCGCGGCCACCGCGTTCTTGCTGAACCTGGTCTTCAACCACACCCCGCTCGGCGCGATGGCCCGCGCCGCGATCGTCACACCGGCCGATACGGAAGAACCCGCCACCGAAGACGAACCAACGACCACGAGCCCCGCCGTCGCCACCTGATCGAGCCATAAACCACACCGCAGCACCGCCATGACCGCACTCCCAGCCCCGCACATCCCGACCTCGAGGAGGGATCGCCGACGAAGTCGGCGGTTCGCGCCCGTCCCGTCGATCAGGTGCCGTTGCGTAGGCGACGAAGGAGCAAGCAACGGCACCTGAT
>NZ_JBSGSS010000025.1:0-51878 GCF_053606985.1 Nocardia sp. NPDC055165
AGCTGGCGGAGATGCGACGAAGGAGCGATTCCGCGGCGCCTGACCGGCGGCCCCTCAGGGCCGCGGACACGCGCGCGCCAGCGCGCCAACAAACACAGCGTCAAACCGTCCAGGACTACCTATCCCCTGTCATCCCCACCACTACCACCCCGCACGCCTACCACCCCGCAGCCAGGCAATCACACCCGCAACCGCAACCGCACCAACCTGCACAGCCCCCGACATCCGCACCGCACGCCGCAGATCCGCGGCAGTGGGCGCCGGCCCGTCACCCAGGGTCGGCCGAAGTTCGGTCCCGTGCCGATACTGCGTGCGTCCACCCAACCCGATACCGAGAGCTCCCGCCATAGACGCCTCGACAACCCCCGCATTGGGACTCGGGTGCCCGGCAGCATCACGCCGCCACGCGCGCAACGCACCCGAAGGTCTCCCGCCGACCAACGGAGCGAGGGCCGCCGTGAGCAGCCCGGTGACCCGGGCAGGAACAAGATTGGCAACATCGTCGGTACGAGCAGCAGCCCAGCCGAACCGCTCGTACCGCTCGTTCCGGTACCCGACCATCGCGTCGAGTGTGTTGACCGCGCGGTACCCCAGCACCCCCGGCACACCCGCGACCGCGCCCCACAGCAACGGCGCGACCGCCGCATCCGAGGTGTTCTCAGCGATGGATTCGAGCGCGGCGCGCGCAAGCCCCTCGGCATCGAGCACCGACGGGTCCCGCCCACACAGCGAAGGCAACAGTTCGCGGGCACCGACGAGATCGCCGGCGTCGAGACGATCGGCCATAGCGTGTCCAGCACGAACGAGGCTGCGACCGCCCAACGCGGTCCACGTAGCCAACGCGGTCAGCAGCACAGCACCACCCGCGCCTCTCCTGCGGGTAGCGAGCGCACCGATCCCGACCACCGACCCGACCGCGATCACCTCGTGCACCACCCCGGCACGTCGATCGTCGGCATAGGTCTCGGCTTCCAATGCCACTGCCGCCGAACCGAACCCGGCTACCGGATGCCACCGCCGTGGATCGCCGAAGACCCGATCGAGCACAAATCCCAGCACCAGCCCGACCGCCGTCGGTGTCCCGTTCCGCACCGGCCGAGGGTAACCCTCGACCCGAATGTCACACCCGCGACCACTGCTTCGTCATCACTGTGACGGCACTTCTAGACTCGCCGGGACCGAGCAAGATCAACCGAACGGGCGCACACCATGACCGCATCGCAGCCTCTCGATCAGGCCGAACTGGCCCGCCGCTTCGAGGAACACCGCCCGTACCTGCGGCGTCTCGCGTACAGCACGCTCGGCAGCATCAGCGACGCCGAAGACGTGGTGCAGGACGCGTGGCTGCGCCTGCAACGGCAGTTCGACGCGGGCAAGGCGGGCGAGATCGACAACCTGCGTGCCTGGCTCACCACCGTCATCGGCCGCCTCGCCCTGGACCAGCTCGGGTCCGCGCGCGCTCGCCGCGAACAGTACGTCGGCGAGTGGCTGCCCGAACCCGAGGTCACTTCCTGGGACGATCCGGCCGACCGCATCTCCCAGGACGAACGCGTCACGACCGCGCTGCTGGTCGTGCTCGAGTCGCTCTCGCCCGCCGAACGCACCGCGTTCGTGCTGCAAGACGTGTTCGGCATGACCGGCCCCGAGGTCGCCGAGGTGGTCGGGCGTACGCCTGCCGCGGTCCGGCAGCTCGCCTCCCGTGCCCGCAAGCACGTCGAGAACGGCACTCCACGTTTTCCCGCTTCGCCCGCCGAACAGGAGAAGGTCGTCTCGGCGTTCTCGCTGGCCTGGCGCTCGGGTGATCTGAGTTCGCTGCTCGGCATTCTCGACGAGAACGTGGTCCTCACCGCCGACGGCGGCGGCAAGGTGCCCGCCATCCGCCAGCCGGTGCGCGGCGCGGAGCTCATCGCGAAGATGCTGCTCGGCTGGTACACCGCCGCGAACGGCTGGGGTCGTGCGGTGCTGGTCAACGGCATGCCGGGCCTGGTCGTCTTCGACGGCACCAACTTGGGCGTCTTCTCGTTCGTCATCGACGCCGGTCGCGTCGTCGCCATCAATGTGGTGCGCAATCCCGACAAGCTGCGCGACCTGCCCATCGACGGCGACCCGGACTGGTACCTGGGCGGCGGCCGGTAGCCGCGACGCGGCCCGGTTACGCGCCGAGGGAATATCCGTGCGCGGCCGCGACTTCGGCGGACAGCAGCTTGCCGTCGACGGCCGTGAGTCCAGCGGCCAGGCCGGGGTCGGCGGCGCAGGCTCCGCGCCAGCCCTTGTCGGCGATCACCGAGGCGAACGGCAGGGTGGCGTTGGTGAGCGCCACCGTCGAGGTGTGCGGCACCGCGCCCGGCATGTTCGCCACGCAGTAGAACAGGGAATCGGCCACGGCGAAGGTCGGATTCGCGTGGGTGGTCGGCCGGGTCGAGGCGAAACAACCGCCCTGGTCGACGGCGATATCGACGAGCACCGAGCCGGGCCGCATGCGCGCGACGAGTTCGTCGGACACGAGTTTCGGCGCTTTGGCCCCCGGCACCAGCACCGACCCGATCACCAGATCCGCGGCGACAACGGCTTTTTCGATCTCGAGCGCATGCGAGGCGAGGGTGCCGACCCGACCGGCGAAGCGAGCGTCGAGCTCACGCAGGCGCGCCAGGTTCGTATCGAGCACGCTCACCACGGCACCCATCCCGACCGCGATACTCGCGGCGTTCGTCCCCGCGACACCGCCGCCGAGCACCACCACATCGGCCGGTCGCACCCCGGGCACACCGCCGAGCAGCACGCCACCGCCCCCCATCGGCGCCATCAGGTGGTAGGCCCCGACCTGCGCGCTGAGCTTGCCCGCCACCTCACTCATCGGTGCGAGCAACGGCAGCGACCCGTCGGGCCCGCGCACCGTCTCGTACGCGATGGCGACAACTCCCGCGGACAGGATCGCGTCGGTGCACTCCTTCGATGCCGCCAGGTGCAAGAAGGTGAACAGCACCTGATCGCGGCGCATCAGTGAGTATTCCCGCGCGATAGGCTCTTTCACCTTCACCACCAGATCCGCTCGTGCCCAGACCTGATCGGCGTCGGCCACGATCCACGCACCCGTGGCGCGGTAGTCGTCGTCAGCGAAGCCGGACCCGGCACCCGAACCGGCCTGCACGAGCACCTCGTGCCCGTGCGCGACCAGTTCGGCGGCGCCCGCTGGGGTGAGCGCCACCCGGAACTCCTGCGGCTTGACCTCCGTCGGCACCCCGACGACTACGCCCGTTCGCGTCATCGGGCAAGCCTAGGACCTGGGCCGGAGCTCAGCCGTCGGCTCGATCGCGTGTCGCGGCAGCGCCGATTACGCCGGGGCTGGAGCCGGCGGGCTGGACGTCGTTTCCGGGGCCGTCGCCGGAACGGTAGTGGTGGTCGGCGGTGCTGTTGTCTGCGTGGTCGTCACCGCGGGTGGCGTGGTGGTCGGGGCGAGGGTCGTCGTGACCGGCGGGACCGTTTCACCACACTCGTTGTGGCCGCAGGAGTCTGTTCCGCAATCCGGGCCGGGCACACAGTTGTACCCGGGCGGGATACCGCATTCGTTGTGACCGCAGGAGTCCGTTCCACACTCCGGCCCCGGTACACAGGTGTACCCGGGCGGGATCTCGCCTTGCGCGGGCGACCCCGGCGCGGCCTGCGTGGGTGAGTGGTAATACGACGACTCCGGCGTCGATCCACCACCCGAACCTCCCGGAACAGTGGATGCCGCGGGCGAACTCGTCGGCGTCACCGACGGCGTCGCGGTGACCGACGTCTTCGAAACCGAAGTCGATCCGGAATCACCGGAGTCACCACCGTCCGACGAACAGGCACCGACAGCGAACACCACCACAGCCATCAGCACACCGAGCGCAATCCGGAACAGGTTGCCCCTCAGTAACTTCCGCAACATGTCTTCTCCTCAGCCCGCGGACCCGCACCTGGCAGGAGCAGGTGCGGGTCGCATGAAAGATGTTAGATAGCAGAACTATTCGTTGAATCGCCGCTCACACGGAAAACATTTCACCTCGCACCGGCACGATCAGCTGATGCGCCCGATCGGCGTAGGCGAAGGTGCGCTCGAGATAGTCCAGCGACTCACTGAAGTGACCCCATCCCTCCGCGTGCACGGCGACGATCACGGCATCGCCGAGCGCCGCGGCGGCCGCGACGGCGGTACGGGCGTTCAACGTGACGTCACTGTCGCCGAAGCGCCCCACATTGGCCCCGCCGATGTTCAGCACCGCGGCATCGATGCGCCCGACCCGCTCGACGATCCGCTCCACCAACTCCACCGAGGCGTTGTCGCCGGACACGTACACCGTGGGCTCGCCCGGCGCGCGCAGCACGAATCCGGTGACCACACCGCTGAGCGGCTCGCATCCCGGCGGCCCGTGCAGTGCGGGCACCGCGGTGACCTCCACCGCGCCGACGGTCACCGTCTCCCACGGCGCCAGGCCGCGCACACCCTCGATCCGGCTCGCGGCATCCGGTGTCGAGAGGACCGTGTCGACCTCGGCGAGAAGCGCACGGCCCGCGGTGTCGAGGTTGTCGGCGTGCTGGTCGTGCGACAGGAGCACGATGTCGATCGTCCCGATCTCCTCGACCGGTACGGCCGGGCCGCTGAGTTTGTGCAGGGTGATCGGACCCGGGTAGTCGCCGGGCTCGTCGAACGTCGGATCGGTGAGCCAGGTCAGTCCGCCGTAGCGGAAACGCAGGGTCGGGCCGCCGATGTGCAGGGCGGCTGCCAGGGCGGGGCGGGTGATCATCTCGGTCATGCCGATAACTTTCGCCGAGCGGGCCACCGCCCGACAGTGGCCTGCAGGCCGTACAACGCTAAGATCGGGCCATGACCTCGGTGGCCGTGATCGCGTTCGACGGAATCAGCCCGTTCCACCTGTCGGTGCCGAGCCTGGTGTTCGGCCGATCCGGTACCGGCGTCGACGACACGTCGCCCTATGACGTGCGGGTCTGCGCCGAGGAACCCGGAACACTGTCCACCGCAGCCGGTTTCGACATCACCGTCCGATACGGCCTCGATACCGTGAGCAGCGCCGACCTGGTGGTCTTTCCCGGATGGGTCCGTGACCAAGGGATTTCGCCCGCGCTGAACGAGGCGGTCCACACCGCCCACGCCCACGGCGCCCGGCTGGTCGGCCTGTGCCTCGGCTCCTGGGCGATCGCGGCGACCGGGCTCGCCGACGGCCGCGAGGTGACCACCCATTGGGCCGCCGCCGACGCACTGGCTCTGGCCTACCCCGACGTCCACGTACGCGCCGACACCCTGTGGAGCGACCTGGGCGACGTGATCACCTCCGCGGGCGTCGCCGCCGCGCTGGACTGCTGCCTGCACATCGTCCGCACCGACCTCGGCGTCCGCGCTGCCACCGAATTGGCACGATCATTGGTCACCGCACCGCACCGCCACGGCTCGCAGGCGCAGTACATCCCGATCGCGGTGCCCGACGACGACCCCGACGACCCGATCGAATGCGCGATGGCCTGGGCTCGCGCCCGCCTCGACACCGCCGTCGACCTCGACCACTGGTCACGCGAGGCGCTGATGTCGCGGCGTACCTTCACCCGCCGCTTCCGCGATCGCACCGGCACCAGTCCCCAGCAGTGGCTCCTGCAGCAGCGCATCGACCATGCCCGGCTGCTGCTGGAATCGACCGACGACACTGTCGACCGGGTCGCCCGCGACACCGGCTTCGGCAGCACGGTGAGTCTGCGCCACCACTTCCACCGGGTGCTCGGCACGTCTCCGGCGGCCCACCGTGCGCAGTTCCGCGGTGCGGCGCAATAATGACGTTCATGATCATCAAGGTGAGCGGGTTCACTCCCGAGATCGACGACACTGCCTGGATCGCGCCGAACGCGACCGTGATCGGGCGGGTGCGTCTGGGCGCCGAGGTCGGCGTCTGGTACTCGGCGGTGCTGCGCGGCGACCTCGAACAGATCAGCATTGGCGCGCGCACCAATATCCAGGACGGCTGCGTACTGCACGCCGACCCCGGTTTCGCGCTCACTGTCGGCACCGGGGTCTCGGTGGGACACAACGCGATTCTGCACGGCTGCACCATCGGCGACGATGTTCTCGTCGGCATGGGCGCGACCGTGCTCAACGGCGCGGTGATCGGCGCGGGCAGCCTGATCGCGGCCAATGCCCTGATTCCCGAGGGCGCGCAGATTCCGCCCGGCTCACTCGTGGCAGGAGTGCCGGGCAAGGTGCGCCGCGAACTCACCCCGGCACAGCAGGACGGCATCAAGCTGAACGCGGCGGTGTATCTGCACAATCTGACCAACCATCGCGACGCCGAGGTGTTGTGACCCGTCACACTGAGCAAGTGACCAGTAGGGAACCCTGATAGCATTTCTCCTGCGTATTGCGTCCGATCATAAGAGTGGCGATCGGCACCGGATACGCGAGGCAGGAGGTATCACGGTGGCTTACGTGCATTCCGGTGTGCGCCGAGCGGCGGGACGGCTCAGCGTGGCCGATATCGCGGCCCAGCCCGGCGGGGTCGAGGCACTCCAATCCCGTGTTCACGAGCTCCGTTCTCGCGGAGTACATTTCGCGGCCAATGCGATCGAGCAGGAGATGGCCGCCTTGGATCTGCCGCCGCGGGGATAATGGGGTAATGCCTACCGTTACGTCGATCCTCGCGCGGATACTCGAAAAGCCTGTCACCGACGGGGAGAAGCTGCTCGACAGCGCGCTGTCGGCATTTCTGGACTTCGGGATCAAGCGCACGAGCATGGGCGAGATCGCGCGGCGGGCCGGCATCAGCCCGGCCACCCTCTATCGGCGGTACGAATCCAAGAACGAGCTGGTCGAAGCCGTCGGCGTGCGCGAGGCGCAGCGCTATGTGGCCGAGATCGACGAGCGGGTGCGCGCGGTGACCGAACCCGGCGAGCAGCTCGTCGAGATCTTCGTCGCCTTCGTCACCACCATCGCCGGCAATGAACTGCTACGCCGGTTGCTCAGCACCGAGCCGGAGATCATCCTGCCCCGGCTCACCACCGACGCAGGGCCCATCCTCGCCGTCGGGCGCGCGTATCTGGCCGAGAAGCTGCGCGAGCTCCAGGTCAGCGCGCCGGTGCCCGAATTCGATCCCGATCTGGTCGCCGAGATCATGGCGCGGCTCGCGCTGTCGCTGGCGCTGACCCCCGACGGACTCATTCCACTCGACGACGCCGAAGCCGGGCGCGAGTTCGCGCGGCGCACGCTGCTACCGATGGTCGGTCTGCGCGACATCCACTGAGACGCCGAAGGCCGCCGCCACCACCTCGTCGATGCCCGAATCAGCCACCGGTACACCGTCTTCCAGCAGGGCACGCACCCTTCGCACGACCTCACCCGCCGCCGGACAGCCAGGATCGGGCACCGGCAGTCGCGCCACGTACTGGGTGATCCAGCGGCGCCTGCCCGAGTACAGCCGGTTGCCGCAGACGGCGTCGTAGAACCGCAGTCCCAGTGCCGAATTCGCCACGCCCATCAGCAGGTACGCCAGATCGATGGCCGCGCGGCCCGCACCGAGATCGGTGAGCGAGATCCAGTAGCAGTCACCGTTGACCACCGCACCCGATCGGTCGAGGGCGAATCGCGGACGTTCACTGATGTCGGGAAACACCAATTTCGGTGCGCCCCAGAGATGCGGACGCTGTGGAACCCAGATCTCGAACCACTTCCGGCCGCCGTCGAGTACGTAACGTCTGCCCGACAGAGCTTGTTCGTGTGATTGTAAATATGCTGCTGCACAAGGGAATTCGGAAAGGTCGATCGGGGTGCGGCGCGGCTGCAGCAGATCGTAGGGATAGAGCACCTTCGTGCCGCGTGCCATCGCGACTCGCCAGGGTTGCAGATCATGGTGAGTGATCAACTCCCGCAGCAGTTCCGGCTCCGGCGTCGGGTCCATCTGATCCCAGCGGTCGGAGATGAACACCCGATCGGCCGTCGTCTTGATCCCCACCCGGATCCGCGCGGCCTCCCCGAACGAGCGCCAGGTGCGATCGGCGATCCGGCCGAGCCAGTGATCGACAGCGGGGCGCGACATGCGCCACGCGGCGTCACCGTGACGGCCGGATCGGATCCCGCCTCGCGGGGCGAGCAGCCCTGCCGGCTCCGCACCCACTGTCGGCGGGGCAGTCACCGTGGCCGACGGCTGCGGCGACCGCACGTCTGTCACAGGCGCACGGGCCACCACGTCGCCAGTCGCCAGCACGCCGACCTCCACCGCGAACACCCGCCCCCCGGCGCCGACTCGGCAGGCATCGTCGCCCGCCAGCGCGTCGAAAAGCTCGGTGGTGCAGTCGGGTTCGATCCCTGATTCCTCATAGACCGAGACATAGCGGCAGTCGGGTGGTCCGGTGGCACGCAGGGCGACGGTGATCGCGGGCAGCACCGCGGCGGCGAAGAGTTTGGTGTCACCGAGGTCGTAGAGCTCGACCGGGGTCAGTTCATCGGTGAGAATTCGGCGCAGGTTCGATCCGGCCCGCGTGGTGAGAAAGCGGTTGGCACAGAGCAATCCGAGCACGCCCCCGGCCCTCAGCAGCCGCGGCGCGACCGCGACGAAGGGATGGGTGAGGTCGATCCGCCCGCGCAGGCCGAACTGTTTGCTCAGCAGCTGAGCGGTCGCTCCGCCCAGCTGCTGGGTCCGGACGTACGGCGGATTGCTGATGATCAAGTCGAAGGAGCCGTCGGCCAGTTGAGCGGAGGCTGCCAGGAAATCACCTGCACGGCAGTCTATTTCGACACCGAGCGCGTCGGCCCGCCCGGCGGTTTCGGCGACCGCCTGTCGATCCAGGTCATATCCGGTGAGGTGAACCGTCACATCCGGTGCGTTCGAAGCGATTTCCCGATGCACCGCCAGCAGCAGCTCGCCATCCCCGCAGGCCGGGTCGAGCACACGCAGCGTCGTGGCGCGTGGCGCGTGGCGCAGCGCCCGTCGCGCCAGGAACCGCGCGAGTTCCGGTGGCGTGTAGTGCCTGCCGTGCCGTTTGCGCTCCTGCGCGTCGCGGGCCTGCAAAGCCATGCGGTCGATTGTGCCCCGGAACTGCCCCGATTCGCCGCAGGCGCGAGCCGCCCCCGAGCGCAACGTCCTCACCTGCCCAAACGTGACCGATGTTTTCAAACGGTGGGCTGCACCACTTCAGCAGGGGTGGAGCGACCACCGAGCGATCGGTAACGTCTGTCCGGTTTCACCCCGCGACACCGAATCTAGGACGATGCCGAGAATCAGCACGCTGACCGCCGCACTCACCGCAGTAGCCCTCACCGTGCTGCCCGCATCGTTACCGGCCATGGCGCAGGCCGACCCCGCACAATACGCGCCGACCATGCTCATCCTCGATGCTTCCGGCTCGATGGAACGGCCCGATCAGGGCGGCACCATGATGGACTCCGCGAAGCGGGCCGTCCGCTCGTTCGTCGCCTCCGCACCCACCGAATCCTCGGTCGGACTCACGACCTACGGCACCGGCACGAGCAATTCCGAGGCGGACAAGGCGGCCGGTTGCCGCGACGTCCAAGTGCTGCAGCAGCCGAAGATCATCGACAAGCCCGCCCTCACCACCGCTGTCGACAGCATCCACGCGCGCGGCTGGACCCCGATGGGCACCGCGCTGCGCCGAGCCGCCGACGCACTGCCCGATTCCGGTCCGCGCTCGATCGTGCTCGTCTCCGACGGTGACGACACCTGTTCCCCGCCCGACCCGTGTGAGGTCGCCAAGGAGTTGAAGCAGCAGGGCGTCGACCTGATCGTGCATTCGATCGGCTTCGCCGTCGACGACAAGGCGCGCGCCCAGCTCACCTGTATGGCGCAGGCCACCGGCGGCACCTACAGCGATGCGGCCGACGGCGCCGCGCTGGAACGCATTCTGCCGCGGGTGAGTACGGCCGCACTGCGCGATTACCAGGCCACCGGCACGCCCATCACCGGCACCGGCAGCATCGGCACCGCACCGCTCGCGAAGCCCGGCCAGTACCTCGACACCCTCGGCCAGCGGGAGAAGCGGTACTACGCGGTCGACGTGCCCGAGGGCGCCACGGCCTACTTCACCGGGATCGTCTCGTTCCCCCGCGGGCGAAGCACCTCGACGACCGAAGACATGAACGCACTCGACCTTCGCCTCTTCGGACGCGAGAGCGTGGAGTGCGGCATTCGCGAGCGTGAACTCGAGACCAGATCGAGCGACGGCGCAACCCTCACCATCGCCAAGGCCTTCGACGGCGCGGCCAAACCGCTGTTCGAGTCCGACAAGTGCACCGGCGCCGGTCGCTACACCTTCGAGCTGACCTGGGATCTGGTGTCGGAGGGCTCCTCCGATCGGTTGCCCGTGGAGATTCTCGTCGGCATCGAACCCGGCGTCACCGATCCCGGCCCGGCGGCCTCGACCACCAAGACCGCGTTCGCCGAACCGACGTCGCCTGCCCGGCCGGTCGGCGGCAGTGGCTCGTTCACGACCGCCGCCACGCTGCCCGGCGGCGGCAGCTACACCGACACCGTGCAGTCGGGCGAGTACGTCTTCTACCGTGTTCGGCTCGAGTGGGGACAGGGCCTGGCCTACCGGGTGCGTTTCGCCGAGACCGGCGGCGCCAATCGCATCGCGGCCTCGAACGTGACGACCACGCTGTACTCCCCGCTCGGCACCGAAATCGGCTCCGACACCAACGCCTATACCGGCCGATCGGGCGCCGAACTTCGCCTGGCATCGGTGCCGGTCCGCTACGCCAACCGCGACAGCTACGACGTTCGCGCGCAGTCGGTGGCAGGTTGGTATTACCTCGCGGTGAAGGTCGGCATACCGACCGGCGCCGACGCTCTGCCCCCGACGCCGGTACAGCTCGACGTCACCGTGGCCGGTGCGGCGGAGCCCGGCCCGACCTATATCGGTGCCAGTGCGCAGCAGGCAGCGGAACAGCCTGTCGCCGTGAGCGGTCCGGCGACGATCGCCCGGCCGTGGGCCTGGTACGTCCTGATCGGGGCGGGTGTAGCGCTGGTCGCCGGCATCGGTATCGCGATCCTGGTCGTCGGCCGCCGACGCGGCTGATCCGCGCCCGCCGGCACCCGAACTCGTGGTGCCGGCGGGTTCCGCGGCAGCGGCGGAACTGCTAGATTCAGTCTCGAAATGAGACCAGTTCTCCGTACCCGAGGGAGCCACGCGATGGCGCAGACCGACCACGACAGCAGCGATTTCGCCACCCTCCAGCGGCTGGCCGACGAACGCTGGAGCTGCCGTCAGTTCACCGCCGAACAGGTCGACCGCGCGACCATCGAACAGCTGCTGACCCTCGCCCAGCGCACGCCGTCGTGGTGCAATACCCAGCCCTGGCAGGTCGTGGTCACCGCGGGCGAGGGCACCCAGCGGTTCCGCAAGGAACTCCTCGACCACATCCAAACCGCAGGCAGCACACCCGATTTCGAGTTCCCCGCCGCCTACGAGGGCATCTACCGGGACCGTCGCCGGGCCTGCGGGTTCCAGCTCTACGACAGCGTCGGCATCGTCAAGGGCGACCACGAGAAGACCATGCGCCAGATGGTGCGCAACTTCGAGTTCTTCGACGCCCCGCACGTCGCCATCGTCACCTCCGAAGCCGACCTGGGCATCTACGGCGCCGTCGACTGCGGCCTCTGGCTCGAGAACTTCCTCCTCGGCGCCCAAGCTCTCGGCCTGGGCGCCGCCCCCCAAGCCGCCCTGGCCTCCTACGCCCCCTTCATCCGCGACTACTTCGCCATCCCCGACACCCGCAAGGTCGTCTTCGGCATCTCCTTCGGCCACCCCGACACCACCCACCCGATCAACGCCTTCCGCACCGCCCGCGCCCCCCTCGACGACCAGGTCACCTGGCACACGTCCTGACCCACCCCGCGGATCAAGATCACCACGCGCTGGTGGCGGCCGGCTCTCGACCGATGCTCGCGTCAGAGCGTGGTGATCAATTGTCCAGCGTGCGCGCGGTCATTCCGGGGCCCGCTTCGGGCTCGATGTCGCGGGCGGTGACGTCGGCCGCGCAGGTGTCGCAGGTCAGGTGGGTGTGGGCTTCGCCGGCGCACCCTCGGTGCCGGTATTCCACCGGTGGTCCGTCTGGTGCCATGTATGTGTCGCCCCAGTCGCGGACAGCCATCAGGATCGGATAGATGGCGTGGCCTTTCTCGGTGAGGCGGTATTCCTCGTAGACGCCGTCATCGGCCGGACGTTTCACCAGGATCTCGTGTTCGACCAGACGATCGAGGCGGTCACGCAGCCGGCTTCGCGAAATACCGAGCGCGCTCTGGAACGCATTGAAACGGCGCACACCGGCGAAACTGTACTTCAGGATCAGCAAGGTCCAGCGATCACCGAAGATCACCAGCGGCCGCGTGATCGAGCACGGGACATCTGCGAGTTCCTCATAGCGCACCCTGCCATTATCCCCCGAACGAGCACGACAGCGGCGCGGTAGACCAGGTTCGACCCCGCACCGACTGCCACCCAGCACGACTTCGGGCCCCGGGATCGATCTCCCAGGGCCCGAAATTGCTGCGTCAGTTCAGATCACAGCGGGATGTTCTTGTGGTGGCTCTTGCGGGCCGGAGCCGCCGCGAGGGCCGCGGCGATGATGCTGCGGGTCTTGGCGGGGTCGATGACCTCGTCGACGACGCCGATGGCGACGGCGCGTTCGACGCCGCCCGCGAGCTGCTCGTGCTCGGCGGTGAGACGCTCGTGGAGCGCTTCGCGTTCGGATTCGGGGGCGGCGGCGAGCGCCTTCTTGTGCAGGATGCCGACGGCGGCCTTGGCGCCCATGACGGCGACTTCGGAGCCGGGCCAGGCGTAGACGGCGGTGGCGCCGAGGGCGCGGGCGTTCATCGCGATATAGGCGCCGCCGTAGATCTTGCGGGTCACCAGGGTGACGCGCGGAACGCGGGCTTCGGCGAAAGCGTGCAGCAGCTTCGCGCCACGTCGAACCACGCCCTCGAGTTCCTGGCCGACACCGGGGAGGTAGCCGGGAACGTCGGTGACCACGACCAGCGGGATGCCGAACGCGTCGCACAGTCGCACGAAACGTGAAGCCTTCTCGGCACTTTCGGAGTTGAGGCAGCCGCCGAGGCGCAGCGGGTTGTTGGCCAGGACGCCGACGGTGCGACCGCCGAGACGACCGAGACCGGTGACCATGCTGCGGGCGTAACCACCCTGGAGTTCCTCGAAGGAGGACTCACCGTCGACGTTGTCGAGCAGCTCGTGCACGATCGGCTTCACGTCGTAGGCGCGCTTGGCCGACTCCGGCAGCATCGCCTTGAGATCGACATCGCCGTGCTCGGCCGCGACCAGGTCGAACTCGCCCTGCTCGGCGAACATCGACACCAGCCGGCGCGCGCGGTGCATGGCGTCGGCCTCGTCATCGGCGGCGATATGGCAGACGCCGGACTTCTTGAAGTGTGTGGTGGGACCACCGAGGGTCGCCATGTCGACGTTCTCGCCGGTCACCGAGCGCACCACGTCGGGTCCGGTGACGAACACGCGGCCCTCCGGCGCCATGATCACCACATCGGTCAGCGCGGGACCATAGGCGGCACCACCGGCGGCGAAGCCGAGGACCACCGAAATCTGGGGAACGAGACCGGACGCGCGAACCATGGCCTCGAAGACCAGGCCTACCGCGTGCAGCGCCTCGACACCCTCGGCCAGGCGCGCACCACCGGAGTGCCACAGCCCGACGACGGGGATGGAGGATTCGATCGCGGTGTCGATCGCGTCGACGATGTGCTTGCAGCCCTCGACGCCCATCGCGCCGCCCATGACGGTCGCGTCGGAGCAATAGGCCACGGTGCGGACCCCGTCGACCTCGCCGATCGCGGCGAGCACGCCGGAGCGGTCACGCGGATGCAGCGGCAGGACGGTGCCGGGGTCGAAGAAGCGCTGGAGCCGACCCAGTGGGTCGCGCGGATCGGTGGTGGTGTCTTGAAACGCGGGAGCAATGATGGTCATCGCGCTCACTCCTTCGTAAAGATTGCCGCGGCGGCGGCTGCTGTGGCGAACCGCCGGTGGGAGTCGAACCATTCAGTTGGCACGACCCCCACCGGGGATCGGAATGCAGTCGGCGGCTTATGCCCGACCGAAGGCGAGCGCGACGTTGTGCCCACCGAAACCGAAGGAATTGTTGATCGCGTACTCGATTTCCTGGCGACGGGCTTCCCCGTGCACCACATCGAGATCGATCTCCGGATCCTGGTTGTCCAGGTTCAGTGTCGGCGGAACAATGCCGTCCCGGATCGCGAGCACGGTGAGGATCGACTCCAGGGCGCCCACGGCGCCGATCGAGTGACCCAGTGCCGACTTCGGCGCGTACACCGAAGCGTGCTTACCGATCGCCTTGTGGATCGCGTTCGCCTCGGCGGAGTCACCGATGGGCGTCGCGGTCGCGTGGGCGTTGATGTGGGTGATGTCGCTCTTGGTCAGACCAGCGGTCTGCATCGCGCGAGTCATCGCCCTGGCCGCACCGGTGCCCTCGGGATCGGGAGCGACCAGGTGGAACCCGTCGGAGGTGATACCGGCACCCAGCAGACGAGCGTGGATGGTGGCACCGCGCGCCTTGGCGTGCTCTTCGGTCTCGATGACCATGAGCGCGCCGGCCTCACCGAAGACGAAACCGTCGCGATCCTTGTCGAAGGGACGCGAAGCACCCTTCGGATCGTCGTTGCGGGTACTCATCGCGCGCATCATGGAGAACGCCGCGATCGGCACCGAGTCGATGAAGCCCTCGACACCACCGGTGACGACGATGTCGGCGTCACCCATCACGATCATCCGCCACGCGTTGGCGATGGCCTCCGAACCCGACGAGCACGCCGAGACCGGAGTGACCACTCCCGCCCTGGCCTTCAGCTCGAGACCGACGACCGCCGACGGACCGTTCGGCATGACCATCTGAACAGCCAGCGGCGAGATCTTGCGATAGCCGCCGTTCTTCAGCTTGTCGACCGAGTCGATCAGGGCGTCGCCGCCGCCGAGTCCGGTGCCGATCGCGACGCCGAGACGGTCGTTGTCGACCTCAGGGCTGCCCGCGTTCTTCCACACCTCACGACCGAGAACGGTCGCCAGGCGCTCGACATACGCCATACGGCGGATCTCGACCCGGCTCAACAGGGTGTCGGGGCTGACCTTCAGGTGACCGCCGATTCGCACCGGCAGGTCGTATTCCTCGATGAAGGAATCCTCGAGAACGTCGATTCCGCTCTCACCGTTGAGGAGTCCCTTCCACGTCGCATCGACATCACCAGCGATCGACGTGGTCGCCGCCATCGACGTGACGACGACGTTGGGGAAGTTCCCGTTCAAAGTACTGGGAGCAGGAGTGGTCAAAGTTCGGCCCTACTCGCCGGCGCTGTCGAACTTGGCCTTGAGCTCGGCGGCGACGTCGGCGTTCTCGGCCTCGAGCTTCTGGACGTAAGCGACGGAGTCACCGACAGTCTTCAGGCTGGCCAGATCCTCATCGGGGATCTTGACGCCGTACTTGTCTTCCATCTGCACAGCGATCTCGACCATGGACAGCGAGTCGATGTCCAGGTCGTCGACGAAGGACTTCTCGAGGGTCACCTCGGAGGGTTCGATACCCGTAACCTCTTCGATGATCTTGCCGAGTTCTTCGACGATCTGTTCCTGGGTCAGAGCGGCCACTTTGGTGGCTCCCTTCTTGTTGCTATTTGTAGGGTTCGTGAACGGCCTGCACTTCGCTGTGCACAACCGCCGGGGGAAAGCTAGCCCGAGGTGGTCAGTTCGGCCAACGCGGGGAGGTCTTCTGGGGTCTTCAGGGCCAGATTGGGCGTGCCCTTCAGTTCCCGTTTGGCGATGCCGACCAGCGTGCCCGCCGGCGGCAACTCGACCACGGCCGAGACGGCCGCGGCGCGAATGGTCTCGTTGCACAAGTCCCAGCGCACCGGGCGAGTGACCTGAGCGGCAAGTTTTTCGATCGCGTCGGCGCCCGAGGTGACCGGTTGTCCGTCGAAGTTCGACAGCAGCGTCCGGATCGGGTCGCTCGGCGAGATCTGGGCGATGGCATCGGCGACAGCTTCCTGTGCCGGGGCCATGAAGACGGTGTGGAACGCACCGGCGACGGGCAACGCGCGGACCCGTGCCTTCTCCGGCGGGTTCGCGGCGAGCTCCGCCAGAGCTTCCAGGCGGCCCGCTGCGACGATCTGGCCTACCGCGTTGCGGTTGGCCGGGACGAGATCGAGTTCGGCGAGCCGTGCGAGCACGGTGGCCTCATCGCCACCGAGCACTGCGGACATGCCGGTCGGCTCCAGCGCACAGGCCTTGGCCATCTCCCGGCCGCGGATGGCGGCGAGGGCGACTGCCTCGTCGGCGGTGATGACACCGGCGACAGCGGCTGCGGCGAATTCGCCGACCGAGTGTCCGGCGACGACTGTATCCGCCGGAATCGACCCGGGGGCGATTTCGGCGAACGCGAGAAGGGCGGCGGCGACCACGAGCGGCTGCGTCACCGCGGTGTCGACGATCTCCTCGGCCGTCGCGGTGGTACCGAGACGGACCAGATCGAGGCCTGCGGCCTTCGACCAGAGCTCGAGGCGATCAGTCGCACCGGGAAGTGCGAGCCACGGCGTGAGCATGCCGGGTGTCTGGGACCCCTGTCCAGGGGTGAGCAACGCGATCACCCCCTAAGACAACACTGTGACCCCCGCCGCATGAGATGTCGGCGCGAATGAAGCTTTCCGATCGCTTTTGTAGGGGTCCCACAAAATCCGAGGTGGGGTGTCGGGATCGACCGATTCCCCAATCCCGTTACAGGGGGTCGTGAGCCAATGGGGCAGACGGGGTTTCTGTGACAGAAGGAGACGATTCGTTATGCGTTCGTGTCAAACGGCCCACTGTTGCTGCGATTCGGAGCACATAGGCGTCCCGGGGATTCATCGGATCGCGGCCGGTGACCTCGCCGATTCGTTTGAGTCGGTACCGAACGGTATTTGGATGGACGTACAGCTGCCGAGCGCAAGTTTCTACTGCTCCGCCACAATCCAGGTAGGCGTCGAGTGTGTCGGATAACGAAGATCCGGCAGCAGCCAACGGGAGCACAAGATACTCGTTCAACGCCTCTATCGCAGCTCTATCGCCCAGCAACGCGCGCTCGGGCAACAACTCCGTGGCGTGAACGGGCCTTGGCGCCGCGCGCCAGCCCACCACGGCCTCCATTCCCGCCAGCGCCTCGATCGCCGACGCGTGCGCCGCCCCGAGGGTGCGCATCGTCGGACCGATCACCACCGGGCCGTCGGAGAACACCTCAGCCAGCAGATCGGTGAGGAACGGCGAGCCCATGCCCGACTCCCCCAGGTGCCCGCTGACCACCATCACCAGCCGCGCACCCTGCACCACCGCCAGCGCGGCCCTGCCGTGTTTGGTCGCGATGGTGTGCACCGCGCCGACCGTCGACACGCCCTGATCCAGCGGCGGTGTGCCGACCAGCACCGTGGCGGGCGCCGTGGCGTCCCAGTTCAACGTGGCGGCCCGGGAAAGCATGTCGGGACCCGTGTCGCCGCGGACCACCGCGTCGACCACCAGGGCCTCCAGGCGGGTATCCCACGCACCACGCGACTCGGCGGCGCTGGCGTACACCGAGGCGGCCGCGAAGCCGAGCTCACGCCCGTACCGCAGCACCGCCTCGGTGAGCGCCACCAGCTGCCGATCGTTGCGCGCCAGCGCGGGCAGCCACTGCTCGAAGAAGTCCATGGCCACCCGCACCATGTCCACGGTCTGGCGCAGCGTGAGCCGCCGCGCCAGATCCTGTGGAATCACCTGGAACGCGTCCAGGCTGAAACGGATATCGGAATCGGGATCCTGCAACCACTCCAGGAAGTTCACGACCGCCGTCTGCACCAGCATCTGCACGCCCGCTCGCTGCGCGGCGTCCAGATCGGCGAAGAACGGCAGCCGATCCTGCATCGACCCCACCGCCTCGGTGGACAGCCGGCCCGAAAACTGCTTGACCCGCTTGAGCAGCGTGTCGGGCAGCGGATCACGGGTCTGCCGATTCGGGGACAGAGCCCCCGTCGGCAGATAGACCTCGTGTTCGCTGGTGCCCTCGGTGATCCGACGGGGCCGCGGCGGTTTGCGCTCCACAGTCCAATAGTCCGCTACGCGAGTTCCTCTGCCGCGTCCGCACTCGGCTTCGGCGCGGCGGCCACGCTGTCGATGCCGTATTTCGCGGCCGCTTCCACCGCCTTGGCCTTGTCGAACGTGCCGTCCCGGACGAGACCCTCGAGCACCGCGACCACGATCGACTGCGCGTCGACGTTGAACACCCGGCGCGCGGCCGTGCGGGTGTCGGAGAAGCCGAACCCGTCGGTGCCGAGGGTGATGTAGTCGCCGGGCACCCACTGCCGGATCTGATCGGGCACCGCGCGCATCCAGTCCGTCGCAGCGACCACCGGTCCCCGCGCGGCCGAGAGCGCCTGGGTGACATATGGCGAGCCCGAATCCGCATCGGGGTGCTTGAGCGCCGCGATCTCCTTGTCGAGCGCCTCCCGGCGGAGCTCGCCGAACGAGGTCACCGACCACACGTCCGCGGCCACACCCCACTCCTGCGCCAGCACCTCCTGCGCGCGCAGCCCGTCGGGCACGGTCACGCCGGAGACGAGGATCTGGGCACGAACCTCGCCCTCACCGCCGCCCTGGTACAGATACAGACCTTTGAGCAGACCCGCGACGTCGAGGTCGTCGGGCTCGGCCGGCTGCTGATAGGGCTCGTTGTACAAGGTGATGTAGTAGAAGATGTTCTCCCCGCCGAACGTGCCGACCGCGGGCACCTCGGTGCCGGGCAGCTGACTGGCCGGGGCCTCGCCGCCGCCGTACATCCGGCGCAGACCGTCGCGCACGATGTGCGCGATCTCGAACGAGAACGCCGGATCGTAGGTCACCACGGCGGGATTCGACGATGCCAGCAGCAGCGACTGCCCGTCGTTGTGCTGCAGACCCTCACCGGTGAGGGTGGTGCGGCCCGCGGTGGCGCCGAGGACGAATCCGCGCGCGAGCTGGTCGGCCGCGGCCCAGAAGCTGTCGCCGGTGCGCTGGAATCCGAACATCGAATAGAAGATGTAGAGCGGGATCATCGGCTCGCCGTGGGTGGCGTAGGAAGTGGCGACCGCGGTGAACGAGGCGGTGGAACCGGCTTCGTTGATGCCCTCGTGCAGGATCTGGCCGACCGCGCTCTCCTTGTAGGCGAGCATCAGTTCCGCGTCGACCGAGGTGTAGAGCTGGCCGTTGCGGTTGTAGATCTTCAGCGTCGGGAACCACGAGTCCATGCCGAAGGTGCGGGCCTCGTCCGGGATGATCGGCACGATGCGCTTGCCGATCTCCTTGTCGCGCAACAGTTCCTTGACCAGGCGCACCAGCGCCATCGTCGTGGCGACCTTCTGCTTGCCCGAACCCTTGCGCACCGAGCGGTAGGCCTCGTCGCCCGGCAGCTTCAGCGCCTTGGCGGGCGAGCGACGCTCCGGCACGAAACCGCCGAGCGACGTGCGGCGGGCCAGCATGTACTCGATGGCCGGATCGTCCATGCCGGGGTGGTAGTACGGCGGCAGGTACGGGTCCTTCTCCAGCTCGGCGTCGCTGATCGGGATGCGCTGCAGATCGCGGAAGTCCTTGAGGTCCTGCAGCGCCAGCTTCTTCATCTGGTGGGTGGCGTTGCGGCCCTCGAAGTGCTTGCCGAGGGTGTAGCCCTTGATCGTCTTGGCCAGGATCACCGTCGGCTGGCCCTTGTGCGCCATCGCCGCCGAATACGCCGCGTAGACCTTGCGGTAGTCGTGTCCGCCGCGCTTGAGATTCCAGATCTCGCTGTCGGACATGTTCTGCACCAGCGCTTTGGTGCGCGGGTCGCGGCCGAAGAAGTGGTCGCGCACGTACGCGCCGTCATTGGCCTTGTAGGTCTGGTAGTCACCGTCGGGGGTGGAGTTCATCAGGTTCACGAGTGCGCCGTCGCGGTCGGCGCCGAGCAGCGCGTCCCACTCGCGACCCCAGACCACCTTGATCACGTTCCAGCCCGCGCCACGGAAGAACGACTCCAGTTCCTGGATGATCTTGCCGTTGCCGCGCACCGGGCCGTCGAGCCGCTGCAGGTTGCAGTTGATCACGAAGGTGAGGTTGTCGAGCGCCTCGTTGGCGGCCACCTGGATCAGGCCGCGCGACTCGGGTTCGTCCATCTCGCCGTCGCCGAGGAAGGCCCAGACGTGCTGGTCGGAGGTGTCCTTGATGCCGCGATCGGTGAGGTAGTGGTTGAACCTGGCCTGGTAGATCGCGTTCATCGGACCGAGGCCCATCGACACCGTCGGGAATTCCCAGAAGTCCGGCATCAGCCGCGGATGCGGGTAGGACGGCAGGCCCTTGCCCAGGCCGCCGTGGCTGTATTCCTGACGGAATCCGTCGAGCCGGTCCGTGCTGAGGCGGCCCTCGAGGAAACCGCGCGCGTAGATGCCCGGCGAGGCGTGGCCCTGGATGTAGACGTGGTCGCCGCCGCCGGGGTGATCCTTGCCGCGGAAGAAGTGGTTGAAGCCCACCTCGTAGAGCGCCGCCGAGGACGCGTAGGTCGAAATATGGCCGCCGACACCGATTCCGGGGCGCTGCGCGCGATGCACCATGATCGCGGCGTTCCACCGGATCCAGGCGCGGAAGCGGCGCTCGACTTCCTCGTCACCGGGGAACCACGGTTCGTTCTCGGTGGGAATGGTGTTGACGTAATCGGTGGAGGTGAGCGCCGGAATCGAGACACGGCGTTCGCCCGCTCGCTCGAGCAGGCGCAACATCAGATAGCGGGCGCGACCCGGGCCTTCCCGGTCGAGCATGTCGTCGAAGGATTCCAGCCATTCACTGGTCTCTTCGGGGTCGATATCCGGTAGATACGACGCCACTCCTTCGCGGATGACCCGTACCCGTTCACCGGTGGGTTTGGTGGTGGATTCACCGCCCCCGGTGGAGGTCGCTACTGGATCGTTGGAAGCTGCAGAGTGGATCAGGTCGGTCAAATCTGCTCCTCGTGATGGGGGCTGAACTGCTTGGTCGGCGTCGCTATCCCCGGGCCTGCCCGCTTGGTGTGCGGACCACCCGTTGCGAAAGGTTCGGGTGCACCCCCCATCCTTACCGAAACGGCTGCCGAGGTCATTACCTCAGCGCGAATACCATTAGGTAGGTTCTGCGGGGAAATACGAGTCACGCACGTGAGTGAGAGGGAACGCCGGACGATGAGGGAGCTGCACGCGCGCCGACTGGGGCTGATCTGTGCCTTTGTCGCCGTGACCGCGGGTTCGGTGGTGGCGGGTTGTGCCGAGCAGATCCCCGGCACACCGACGACCGACGCGGCCGAAGTGGCCGCGTACAAGACCACCGCCGCGGCGTCGTCCTCGGCCGCCGCATCCTCGCGCGCCGCGGCCGCGCGAGAGCGCGCGATCACCGACAACTGCGGCCAGTTCGCCACCACCACCGGCGCCGGCGTCACCGCGTACAACGACTTCGTGTCCGCCCACGACACCAACGCTCCCGACTACGCCGCCAAGCGCGAGTCCGCGGCCACCACCCTCGACAACGCGGCGACCAAAGTGGAGTCCGGCGTCGTCGCCGCGGCGGGCGCGTTGCCGACCGAACTGGCCGACAAATTCACCGCGTATGTCGTCGCGGCACGCGAGCTGGCCGTGCAGACCAGAAAGATGACCTACAACTCACCTGTCGGCAAGCTCAACGAGGCCAGCCGCACCATCAACCAGGCACGTACCGCCGTCCACGACGCCTGTTGAGACGGCCGATTTCGCCCTCCCGACACGCGGCATACGGTCCCAATTCATCCGATCAGCTTGCGCTGCGGCCGATAACCATGTTCGCTTGCACCTATCTTACTGTCGGAAGTTTAGGGAGGACACCACCGTGGTCGCCGCGGCGGACGCGCAGAACTACGCTCAGAAGCTTGGCATTTCTCACGGCTTGGTTGTTCAGGAATTGGGCTGGGACGAGGACACCGACGACGCATTGCGCGCCGAGATCGAGGAGGTCAGCGGCGGCGAAATGGTCGACGAAGACTCCGATGAGGTCGTTGACGCCGTCCTGCTGTGGTGGCGAGAAGGTGACGGCGATCTGGCCGACGAGCTGATGGATGCCATCAGCCCGCTGGCCGATGAAGGCTTCATCTGGGTCCTCACCCCCAAAACCGGTCAACAAGGCCATGTCGATCCGAGCGAGATCGCCGAAGCCGCACCCACGGCCGGCCTGACCCAGACATCCACCATCAGCCTCGGCAGCTGGACGGGCTCACGCCTCGTTCAGCCGAAGGCACCGTCCAAACAGCGCTGAATCCGCCGTTCGCTAGGGTCTCAGTTGGGCTCGCATGCCCGGCTGGGACCCAACACGACGGAGGATTCGTAGTATGCCGCTAGAGGTTGGCACTCTCGCGCCGGATTTCACGCTCAAGGACCAGAACAACCAGCCCGTCACCCTGTCGGATTTCCGCGGCAAGAAGAACGTGCTGCTGGTGTTCTATCCGCTCGCCTTCACCGGCATCTGCCAAGGCGAGCTGTGCAAGGTCCGCGACGAGCTGCCCAAATTCCAGAACGACGACGCCGAGATCATCGCGATCTCCGTCGGACCGCCACCCACCCACAAGATCTGGGCCGCGGAACAGGGCTACCTGTTCCCCCTGCTGTCGGACTTCTGGCCGCACGGCGCCGTCACCCAGTCCTACGACGTCTTCAACGAGAAATCCGGCTACCCCAACCGCGGAACCTTCGTCGTCGACAAGTCCGGCTACATCACTTTCGCGGAGATGAACGGCCCCGGACAGGCCCGTGACCAGGCGGCTTGGGAGAAAGCCCTCGCCGCGCTAGATTCATAACCCGACACCGCCGGTACTCCCCGGCGGTGCCAGGGCGTATAGCTCAGCGGTAGAGCACTGGTTTTACACACCAGCGGTCGGGGGTTCGATCCCCTCTGCGCCCACATTTCACGTTGCAGGTGGCAAGGCAATCGCCCTTGCACCCCTGCTGCCCCAGGATTCGGGGGCGGTTGGAATCTGTTGATCGACCGTACGATTCCGGCATGACTCTCACCAGTCGGGCATTGCGCACCGGCACCGCGGCCCTCGCCATCACCGCCGGACTGATCACCGCCGCCGGGCCCGCCACTGCGGAAGCCCCGCTGGGTTCGGGTAGCGACTCGTCGGGCACCGGCTCTTCCTCCCTGGTGCAGTCCGTGCTCACCGCGATCGGATGTGCCGTCGGTGCCAACTCCTGCGGACCCATCGTCATCCCCCTGTAGATCGGCGAGATCACCGCGTAGCGGCAAGGGGCCTTCTCGTCGAGTGATGACGGGACGCGGCCTTGTCAGGCTTCGGCGGCGGAGGATTTCGGCCGGTGCGGACCTAGTGCTCGCAGTCGTTGTGGATCGGCGGGCAGTAGATGGTCGTGGCGCAGGCCAGGCAGGTGTGCGTTCGGTGGTGTCCGCCGATCCGGACACAGGGCAACACGCTGACGAGCGACCGGCCTGCTCCGAGCCGGTGTCCGTTGGGGCAGAAGCGCGGCGCAGGTTCCGTCCAGCGTCCATTGCGCAGGTAGAGCCGAATCGAGTCGCACATACGTTCGATTATGCACTTCGTCGGATGGACGACACGACTGGGCACACCACCGCCGAGCGAGTCCCGATCAGGCCCGAACGCGGCAGTCAGTAGTCGAGGGCGTGCTCCGGCTGACAGACGTACAGGGGCGATGGCAGGTAGCGGACGACGGCGTCCAGGAGTGGGGCGATGTCGTCGCTCGCGAGGGGTGTGGCGCACAGAATGGGCACGATGTCGCCGTTGCGGGTGCGGCGGCGGATGCGGGTGTGCAGGTCTCCAACGGTGAGCGAGTCCGCGCGGTGTTCGGTCAGGGTCGCCCTGAGTTCGCGATACCACCGCTCAGCGAGTTGCCTTCGGCTTCCCAGGGTTTCGGTTGCCGCATGTTCGAGGGCCGGTAGCGAGACCAGGTCGATGACGTCGAAGCCGACACCGGCGCCGACGGGGACCTGGAGGGCCAACGGCACCGCCCCGCGAGCGTCGGCGATCGTGCGGACACAGCGGTCGAAGTCGGCGGTGGGTTGATCGAGGCCGCCGACCAAGCACAGGCGGGCGACCTGATGATCGTCGGCGACGCGCAACATGGTTTCGAGTCGCGGGGTGGCGTGCGCGGCGGCGTTCACGACCACGATGACCCCGTCGGCGACGCGAATGGATCGCTCCAAGTCGGCGATGAGCGCGTCGCTCGACAGCTCGGTGACGCGAATCGTGTGCTCGATACCGTCCATCGACCAGTGGACCGTGTTCTCGGTGTCGCCGAAACATCGGCGCAGGCGATGAACTACTCGCGCCGTCTCCTCGGCATCGCCGATGATCGTGACGTTGCGGATCGACTGCGGGTCAATAGCTTTGGTGCCCATCGCGCGGTACTCCAGATCGATGTCATCGCATCCTCGATCCGCTCACCGTACCCGCGCCCGAGCAGCGCTGGAACGGAATTCCGCCCCAAAGTAGAACGTGTTCCTATACCGTCGGCCACGTGCAGAAAGAACAACGCCCCGCCGTGGCTGACTGGTTCACTGCGGACGACGGCCAGGTACGCCTCAAAGGAACTCGCTGCAACGACTGCGGCACGCCGTACTTCCCGAAGAACACACTCGCCTGCCGCAACCCCCAGTGCACAGGTACCCACGACGGCTCCGAGCTCGTCGAGTACCTGTTCTCCACGCGCGGCCGGATCTGGTCGTACGCGGACGCCCGGTACAAGCCGCCCGCGCCCTACGTCTCGGCCGATCCCTTCGTGCCCTATGTCGTCGCGGCCGTGGAGCTCGAGGTCGAGCAGATGGTGATTCTCGGGCAGGTCGTGCGCGGTCTCACCGTCGATGATCTGGCCGTCGGCATGCCGGTCGAATTGACCGTCGGGACGCTGTACGAGGACGAGGACGCAGAACACACGGTGTGGATGTGGAGGCCGGTCAATGACTGACACGAATGATCGCGACATCGCCGTCCTCGGCGCGGGCATGCACCCGTGGGGCAAGTGGGGGCGCAACTTCGTCGAATACGGTCTGGTGGCCGCGCGTGCGGCGCTGGCCGATGCCGGGCTGAACCACCGCGACGTCGGCTACATCGCCGGCGCCGACACCATCCGCAACGGCTATCCCGGCTTCGTCTCGGGCGCGACTTTCGCGCAGGCGCTCGGCTGGTCGGGTGCGCAGATCTCGAGCAGCTACGCCGCCTGCGCCTCCGGTGCGCAGGCCATCGCCAACGCGCGCGCCCAGATCCTGGCCGGGCTGTGCGAGGTGGCGCTGGTGGTCGGCGCGGATACCACGCCGAAGGGCTTCTTCCAGCCGGTCGGTGGCGAGCGCCGCGACGACCCCGACTGGTTGCGCTTCCATCTGCTCGGCGCCACCAACCCGATCTATTTCGCGCTCTACGCCCGCCGCCGCATGGCGTTGCACGGCGCCACTCTCGACGACTTCGCCGCGGTCAAGGTGAAGAACTCCCGGCACGGCCTGAACAACCCGAATGCCCGCTACCGCAAGGAAGTCTCGGTCGAGGAGATCTCCGCTTCGGCGATCGTGTCGGATCCGTTGCGGCTGCTCGACATCTGCGCGACCAGCGACGGCGGGGCCGCGCTGGTGCTGACGTCGATGGACTACGCACGCCGCCACGGCATCGCCGATCCGGTGCGCATCTCCGCGCTGTCGACGGTGACGCCGACGTTCCCGAAGACCGTGCTCGATCTGCCGGATTTCTCGACGGATTCCGCCGTGGCCGTCGAGCCTCCGTCACGCACCTTCCGGTCCGCCATCGCGCACGCCGCCTACGAAGAGGCCGGAATCGGCCCCGCCGACCTGTCCTTCGCGGAAGTCTACGACCTCTCCACCGCGCTGGAACTGGACTGGTACGAGGACATCGGGCTCTGCGAGACGGGTGCAGCGGAGGCTCTGCTGCGCAGTGGCGCAACGACATTGGGCGGACGGGTACCGGTGAACCCCAGCGGCGGACTCGCCTGCTTCGGCGAGGCCATCCCCGCACAGGCCATCTCCCAGGTCTGCGAGCTCACCTGGCAGTTGCGCGGCCGGGCCGACGGCCGCCAGGTGGACAACGCCCGCGCGGGCATCGCGGTGAATCAAGGCCTCTTCGGCCATGGTTCGGCGATCATCGCCACTCGCTGACCCTGAATCACTCAGGTCGGTTACCGAAACCCCGGGCCATGTCCGGGGTTTCGGCGTGATAGCCGCTGCTCAGCCCGCCATATCGACAACTTCACGCTCGAGAGTCAGGTCGGCTACCCGGTCGCGGGCGCGTTCGAGGGACCGTTGGAGGCGCTCCCCGCCGAATTCGTCGTTGCCGGTGTACACGAACTCGACCTCGTCGATGCCGATGAAACCCAGAGCCGTGCGCAGGTACGGCTCCACGTGGTTCATGCTCGCCAGCGGACCGCCCGTCTCGTAGCCGGCGTCGCCGGTGCCGACGATGACGAAGGCGCGCTTTCCGGAGGTGAGTGGTGTGTACGGAGCCGCGGCCTCGGGAGCGAAGGAGAAGGTGCGCCCGACCCGGACGATCTGGTCGATGTAGGCCTTCAGCATGGCCGGTACCCCGAAGTTGTACATGGGGACTCCGAGTACCAGCACGTCGGAGGCGAACAGCTCGTCCACCAGCTGGTCGCTGTAGGCGAGGGTGTCGCGCATCTGCGGGGTGCGCGCCCCCGGTGGGGTGAAGGCGGCGGCGATCCACTCCTCGGTGAGGTGCGGGGGCGGTTCGTGGCCGAGATCGCGGCGGATCACCGTGTCACCGGGCCTGCCCTCGCTCCACCGCGCGACGAACTCCCCGACCAGCGTGCGGGTGTGGGAGCGCGATCGGCGCGGGCTGGCATCGAGCTGAAGTAGCTGGGCCATCTCTGAAACTCCTGTCGGGACCGAATCTGCTTGCTGGATCGAGCCTGCCCGACGGGGAATATCCGCGTAAGAACGCGCATTTCTGTTACCCAGTACCCTTTTTCATACCTTTGCCGGTGAGACGAGGATGTGTATGGCCAAACGTAAGCAGGATCTCGATTTCGACTGCCCGGTCGAGGTCACCCTCGATGTGATCGGCGGCAAATGGAAGGGCATGATCGTCTTCCAGCTGAGCGAGGGTACGGCCCGGTTCACCGAGATGCGCCGCGCCATGACGCACGTGACCCAGCGAATGCTGACCGCGCAGCTGCGCGAACTCGAGCGCGACGGCGTGCTCACCCGCACCGTGTATCCGGAGGTCCCGCCCCGGGTCGAGTACGAGCTGACCGAGTTCGGCCGCGGTCTCGTCCCGATCATCGAGCTGATGGAGACCTGGGGCGAGCGGTACCGGGAGCAGCTGCGTCCGGCCGGGTAGACACCTCGCGCGGCTGAGCGCTCGACCGCGACCCGCGCGCGGGGTATCGGTGTAGCGCGGAATTCGGGATACTGTTCGTTACCCCGCAGACCGGGCGCTTCGACATATCGGAGGACTGCCGTGGCCAGAGTGTTGAGCGATCCGTCGACGATCCTGGCCGCCCCGGGCACCGAGGGTGGTGGCGCTGCCCTCGATCAGGTGGCGCTGATGACCGGAGCTGCCGCGGTGGTCGGCGCGGTGCTGCTGTGGGTGGCCTACCTGCACCGGACGCGACGCATCACCTGGCTGCAACGGCTGGCCGACTTCAGCGGCCGCCTCATGAACCGTCCCGGCTGGGTGGCGCTGCCGATCGCGATGTTTCTCGCGACCATCCTGACCGCGTTTCTCGGCTTCATCTGGGACGTGAGTCTGCATGTCGGCAAGGGCCGCGACGACGGGCCGCTGGCCAACCCGGCGCACTATTTCATCCTCGTCGGCCTGTTCTTCCTCTTCATGGCGGGCATGCTCGCGATCATCCTGCCGCTCGACGAGAAGCCGGGCAGGGCCGCGGTGAAGATCACCCGCGACTGGTATGCCCCCGTGGGCGGCATCTTGATCGCCGGTGCCGGTCTGTACGCGCTGATCGGTTTCCCGCTCGACGACATCTGGCACCGGCTGTTCGGCCAGGACGTCACGCTCTGGGGACCCACCCACCTCATGCTCATCGGCGGCGCCGGTCTGTCGCTGATCGGGGTGCTCCTGCTCGAACTCGAGGGCCGCTACAACCGGCCCGACCCCGAACGGACCGACGGGCGGATGCTGTGGGCGATCCAGGCCTTCGCTTTCGGCGGCCTGGTGATCGGGCTGTCGGTGTTCCAGGTGGAGTTCGACTTCGGCGTCGAACAGTTCCGGCTGGTGCTGCAACCGATGTTGATCGTCTTCGCCGCCACGATCGCGCTGATCTCGGCGCGGTTGACGCTCGGCCCACTCAGCACACTGCTGCTCGTGGCCTTCGCCTTCTGCGTGCGGTCCATCGTGGCGGTCCTCGTCGGCACCGGATTCGAGGCGCCACGCAATGTGTTCCCGCTCTACCTCGGTGCCGCGATCGTGGTCGAACTGCTCGCCCTTGTTCCGCTGATTCGCCGACCGCTCTGGTGGGGTGCGCTCACCGGGCTCGGTGTGGCGACGGTGGGCATCTGGCTCGAATCGCTGTGGATCGAGCGGATGTTCGTCAATCCCTGGGTCGGCGGGATGTGGCTGGAACTGCTCGCGATGGCGGTGCCGGTCGGTGTGGCGGGCGGTGTGATCGGCGCGATGCTCGGCACCGTCTTGCGCGGCGAGGCACTGCCCAGACCGGCGGTGCGGCGTGGACTCGTGGTCGCCGCGGTGGTGATCGCGGCAGCGGCGACCGCGAACGGGCTGATCATCCGGGTACCGGAGAACGCGTCGGCGACAGTCGCGCTGACCGACGCCGCTCCCGAGCAGGGTGGGCGGATGGTCACCGCCGACATCCGGCTCTCCCCCGGCGATCTCATCGGTTCCGATCCGGAGTGGGTGGAGATCCTGGCCTGGCAGGGCGGTACCGGCGACGACAGCCCCGGCCACGGCCTAGTCGTGGACAAGCTGCGTCGCGTCACCGACGACCACTTCGTCTCCACCCGGCCCGTACCCGTGCACGGCACCTGGAAGACATTGCTGCGCCTGCAGGACGGGCGCATGCAATCCGCGCTCCCGATCTTCATGCCGCTCGATCGCGGCATCGGCGCCGCGGAGGTGCCCGCGCCCGCGAGCTTCACGCGGCCGTTCGTCGAGGAGATCTCGGTCCTGCAGCGCGAGCGGTCCTTCGATCATCCGTCCTGGCTGATCGGGCTGGCGGGCCTGGTGGTGCTGGCGTGCAGCCTGGCCTTGATCGCGGCGATGGCGTGGGGTGCGGCCCGCGTCAACGACCGGTATCTGGCGGCGGGCAGCACACCGGACCAGCGGGCGACGGTCGGACCATGATCGGCCAGGAGCACGTCGACATCCTCGCCGACCACTCCCTCCTGCTGGCGATCCCGGCCTTCCTGCCCGCGGTGGCACTGGTCGGCCTGGTGCTGTTCATCGCGATGCGTGACCGGCGCGCGGAGAAGCGCGAAAACGAGGCCGCACGAGCACAATCCGTGCCGATCGACCGCACCGAGGAGAATCCGTGACCCCTCGTCGGCTCCGGTACGGCTTTGTCACGGTCGCCGCGGGTTTGCTGCTGGTGGGCTGCTCATCGGGTGCGGAGTCCGAGCAGGCCGGCGAGCCCGCGAGCACGGCCCGCATCATCGACATCCGGATCGCGAACGGCGCGGTGTCCCCGGCCAATACGCGCACCGAAGCCACAGCCGGGCAACGCATCGTGCTGCGGGTCGACAGTGACGCCACCGACGAACTGCATGTCCACTCAGCCCCCGCGCACACCTTTCCCGTCGCCGCGGCGTCCGGCCAGCAGTTCGACTTCACCGTGACGGTGCCGGGCCGAGTGGAGATCGAACTGCACCACCTCGGACGGACGGTGACGACGCTGCTGGTCCGGCAGTGAATTCCCTCGCCCACGGCCTCAACGGCGCCGCTGACCTGCCGATTCCGCTCACCTACGCGTTGATCGGCGCGGCGTGGGCGCTCACCTTCTCGTTCGCCCTGCTGTTCCTCGCCTGGCGTCGACCCCGGCTCGACCCCGACTCACCGGGATTCCCGCTGCCCATGCCGGTTCGCCGGATGATCGACGCCCGCGCGACGCGGACGGTCATCGCCGTGGCGAGCGTGGTGGTCACCGTCTGCCTGCTCGTCATCGCGGTGTTCGGCTCCTCGGATCCGGCCCTGAATCCGGTGCCGGGAGTGCTGTACATCGGCGTCTGGGTCGGGGTGATGGTGGCGTCCCTGCTGATCGGACCGGTCTGGAAGGTCGTTTCGCCGGTCCGGGCGATCCATCGATTCGGCTGCCTCCTGCTGCGGCGCCCGCCGGAGCAGGGACTTCTCCGCTATCGCGAGGAGTGGGGCTACCTCCCGGCCGCCGCGGGCCTGTTCTCCTTCGTGTGGCTGGAATTGGCTTGGCGCGCACCGGGGTCGGTGAGCTCGGTGCTGACCTGGCTGCTCGGCTATCTGGTCGTGACCACGATCGGTCTCACGCTGTTCGGCACCGTCTGGGCAGAGCGGGCCGATCCGCTCGAGGTGTACAGCACGCTGCTGGCGCACCTGAGCGCCTACGGCCGCGACCACGCCGGGCGGCCGGTGTTGCGAATGCCGCTGAACAATCTCGCGGGGACTCCCGGACTCGCCGGATCTGTCGCGGTCGCGGCGACGCTGCTCGGATCCACCGCCTTCGACAGCTTCTCCGCTTTTCCGCGGTGGCGCGAACTGGTCGACGATCTGGCTCCGGTCGTCGACGCGACAGTGGTGTGCACGGCCGGACTGCTGGTCTTCATCGGGGTGGTGGGCGGGTTGTTCTCCGTCGCCGCGCGCGCCACCGGCGGCCTCTCCCACGCCGATCGAGCGCTGCTGCCGCGGCGGCTGGCACTCAGTCTCACCCCGATCGTGGCGGGCTATCTGATCGCCCATTACCTCACGTTCCTCCTCGAGAAGGGGCAGGCGACAGTACTGCTGTTCGCGGACCCACTCGACCGTGGATGGAACATCGCGGGCCTGGCCGATCGAGACGTCGCCTACGTGCTGTCGAGTCATCCGAGTGTGCTCGCCACCTGCAAAGTGCTCGCTGTCCTGATCGGCCACATCCTCGGTGTCGCCGCCGCGCACGATCGCTGCCTAGTTCTTCTCCCACCGCGTCACCGGCTGACCGGCCAGCTGGCATTGATGCTGACCATGGTCGGATTCACGTTCACCGGGCTGTATCTGCTGTTCGGGGGTTAGCCGAGTCAGGGGCACAGGGCTCGGGTCAGGATCGCCATGATGTCCGGCTGTTCGCTGGGCGGCTCGGTCCAGACGATCGTGGCGGCCCGCCCGTCGGTGGTGGCGCCCGCGAAGGTGGCGTACCCGGTGATTCCGCCGGTGTGCCCGATATAGCGGGTGCCGCAGGACAGTTCGGCCGACATCACGCCGAGACCGTATTCGGGCATGCTGTCCACGCCGGTCGGCAAGGTGGCGAGCATCTGCTGCAGTTCCGGTTCCGCCACCACCTTTCCCGCCACCAGGTCGAGGAAGTATCGGTTCAGGTCGTCGCCGGTGGAGACCAGCGCGCCTGCCGCCCACGGCACCGAGGGCTCGATCCGGGTCACATCGGTGCGGGTGCCGTCGATCGGCGCGTAGCCGTGCGGGTGCGGACCGCGGATATCGTGCTCGCCGGTAGCGGGCAGGTAGGTGCCGGTCAAGCCCAGCGGGCGAATGATCCTGTCCTGCAAGGCATCCACATAGGGGCGTCCGGTGACGCGCTCGACGAGCATCGCGGCAACCAGATAGTTCGTGTTCGTATAGGTGAAGCGGGCACCCGGTGCGAACTTCGCCGGCCGCCGCAAGGCGATGGCGAGCTGTTCGGCGGGTGTGAACGTCCGATGGTCGAGAGCGGCGCGGTATTCGTCGATCTCCGGTGCGTCGGCGAACTCCGGTAACCCGCTGCGGTGCTGCAGGATCTGACGCACCGTGATGGCCCGTCCGTCGACGCCGTCACCGACGATCGAGCCGGGCAGATAGGTATCGATCGGCTCGTCGAGTTGTATTCGTCCCTCGGCCACGAGTTGCAGCACGATCGCCGCGACAAAGGATTTCGACACGCTGCCGACCCGAACCCGCTGCGGCGGCTCGACCGGAATCGGCACCCCGGTGGCCTGATCGCCGACACCGGCGGCCAACGTGGTGGTCTTGCCGTTCTCGGTGAGTGTCGCGATCACCCCCGACACCCCCGAGGCCACTGCCGCGTCGATGTCGTCGCGCACCCGCTGCACCCGGCCGGACGATTCCGCGCGGTTCTCGGAGGGCGAGACCTCGGGACCGTCCGCCGGACTCGCACACCCCACCAAGGAGACGACAACCGCCATCGCGGCAACGATCGAGAATCTGCGCATCATCCGACCCTAGGAATCCCCCACCGTCCACACATCCGGAACAACCCTGGACCACACCCGGAGATCACACGGAAGCCGCGCTCGGTCCGGACAGGGGTTCGTACTCTCGGTTCGCCTGCGGCGCTGGGGATTCACTGCCATTGAAAATAGGGTGAGAAGGGTCGGGTCCGCCCCGCAGAATGACTCATGCTCACCGATCACTGGCCGCTGTTCGGACTGCGACTGGCCACACCCCGCCTGGAACTGCGCTTGCCCTCGGATGCCGAGCTCGCCGAGCTGGCCGAGCTCGCGGCCGACGGCGTCCACGACCCTGACCGCATGCCGTTCGCCGTCCCGTGGACCGACCTTCCTCCCCGCGAACGAGCACGCTCGGTGGTCCAATACCACTGGCTCCGACTCGGCAACTGGTCCCCCGGCAACTGGACGCTGAACCTCGCGGTCTTCGAGCACGGCCGAATCGTCGGACAGCAGGCGATCGCCGCCCGCGACTACGCGACGTTGCGTGAGGTCGACACCGGCTCCTGGATCGGCCTTCGACATCAAGGGCGAGGCATCGGCACCGAAATGCGCGCAGCGGTCCTCCACCTGGCCTTCGCAGGGCTCGAAGCCACCGACGCAACGTCCGGCGCCTTCGCCGACAACTCGCCATCGTTGCGAGTCTCCGAGAAGCTCGGCTACGAGCCGGACGGGATCCGGCGCCTCACTGTGCGCGGAAAGGCCACCGTCCAGCGCCGAGTTCGTCTCTCGCGCGCGAAATGGGAGAGCCTGCAGCGAACAACCGTCGAGATCGACGGACTCGCACCGTGCCTGCCCCTGCTCGGCGCGGCGTGAGCTGCTTCGAGCGGTCGGCCGGATCGGCGACCGCTCGAAGCCGTCAGCTCCTAGGGAGCGACTCGGTGGGTGTCGCTGACGGTCAGCGTGCACTGGCCGCCGTCGCAGGAGCGCTGGAGCCGACCCCGCGAGAGGGTCTGCATCAGTCCGATCGCCCAGCACGTCGGACACCCGCGTAGTGCGATCAAACCCACGGGCAGCAGCAACAAGCTGATCGGCCCGACCACCGGGATCAGCGCCACCGACCCGATCAGCGCGCCGAACCCCACCCCGCCGCGCACCAGGTGCTCGACCATGGACTTACTCGCGAAATCATCGCTCATCATTTCCTCCGGCAGCCTCATCAGGCGTGGCCTGTAGCGCGTGTTGAACTGTCGCCCGGGCCCGGTGCAGCCGTGATTTCATCGCCGCCGTACTGAGCCCGAGCGCATCGGCGACCATCCGCCCGCTGTAGCCCTGGATATCGCGCATGATCAGCACGCTGCGTTGGTCGGCGGGCAGATCGGCGACCGCGGCCGCCACCCTGCCCGCTTCCAGACGTCGCAGTACTTCGTCCTCGGCCGAAGCAGCCGCGACGGTGTCCTGCACGAGGACTCGTCCCGGCAGACCCGTCCGCGCCCGACGCAGGCACTCGTTGCGAACGATCCGGAACATCCACGACGCCAGCGCACCCGAGGCCCGCAACATCCCGATCTTGCGATACAGGATGATCAGCGCCTCCTGCGCCGCATCCTCGGCGTCTTCCGGTGTGGCGCACAGGGAATGGGCGAAGCGCTGGATATGTGGATGCGAACCCGCCACCAGCGCCGCGATCGAATCCACGTCACCACCCTGCGCGGCGACGATCAATCGATCATCGGGCCACCGCGACTCACCCACGCCCAGCTCGTTTGCGCTTAACGACCACCATGCACGTGCAGAGCAACACCAGACCGACGACAACACCGATACCGATGACCACAACAAACCTCCGTGTCCTGTCCCGACGTCCGTCGCGACACACATAAGAGGCACCGGCGCCCCGAAAGGATTCACCCGCCCCAAACTCGTCGGCAACCGATACGCACCTCGGTATCGTCCGAATTCCGTGCTGTCCGGCTCCTTCCTCGGGCTGCGGTTCGTCCGTCGCCGCTGCGGCCGCCGCGGACCTGCGAGCAAGGATCCCCGAAGGCCCCCTCAAGGACGACGAGCGGTGATGAGCCACGAGCGTGAGTCGAAATACACACCGGTTTCTGTCTCATGGTCGGCCAGGATCTCGCGCAACCGTGTGCGGGCTCGGTCGGCTTTCGTGGGCTCGAGCGCGGTGAGGAAGGCTGTGAAACCTGTCAGGCGGAGGAGGTTGTCGTAGGCGTCCGCGCTGTCGGGACCGTAGTAGACGGGGTCGTCGATCTCGGTGAAGTCGATGTCGGTGAAACCCGCTGACGTCAGCATGGATTCGGTCGCGGTCGGGTCGGCCAGCGAGAAGGGTCCGCGGCCGGGCGTGGCGATCGATGCGGCGAGGACGTCGCTGAACACCGTCGCCCATTCGTTGCGGTCGTGGCTTTGCCAGACCAGCCACGCGAGACGACCGCCCGGACGCAATGCGCGTGCGATGTTGGTGAACGCGGCGACCGGATCGGCGAAGAACATCACTCCGAACCTGCTGATACAGAGGTCGAAGTACAGGGGCGGAAAGGTGTTCTCCTGCGCATCGGCCAGCTCGAAACTGACATTCGACGGCCCTTCGTCGGCGCTGATGCGACGGGCCTGTTCGAGCATCACCTCCGAGATATCGACCCCCACCGCACTCCCGTCGACGGCCGCGCGAGCCGCCTCGCGCGTGGTCTGCCCTGTGCCACAACCGATGTCGAGCACACGATCACCGGCTCCGACCCTCGCGGCCGCGAAGAAGTGAGCAGTGTGCAGACGTAGTTCGGCGTCGTAGTCGAACAGATCCATCGTCGTCCTCCGGAAGCTGTGTCATCGGTACGGGCCTCGGCGGGCGGCACGCACTCGGTCCATCTCACCATCACCTTCCTCCGCGCACCCGGTCGTCGCGTCCGACATTCGAATCGACGTGACACCGACACGGCGACCCGCCAGGATGGGTCGATGTCGACACGAGAACTCGTCGTCCTCGGCACAGCCGGGGCTGTGCCCACCCGCCGTCGCAACCACAACGGCTACCTGCTGCGCTGGGACGGGCAGGGCGTGCTGTTCGATCCCGGCGAAGGCACGCAACGTCAGATGGCGCACGCGGGCGCCTCCGCGACCGAACTGAATTGGTTGTGTATCACCCATTTTCACGGTGACCACTCGCTGGGCGTTCCAGGCATCGTGCAGCGGCTCGGACGCGACGGGGTGCCCCACGGCGTGCATGCCGTCTACCCCGGCGAGAACGCCGAGTACTGGGAACGGCTGCGGTACGCGACGAGCTACTACGGCTCTCCCACGCTGATCGAGCACCCGGTGAGCGGTCCCGGCGAAACATTGCAGGGCAACGGTTTCACCCTCACCGCGCTTTCCCTCGCCCACAGCATCCCCACGTACGGCTATCGCCTCGCCGAACCGGACAGCCGAACGCTTCTGCCCGAGAAGTTGCGTGAGCACGGCATTTCCGGCGCCGCGATCCGCGAGCTGTCCGGACCGCTGCTGGAGGAATGCTCGGCGCCGAGGCCGGGGCAGAAGGTCGCGTTCGTCATGGATACGCGCCTGTGCGACAACGTCTTCGAGCTCGCTGATGGCGTCGACATGCTGATCATCGAGTCCACCTTCCTCGACTCGGAGACGGATCAGGCGCACGAACGCGGCCATCTCACGGCGCGTCAGGCGGGCGAGGTCGCGCGTTCCTGCGGTGTGAAAACCCTTGTTCTGACTCATTTCTCGGAGCGCTACACCGAACGCGAGGACCACCTGTTCATCGAGCAGGCCGACTTCCCCGGCGCCGTCCTCGCCCACGATCTCGACCGTGTCGCCCTCCCGCCGCGACGCACAGGCGAGTGAGGACAGCCGCGGCACACCGGCCGCGGCTGTCAGCGAACCTAGAAGCCGAAACTTCCGGTCGAGGGCGTCGCGGCCGGTACGGTGACCGTGACCAACTCGGAGAACGCGAACTCGGCGCCGTTGACGCAGCCACCGCGGGCGGTGATCGTGGTGCCGGGCTCGAGACCGTCGAGCGAGGTCACGACCGTCTTGCCGGGGTCGGCCAGCGATTCCGGGGCGCTGTCACCGAAGAACACGTGGTTGTTCTCGGGACCGACGCCCGCTTCGGCCCAGCACTGGCCCCGGTCGTTCGGGTTGCGCAGGGTGGCGGTGACGGTGCCCGCCGCGGTACCGGCGAAGCTGATCTCGGGCGCTACGAACGGGGTCGCCGCGCTTGCGGGCGCGCCGGGACCGAAGGCGACAGCCGCGGCTGACGCGGCGAGGATGGCTCCAGAAATTCGTCTGTTCATCACATGTTTGATGCTGCACCACAGAGGATTTCGAAACAAGGACGGCGGTGCCCCAGCAATCGGGGGCTGGCGCCTCAGCGCGAAGCTCGGCGCGCTTCGAGCCCATCCAGGATCAGATCCAGACCGAACCCGAACTCGCTCGAGTAGTCGTACCCCGGTCGCAGTGCGTGGTCGACGATCATCTCGGTGAGATACGGCAACTCGCCTGCCGGAAGGTTCGCGAGGATGTCGCCCGCGACTTCCTCGACGTCGGCAGGCACAGACACGGGCAGGTTCGCCTCTTGCAGGACGAACCCGCCGACGTAGCTGTCGATCAGCGAGACCGCGTGCGCGGCCATCGGCAGCGAGAACCCGGCCTCGCGAAGAACTCCGAGAACAGCGTCGTGATGACGCAGCGTCGCCGATCCGGGATTCCGGCGGGAATCCATCAGCCCGAGCGCCCAGCTGTGTCGCGCCAGTACCGAACGCGCCGAACAGGCCCTGTCGCGGATCGCCTCCCGCCACTGCGCACTGTCCGCCTTCGGCAACTCGATCGCCGCGAACACCGCGTCGACGACCCCGTCGAGCATCGCGTCCTTGTTCGGCACGTGGTTGTAGAGCGACATCGCCTCCACGCCCAGCTCCTGCGCCACCCGCCGCATCGTGATGGCCTCCACTCCCCCACGATCGGCGACCCGAATCGCGGCCTCCAGCACACGATCGCGGCTGAGCGGTTGCCGTACGGGCATGGGACCTCCTCGGTGACGAAGTGTTGACAACCTTACAGGTGTAAGTCAGCCTTACAGGTGTAAGTCACACCGGCCCGAACAAGGGAGCACCTCATGCCTATGCCGATTTGGTGGGGCCACATCAACAAGCGCGTCTTCAACCCCCGCGCTGTCGCAGGCGGAAAATGGCCGGTCCTCACCCACACCGGCCGCTCCTCGGGAAAGACCTACCGCACCCCACTCGACGCCCACCCCGTCGACGGCGGCTACCTGTTCGTCCTCGTCTACGGATCAGCCTCGGACTGGGTGCAGAACATCCTGGCCGCAGGCACCGCGCAACTCCGCACGGACGGCCGGGAAGTAGCCCTCACCGCACCCCGCGTCGTCGGCAGAGACGAAGCGTTCCAGGCACTTCCCCCGGAAATCCCCCGCCCACCGAAACTCCTCCGCATCACCGAGTTCCTCCGCATGGACCTCGCCGACTGACCTCGACCGGCCGGTCACGATGGACGCCGCGGCGCCCGGATCAGGTGTCAGCCCACATCCCGTCGCAGCCAGGTGACTTCCGCGCCGACGTTGTCGGTCCCTTGACGGAATGCCTCGAGATCCTCGTCCCAGGGTGCGCCCAGTGCTCGGTCGAGTTCGGTGGAGAGGTCGAAGGTTCCGTGGACGTCCAGTTCTTTGGCGGCTTGGAGTAAGGCGCGTAATCGCATCTCGCCCAGCATCACGTCACCGTTGGCGCCGGTGGATCCGTGCCAGAGGCCGAGGGCGGGGACGAAGCTGTAGCGTTCGCCGTCGACGCCTTCGCTGGGGTCCTCGGTGACTTCGAAACGGAGTACAGGCCAGGTGCGCAATGATTGGGCTATCCGGGCCGCGGTGCCGACGGGGCCGACCCAGTCGCTGCTGGCGCGGAGTTGTCCGTCGGCGGGTTGGGTGTTCCAGCGCAATTTCGCGGGGGACGACAGCGCGGTGGACAGCGCCCATTCCACGTGAGGGCACAACGCGGCGGGCGATGAGTGGATGTAGACCACACCCGCCGTCGCGTCAGCGAACTGACTCGATGCGCGCACTTACCAACACCTCCAGCCTCGACAAGGAACGTCTTCCCCAACGGCCCGTCGTGGTCTGGCGTGGCACGAGTGTACTGAAGTGTGCGGTGTTGCGCGTGTTACTTTACTGCGTGTTATGTGTCTCTGCGATAACGGAATCGCTGAATTTCGGCCACGCCGCTCTGGCCCAGTCCCCGAAATTCTCGTCGCTCAACGCGATTGTCGCCACTCCGATTTCCGGATCGACCCAGAGGAACGTGCCGGACTGCCCGAAGTGCCCGTAGGTGCGGGCGGAATTGGTTGCCCCCGTCCAATGCGGGGTTTTCCCGTCGCGGATTTCGAATCCCAATCCCCAGTCGTTGGGGCGCTGGGAGCCGTATCCGGGCAGGACTCCGTTGCGGTCGGGGAATTGCACCGAGGTCGCGTCGTCCAGAGTTTGCTGAGATATCAATTGAGGTGTCAGCAACTCGGCGGCGAATAGCGTGAGGTCGGCGAGGGAAGCACTGCCCGCATGGCCGGCGGAACCGTCGAGGACCGCCGTGCGCATACCGAGCGGCTCGAAAACCGCCTCGCGCAGATACTGCGGGAATTCGATCCCGGTGTGCTCGGTGAGGAAATCGGCGAGCAGTTCGAAGCCCGCGCTCGAGTAGATACGCCGGGCCCCTGGTGCGGCGAGAACTTCGGGAGTGGCGAACGCGACGCCCGAGGTGTGGGCCAGCAGATGCCGCACGGTCGAACCGGGCGGACCCGCCGGTTGGTCGAGTTCGACCGCGCCTTCCTCGAGCGCCACGAGGGTGGCATAGGCGACGAGCGGTTTGGTGACCGAGGCCAGCCGGAACACCCGTTCGGTGTCGCCGATGCTCGACACCGTGCCTGCGGTGACGACGGCGGCGGCGGCGTTCTCGACCGGCCAGTGCTGAACCTGCTGCAACGATCGCATATCGGCAGCGTACGAGACGCGGCTACGATCGTGGACACCATGAGTCCCGCACCATCGATCCACGGCGACGTGGCGGCCGGTTTCGGCCCCGTCGCCGACGCCTTCCGCCGCAACTTCACCGAGCACGGCGAGATCGGCGCCGCCGTCGCCGTCTACTCCGGTGACCAACCCCTGGTCGACCTGTGGGCAGGCCATCGCGACCGCAAGCGCGAGGTGGCCTGGGAGCGCGACACGATCGTGCCGGTGTTCTCCTCGTCGAAGGGAATGTCGGCGTTCACCCTCGCGACGGCGGTATCGCGGGGGCTGCTCGACTACGAGGCCCCGGTGGCGAAGTACTGGCCGGAGTTCGCCGCGCACGGCAAAGAGCGCATCACGGTGCGTCAGCTGATCGACCATCAGGCCGGGCTGTCGGGACTGGACCGGATCGTGAAACTGCGCGAACTGGTCGACCGCGATGCCCTCGGCGAGCTGCTGGCCGCGCAGAAGCCGGCCTGGGAGCCGGGCACTCGGCACGGTTATCACGCGCTCACGCTGGGGCTGTATCAGAGCGAACTGCTGCGGCGGGTGGATCCGGCGGGCCGAAGTCTCGGGCGATTCTTCGCCGAGGAGATCGCCGCCCCGGTCGGCGCCGATCTGTTCATCGGACTGCCCGAGACCGAGTCGATGGACCGGGTCGCCCAGCTCTCGGCGACCAAGGGCTGGGACATCTGGCGCTATGAGTGGCGCGATCTGCCGCTGCGCATCGGCGGTGAGGTCTATGCCAAGCGCGGATACTCCTACGCGGCCCTGACCAATCCGCGCCCCGGCGCCCCCGCCCGCGCCGCGCGACGGGAGTTCCTAGACATCGAATGGCCCGGCATGAACGGCGTCGGTAATGCCCGCGCGCTGGCGAAGGTCTACGGCGCCGCCGCGGGCCGCACCGGTGTGCTGCCGATCAGCGAGGACGTTCTCGACCTGCTGGCCGCCGCCGACACCGCCGACGATGTGCCCGCCGACGATCTGGTGCTGCACACCAAGAGCCGCTACCACCTCGGTTTCCGCAAGTCGCGCGGCACGTTCCGCTTCGGCTCGGACAAACGCGCGTACGGCACCACCGGTCTGGGCGGCTCCTTCGGATTCGCCGACCCGGCAACCGGAGTGGGCTTCGGCTACAGCATGAATCGCCTCGGGATGGCGATTCTCGACGATGTGCGCAGCCGCAACCTGCGCGAGGTCGTCGTGCGGTGCGCCGCCTGAGTCAGCGATCCGAACCGACGAGCACCACGCTCCCCCTGTATTCGGCGAGGCGAACACAGGGGGAAACGTGGTGATCTCGCTCAGTGGGCGGTGACGCCGGTCAGCTCGTTCGGCGTGGCGGCCAGACTGGTGCTGGCGGTGATGTTTCCGGCGGCCAGGTCGACACGGTGCACCTGCTTGGACGCGGGGTCGCTCACGTAGGCGACGCCGTCGCGAACGAACAGGTTCGGGCGGGCGACCTGCCAGTCGAGCGGCTCCTGCCAGCTGCCGATCACGGGAATGGTGCGAACCACCGCACCCGCGACGGGGTCGATGACGTGGATCTTGCCGTCGGTGCCCAGCACCAGCGCCTCACCCTGCGGGCCGCGGGCCAGCGAACGGAAGGTGTAGCTGGTGCCGATGTCGACCAGTCGCAGCGTGCCGTCGACGGTGTTCACCAGCGAAATCTGCTGCGGGCGTTCGAGTTCGGCGTCTTTGTCCTGCTTGTAGTCACCGAGCACGATCGGCGACGCGTCGGTGCCGGACATGTTGCCGATCCGCCCGTAGGTGGTGGGGCTGGTGACCTTGGTGATCTTGCCGTCGCGGTAGACGACGGCGCCGGTCTGGCAGCCGATCACGACCGCCTCGCCCTGGGCCGCCGCTTCGCCGTGCACACCGGGGCAGTCCTCGTTGCGGGTGAGCTCCTTGCGGTCCTTGTCGAGCGCGACGACGCCGACCCGCTTGTCCTCGGTGCCGAGGGTGAGCACCATGTTCCCGTTGCTCAACTCGATCGCGACACCGTGGTGCGGGGCGGCGGCCTTGTAGACCTCCGTCGGCTTACCGCTGTCGACCTGCGCGGTGTCGAGGACGGTGACCTCACCGGAGCCGTCGGCGAACAGCACCGTCTTACCCGCGTGCCGGACGACGTGGCCCGGCTTGGCTGCCGGGAACTGGGTTCCGGTGAACGCGGCCTCATAGGCGTCGAGGACGCGGAAGCCGTCCTTGGTCGACACCATCAGATGGTCGTCGTCCCCGACCGGGTTGAGCCGGTTGTAGCCGTCGATCTTCACCTCGCCCCGCTGGGCCAGTGACGCGCCGTCGAGGACGTAGATTCCGCCGTCATAGGTGAGGGCGATCGGTTCGGCACCGGGCGTGTGCGGGTGGTCGTGACCGGAATCCGCTGTGCCGCAACCGCTCAGCGCCATCGCCGAGGCGAGTGCCGCGGACAGGGCCACCATGGTGGTGGTCCGTGACCTGTTCATGTAGTGCTCCATCTCTTGTGCGTGCATTACGTGCTTGGCCCGGATAGACCACGGGCGATGGCCTCGGTGTTGGCGCGAGCCATCTCCAGATAGGTGGCCGCGCCGTCACCGGGCGCGGTGAGCGACTCGGTGTGCAGGGCGATCACCTGCACCTGTAGCCCGGTGTGTTCGGCGAGGACGCGCGACAGCCGATCGGGCTGTGCGGAGTCGGCGAAGATCGCGCGCACGCCCGCGGTCCTGATCGCGGTCGCGAGGTCGTCGAGATCGGAGGCGCTCGGCGAGGCCAGGGTGGTGCCGCTGGGGATCACTGCGCCGATCACCCGGAATCCGAATCGCTGTGCGAGATACCCGAAGACGTGATGGTCGGTCACCAGCTGCCTGCGCTCGGCCGGGACGGCGGCGAACCGATCGGTCATCCACCGGTCCAGCTCGTCGACCTGGTCGAGGTAACGCTGCGTGTTCGCCCGCACCGCGTCGGCGTCGATGCCGTCGACCCGGGCGAGCACCTCGGTACTGATCACCTCGACAGCCGTGCGCACCCGGCGCGGATCGGTCCAGAAGTGCGGATCGGGTTGTCCCGCTGACTCATCGGAGGTGTAGGTGATCGGATCCACCCGCTCGGCCACGGCGAGGGTGGGGACCCCGGCACCGGCGGCAGCCCCCACGTGCCGGGCCACACCTTCCTCGAGCCCGAGCCCGTTGTGCACCACCAGCGCCGCTCGCTCGATCTCGGCTGCTTGACGTGCGGAAATACCGAACGAATGCGGATCGGCCCCCGCCTGCATCAGCACCGTCACCGGCACCGTGTCACCGACGACGGCCCGGGTCAGATCGCCGAGGATATTGGTGGTCACCACGATCCCGGACCGCTCGGCTCCGCTGCTGCACGCACTCACCAGCGGCACGAGCAGGGCAGCCGCGAACAGGAGCGGGACTGCGCGGCGGATCGTCTCCGTAATCCGACGAATGTCGTAGCGGTGCAACGGTATCGATGACACGGCAGTTGCCCGCCGTCGGCTCGAGGGGAGCACGTGAGAGATGTGCGCGCGCTTCACAGGCCGGTCTCCACCATCAGCGAGGGCGCGATGTCCAGCGAGAACGTGCGCGCGACGCGAAGATTGTCGTTGTAGGCGATCTCGTGGACGGTGCGCGCCCGAGAGTCGTTGATGTAGGCGCGCTCCGGGTCGACACTGATCACCGGGTCTCCTTCGACGGGTCCGGCGATGAGCGCGGTCCGCGTCGTCTCCGTGCCGGTGCCGGGGTCGATGCCGTGCAGCACGCCATCGCGGGTGAGCACCAGCAGCGGCGATCCCTCACCGGCGGTGTTCACCGCGACCGCGCCGGAGATCGCGACACGAGCCCAGGTCTTCTTCCTGATGTCGAGCGTCCACACACCATCGCGGCCCGCGAGCGCGGTCAGGGTGGTGCTGCCGGGGCGGTGGGTGAAGGCGCTCGCCCGGTCCGAGGTCGGCGCCGGATAGGGAATCTTCTCGGCGACGACCTCGCCCTCGCGCTGTGCCACCACGACCGCGCCGTCGGCACAGCCGAAAACTACTCCGCGCCTGGTCACGGCCTGCCCTTTCGGCTGCGGACACGTGGCAGCCTGCACTCGCCCGGCCGCGCCGTCACGCCCGCGCACCTCGACTCGACCCGAGCTGTCAGCCACCACGATCCGCTCGGCATACGGCACCGCGATGCCCTCGATGCGGCGTTGCGTCTGGACGACGCCGCCGTCCAGCGCCGGACGGTCGAACAAGATCGACGCACCGGAGTCCAGCACCACCGACGCGACGGCAGCATCGCTGTACGCCCCGACAACCCCGCGGACGCCTTCCGGTGCGGGAGAAACACTTGCGGCGCCAGGCCCGGTAGTCGCACCACTGTCGGTCGCGGCAATCGCACCGATCTCCCGCACGGGGGCCTTGTAGTAGTGCCGGTGGTCGCCGTGGTCGACGGTCCACGCTCCGCTGTCCACGACCTGGATAGACCCACCTGAACTCAGGTACGCGAAACGCCCGTCCCCCACCGCTCCTACAGTCGACACCTTCTGGTCGCCACTGCTCGGTGACGGTGCAGCACCACCCGGTGCGCTCGAATGCGGTTGCGCTCGATCACTTTCCGGCGAACCGGCGGCGACTGTCGTGACCTCCCCACTCGACAGATCGATCACCCGTACAGCCCCGGCCCCGTCGGCGACAACCACGCGTGTCTGAGCCTCGCTCATCTCCTCCGCGCCCGCGACGAACCCGTGCGGCGCCGCCTCCTCGACGACCGGAACCTCCGTTGCCCCGCAGCCGACCAACGGCACCGCGGCGAGCGCGACCACGCCCACCCGGCCGACCCGTTCCCGCACCGCGGAAACGAGCGCGGACACGAAGAACGCGCCGACGGCCACCGCCGCGATGGTGGCCCCCGCCGCGGTTCCCGCGTGCCACGAAATGACCAGTCCCCCCACGGTGGACAGCCCACCGATCAACGCGGCAACCGCCATCACCACCGGCACCCGGTTCGACCAGAACACCGCGGCGGCGGGCGGTGCGATCAGCAATCCGAAGACCAGCAGCGTCCCCACGACATGAAACGACGCCACGATCGCCAGGGTGACCAACCCCACCAGCGCCGCGTGCGCCGGCTTCGGACGCAGGCCGAGGGTGTGTGCCTTACGTGCATCGAAGGTCAGCGCGACGAACGCGCGATGTCCGAGCACCGCCACCACCAGCGCGACGCCAAGGGCCGCAACGAGATACCACAGGTCGACGGCACGCACGGCGAGCACATCACCGAACAGGAACCCGGTCAGATCCACCGCGAAGGACTGCGACCGCGACACGATGATCACCCCGGTCGCGAGCATCCCGACGAACAACAGCCCGATCGCGGTATCCGGCGCGAACCGCTTGCCACGGCTGAGCAGCGACACTCCGGCGGCCATCGCGGTGCAACTGATCGCGGCGCCGATCATCAGGTTCCCGCCGAGCAAGGCGGCGACCGCGACGCCGGGCAGCATCCCGTGCGCCATCGCGTCGCCGAGAAATGCCATGCCGCGCACCACCACCCAGGTCCCGGCGAGGGCGCACACGCACGACACGAGCAGCCCACCCCACAGCGCGCGTTGCACGAAAGCCACCTCGAACGGGGCGAACAGCCAATCCATAGCGCGAGACGATATACTGAAAATGATTATCGTTTCAATTGAGGTGAGATGCAGCACACAGATGACGCAGCAATCCGGATCGAGCGGCTGACCGCCGGTTACGCCCGGCGGCCCGTACTCCACGAGGTGACGGCCACGATCCCGCGGGGGCAGGTGACCGCGATCGTCGGACCCAACGGCTCGGGGAAATCGACCCTGCTCGGCGTTCTCGCCGGCACCGTGGCGGCACAGGAGGGGACGGTGCACCGGTCCACCACCCGGCGACCCGCCTTCGTGGTGCAACACACGGCGATTCCGCCGACGCTGCCGATCACGGTGCGAGAAGTGGTCGCGATGGGGCGCTGGGCGCACCGCGGACCGTGGCGGCGTCTCACCCGTGCGGATCGCGAGATCGCGCGCACCTGTCTGGAACGCATGGAGCTCGCCGACCTGGCGACCCGGCGGCTCGACACCCTCTCGGGCGGTCAGCGCCAACGTGCACTGCTCGCACAGGCTTTGGCGCAGGAGTCCGATCTACTGCTGCTGGACGAGCCGGCGGCGGGCTTGGACGAGGCGTCTCAGACCGAGATCTCCCGGGTTCTGACGCAGATCAGCACGGAAGGTGTGACTGTCGTCCAGGCCACCCACGACCTGGACGAGGCGAGCCGGGCAGACCACTGTCTGCTGCTGCGGGACGGGCGACTGAAGGCCGCGGGTCATCCGGAGAAAGTGCTGGTCAGAGCCTAGAGTCGAGGACATGACCGAGAAACCCGACTCCGTCGACGCCTATCTGGCGGCCCAACCGCCGTCGGAGCGCGCTGTCCTGCAGCGGATCCGCGAAACGATCCACCGCGCGGTGCCCGACACGGGCGAAAAGATCAGCTACGCCATCCCGGCCGCCACCATCGACGGCCGGGTGTTCATCTTCTTCGCGGGCTGGAAGTCCCACGTGAGCGTGTACCCCGTCCCCGAGGGGGACGAGGCGCTCGAGCAAGCCGTCGAGCCCTACAACTCGGGCCGTGGCACCTTGAAATTCCCACTCGGCGAACCGATTCCGTACGACCTGATCGCCCAGGTCGCGGTCCGCCTCGCCGAGCGGGCGGGCAAGAGCTGACTACCAGTCGGCTTCGGTGAAGCGGATGATGCCGCGGATGTTCTTGCCGTCCAGCATGTCCTGGTAGCCCTGGTTGATCTCTTCGAGCGAGTAGGTGCGCGTGACCATGTCGTCGAGATTGAGCTGGCCCGCCTTGTAGAGCGAGAGCAGGCGCGGCGCGTCCTGGCGAGCGTTGCCGCCGCCGAAGATCGTGCCCTTCACCGTCTTCTGCAACATCGACAGCAGGAAGCTGTTCATCTTGACGTCGCCGGCGTCCATGCGCCCCATCGAGGTGACGACGAGAGTGCCCGCCTTGCCGGTGAGGATCAGGCCCTCTTCGACGTAGTCGCCGTGCATCTCACCCATGGTGAGGATGACCTTCTCGGCCATCCGCCCCTCGGTGGCCTCGATCATCGGCATGATCGCGGCGGCCATGCTCTCGTAGGTGTGGGTGGCGCCGAACTTCTGCGCCTGTTCACGCTTCCACGGATTCGGGTCGATGGCGATGACCTTCGACGCACCGGAGAGCACAGCCCCTTGCAGCGCGCTCATGCCGACGCCGCCGATACCCGCGATCACCACGGTCTCACCCGGCTGCACCTGTGCCACATGGGTCGACGATCCGAACCCGGTCGGTACGCCGCAGCCGACGAGGCACGCCACCTCGAACGGGATGGTGGGATCGATCTTCACCACGGACGTGTGGTGCACCGTCATGTACGGGGAGAACGTGCCGAGCAGGCACATCGGGATGACATTCTCACCACGCGCCTGGATGCGGTACGTGCCGTCCGAAATGGCCTGCCCCATCAGCAGTCCGGCGCCCAGGTCGCACAGCGCCATGTTGCCGGCGACGCACGAGGGACAGCGGCCGCACGCGGGGATGAACGACAGGATGACGTGGTCACCCACGGCCAGGTCGGCCGGACAGTTCGGGCCGAGCTTGGTGATCACACCCGCGCCCTCGTGCCCACCCATTACCGGGTAGGCCGGCATCGGCGTCGCGCCGGTGACGATGTGATGGTCGGAGTGGCACATGCCCGCCGTTTCCATCCGGATCTGCACTTCACCGGCGACGGGGTCGCCGACCTCGATCTCCTCGACCGACCATTCCTGGTCGGTGCCCCACAGGATCGCGCCCTTCGTCTTCATGCCGGTAGACCTCTCGCCAAGCTCGTGCCTCGTTGTGACTGCACTCACCCTAGCCACAAATCACCGGTTTCTGAAACACGTTCTAGAAAATATTCGAGAGATTTCTATCCGCGCACGTCATGGACGTGGTGCACGACGTCGTGCACGAAGTACCGGCCCAGCGAGGTGACCGTGAACAGTGAACCGTCACTGCGCGCGCCCCGCAGATCGAGGCGATCGACGGGCACCGCGCCGAACGCGGCAGCCACCCGATCGGCGGCGAGCGCCAGCTCCCGGGCGACTACGGCGGGGTCCTGCCGGTCGTAGCGATCGGCGACGGCGGTCGCGTCCTGATCCCAGTTCTCGAACCGCGGCGCCTCGACCCCGTCACCGTCGAGCATCAGCGCGAGCCTGGTATCGAAGATCCGGCACACATCGCGCACGTGAGCGCCGTATTCGAGGACCGACCAGGTCAGCTCGTCGGGACGCACTCGTGCGTCGTCGCGTTCGAGCGCCGCACCGATGCGGGTGGCACTGTCGAGCACGAGCTCGGGGACGGCCGAGTACGCGGTGGCCTCGGCATCGAATCCGCACTCGGAGCAGGCGCGTTCGAGGACCCAGGTCCAGTTCTTGGTGTCGGGGACGATCATGGAAGTCAGCCTAAATTGTCCTCTTTTTATGCTCCATCAATATTCAGCCAACTATCGGCGAGATCCGGCATTATTCGGCGAGCTGATTCGCTTGCTCGAAGAGTTCCAGCGTCACCGCGTGCAGGAAGTCGCCGACCGGCTTGGGCGCCTTGCCCGCGAAGGCCCGCGCGTACGTGCCCTCGAGGACGATGCCCAGCTTGAAGCAGGCCAGCACGGTGTACCAGGTGACGGCACTGAGATCGCGATCGGAGAACTTGCCGTAGTGCTCGATCATCTCCGCCTCGGTCGGCAGACCGCCGACGGTGCCGAGGGTGCCCATCAGACCCGCCCCGACGGTGCCGGGCTCGGGCCTGGTCGCCAGCTGCCAGCCCAGGTCGAGCAGCGGATCGCCGATCGTCGACATCTCCCAGTCGACCATCGCCGCCACCTCGGGGCCGTCGTAGTCGAACATCATGTTCGCCAGGTGACAGTCGCCGTGCATGATGCCGGGCAGCCAGTCCGCCGGCCGGTGCCGCTCGAGCCAGTCACCGATCCGCTCGAGACCGGGGATCTGCGGGCCGGGGTAGCCCTCGTTGGCGTTGTAGGAGTCGAGTTCGCGCAGCCAGCGCGGGACCTGCCGCTCGAGGAAACCCGCGGGACGTCCGTAGTCGCCGAGGCCGAGCGCCTGATAGTCGAGGGAGCCGAGCCGGGCGATGGCCTCGACCGCGGACAGACCCATCTGGCGCCGGACCTCGGGATCACCGGCGTGCAGTTCGGGCAGTTCCGTCTGCGGGTTGAAGCCGCGGATGGGCTCCATCAGATAGAACACCGCACCGATCACCGACTCGTCGTCGCAGGCCGCGATCACCCGGGGCGAGCGCACCTCGGTGCCGGCGATCGCGCGCAGCAGTCGTGATTCCCGGCCGATCACCTCATTGCTCTTGGCACGCAGATGCTTGGGCCCGCGCCGCAGCACGTACTCGCGCCCGCCCCGGGTGAAGCGCAGCATCACGTTCTGCGTGCCGCCGCCCAGAGCGGTGACCGCATCGAATTCCGTCCCGGGCAAGCCCTGTTCGTCCATCCACCGCCCGATCGCCGCGAAATCGGCGATCGCCGGGTCAACATCGACAGGTTGAGAAACAGCCATGCCGCACATTGTGCCCGGAGATCGGCGGGGACTGCGCGGGAATGCGCACGCGCACGCCCGGCGTAATGTTTCTGCCACGATGCGCACGCTCTTGATCGACAACTACGACTCGTTCACCTACAACCTCTATCAGCTGATCAGCGAGGTCAACGGGAGCGAGCCGACCGTCGTGCGCAACGACGAGGCCGACAGCTCCCTCGACCTCGATCAGTTCGACAATGTGGTGATCTCGCCCGGACCCGGCCGCCCGGACCGCGCCCGCGACATGGGGGCGTCGACAGCGCTGATCGCGCAGACCGATCTGCCGCTGCTGGGCGTATGCCTGGGCCATCAGGGAATCGTGCTCGGCGCGGGCGGAACGGTGGAGCGCGCGCCACAGGCCAGGCACGGTTTCCTCGATCAGGTGACCCACGACGATCGGGATCTGTTCGCCGGTCTACCGCAGGGCTTCACCGTGGTGCGCTACCACTCGCTCGCGGCGCGGGAGCCGCTGCCCGCCTCGCTCGAGGTGACCGCGTCGACCAGCGATGGGGTGATCATGGGGGTGCGCCATCGCGAGCGGCCGCAGTGGGGTGTGCAGTTCCACCCCGAGTCGGTGTCGAGCGAATTCGGCGCCGCGCTGCTGCGCAACTTCGCCGATCTCACCAAAGCGCGCACACGGGTAGCCGCACCGGTGGTGGTGCGCGGACCCAGTGTCGTGGCGCCCGTTTCCCATGAACGCTCATTCAGCCTGCGGCACAAGGTGATCGAACGCGCGATCGATACCGAAGCGATCTTCCTGCGCCGTTGCGCCGACGCTCCGAACGCGTTCTGGCTCGACAGCGAGCACGTCGAACCCGGCCTGGACCGGTTCTCCTTCCTCGGCGACGCGAGCGGGCCGCATGCCGAAATCGTCGACTATCGGGTCGGCGACGCCCGCGTCACCGTGACGGACATCGAAGGCACCCGTACCGTCGCGGGCACGGTCCTGGACTATCTCGATCGCGAACTCCGGGCGCGGCACTGCGAAACCCCGCCGCTGCCTTTCGATTTCGCAGGAGGCTACGTCGGCTATCTCGGTTACGAGGTGAAGGCCGACTGTGGTGCGAACATCGCGCACCGCTCTCCCACCCCCGATGCCCAGTGGATCTTCGCCGACCGGCTGATCGTCGTCGACCACGAGGCCGGGCGAACCCACCTGCTCGCCCTGTGCGAACCCGCCACCGCGAGCGACGCCGAGCAGTGGCTGCGCGAGACTTCCGACTCCCTCGACGATCTCCCCACCTGGGTCAATCCCGCCGACCTGCCCGTGGCCGCCGATCCCGGCGCCGTGCAGGCGCATCTGGTGCGTGGCCGCGACCGCTACCTCGCCGACATCGCGGTGTGTCAGGACCGGCTGCACGCGGGCGAGTCCTACGAGATCTGCCTGACCGACGCGGTCGCCGTCGCCGCGGCGCCCGGGGACGGATTCGCCTTCTACCGGCGACTGCGCCGCTGCAATCCGGCACCGTACGCCGCCTACCTGCGCTTCGACGGTCTGGACGTGGCGTGTTCCTCGCCGGAACGGTTCCTGAAGATCGACCGGGATCGGGTGGTCGAGAGCAAGCCGATCAAGGGCACCGCCCCGCGCGGACGGACCACCGACGAGGACGAGCGCCTGCGTCGCGCACTGGCCGACGACCCGAAGACCCGGGCCGAGAACCTGATGATCGTCGACCTGCTGCGCAACGACCTCGGCCGCGTCTGCGAAGTGGGTTCGGTGCACGTCCCGAAGCTGATGGACACCGAAACCTACTCCACCCTGCATCAATTGGTGTCGACCGTGCGTGGCACGCTGCTCCCCGACGCCGGGGTGATCGACTGCCTGCGCGCCTGCTTCCCCGGCGGTTCGATGACCGGCGCGCCGAAGCTGCGGACCATGGAAATCCTCGACGAACTGGAAACCCAAGCGCGCGGCATCTATTCGGGCACCATCGGTTTCCTCGGCCTGAACGGCACCGCCGACCTCAACATCGTCATCCGCACCGCCGTCCGCTACGACGACGAGTGGCGGATCGGCGCGGGCGGCGCGATCGTCCTCGATTCCGATCCCGAGGACGAGTACGCGGAGATGGTGCTCAAGGCGGCGGCGACATTCCGGGCGCTGACTCCCGAAAGGTGAGTTCGACGCGCACGCGGCAACACCGGTCGGGCCACCTCGCCGCCGGAGCGGACGGCGTTCGAGGAATCAGCGCCGCCGACGGCCGCGCTTGTCCGGCTCCGGTTCCGGTGCGGGTTCCTCGCCCCCACGCCCCGTGATCCGCCCGAGCAATCCGACACCGGGCAGCTTCGCCACCGCACCGAACACGTCCTCGCCCAGGGAGATCATCGCCTCGAGCCGTGGCAGCAGCCGGTCATAGGTCGCGAACACCGGATCGGCCAGCGCCAACGTCCGATCGAGCCGATCGATCGTGCTGTTGAGCCGATCGACCGCGATCGACAGGTTCTCCACCAGATCCGGCAACTGCGCGGCCAGCTGCGCCGACGCGGGCGGCAACCGAACCGCCGCGTCGAAGGCGTACCCCGCAGTCTGCTGAGCAGCATCGATAGCCTGTCCCGCCGCAGTCTGCGCCGCCCCCACCGCCGCCTGAGCCGCCGACAGCAGTTCCGCCCCCGGCACCTTCCGCGCCTGCGCCGGAGCAGGTTCCTCCGCGCGCCCCCGCTTCCTCGGGTTCGTCATGACACCACTGTGCCGCAACCACGCCGCCTACGCAGGGAACCGCACCCTCGCTCACCTCCGTGTCCGGCGACCGAACACTCCCAGCCCCGCACGACCCGACCTCGAGGAGGGTCCGCCGCGCAGCGGCGGTTCGCGGCCGTCCCGCTGTTCAGGTGCCGTTGCGTAGGCGACGAAGGAGCAAGCAACGGCACCTGAAC
>NZ_JBSGSS010000026.1:0-49612 GCF_053606985.1 Nocardia sp. NPDC055165
TGTGTATAAGAGACAGACACCGCGGTGTGCAGGACCCGAACTCGTTGTGGCAGTGAGGAATCAGTAGGCGTTGTCGCCGTCGGTGTGTTGCGCCGGCTCGGCCCGGAGGCCGTGTTTGCCGTTCGAGCGACCGCGTTGCTCGGCCAGCAGATCCCTGATCTGGATGAGGAGCTCGTTCTCGGTGAGTTCCTCGTCGGCCTGGGAGAACCGCTTCTTCATCCTGGTCGCCGGCACCACCAGGATGAAGTACAGGATCAAGGCGACCAGCAGGAAGTTGATCGCCGCGGTGATGATCGGCCCGATCTCGATGAAGGTGGCCGGCTTATCCGCGACGAGCTGGAAGCCCAGCCCCATCTCGTTCGATCCGCCGAACAGCGCGAGCAAAGGATTGATGATTCCCTCGCTGAACGCGGTGACGATCGCGACGAACGCTGTGCCGATGACGACGGCGACCGCCAGGTCGACCACGTTGCCGCGGAGTAGGAAGTCTCTGAAACCTTTGAGCATTGCCGATGTCTCCTTCGTACAGGAGCCGGCCCGGGGCGCTGCGCTCCATATCGAATGCTGCGAAACGGTGTGCTTGGTTCCTGTGTGATGCTAACGAGAGTTCGGGCAAATTTCTCGCGAACTACACCGTGGGGCGACCGGCGAGGCGTCAGTGGAAGACGACAGTCAGTGCCGTCCGCAGCGACGCACCGGCCACGGCGGCGGCGTATGCGGTATCCAGCGCGAGCAGGACCACCCGTTCCGCGCCGCGCCGATCACCCGTCGCGGTGACGAGTACCACCGCGGCGTCGGTGGCCAGCGTCCGCGCGGGCTTGGTGGCACCTGGCGCGCCGGCATCCTCCACACCGACGACATCGACCCGGTCGCCCGCCCGCAACACATCAGCCACCGCGGCATCGGCCAGCCGGATCGGTACGATCCGCGCATCGGTGCTGCCCGCGGCCGCGGCGGCCAACCGGGGGCCGACGACGCGCAGATCGGTGAAGGTCTCCCCGGCATGCATGGCGCCGGTCAGCGTCGCGCCGAGCAGGGGAGCGGTTTCGCTGACGGAACCTCTTGGCAGCGAACGCGATTCGTGATGGTCCACACGCAGATCGTCGGCGGTGAGTAACCGGCCGGGCGCGAGATCGCGGGCGGCGACCACCACCGCGACCCTGGCTCCACCGAGGTCGCCACGCACGAACAGTACGACGGCGGCTACGGCGAGAACGGCGGCGGCGATACGGCGGACGAGCAACGCGTCGGCCCAGGCCGGACGATTACCGAGGGCGAAACGCCAGGAGCTGCCACGTCCCAGATCGGCGAGACTGCGAGTCATGGGCGAAAGCGTAGAGCCGCGGGCCTGCGGAAAAGTCGCTGAAAGCCCCGCCTGTGGATAACCGCGGGGCTGTGGACAACTGCCGAAAAGTCAGCTGGCGGCGGCCGGAGTGGAGCTGGTCGACGCACTCGACGACGAATCTCCGTTGCCGCCGGATCCGCTGCCGCTCGACCCGTTGCTGCTGGTGCTCTCGGACGAGGTCTTCGCCGGTTCGCTCGCGGTGGACGCGCCGCCACGGCTGTCGGTGCGGTAGAAACCGCTGCCCTTGAACACGATGCCGACCGAGTTGAACAGCTTGCGCAGCTTCCCGGAGCACTGCGGGCATACCGTCAGTGTGTCGTCGGAGAAGGACTGAACGATGTCGAAGCGGTTGTCACACTCGGTGCACGCGTACGAATAAGTTGGCACAGGATCCTCCGCAAGTCTCTCGTCGATCTAGCACTCTACCGCCGACACTGCCAACGTCGCGAATCGCCGTTTCATTCCGGCGAAACGGGGAGGTCGCGGCCCAGCCGTTCCAGTCCACCGCCCGGGGTGAGCACCCAGCCCATTCGCCGATCGTGCGGTTCCTCGGGAAGCCGGTCGACCAGTTCATTATCCCGGACAACAGCGATGAGGCGGACGTCCGCCCGCGCGGCGCCCAGCGTGCGGTCGTAGTACCCGGCACCGCGTCCGAGCCGTACCCCGCGCCGATCGACGGCGAGGGCCGGAACCAGGATCGTCGCGGCGTCGGCCACCACCGAGGGGGGCAAGGTCTCGCCGACCGGTTCGAGCAGGCCGTAGCGGGCCTTGCGCAGTGCATCCGCGCCCTCGTAGCGCGCCCAGCTCAGTGGACCCGGCTCGCCGGTCACCGGCAGCAACACCGTGGCGCCACGCTCGCGCAGCGCGTCGAGCATGCGTAGATCTCCGGGTTCGCCGCGGACCGGAACGTAGGCGCACACGATGTCATCGTCGGTGGCCAGCCCCGCTGCCGAGGCGGCGAGCGCCGCCGCGTCGACGGCGTGTTCGGCGGAGCCCGCCTGTGCGCGAGTGGCCAGGATCTCGCCGCGCCACGCATATTTGGTGCGCTCACCGGGCATATCCACAGCGACCACCATAGTCTGCACAGGCGCGCGTCGATCCGATGTCTTGCGCGCACGGCCGAGCCGACGGCGGACGCCTAAGCTCTTGCCGACGCCGGATCGTCGCGGAGAGGCGATCGGACGGCACTGAATGGATAGGGTATGCGCATGACAGACAAGACTTCCGGTTTCCGCACTGCGGTGGTACCCGCGGCCGGACTCGGGACGCGATTTCTGCCTGCCACCAAGACGGTGCCCAAGGAATTGCTGCCGGTAGTCGATACCCCCGGCATCGAGCTGGTCGCCGCGGAAGCCGCCGATTCCGGCGCCGACCGCCTGGTGATCGTGACCTCGCCGGGCAAGGACGGCGTGGTCGCCCACTTCGTCGAAGACCTGGTGCTGGAGAGCACCCTGGCCGAGCGCGGAAAGTTCGCGCTGCTCGAAAAGGTGCGCAAGGCGCCGGGCTTGCTCGACGTGACCTCGGTCGTGCAGGAGGAACCGCTCGGCCTCGGCCACGCGGTCGCCCAGGCCGAAGCCGTGCTCGACGACGACGAACTGGCCGTCGCCGTCCTGCTGCCCGACGATCTGGTGCTGCCGTGTGGCGTGCTCGAGACGATGAGCCGGGTGCGTCGTGAGCGTGGCGGTTCGGTGCTGTGTGCCATCGATGTACCGAAGTCCCAGGTCAGCGCCTACGGCGTCTTCGACGTCGAGGAATGCGCCGACAATGCCGAGACCGACGTGCTGCGCGTGAAGGGCATGGTCGAGAAGCCCGATCTCGCCGACGCGCCGTCGACCCTGGCCGCCGCCGGTCGCTATCTGCTCGACCGGGTGATCTTCGACGCACTGCGCCGGATCACGCCGGGCGCGGGTGGGGAACTGCAGCTCACCGACGCCATCGCGCTGTTGATCGCCGAGGGTCATCCGGTGCATGTGGTGGTCCACCGTGGGTCGCGCCACGACTTGGGCAACCCGGGCGGTTATCTTCGAGCTGCTGTGGATTTCGCCCTCGAGCGGGACGAATACGGCCCGCAGTTGCGCGAGTGGCTGAAGTTCCGGCTCAGCCCGGAGTGGGATCCACAGTCGCCCGTCGCCTAAACGCGGTAGATACGCCGCCGCCATAGATTCAGGAGCTCGATGCGCTCGGTTGAGGATCAGCTGATCAAGGTCACCGCGGCTGCGGTCGCACCCCGGCCGGTCCGGGTGGCGATATCCGAAGCCCAGGGTTTGCTCTGCGCGGAAGACATCGTCACCGAACGGCCGCTGCCCGGCTTCGATCAGGCCGCCATCGACGGATACGCGGTGCGCAGCGTCGATGTCACCGCCGCGGGCGTCGATGTGCGCGACGAGGAGGGCGAGCTGATCGACCTCACCCTGCCGGTGGTCGGTGAAGTGGTGGCCGGTTCGCGTCAGCCCATCCGGTTGCAGCCGCGCCAGACCGTGCGGGTCGATACCGGCGCACCGATGCCGACCCTGGCCGACGCGGTGCTGCCGGTCGACTTCACCGATGGTGGGCGGGCCAGGATCAAGGTTTTCGAGCCGGTTCGCTCGGGCGACTACGTGCGTCGCGTCGGCGACGACGTGCAGCCCGGTGACGTGGCCGTGCGCGCGGGCACGATCATCGGCGCGGCCCAGGTGGGGCTGCTCGCCGCGGTCGGCCAGGACAAGGTGCTCGTGCACCCGCGCCCCCGGCTGTCGGTGATCTCGATCGGCGGCGAGCTGATCGACATCGACCGCACCCCGGGCCCCGGGCAGGTCTACGACGTGAACTCCTATGCGCTGGCCGCGGCCGCGCGCGACGCGGGCGCCGATGTGAACCGGGTCGGCATCGTGAGCGCCGATCCGCGCCGGCTCCGCGATGTGGTCGAAGGCCAGCTGGTGCGCTCGGAGGTCGTGGTGATCGCGGGTGCGGTCGGCGGCTGGGCCTCGGATCAGGTACGCGAGGCCCTCGACGGGCTCGGCGAGCTGGAGGTCGACCGGGTGGCGATGCACCCGGGCTCGGTGCAGGGTTTCGGACGGCTCGGGCGCGACGAGGTGCCCACCTTCCTGTTGCCCGCGAATCCGGTGAGCGCGCTGGTGGTGTTCGAGGTGATGGTCCGTCCGCTGATCCGGATCGCGCTCGGCCGTCGTCAGCCGATGCGGCGGATCGTGAGCGCGCGCACCATCACTCCCATCACCTCGATGCCGGGCCGCAAGGGGTATCTGCGCGCGCAACTGCTGCGCGACGAGGCAACCGGTGACTATCTGGTGCAGCCGCTCGGCAACAGCAACGCGGGCTCCTCGCACCTGCTGGCGACCCTCGCCGAGGCCAACAGCCTGATCGTGGTGGAGCCCGACGACACCGATTTCCGTACCGGTGACGAAGTGCAGGTCGCGTTCTTGGCGCAGCGCGGCTGACCAGTGGACTCCATGAACGTATTCCGGGCCGGACAGCATCCCGGCTGGCCCGCCCGGCTCGGTCCGGTGATGGTGGCAGGCGGCAGGGTGACGCTGCGGCCGGTGCGCTTTCGCGATGCCGCCGCGTGGAGCCGGATCCGGCTGCGCGACCGTGACCATCTGGAGCGCTGGGAGCCGACCGGGCGCGGCAGCTGGGAGGCGCGCAATCACGCGTCCAACTGGCCGTCGCTGTGGACGAGTTTGAAGGCCGAGGCCCGGCGCGGGGCGATGATCCCGCTGGTCATCGAGGTCGACGGGCAGTTCAGCGGTCAGCTGACCATCGGCAATATCGTGCGCGGGGCGCTGCGGTCGGGCTGGATCGGGTACTGGGTGGCCAAGGATCTCGGCGGCCAGGGTGTGGCGACGGCCGCGCTCGCGCTCGGGCTCGACCACTGCTTCGGGCCGGTCGGTCTGCATCGCGTCGAGGCGACCGTGCGACCGGAAAACCATGCCAGCCAGGCGGTTCTGCGCAATGTCGGTTTCCGGGAAGAGGGCCTGCTGCGCCGCTACCTCGATGTCGACGGTGCGTGGCGCGATCATCTTCTGGTCGGGCTGACCGTCGAAGAGGTTATGGGCACTGTGGTGGATCGCCTGGTCAGGGAGGGTCGGGCGGCGCTGCCGTGAAATTTCTGTTACTCATGTGGCAGGTGTGCACGGCGCGCCTGCCACACGGGCGCGTCTGCCCGAATTAACCTACGGACGTCAGTGGTGCGTCCACAGATGGACAACACGTAGGTGGGGACGGGAGGTGATGACCGCGATGCCGAATTCGATCCTGTGGATCGGACTGGTTGTGCTGTGGGTCTTCGTCCTGTTCCCGATCCTGGCGGACCGGCATCCCCGGATCCGCCGCACCACCGATGCCGCGCTCGCCACACGCGTGCTGCACCGTGGCGGGGCCGAACGACGGATCCGCATCGGCGCGGCAGGCGGTCACGAGAGTGACCCCGATTATCGACCCCGTGTGCTGCGTAAGCGCTCCCACCGAACTGATTCGGAGGATCGGATGACGACCGAAGAGCCCGTCACCGAAGACGACGACGAAAAACTGACCCCCGCAGCCGAACTCGAGGCAGCGGTTGCCGAGGTGGACACCGACGATATCGGTGAGTCCACCGCGACAGCCGATCTCGACGACGACGAGACGGCAGACGTTGCGGCGCAACCGCTCTCGGCGGAAGCCGCCGAGGAACCACCCGTCGCCGCGCGCATCCCACCCGCGCCGCCGGCCCGGCTGGACGACCTCGTGGCCGAGGACGACGCCGAATTCGAAGATGACGACGACTTCACCCCGTCGCGCCGTGGTCGCGGTGGCTACGACCCCGAGGCTGATGCCATCGCCCGCGCCGCCCGCTACAGCTTCCGTCAGCGCGCGGTCATGGGTCTGGTCATCGGCCTGATCCTGTTCGCCGCGTTCGGGCTGCTGCTCAACTCGATGTTCTGGTGGGCGTTCGGGCTGTCGGCTGCCGTGCTCACGGGTTACCTCGCGTACCTGCGCAAGCAGGTCCACGTGGAGGAGGAGATCCGCCGCAGGCGCGCTGCCCGCCTCGTCCGTGGCAAGCGCCACGAGGCCGCTGAAGTCACCCCGGAGGCGGCCACCACCCGTCGCACGATGGACCGTGACACCGCACGCGCCCTGCGCCGCCGCTCCACCCTGCTCGACACCGACGACGAGGATCCGAGGTTCGAGTTCCTCGAGATCTTCGATCCGGCCACGTCTCGCGCGCTCCGCAACCGGGTCGAAGACCTCGGTCAAGCCGTCGGCGAGTAGCTGGTAGTAACCACGCAAAACAGCAGGTCAGAGTACCGATTCGGTATCGGGGCGCAACCCCTGATACAGTGTCACAGCGCGGTTCACCAGAGCCGCACGGGGCTATAGCGCAGTTGGTAGCGCGTCTCGTTCGCATCGAGAAGGTCAGGGGTTCGATTCCCCTTAGCTCCACCCCAGAAGGGCCCGGTCACTGACCGGGCCCTTTCTCTGTGTCGGGCCGATGTCGGCCGTCGTGCCCTTGCGGCACGCACCTTAGACTCGACAGTGATCGAATGCATGCCCCCAATTGTTTTGGCATGATTCGTCGATTGAATAAATACTGGCGAGTAATAGTCTTTTCAATTTCCTTCATTATGAAAGCTTCACTTTGCTGTGCAGCAGAATTCACTTATTCGCAAACTGCTTAAACCGTTAGCTCGGTCACATCGGTAACGCTGCCCAGGTAGTAGCCGATACACCGAAAATGGCTATTACTGTGCACGTCAGCGCATTTGCGGACCCTGCTGAATAGCAGTAACGTTTCGGTAAATCACATGATCCGCGCAGGACCGCGAGCGCCCGCGCTCACCAAGTTCGCTGCCGGGGAGGAATCGTTTCACCAGCGAACAGATGTGGCGCCACCACGGGAGGGGGCGTCGAACGCGTCTGTTGGAAAGCATCAGAGGCAGTTCATGACAGCGGTCATCGAGGCTCGCACCGAGCCCGAAGAAGTACCGAATACCCATCCGTCGTTCGCTTTTCGTGGCGTCGCGCTGATCGCTTCGATCGCCGCGATCGCGCTGACCGCGACGGCAGGCCGTTACGACTACTTCGGTGACGAACTCTATTTCCTGTCCGCCGGAAGGCGACTCGACTACACCTATGCCGATCAGGGCGTGGTGGTGCCCGTGTTCGCTTGGCTCGCGGACCAGCTCGCACCGGGATCGGTGACGGCACTGCGCTTCCCGGCCGTCGTGATGTGCGTGTGCGCGGTCGTGGTGGCGGCACTGATCGCCTACGAACTGCGCGGCAACCACCGTGTCCAGATGCTCGCCGCGGCCGCGTACGCGTTGTCGGGACTGGCGGCCAACCAGGTCGTGCTGAGCACGTTCTCCTTCGACGCCACCCTCACAGCCGTGATCACCTGGCTGTTCATACGCTGGGTTCGTACTCGCCAGGACTGGCTGATCGTCGCGGCCGGATTGGTTGCCGCCCTGGATATGCAGGTGAAGTGGATGATCCCCATCGTCTGGGCGTGCCTCGGCACCGCGGTCATCCTGTGCGGCCCCCGCGACGTCCTGCGCCGTCCCGCGCTGTGGGTGGCGACCGGCATCCTCGCCTCGTCCCTGATTCCGATTCTTTACTGGCAGTCACAACACAATTGGCCACAGCTGGCCATGGGTGCGGTCATCGGCGCCGAGCAGGACGCCACCGGCTACGGCCCGGTGGGATTCCTTCCGCAGTTTCCCATTTTGGCGGGCATCATGGGCACATTGTTGCTCGCTGTCGGATTCTGGGCGGCCTTCAAACAGGAGTCGCTACGCCCGTATCGATTTATCGCGGTGGCACTTGTGATCATGACCGCATTTGTCATGATCACGCATGGGCGGCCGTATTACCCCGGGGGCCTTTTTCCCGCCATGTTCGCCTTCGGGGCCGTCGGTCTCTGGCAGTACGACCGGAAACGGTGGATGAATGTGGCGCTGGTTCCGATCGCCGCAATCTCGGTGCTGACAACCATTGTCACACTCACGGTGATACCCCTCGCGCCCAGTTGGCGTACGCAGGCCGAGGATGCGATCGACCTCGGACTCAAGACGGCATTCTTCGGAAACACCAATTGGTCGTCGATGGTCTCCGCCGTCAATGACGGCTACCGCACGCTGACGCCGGCGGAAAAGGCCGGTGCCGTCATCGTCGCGCAGGGCTATCCGCAGGCGGGCGCGGTCGAGCAGTTCGGCAGACAGTACGGCTTGCCTGCCACGTACAGCCCGAGCCGTGGCTTCGGCTTCTTCGGCCCGCCGCCGGACTCGGCGACGTCGGTGGTCTACGTCGGACTCGACACCGCCGAACACGACCTGCGTACCCGTTTCACCGAGGTGGAGCGCGTCGTCCACCTCGACGACCCCCTCGGTACCCCCGGCATCGACCGGATGACCGCCGTCTGGGTCTGCAAGGGCCCGAGGCAGCAGTGGTCGACCATGTGGGATTCCATGACCACGCTGTATTTCGATCTCGGCCTCTGGCGAGACGATCGGACCACCACCCGACCCACGCACTGAGCGAGGACGATACGAACGAACCCCCGGCCGCGAATGCGGCCGGGGGTTCGTCGTTCGAGCGGGAGCGGGTCAGTTCTTGACCAGCTCCGGTGCATCCACGTCGTCCTGCACGGGCGCGGCGTGCGGGTCGGTCGCCGCGCGGTTGGGCAGCAGGACCGCCATCGCGATCACGACCAGCGCCAGGACGGCCGAGATCAAGAAGGCCAGGCGCATGCCGTCGAGGGTGGCCACGGCAGGCGGGGTGCCCTCCTCGATGAGCGAGGTGCTGCGGGCCGACATGACCGTGACCACCAGCGCGGTGCCGAAGGCCGCCGCCACCTGCTGGATGGTGCCCAGCATCGAGCTACCGTGCGAGTACAGATGCATCGGCAGTGCGCCGAGGCCGAGGGTGAACACAGGAGTGAACGTCGCGGCCAGCGACACCATCAGCAGAATATGCAGACCGAGCAGCTGCCAGTACGGCATGTCCATCGAGATCTGGGTGAAACCGGCCAGCGAGGCGGCGATACCGATCGAGCCGGGGATCACCAGCGCCCGACCACCGAACTTGTCGAACAGCTTGCCCACGGTAGGACCGAGCAGACCCATCGCCAGACCACCCGGCATCACCAGCAGGCCGGTCTCCAGCGGGCTCAGACCGCGCAGGTTCTGCAGGTACAGCGGCAGCAGGATCATCGAGCCCATCATCGCCAGGAACGCGACCGACATCAGGACCAGCGCCTTGGTGTAGGTGCCCTGCAGCAGGACCCGCAGATCCAGCAGCGGGGTCCCGTTGCGCTGCAAGCTGACCTGGCGCAGCGCGAACGCCGCGATCAGCGCGACGCCACCGGCGGTGATCAGTACCGCGGTGGAGTAGCTGTCACCGTGGAACTTGCTCAGCCCGAACACCAGCCCACCGAAGCCGAGGGCCGCCAGCGCCACACTGGGGAGATCGAGCGTGCCCGGCTGCGGCTCGCCGACGTTCTCCAGCTGACGCAGACCCAGCCAGGTGACCAGACCGGCGATCGGCAGCATCACCACGAACAGCAGTCGCCAGGAGTCGATTCCCGGGATGGCGATCTGCAGGATAAGGCCCGAGATCACCGGGCCCATGGCAGGCGCGACCGAGATGGCCAGGGTGACGTTGCCCATCACACGGCCACGGTCCTGCTCCGCCACCACGGTCATCAGGGTGGTCATCAGCAGCGGCATCATCACCGCGGTGCCACCGGCCTGGATGACGCGGCCGATCAGCAGCACCGCGAACGTCGGCGCGAGTGCCGAGATCACGGTGCCTGCGATGAACACGCCCATCGCGGCCGCATAGGCCTGACGGGTGGTGACCCGCTGCAGGAACCAGCCCGTGGTGGGAATGATGGCGGCCATCGTGAGCATGAACGCGGTGGAGACCCACTGCGCGGCGACCTCGGTGACATGGAGATCGCTCATCAACCGCGGGATCGCGTTGATCATGATGGTTTCGTTGAGGATGACGACGAAGGTCGCGAGCACCAGCACGCGGATGACGGTCGGTGTCTTGCCCTTCGTCGTCGGCGTGGATAGATCGGCTGGCATCGGGGTAACCTCCGGAAAACATGGGGAAACGGCGGGGCGTGAGCTGTGGCCCGATGCCGAGTCGACGACGTCCCGGCACCACAAGAGAAGAGACGGATTCGGTCGGTCCAACTCATCGGGCGCCGGTCAGTATTCCGGGCGGGTACGACACAAATCACCTGGTTTTTCGGATTCGCGCTGACAGGGACGTATCGAAAGGTGCAGGTCCCGGGGATATCGAAGCTGGTCTCACGCTGGATCGTGAGCCTGGTCACTGCCCGATCTCGGCCGACGGCGCGCCGGTGTGTTCGGCGGAGTGGACCCCGGGATGCGGGGTATACCGGTTAGGTGACTGCGTCGAGAACCTGGCTTGCTGTGGTGTGCGCGATTGTTGCCGCTCTCGGGGGTGCGAAGGCATCGGCCGATCCGGGGGCGTATGTGGCGGGGGAGGCGCCGCTGGGTGGCAGGTCCGCTCAGATCGATGTGTACTCGCCCGCGATGGGGCGGGTGATCCAGAACAACGTGATCAAGGCGGCGGGGGCCGGGGCTCCCACGCTGTATCTGCTGACCGGGGCCGGTGGTGGGGTAGACGGGATCTCGTGGTGGGACGACACCGACGTGCGCAGCTTCTTCGCCGACAAGTTCGTGAACGTGGTGATGCCGGTCGGTGGGGCGTTCACGTTGTACACCGACTGGATTTCCGATGATCCGGGGGTCGGCCGGGTGCGGTGGGAGACGTATCTGACGCAGGAGCTGCCCGGGGTTATCGATGGTGCGCTGGAGACGAGTGGGCGCAATGCCATCGCCGGGGTGTCGATGAGTGCGTCGTCGGCGCTGGATCTGGCGATTCAGAGTGGATCACGGTTTGCCGCGGTGGCGGCGCTGAGCGGTTGCCCGTGGGCTTCGGATCCGATGGGGATCGCGATGGCCAGCGCGCAGGCGGTGCGTGGTGGGGGGAATCCGGGGAATATGTGGGGGATTCCCGGTGGGCCGGGGTGGCGGGAGCATGACGTCTTCGCCAACGCGGGGCGGCTCGCGGGGAAGACCATTTTCCTGTCTGCGGCTACGGGGTTTCCCGGTGCGCAGGATCGGGGGTTGCCGATGCCGCCGATCGAAGCTCTCGCGGGGGCGTGTACGGCTGCGTTCGCCGGGCGGTTGGGGCAGTTGGGGATACCGGCTGTGCATGTGCATCGGGCGACCGGGTCTCATACGTGGGGGCAGTTCCAGGCTGACCTGCATGAGGCTTGGCCGCATTTGGCCAGGGCTATCGGGTGAGGGGTTCCAGCACGAGGAGTGGCACCGGGACGGGTGAGAGGTAGCGCCGCGTGGTTATTGAACGCGGGGACTGGGCGGTGTGGTCGGGAGTGTGGGGGTTGAGTTCGGTGGGGTGGGTATCACGGTGACCAGTTGGGGGGTCGAGGCTTCGGGTTCGAGGGTTTCGGGCAGGGTGTTCTGGCGGGTTCTGCGGAACCACCACTGCAGCAACGCGATGCCGATCAGGGCCAGTAGGGCTGTGGTGAGGCTGATGGGTAGGCCGGGTGGGCGCCAGGTGACGGTGAGGGTCGCGTTGTGGGTGCCGGGTGGGATGTCGACCGCTACGAAGGTGCCTGCTACTGCGCGGATGGGGATTTCGCTGTTGCCGAGGGTGGCTGTGTAGCCGGGCCAGGCCAGGCGGGACAGCACGATTCGGCCGCCGGTGCCGGAGGAGACGGTGGCGCGGTTGGTGAGGCCTGCCTCGGGCATGACGGTGGCGTGTACGCCGGATTCGTGGGCGATCAGGTCGCCGGGGGAGGGTAGGGGGTTGACTCGCTCGAGGACCCAGATCTGGTGTTCGTGACCGGGGTAGTGGACGAACTTCCAGCCCGCGGGGGCGGGCTCGGTTCCGGCATGGGGATACTGACTGCGTTGCAGGACAATGCGATCCAGACGCATCAGATCGACGATCGGTGTGTCGGTCGACGGCTCGACGGCGAAGACCCTCCGGTACGCGTCAGGGCAGGTGCCGCCGTCCCAGGCCATGCACAGCAAGCCCGCGAAGGCGGCGTGCCCGACCGGCGTGTACCCGTTCACGTATTGCAATCCGAGGTTCTTGGCGTAGCTGCCCAGCGCGATGGAGCCGTAAGTGCCTGCGAGCGTGCGCTCTTCGTCGCGCACCATGATCCGGTCCGCCAATTGCAGTGTGCGACCGCCGAAATCGGGGAACGCGGCGGTCATGTCCGAGCGCTGTTCGGCGAATCCGTACGACATCGGAGTCCGGGGCGCCGACGCCACCTGGACGAACGCGATCGGGAAGGTCGTGGCGATGGTCAGCGCGGCCGCGGCGGCGATCCCGCGCGTGCGCGCCAGCCACACCACCCCGGCCCCGAGCCCGACCACCACGAACACGGCGAGGGCGTGGCGTTCGACGAGTTTCGGTGCGGCGGAGAACGATCGGATGAACAGCAACGCGATCAGCGCACCCGCCGCGGCGTACCGTCGCCGCGACGCGGTGAAATCGCCGTAGCGACTGATCAGCACGCACACCAGCACCAGCAGCGCGATCGCGAGCATCGGCAACACGCGCGCCGGCCACCGGAGCGGACCGATCGCTCCCGGCCCCGCCGTCCACATCAGGGTCGCCACCGCGAACAGTGCGATGCCACTCCACGAGGCGGCATGGCGTGCCGCGGACTTCCAATCGATGAAGGCGAGCGCGGGAATCACGAACCACGCGATGTAGACCATCGGTAGCGGCTGCACATGCCCCCACCACGCGGTGAACGCGGGGACGGTGCTCGGCAGGCTCGCGTTGAGCGATTCCGACCACGGGACGGTCAGGAACGGGTCGTTGTGGATGGTGGAGACGTCGCCGCGCCAGGTGGCCTGCGAGGACAGCAGGATCGGCAGGTTGGCGATCATGGACGCGAGCACCGCGAGCCCGGACGCGGTGAGCAGTCGCACGACCGGGGCCCACCTGCGCTGGTACAGGTATTCGCCCGCGGCGACGGTGGCGATCATCAAGCCGGATTCGACTGCGGGAAAAGCGTATTGGATGGTCAGCGCCAGATACAGGAACACGAACAGCGGGATCGGCCCGGTGCGGCCTCGCGCGTAGAGGACCGCGGAGGCCCAGGCGTGCACCAGCCAGGCGGTGCCGGTCTGCGAGGTGAACCAGCTGGCCTCGTCGAAGAACAGGAACCATCCGCTGAACGGAAACGCCACGCCCGCGACCGCGGCCCATGGCGCGCGGGCGCCGTAGGCCAGGCAGATGCGGAAGACGCCGAGTGCGGCGATCGCGGAGAACACGAACTTCACGGCGGTCGCGTACAGCGCGAGATTGTCGAACGAGGGCGCCAGCAGGTACACCAGCAGCTGCGCGGGGTTGTAGAGCCCGGCTTCCTCGAGGCTGTAGTTGCCCGCCATCCATTCCCACGGCACCATCGCCGGGAACCGCCCCGCCCGCAATTCGGTACCGAGCAACTGCCACATCGGCACGTATTGCGCCTCGGTGTCGTCGGTATAGAAGTGCCGCGAATCCCCCAGCAGCACAGCGAGATACCCGAGGAGGACCGCGGCGATGACGACCCCGGCCCACCGCACGACTTGTTTTCGCGGTTCGAGCTCCGCGCGTACCCACACGAGCGCGGGAGCTTAGAGCATGGAGATGAATCGAACAATAGCGCCGGGTATCCGTACGGAAGTGGTGGACGTTTGTCCAGCTCAGATATGGTTAGGGTGGGGTTTGATAGCATGGCGCAACCTGAGCAGGACCCTTCGAGAGAGTCGTCAATTGCAGTTCGAAATCGTCGAGCGGGACGAGACCTGGGTGGCCGGTCTTCCGGTTCGCAGTCCCAAACGCGCACTCGGTGAGCTCCGCGACCGTGACCTCGAGACGGCATGGTCGGCGGTTCTGCATCAGGATCTCGGCGGGCCTCTGGCCAGCGCCTATACCGACTACACCGGTGAGCTGAGTACGTACAACACCCAGATCGTGGGCTACCGGTGCGAGTCGCTCGATCAGGTCACTCGCGGACATCTGGCGGCCCGGTTGCCGCGCGGCACCTACGCGCGCTTCTCCTCGGTCGGTAATTTCCCGCAGGTGATGACGGATCTGTGGACCCAGATCGCCTACGCCGAGGAGCACAACCAGATCAAGCGCACCTTCACCGGCGATTTCGAGTGCTACCCGCACGCCTACAAGATCGACCTGTACCTGGCGGTCGACCCACGATGACCTATTCGATCGTGGTCCGTGGCGCGGCGCTGTACGGCGGCCTGGCGGTGCCGAAGGTGCACCCGAGCTTCAAAGTGAGCAACAGCGACCTGATCGAGTTCCTCAAGGACCGGCTGCGCGACCGCCCCGGCGGCGGCGAACCGCTGCACACGGTCTACGTGCCCGACCCGGCGGGCAACTGGAACGCGCTGGTGGCACGCGAATACGCGACTCCGGACGACGTACCGGTCGGCGATCTCATGCTGCGAGTTCCCAAGGGTATCTACGCCCGTTTCGCGCCCAACGGCGACTATCACGACCCGGTGGAAGACGTCTGGGCCCAGGTCGACGACGCGACGGCGTCGGCCGAGATCTCCCGCGCCTACCGCGAGGAGATCGAAGTGTGGCACGGTCCCGACACGGTGGAATTGTTCGTGTCGATCACGGTTGATAGCTGAAAGTTAGCCGAATTCGAACCGATCGGTCTTGACTCGACCGCCTCTCGCGCATTCACCCGTTCTGACCTGGGATTATTTCAACTGGCTCAGAAGGTTACCGGAAAATTAGCCACTCGTATGGTGCATTCCTGCCGAATGACGGATACTGCGTAGGAAATCTTTGGCTGGTCGGACAAAGCCGACGTGGGTGTAGGTACGGAGTTGTATGAGGGTGTCGGCTCACACCGGCTCGGATAACCGGGTGGTCGGTGCGAATGCGGGCGGGTTGCGGTACCTCGACAGCAGCTCTGGATGCCATGTCCGCATCTGTTCACCAGCGGAAGATCCGGCACTGTGGGATCGGTATCTCGAGGGTGCGCTGAATGGTTACCGGCACTACGGAGTTCAGGACGCGCTCGATGTCGAGACCCTCGCCGACGGCCGTTCGACGTCGCTGTTCCTCGTCGCGATCGATCCTGACGGGTCGGTGGTGGCCGGCCTGCGCGCGCACGGGCCGCATGCGACCGCTGACGACATCCCCGGATTCCACCCATGGCTCGGCACTCCAGGCGAGGCCGCGTTGCGCGCCTCCGTCGACGCCAAGGCGCCGCACGGAGTCGTCGAATCCAAGGGCGGGTGGTCGATACGGTCGGTCCCGCGCAGGCCGGAACTCGGCGCGTTGGTGGCCCGCGGCGTCGTCCACGTCACCTGGCTGCTCGACGTGCGGTACGGGTTCGGCGTCAGCCCCCTGCATCAGCTCGAGTCCTACCGATCGAGTGGGGCACGCCAGGATCCCGGCATTCCCGCCGTGTCCTACCCGGACGAGCGGTACACCACCGTGCCGGTCTGGTGGGATCTGTCCGATCTGTCGGCGGCGACGCCGACCCAGCGCGATCTGATCGACGTCGAGCGCGCGCAACTGCTCGAAGTGCGACGCCCATGATCCGAGACCTCGCGCCCACCGACGTCTTCCGAGCGTCGGTGCTCGATGACGCGGTCCCCGCCGACGCGGCCGAGCTGGCGCGCCTGCGGGAGCTCCCCGGTATCTCGGTGAGCGATCTGCGTCCCGCGATGCGATCGGAACTGGCCCGGCTCAAAGCCGCGCCCGACGCGGACCCGGCCGACGATCGCTGGGTGTACTACCCGTGGCGCCGCGCGCTGGTCGCCATCGTCGGCGCCACCGCGTTTCGCGCTGTTCGGCAGGACCGCAACCGGAACAAGCTGACCATCGCCGAGCAACGGCAGCTGCGCGGCCAGGCGGTCGGCGTCATCGGGCAGAGCGCGGGGCACGAGATCGCCTACGTCGCCGCGCTGGAAGGCGCCTGCGGGCTGCTGCGGATCGCCGACTTCGACACCGTCGAGCTGTCGAATCTGAATCGGATTCCCGGTGGGCTGTTCGACATCGGGCTCAACAAGTGTGTCGTCACCGGCCGGCGGATCGCCGAACTCGACCCGTATCTGCCCGTCGAGATCTTCCCGGCGGGCGTCGACGAGTCGTCGATGGACGAATTCCTGACCGGGCTGTCGGTGGTGGTCGAGGTCTGCGATTCCCTCGACGTGAAACTCGCCGCCCGCGAGGCGGCCAGGCGGCACCGCATCCCGGTGCTGATGGAGACCAATGATCGAGGTCTGTTCGATGTCGAGCGATTCGATCTCGAACCCGATCGGCCGCCGTTCCACGGCCTGCTCGGTGAGACGACGAGAGCTGATCTGCGCGGCTTGTCGAACCGCGACAAGGCTCCGCACGTGATGCGGATCCTCGACCCGGATCAGCTCTCGGCCCGGCTCGCCGCCAGCCTCACCGAAATCGACGAGACGGTCACCACGTGGCCCCAGCTCGGCAGCGATGTGGGGCTCGGCGCTGCCATCATCGCCACGGCGGTGCGCCGGATCGGCCTCGATCAGGCGCTGCCGTCCGGGCGAATTCGCGTCGACCTCGAGCGCGAGCTCGACAGCCTCGGCGAGCCCGATCGAGGTGACCGCGGATTCACGGCCGACGCCGTGCCGCTCGACGAGCTCGACGAGCCGCGCACATCGATCGCCCGCATCCTGCACGGCATCGAACGCGCGCCGTCGGGTGGCAACGCGCAGCCGTGGGTGGTGCGCGTCGACGGTTCCGCCGTGCATCTCGCGGTCGACCCGGCGCGTACCTCCGGGATGGATATCGGATTCCGTGGCAGCGCGGTGGCTCTCGGCGCGGCCCTCTACAACGCCCGCGTCGCCGCCGCAGCTCAGGGTTTGCTGGGGACGCACGAGATCGTGCTCGGCGGTACGGCGCCCGTGTCGGCGGTGCTGCACCTCGGTGCGCGGGCCGACCCGGAACTGGCCGCCGATTACCCTGGAATGCTGACCCGTGCCACCAACCGGCACCTCGGCGACGGACGCGCCATGGCACCGGAAGTGCTTGATGCACTGGCTGTTTCGGCTGCGGCGGAAGGCGCGTTCGTGCGCGGGGTCACCGATCGCGCCGGGCTCGGCGAGGTCGCCGAACTCCTCGCCGAATCCGACCGCGTCCGCTACCTGACGCCCCGGCTGCACGCGGAGATGTTCGGTGAATTGCGCTGGCCCGCTGACGATTTACGAACCGGGCTCGACCTGCGAACCATGGAGCTGGCCTCCGACGAGTACGCCAAACTGGCCATCGGCGGGCGTGCCGATGTGATGGCCTACCTGCGGAACTGGTCCGGCGGCGCGGCGCTGGGCGACTACGCGCGCCAGCGGATTTCGTCCGGCTCGGCGCTGATCGCGGTCACCTGCCCAGCCGGTGCCGACGCCGATCTGGCCGATTATGTGCGTGGCGGTTCCGCCGTCGAGCGCGTGTGGATTGCCGCGCAGAAGCTGGGCCTCGCGGTCCAGCCGATGTCCCCGGTTTTCCTCTACGTCCGTGACGACAACGATTTGCGCAACGTATCCGCAGGATTCACAGATACACTGGCCTCGATCCACAAACGGTTCTCCGCACTGATGGGAATTCCCGGGCACGAGACGGTCACGGCAGTATTACGACTGAGCTATGCGCCCGCGCCGACAGTACGGAGCGCCAGGCTCCCGGTACTCGGTTCAGGGAACTGACAGATAGCACGATCGGAGAAACGGTGCCTCGGCGAAACCTCGACTCGTTGGTGACGCAGGTCGCCTCGGAGTTGATGGGCGTCGACGCCACGACCATGGTCGTGGCCAGCGAGCGCGTGCTCGCGAGCCTGGTGGACTACTTCGACGTCGAGTTCGCCTATCTGCGCCACACCGTGCGTGAGCAGCGCCAGACCGTGCTGATCGCCGAATGGCCGCGCCGGCCCTACGTGCCCGACCCCGACCCCTTACACGTCATCGACTTCGCCGAGGCCGACTCGTTGTTCCTGGCCAGCGAGAACGCCGTCGAGCCGATCATCGTCAGCCGAGGCGACGAATACCCCGACTACCAGGAGATGATCAGGCAGACCACCGGCATGCCCTCGATGGTGACCGCCTGTGTTCCCCTGGTCTCGCGCGGGGTGTCCATCGGCGCGCTCGGCTTCGTCCGGCGCGGTGACCGGGCGTGGACCACCCGCGAGGTCAATGTACTCAAGGCGATTGCGGCCCTGTTCGCCCAGCTACAGGCCAGAGTGGAGGCCGAGGACCGGCTGCGCTACATCGCCTCGCACGACGATCTCACCGGCCTGGCCAACCGGCGCGCGCTGCTCGAGCACATGGAGGAAAGGCTCGCGCCGGGGAACGAGGGTCCGGTCGCGACCTTCTTCCTCGACCTCGATCGGCTCAAAGCGCTCAACGACTTCCTCGGGCACAACGCGGGCGACAATTTCATCCGCACGCTCGCGGCCAGGTTGCGCAAGAACTTCGCCCCCGAGGACATGATCGCGCGCCTGGGCGGCGACGAGTTCGTCATCGTGCCCGCCAAGACGATGGACGCGGTGGCCGCCGAACTGGAGGCGAACCGGATCCAGGAGCTGGTCGGGCGCCGGGTCTCGGTCGGGCAGGAATCGGTGAGCCGCGGGGTCAGCGTCGGCGTGGCGCTCGGTGTGCCCGGCGAGACGACGGTGTCGGACGTGCTGCGCCGTGCCGACCACGCGTTGCTCTCGGCGAAATCCGGTGGTGGCAACGGGATCGCGGTGTTCACCGACGCCATGCGGGTCCAGTTCGAGTTACAGGACGACGTCGAGGTCAACCTGCGCAGCGCGGTGTCCGACGGGTCGATGGTGCTGCACTATCAGCCCGAGGTCGACCTGCGCACCGGACGCATCGTGGCGCTGGAAGCGCTGGTGCGCTGGCAGCACCCCACGCGCGGACTCCTGCCGCCCGGCGCGTTCGTCGCCGTCGCCGAGGCCACCAACCTGGCGGGCGAACTCGGCCGGTGGGTGATCCGGTCGGCGTGTTCGCAATTCGCCGACTGGCGCCGCCGCGGCCTGGCCGCCAATGTGGTGATCCGGATCAATGTGTCCCCGGTCCAGCTGGTGAGCGCCGATTTCGTCGAGCGCATCGAGGACATTCTCCGCCTGTACGGCATCGACGGCAGTTCCGTCTGCCTGGAGATCACCGAGCACGTCGTCGTGCAGGACCTCGTGCGAACCAGACTCACCCTGCGCGGCCTGAAACGGATGGGCGTGCAGATCGCCATCGACGATTTCGGTACCGGCTACAGCTCGCTCTCCCATCTCAAGGCGCTGCCCGTCGACGCCGTGAAGATCGACCGCGGTTTCGTGCAGCGGCTCGGCGACAGCGACGACGACCTGGCGATCGTGAAGTCGATCATCGGGCTGGCCGGGTCGTTCGGCCTCGGCGTGGTGGGCGAGGGAGTGGAGACGCCGATGGCGGCCAGGACGCTGGTCGGTCTCGGCTGCTACCGCGCGCAGGGGTTCCTCATCGCCAGGCCGATGCCGGGTGAGGAAGTCGAGGCGCACCTGCGCGAAGGACGTATCCCGCTCGACCTCGACCTGCCGCGCGCGGGTCGTGGCGTGGCGTCGAGCTGAATCGCGGCGATGCCGTCCGACGATTGGCTCCTGGTGGAGACCCTTCTCCCCGGTGGTGAGCCGACGGTGGTCGCCGCGGGCGCGCACCCGAGGCACTGGTCCGGGCTCGGCTCGCTGCGTCGGGTTCTCGGCCCGTCCCGCGCGCGGATCGCGACAGAGGCGGTGCGGCGCTGCCACGCGGACGGGCACGCGCAGCGCCTGGTCGAGGCGGACACGCTGGTGGTGACCGAGCCGGTGCCGTGCGCTTACGGCGGCGTCCACGGGGTGCGGCTGTGGGCCGGAGCCGTCGATACCCCGATCCCGCCACCGCGCCGAGTCGCCGCCTGGGACTGGGATGCCGACACCGAGCTCGCCCATCACGGACCCGGCCTGGAGGAACTCGTCTTCGCCAGGGACCCCGAACAGGTCCGGGTGATCCGCACGCCGCCCGAGGCATTCGGCCGGATGGCGCGCTTCGACGGGCGCATCGAGTACTTCGCGATGGTCGCGCGCATCGACGACGGTGGCCTGTGGCAGGGCGAGGTCGACATGGCGGGCGACGACGACGAGGTCCGCCACTTCCAGATGATCACCAGGGCGGTACCCGCGCAACGCCGGATCAGCGCGCTGATGCACGCGATTCCCGAGCTCGACACCGCCCAGCCCGCCGCCGATCCCGATACGGCCATGTTGCGCGCCGTTTCGCAGAGCAGCGGTGTGGGTGTCGGCATCATCGAGCTGACCAGCGCCCTGATCTACGAATGGGCCGGACCACCGCTGCCCCCGCTGGATCGCTGGCTGGTGGAGCGACCCGTCATCGATCCTGATGATCTCGCCACGTTGCGGGGCGCCTGCCGCGACCTGGCCCGCACTCCGGGTACCGGCAGGCGACTGGCGCTGCGGGTGCGGTTCGCGGTCGGGGAGTGGATCACCGCGCAGGCCGAACTGGTGGCCATGGGTACGGGGCACGGGCTGCTGCGGGTGTGGTCGGCCGGTGACGGCTCGCTCGTCGCGCACTGAGCCGCATCTTTCGACGCTGTTCACCTCCCGTTCCTCGGGCAGGACCCGGAGGTAACCCGCGCGGCGCGACGATCGGCGTGTGCGCATCGTGCAGCTTGCCAATTTCTATGGCCCGCGATCGGGTGGGTTGCGCACTGCCCTGCACCACCTCGGTGAGGGCTATGTGGCAGCGGGGCACGAAGTGGTGCTGATCGTGCCGGGGTCGCGGCGTTCGGAAGAGGTTCTGCCCACCGGTGCGTTGCGAATTACTCTGCCCGCGTTGGGAATTCCGTGGACAGGTGGGTATCGCGCGGCGGATCCGCGGCGGGTGGCCGACGTGTTGTCCGGGTTGTCGCCGGACGTGCTCGAGGTGTCGGACCGGCTCACGCTGCGCGGTTTCGGCCGGTGGGCGGGGCGGCGCGGGGTGGCGAGCGTGATGATCTCGCACGAGCGCCTCGACCGGCTGCTCGGCCAGTTCCTGCCCGGACCCGCCGCGCGCCGCTGCGCCGACGTGGCCAACCGGCGCACGGCAGCCGACTACGACATGGTCGTGTGCACCACCGACTTCGCGCGGGAGGAATTCCTGCGGATCGGTGCGCCGAACGTGGAACTGGTCCCGCTCGGGGTCGACCTCGATCTGTTCAGTCCACGACGCCGTGACTCCGGCTTGCGCGCCGATCTCGGCGTCGCCGGGCATCCGATGCTGGTGCATTGCGGTCGGCTGTCGGTGGAGAAGCGTGTCGACCGCAGTATCGAGGCGGTCGGCGCCCTGCATCGCGCCGGCGTACCCGCCCGGCTGGTCGTCGCAGGCGACGGGCCGCGGCGCGAATCGCTCGAACGCCGCGCCCGCACCCTGCCCGCCCTGCCCGGTGGCGAGCCCGCGGTCCACTTCACCGGCTTCATCAACGAACGCGCGATGGTGGCGAAACTCCTCGCCACCGCGGACGTTTCACTGGCGCCGGGCCCGCACGAGACCTTCGGCCTCGCTGCTCTGGAGGCCTTGGCCGCGGGCACTCCGGTCGTGGCGAGCCGCTCGTCCGCCCTCGCCGATATCGTCACCGCCGAATGCGGGGCCATCGCCGCTGATCGGCCCCGTGCCTTCGCGCAGGCTGTCACCGATGTCTTGGCCATGCCCACCTCCGGCCGCCGTCGAGCTGCCCGCTCGCGCGCCGAGCAATTCGGCTGGCCGCGCGCGGTCGCGGGAATGCTCGCGGTGCTGGGTCGCTGATCGGGCAGGCTCGGCGTTCGGGCTCAGCTCTCCGAGCGGGCCGCCAGGACGGCGTCGTAGAGCTCGCGGCGGGAGGCGCCCCGGCCTGCGGAGACCTCGGCGCAGGCGTCCTTGAGCCGCATGCCGCCTGCCACCAGTGTCTCGACCTCGTCGACCAGTTCGGCGGGCTCGGCCGAAACCGGTTGGGAGCCTTCGAGAACCACGGTGATCTCGCCGCGGGCGCCATCGGCGGACCAGGCGGCCAGTTCGCCGAGCGTGCCGCGGACGACCTCCTCGTAGGTTTTGGTGAGTTCGCGGCAGATGGCGGCGCGACGGTCGGGGCCGAGGACCGCGACCGCGTCGGCCATACAGTCGGCCAGGCGGTGGGGTGCTTCGAAGAAGACGATGGCGCGCTGTTCGGAGGCCAAGGTACGCAACCACTCTCGGCGCTGGCCGCCCTTACGCGGGGCGAAGCCGTCGAAACAGAAGCGTTCCACCGGGAGACCGGACAGGGCCAGCGCGGTGGTGACCGCCGAGGGGCCGGGCAGGCAGGTGACCGGCAGATCACGGTCGACGGCGGCGGCGACCAGCCGATAGCCGGGGTCGCTCACCGACGGCATGCCGGCATCGGTGACCAGCAGGACTGTCAGACCGCTCGCGATGTCGTCGAGCAGGGCGGGGATACGGGCGGCTTCCACATGGTCGTAGAAGCTGACGATGCGGCCGGTGATCTCGACGCCGAGCGCCTTCGCGAGCGATTTCGTGCGGCGGGTGTCCTCGGCCGCGACCACGTCGGCCGAACCGAGCGCGTCGCGCAGTCGCTGCGAGGCGTCGCCGATGTCGCCCATGGGGGTTGCCGCTAAGACCAACACAGTGTTGTCCGACCTCTCCGGTAAGTTCTCCCCGCAGGCGATCGAGTGCGGCGAGCAGTGCGGCCAAGCGGTATCCGGTCGCCCGTAAGCCGCGTGCGTAGATGGCGCGTGTTCATTCTGTCAGGCGGGGGAGCCGCGCCCGAGGGCGCGTAGGTGGGGAAACGAGGGGGCACAAGTGTCGGGTCGGACTTCGTGGGTGGCACCGCCTACGATCGGGGCGTGATCCCGGTGACCGATGAGCGCGCGATGCCTCCGTCGCGTCCCGTGTCGGCGTCGGTCAGTCCCGCGCCGCTGCGCCCGGCCCCCGATTTCGGTCCACTCGACACCGCGCGCGGCTGGCTCGTCACCGCGGTGCTCACCGTTATCGCCGCGCTGACCAGGTTCATCAACCTGAACTATCCGACCGACGCGCGCACTCCCGTCTTCGACGAAAAGCATTACGCCCCACAGGCCTGGCAGATGGTCACCGGCGGCGGTGTGGAGGACAACCCCGCCTACGGCCTGGTCGTGCACCCACCCGTCGGCAAGCAGTTCATCGCCCTCAGTGAGGCGATCTTCGGCTACAACGCGTGGGGCTGGCGTGGCACGGCGGCGCTGGCGGGCACGATCCTGGTGCTGCTCGTGGTGCGGATCGTGCGCCGGATGGCCCGCTCGACGCTGATCGGCGCGTTCGCGGGTGTGCTGCTCATCGCCGAGAGCCTGACCTTCGTCTCCTCGCGCATCGGCATGCTCGACATCTTCATGTCGCTGCTGGTCACCGCGGCGTTCGGCTGTCTGATAGTCGACCGCGACGAAATGCGCGAGCGGATGGCTCGCGCGGATCTGGCCGGGCGGGTCGGCGTCTCGGACTGGGGTCCGCGGCTGGGCGTGCGCTGGTGGCGGTTCGGCGCGGGCGTGCTGCTCGGGCTCGCGTGCGGCACCAAGTGGTCGGGCATCTACTACATCATGTTCTTCGGCCTGCTCAGCGTGGCCTTCGACGTGAGCGCGCGCCGCGCGTACGGGGTGCGCAAACCGTGGCTGGGCGCGATGGTGCGCGACGTGGGGCCCGCGCTGTACGCGCTGGTGGTGATTCCGCTGGTGGTGTACCTGTCCTCGTATTGGGCGTGGTTCGCCAGCGAGAACGGGGTGTTCCGGTACGCGGTGGGCAATCAGGTCGGCAGCGGTGGCGCGTTCGCGTTCCTGCCCGACGCGCTGCGCTCGCTCTGGTACTACCAGGGCGAGACCCTCGACTTCCATTCCAGTCTCACCAATTCGGCGGGCAACCACCATCCGTGGGAGTCCAAGCCGTGGACCTGGCCGATGGGCCTGCGCCCGATGCTCTATTACTACGTGCCGCCCGAGAATGCGACCGGCTGTGGTGAGCCGCAATGTGTCAAGGCAGTGATGGCGGTCGGCACGCCCGCACTGTGGTGGCTGGCGCTGCCCCTGATCTGCTGGATGGTGTGGCGTTCGGTCGTGCGTCGCGACTGGCGTTACGCGGCGGTGCTGGTGGGCTACGGCGCGGGGCTGCTGCCGTGGTTCCTGACGCTGGATCGGCAGATGTACTTCTTCTACGCGGTGGTGCTCGCACCGTTTTTGGTGATGGGGACAGCGTTGGCCCTTGGCGACATACTCGGCTCGGCCAGACCCGCCGGGATACCGCGAAGTCCGACAGGCACCTACCTCCCCGCCCCCGTGAACGAGCGTTACGCGCTCGGCCTGCTGATCGTCAGCATCTATCTCGGCGTGGTGATCGCGAACTTCGTCTGGCTGTGGCCGATCCTCACCGGCCAACCGATCACCCCGGCCAACTGGCAGGACCACCTGTGGCTACCCAGTTGGCGCTAGACCCGTCGACGAACGGCTAAGACCGCGCTATGCTCGACGACGGGACTTTTGCCTCGCGGTGAAAGCCCTTGAAAGCTGGGGGCTTTCGCGATTTCTTCGCGGTGAAAGAACTGTCGCTCGATCAAGTTTGTCGAGGACCAACGCTGATGTGAAACACTCTGGAGGGGAAATCCATTGATCGCAAAGACTATTGCTGCCATCGCCATCGCGATCGGCGCGGCGGGTATCGCTGCCGCACCCGCCATCGCCGATGATCGGCCGATCGAGATCAGTAAGCACACCACGACCGATGGTTGCAGCCAGGCGAAATCCGACTACCTGCGGGAGAATCCTGGTGCGAATGCGAGTTGCCACCTGACTCACCCGGACGGCATGATCACGCTCTTCCTCAACTACCCTGCCTGATCGGTCATCGCTCTGCTCACGCCGAGGGAGCTCGGAGCTACTTCCCTCGGTGTGAGCGGCACCGATCGGCGCTAGTTACCCAACGCGCGATGGACAAGTTCGACGGCGGCTGTGTCGTCGAGTCCGAGCCGCCGGACCGTGGTCACGTAGTCGACGGCGGCGCGGCTGGCGATATCGCGGGTGGGGTCGCCGGAGGAGGCGATGAAAGAGCCTTGGCGGCCACGGGTTTCGAGCACGCCGTCGGACTCCAGTTCGCGGTAGGCGCGGGCGACGGTGTTGGGGGCGATGCCGAGATCGGCGGCCAGCGCGCGGACCGTGGGGATCTTGGTGCCCGCGGGGAGGGTGCCCGCGCGGACCTGTTCGATCACGGCCATGCGCAGCTGCTCGTAGGGCGGCTGCGAGGAATCGGTGGACAGCTCGACGTGGAACACGATGCTCACACCTCGTCTCGGGACAGCGGGCAGGACATACAGCGCGGACCGCCGCGGCCGGAGCCCAGCTCCGAGCCGCTGATGGTGACCACCTCGATACCCGCCTCGGTCAGGCGCGAGTTGGTCATCTCGTTGCGTTCGTAGGCCACGACCACGCCGGGCGCGAGGGCGAGGGTGTTGTTGCCGTCGTCCCACTGTTCGCGTTCGGCGTCGGGCCCCTCGCGGCCGGTGTCGATCACGCGCAGCTTCGGAATGCCCATCGCCGCGGCGGCGGCGGGCAGGAACGGTTCGGGTCCGGTGATGCTGATGCGCTCGAGGTCACCGCGTCCGGAGAAGCCGTCCTCGCGGCGGATGGTGAACGCCTCCAACGATTTCCGCACGCCCGGATACATCACCACCGCGTCGGTGTCGACCATGGTGCAGACCGTGTCGAGGTGCATGGTGGCCCGGTTCTGCGCGATCGGCACCACCAGTACGGTGTGCGCGAGCTCGTCGTCGAACAGGCTGCGCGCCAGCGCTTCCGCGCCCGCGGGGGTCGTTCGCTCGCCGACACCCACGGCGACAACACCTTTGGCGAGCAGCAGCACATCGCCGCCTTCGATCGGCGCGGTGTGTGACTCGTAGGCCCGGCGCACGCCGAGGAAACGTGGATGGAACGCGTAGACGAGGTCGGTGATGGAGGTCTCGCGGCTGCGGGCGGGCAGGGCCAGCGAGGTGATCGCGACCTTCGGGCCGACCCAGAACGAGGAATCGCGGGTGAACAGCAGATTCGGGAGCGGATCGACGACGAAATCGCCGCCGTGGTGCATGCGCCGCACCAGCGAGGTGGCGTCGGGGCCGAACGGCAGCTCGTCGAAGGTCATTCCGGCCATCAGGATGTCGGCGAGCGCGGGGGCGTCGAATTTGCGCAGTTCGGCGGCGAGCTGGTCGGCCAGGCCGTGGCCGAGCCTGCGCGCGTCGACTGCCGCCGAGATGCCCTGGATCCTGGCTGCCCCACTGGCGCTGAGGGTTTCGGTCAGCAGGTCTGCCAGTAACAGCACCTCTACGCCGCGCTCGCGCAGTACGGTGGCGAAGGCGTCGTGTTCGGCTTGTGCGCGCTCGACCCAGGGGATGCCGTCGAACAGCAGCTGGTCGTTGTTGCTCGGGGTGAGTCGGCGTAGTTCTGCGCCGGGGCGGTGCAGCAGCACCGTCCGTAGCTGGCCGACCTCGGAGGTGACGGTCAGGCGCGAGTCGGGGGCGGTTCCCATCTGCAAACCGTAATGCGAGGACCGCGTGTCTGCGAGCTGCAACGCGCTGGGTTCGGCCGCGGCTGCTCGTCGGTGACCGCCGCTCGGGCGCGTGTTCCGCCCATTTTTCGTACACGACACGAATACCTGAAGTATTGTTTAGGTGGTAGTGGGAGGAGCTATAGATGACGATGGCCGATTGGCAAACGAAGGAGCTGACCCCCGGGCAGCTATCCGATCGTAGTGGAGTTGCAGTGTCCGCGTTGCACTTCTACGAACGCGAAGGTCTCATATCGAGCCGTCGAACCAGTGGCAATCAACGTCGATATTCTCGCGAGACCTTGCGCCGGGTCGCCTTCATCCGTATCTCGCAGCGGGTCGGTATCCCACTCAGTGAGATTCGCTCGGCCTTGGACCGGCTCCCCGAGGGGCGCACCCCGACTCGTCGCGACTGGGAGAACCTGTCGACCACCTGGCGCGAGGATCTCGACGACCGCATCACCCAGCTCGTGCGCCTGCGCGACAACCTGACCGGCTGCATCGGCTGCGGCTGCCTGTCGCTCGGCTCGTGCAAACTCGTCAACGAGCACGACCGGCTCGGTGCGGAGGGTCCTGGTGCGCGCGTGCTCGATGTCCAGGTGAACTGCCCGCCGAAATCCGGCTGCGTATAGCTCTTGTCGGATGCCTCGGGCATCATCGCGGGTATGACTTCTCTGGATGCCAAGGCGAAGACTCTGCTCGAACTGCACCGTCCGGGAAATCCGGTGGTGCTGCCGACCGTCTGGGACGCCTGGTCGGCGAATGTCGCTGTGGCGGCCGGTTTTTCGGGCCTGACCATGGGCAGCCACCCGGTCGCCGACTCGATCGGCCGCGCCGACGGTGAGGGGATGAGTTTCGACGAACTCCTGGCCCGCGTCACCCAGGTCACCGCCTCGGTCGAGGTCCCGGTCTCGGTCGACATCGAATCCGGCTACGGCCTCGAACCGCTGCAACTGATCGACGGCCTGCTCGCCGCGGGCGCCGTCGGCCTCAATATCGAGGACACGGTGCACAGCGAGGGCAAGCGTCTGCGTTCGCCCGCCGAACACGCCGACCTGGTCCGCGGCCTGCGCGAAGCCGCCGACGCGGCGGGCGTGCACGTTGTGGTCAACGCCCGCACCGACCTGTTCGTGCGTCAGGACGGCGACGAGGCCGACCGCCTCGACCGTGCCATCGCCCGCCTGACCCTGGCTGCCGAAGCGGGTGCCGACGTTCTCTACCCGGTGGGCAAGCACGCCGACGCCGACCTGCGCCGGCTCACCACCGAGCTGCCGCTGCCGATCAACGCGATCGGCCAACCGGGTAGCCCGGCCAAGGACTACTTCGCCGGCCTCGGCGTCGCCCGCATCTCCTTCGGCCCGTTCCTTCAGGCCGCATTGGGCGCCGAGGCGACCAACCTGCTGGCTGCCTGGAAATAGCCGCTAGGCCTTACCTTCGACCTCCGCGGCGACGCCGTTGAGGATCAGTTCCAGGCCGAAGACGAAGTCGCCGTCCGCCGGATCGTCGGGCGGCGACTGGAACAGCGGTGAGGCGAACAGCGCGGCCGCCTGCGGGAGCGTGTGGGGATCGACCAGCCGGGCCAGCGCCGCGCCGTAGTGCTGGTTGACGTCGGCCTCGTCCAGGCCGGTGCCCTGCCTGGCGTCCGTCAATTGCTGGGTGAGCAGACTCGATTGCCGCACATGCATGTCCACCAGCATCACGATGCCCACTTTGGTCGCCCAATCGAGCTCGGTCGCGGCGAGGGCGCGCAGCGCGGCGTCCAGCCAACCGATCGCGTGGGGTCCACGGGGTGGTCCGCTGATCGGCAGTTGCGCGTGCCACGGGTGCGCGAGTAGGACCCCGCGAAGGGCGTGCGCCCATCGGCGCAGTCCGGTGCGCCACTGTCCGGGGTCGGAACTGATGTCCGGTGCGGGGCCCAGTGCGAGATCGGACATCAATTCGAACAGTTCGTTCTTCGAGCCGACGTGGCGATAGAGCGCCATCTTCGTGAAGCCGAGGGTCGAGGCGACTTCGGCCAGGGTCACCGCCCCGATGCCGCGCCGGTCGGCCAGCTCCACCGCGGCGCGCACGACGCGCTCGACGTCGAGCTCCGCCGGTCGGCCGAGCCGCGCTCGATCCGGTAGTCGCCAGAGTCTGCTCAGGTCGGCGGGCACCGGCTCGTCGGTCATCGCGGAGACTTCCTCCTGGGTTCGGGCAGCGTCGGTCGGCTGCGGGCACATACTATCCACGTGATTACTCTCCTTGAGATAGTATCCCAGGGATAATTAGTGCTGCCGCTATCCGAGAGGTTGGCAACCCGCATGACCGATCAACTGGTCGCCCCCAGACCGCGAGTACGCGACGTCGACGCGCTGCGCGGCTTCGCGCTCTTCGGCATCTTCGTCGTCAACATCACCTTCATGGCCTCGGGATATCCCGGCAATCTGGTCATCGATCCCGCCTTCACCTCGCCCCTCGACGACGCTGTGCGCGGCCTGTCGTCGGTGTTCGTCGACATGAAGTTCTACGTGCTGTTCTCGTTCCTGTTCGGCTACAGCTTCACGTTGCAGATGGAATCGGCGGCCGCCGCCGCAGTGGCCTTCGAACCGCGCATGCTGCGCCGGATCGCGGGGCTGTTCGTGCTCGGCGTGCTGCACATCGTCTTCCTGTACGGCGGCGACGTACTGACCACCTACGCACTGGCCTGCCTGGTGCTGTTCTGGATGCGGCGATGCCGGGATCGAACGGCGCTGCGGGTGGCCGTCGCGTTGTACGGCGTCGTGCTGGCGAGCCTGCTGCTGAGCGGGCTTTTCCTCGACACCGCGAGCTTCTTGCCCGCGCCGGAGGTGGCGCACGCGAACGCCGAACAGGCCACCTCGGCGATGCTGGGCGGCTGGGGCGACATCATCGGCCAGCACCTCGACGGATTGGTGTTGCTGATCCTGCAGGCGGTCAGTCTGCAGGGCCCCACCGCGCTGGCGATGTTCCTGCTCGGCATGGTCGCGGGTCGCCGGCAACTGTTCGCGCGGGTCCGCGGCGACGAACCGATCCTGCGGCGAATCCAGTGGGTCGGCTTTCCGGTGGGACTGGCGGGCAGCACGGTGTACACGCTCGGCGGGGGTACCGGGCACACGCTCGCGGTCGCCGTCAGCGTCGCCACCGCACCGTTGCTCGCTGCCGCCTACGTCGCGACGTTGCTGCGCTTGATGCACAGTCCGCGTACCGCGTGGATCCGCTCGGCGCTCGCGCCGGCGGGACAGATCGCGTTGACCAACTACCTGGGGCAATCCGCGATCGGCCTGGTGATCTTCACCGGCGTCGGATTCGGTGCGGCCGGCAGCTTGTCGCCGTTGGCGACGATGGGACTGGCACTACTCGTTTTCGTGGCGCAACTCTGGGTGAGCGCGCTGTGGTTGCGCCGGCACCGCTACGGCCCCGCCGAATGGATCCTGCGATGGGTGACCATCGGTCGCAGACCGGCTTGGCGAACGCTGCCGACCACGGTGAGTTGAGATACCCGGCGGTTGCGAACAAGTGGCGCACGGCGAAAGGCCGTGCGCCACAGCTCGTTCGACTATTCCTTCGGCTCGACGTAGCGCGGAAAGATCGGTTCCGGCGCGGGCAGGTCGAGACCGGGAACCAGGGGAGTGGCGATGTCGGCGAAGGTGCGGCCTTCCTGGGCGAGCAGGTCCAGGATCTTGGCCGCGGAGCCGGGCATCACCGGCTGGACCAGGATGGCGACGATGCGGACCACCTCGAGGGTGACGTAGAGGACCGTCGCCATGCGGGCGAGGTCTTCTTCGGTGCCCGACTTGCGCAGTGCCCAGGGGGCATTGGCGGAGAAGTAGCGATTGGTTTCGCCGAGGGTGAGCCAGATGGCTTCCAGGGCGAGGTGCATCTGCTGGACGTCGAACTCGGCGCGGCATTTGGCGAGCAGCCCGTTCGCGCGGTCGAGCAGCGCACGGTCTTCGTCGGTGAACTCGCCGGGGGTGGGGGACTTGGCGTCGCAGTTCTTGTTGACCATGGTCAGGCTGCGCTGGACCAGGTTGCCGAACTCGTTGGCCAGGTCGGCGTTGATGCGGCCCGCGATGGCGTCGTTGCTGTAGCTGCCGTCCTGGCCGTAGGAGATCTCGCGCAGCAGGAAGAACCGCACCTGGTCCAGGCCGTAGGTGGACACCAGCGAGAGCGGGTCGACGACATTGCCCGTCGACTTCGACATCTTCTCGCCCTTGTTGTACAAGAACCCGTGTACGAACACCCGGTCGGGGAGTGCGATCCCGGCCGACATCAGGAACGCGGGCCAGTACACCGTGTGGAACTTGGTGATGTCCTTGCCGATGATGTGCAGGTTGGCGGGCCAGAACTTCTCGAACGCGGCGGAGTCGGTGTTCGGAAAGCCCACGCCGGTCAAGTAATTGGTGAGCGCGTCGACCCACACGTACATCACGTGGTCGGGCGCGCCGGGGACCGGAACACCCCAGTCGAAGGTGGTGCGGGAGATCGACAGGTCCTTCAGCCCGGACTTGACGTAGCTGACGATCTCGTTGCGCCGCGTCGAGGGTGCGATGAATTCGGGCCGCTCCTCGTAGAGGGCGAGGAGCTTGTCCTGATACTCCGAGAGCTTGAAGAAGTAGTTCGACTCCTCGGACCAGGTGACCGGGGTCTTGGTCTCGGTGGACTCGCGGGTGCCGTCGGCGAGGAGGGTGGTCTCGTCCTCGTTGTAGAAGGCCTCGTCGCGCACCGAGTACCAACCCGAGTAGTTGTCGAGGTAGATGTCGCCATTGGCGAGCATCCGTTCCCAGATGGCGACGCTCGCGGCCATGTGGTCGTCATCGGTGGTGCGGATGAAGCGGTCGAACGAGATGTCGAGCGCCTTGTCCATCGCCTCGAAGACGTCGGAATTGCGGGCCGCGAGCTCCTGCACCGGGATGCCTTCGGTGGCGGCGGTCTGCTGCATCTTCTGACCGTGCTCGTCGGTGCCGGTCATGAAGAACACGTCGTAACCGTCGAGTCGCTTGAAGCGGGCGATCGCGTCGGTGGAGATGTACTCGTACGCGTGGCCCATATGCGGCACACCGTTGGGGTACGCGATGGCCGTCGTGACGTAGAAGGCGGGCGCCTCGGCGCCTTCGGCTGCACTCATGATGGGCACTACTCTAATCCGGGTGGCAAACACGAATCGTCCGGCTCCGCCTGTTCCGCCGCCGCTCGCGCCCCTGATCGACGCGCATACCCACCTCGATGCCTGTGGCGCAACCGATGCCGCGTCGACCGCGGCCATCGTCGACCGGGCCGCCTCGGCCGGTGTCGGGCACGTGGTGACCGTCGCCGACGATCTCGCCGCCGCGCAGTGGGCCGTGCGGGCCGCGAACTGGGATCCGCGGGTGTACGCCGCTGTCGCGTTGCATCCCACCCGGGCCAACGCCCTCGACGACACGGCGAAGGCCGAGCTCGAGCACCTCGCCACCGACCCGCGCGTGGTCGCGGTCGGTGAGACCGGCCTCGACTACTACTGGCCGGGCAAGCTCGACGGCTGCGCCGACATCGAAACCCAGATAGAGGGTTTCCGCTGGCACATCGACCTGGCCAAACGCGTGCGCAAACCGCTGATGATCCACAACCGCGAAGCCGACCACGACCTGCTCACGGTGCTGCTCGACGAGGGTGCGCCGGACACGGTGATCTTCCACTGCTTCTCCTCGGACGCCACGATGGCCGAGGCGTGCGTGGCGGAGGGGTACGTGCTGAGCTTCTCGGGCACGGTGAGTTTCAAGAACGCGCACGAATTGCGCGAGGCCGCCAAGCTGGTGCCCGACGACCAGGTCCTGGTGGAAACCGATGCGCCGTATCTGACACCGCACCCGTATCGCGGTGCGCCGAACGAGTCGTACTGCCTGCCGTACACCGTCCGCGCGCTCGCCGAAGTGCGGGAACAGGACCCGCAGACGCTGGCCGAGATCACCACCGCCAACGCGCGCAGGCTGTATCGGATTCGGTAGTCCGTTTCGCCGGATCGACAGGGGGCTGGACATTAAACGTGAGTCGGCTCACATTCCTCTGCTGACATCGTTATCTACCAGCGCGGTCTATATCGAATTGTGATCTACGATCCCGCTGTTCGGGCGGCCTGGTGTTGTCTACCGCGCACCGCGTCGTTATCGTCCTGTAATCATGTCAGCTTTTGCGCGGATCAACTCGTCACGTTCACCGCTGCTGTTCGCAGCGGTGGCGGCCATGCTGCTGATTCTTCTCGTCGGCGCCTCGCTGGCCATCGTGAACCACAAGACGGTCGCGATCGTCATCGACGGCGAACGGACCGAGCTCTCGACGATGTCGCGCGACGTGCGCGCCATCCTGGCCGACGCGGGCTACGAGATCGCCGAACACGACGAGGTGATCCCCGCCGCGAGCGCCAAAGTCGGCGACGGCGCCACCATCACCTTCAACCGGGGCCGCGAGATCACCGTCACCGTCGACGGTGTCGAGCGCAAGGTGTGGACCACCGGCACCACCGCGGGCGACGCGCTGGCATCGATGCAGATCCCGTCCGACACCCACGTGTTGCCCTCGCGCACCGAGAAACTGCCCCTCGCGGGTGCGGCGCTGAGTGTGTATACCCCGCGCACCATCGCGCTGGTCGACGGTGGCGCAGCCCCGGTCGATGTGCGCCTCGCCGCCGCGACCATCGGTGAATTCCTCACGGCCGCGGGCGTTCCGTTGAAGGACGAGGACTTCACCGAGCCCGCCGCCACGACCCCCCTCGCCGAGGGCATGCAGGTCGTCGTCACCCGGCAGCGCACCGAACAGCGCACCGAGACCCTGCCGCTCGATCCCACCGAAACGGTGATCGAGGACGTGACCATGAACATGAGCCGCACCGTGGTGGAGAACCCGGGGATGCCCGGTCTGCACGAGGCGACGTTCGCGGTGAAGATGGTGAACGGCGTCGAAGCCTCACGCGTGCAGGTGCATTCGAATGTGATCACGCCCGCGCAGAACAAGACGATCCGCAAGGGCGCCAAGCCGGGGACCGAGGTTCCGCCGGTGCGTGACGGTGCGGTGTGGGATGCGCTGGCCAAGTGTGAGTCGACGGGGAACTGGGCGATCAACACCGGCAACGGGTACTACGGCGGTATCCAGTTCGATCAGAGCACCTGGGAACGCCAGGGTGGCTTGAAGTACGCACCGCGCGCCGACCTGGCCAGCCGCGAAGAGCAGATCGCGATCGCCGAGGTGACGCGGGCACGTCAGGGCTGGGGCGCCTGGCCCGCGTGCACCGGGCGATTGGGAATCAGCTGACCGACGTTGACCACACTCTGAGCGGAAACCAATGAGATGGCCAAGATAGATTTTTCGAAGAAGGGCCCTGCTGATACGCCGTCGCTCGGCGTGAGGATCCTGCGAACGATCGGCAGAGTCCTCCGCTGGATCCTCGAACTGTTGCTCTGACGCTAGCAACGTTACGCGAGACCTGATGCTCGGTAATCGGTCATTCGTGATGTGTTGCTGCGGGTTTGGTGATCTTTGCGGTCATCTCGTGCACGCTGATCGCGGTTGTCATTGCTGATACACTGCACCGGCCGAGGGGAGGAATGGCATGGGTCGGTTAGTGAGCAAACTTGGTTGCGGTCTCGGCGTACTTGGGCTAGGGATCGCCGTGATCGGGTGTACTTCGTCGGGGAGAAGAGATTCACCCCCGCGATCTCGAACCTGACCGCAGCAGCTACTTCGTCGATGTCGCCCGCAACACGCCAAGCGAGCGTTACAGGCGACTGCTCGACCACCCTCGCATTGGATCGGGGTCGGCCGCAATATTCCGCGGCAACCTTCACTGTCGCTCCGGCCCGATCCGATTCATCGAGTGGCTTGACATCGCTGACGACGCTCGCCACCTCCTACACCGAACCAGCGACCGCGTTCGCATTGCACCGGGTGACGCCGGGGTACTGGCAACCGAATTCACCCGATGGATCGGTACCGAACTACGCAACCTCCACAATGGTCAAACGGCCGAACGACTGACAGGTACCTATTATGGGCGATAACGACGCGTTGAGGGCACATCCAGACGAGATCGCTGGCATTTCGGGGGTGTACCGCGACATCGGTACTGACCTGACAAGCATCGCTGGCTACATCAACAACCACGGCACTCCATCGAACAAGATGATGGGGGAGATCATTGCCGCCATTGTTCCGGCGGTGACCAACCTGCGTGACTCGGCGAATCAGTCGACAAAGAACTATTCTTCTGCAGCTGAGGGAACGGCAATCAACCTGAACCGGGCTGCATGGATGTACCACGACACGGATCAGCGAAATTATGCCGCACTAAACAGTCATACGATGAGCATCGCAGGCCGTGAAAGTGATTCGTCGATCGCCGGACAAGGGATCACCGAAAATTATCCAAATCCGGTCAGCTACACTGGGCCGGAAGGCATTACATTGCCGCCTCCGGATGGACTGGAAGAGAACCTGGTCAAGGCTATCGAGGACAAGACGGGCTGGCTGGGTGACTTCAATGAAGGAATCCGACTTGCGACTGACGACAAGTGGAGTCCACTTGGTCAGCTATTCGAACCCCTTGAGGGCAATTGGAATGAATTTCGTCGCCTCGGCGGTGCGTATCGAGCGTATGGGAATGCTATGGAAGCATCTTCTAAGAACGTCTCATGGAGCGCACTCCAGCTCGGAAATTTCTGGGATGGTAAAGCGGCGATCGCTTTCGAAAACTATGCACAGGATCTATCTCGCTCGATTCAGTGGTGGGGTCCAGTCGGTAGATCTGTTGATCATGTATTTACGATTATTGCAGAGGAAGTCACCAAGGGCTGCTTAGCTATCGCCATGAAGCTCAAGGACATGCTCGAGAAGGAGGTCGATGTCACAGATGGCAAGAACGTAGTGAAGATTGCATTGAAGAAGGTTCCTGTCTTGGGTACAACCTGGCAGCTGGTTTCTCTGGGTAATATTTGCCTCCAAGTATGGAACACGATTAAGCCAATTCTGGATAAAATTAGAGACCTGATTAAATCGGCGAAGAATCTCCTTGAGAAGATATCTTCAAAGGATAAGCCGAAAAGTGAGATGGGGCAGGTGAATGAAACGATCTCATCGTTCACCGACGACCTGGTTGACGCGCATAAGGTTGCGGTAATTAGTACCGAATTGAATCAGGTTTGGGAAAATTCGGATAGCCAAGATGGGGATCAGACCCGCAAGTTCAATGTAGGCACCGGCGCGAATCCCTGGGAGGGAAATTGATAGAGCACAACCTGGACCCTGAGATTGAGGAAGCCGTGGCTTCGGCGTTATCCGCTGCTGCGGACCTCGCAACTGCACGCATTCAATTGGACAATCTGGAATTGGATGACATCCTCACGCCGCTTGTCGTAGATGCTGCATTTTTGCAGCAACTGGCAAATGCGCAGGACGCATCGCGCGAGATGCAGGACTGTGCTCGTCAAGTATCGAATGGGCGACATTGGGAAGAGATCGAGCAGTGGGCGCGGCCGATGCCGCCCGAACTGGTTGCGATTAGAGGATCTGCTTCCTTCGAATGGACATTTCCGCCGTGCGCCGAGGAGCCAGTGCACGTGCCAGATTCGCCAGGTCACGGCTACTCGGCGTCAGACCCTTCTACTGCCCGATCCGAATCATTTCGCCCCTCGCCCGGGGTGGTTGGACCAAGTGACTGGCCAGACGACGAGGATGAGTACCCCGAAGAGGTGAGTTGGTTTGAGTAGCCGCATGTCTATGCGAGTGTCTATGCGAGTTGGATTGATGATGTCTATCGTCCCCTGTCTACTGCTGACTAGCGGATGTTCAGGCGGTCGAAGCGCCGCCCCAGAAGCTTCCAACGGGCACCCAGTCATCACCTCGTCGCAATCGACCTCGGGCAACAATGAGGGTATCTGCGGTTTCGTTACGGCAGCCGAAGTGTCTCAGGCGACGGGCGGTGATCAGCTGACCTCGAAGGTTATTTCGAAGGAAGACGGCGGATCGGTGGTAGCCAGTTCGTGCACATGGGGTGCCGACGGTATCGGCTTTCTTGATGCTGGATGGTGGATCGGGCAGCCGCTGAATCCAAATTCGAATCAACGGGACGACGAGCTCGCCGCGACACTTGGTTATCCCGCCGATCTCAACCCCTGGAATGGTAGTTCGTGCACCGTAGCGGCCGCCGTTTCCGTGTCAAAATCGGTAGGAGTAACGATTATCCCATCGGATTCTTCTCTCCAGGCAACCCCCCCGAAACCGGGTGACGACGTTTGTGCGAGGAATATTGAATTGATTGTCGGAATAATTGGTAAATTGGCGAAATCCTACGGGTAGTCAAGCGTCTGGTGCGCCCTGTTGCTGGCAGGACGACCCCGCGACCCGTCGCGAGTCGGCATCGACCGGTCAGTGCAGCGTGACGAGAGTGATCTGCGGCGGGGCGTCATATCCTGGCCGGGCCGTTTTGTGGTTGCGGCGTACTGTGCGGGCCCTCGGGTTCTGGGGTAACGTGCTCTCGTTTCCCCGAGTTCGCTGTGCTCGTGCGGTGGTCTCGGCTTGTTGACAATTCGACGGGCGGTTGGGGCGTCTTCGGTTTCGGGCTGGTGGCGTGCGGTTGCTGTGGTGGTGCTGTCGGCCGGAGCAAATCGCGCTCGGGACCCGCACGGGCAGGCGAGCTACGCGCCGGAACTGGAATTCCGTTACGACGCGCCCATCCTGCTGCCTATCGATGTCACCGACCGTACGGTGCTCGCCGCTGCACGCCGATCTGGTGGCGCAGCTCGCGGTGGGCGATGTCGACTTCGGATATCCACTCGATCTGTACACTCGTCCAAGATCTTGATCGCCTGGTAGAGAGGCCGACCCGTGCTGAAGAACCCGATCCGGGTCACTGTTGTCGCCGCGCTGGTCGCGAGCGCTTTCGCCTCAGCCGCGTACACCCCGGCGATGGCAGCGCCCCCCGGTTCGCTCATCTCGGTGCAGGCCGAACCCGCGGGCTGGCACGGGCTCGACCGTGGCTCGTCGGTCGAGTACTGGATGACCGACTCGGCCGGCGTCCAGCGCCCGGCCAGCGGCGCGATGTTCCTGCCCGAAGGTGACGCACCGGTCGGCGGCTGGCCGATCCTGGCATACGACCACGGCACCTCGGGCTCCGGCCCGGGTTGCGGTGGTCAGGCCGATCCGGAGACCGCGCCCTTCCAACAGCAGCGCGGGGGGGAGGACCGGCTGCTGAAGCGGTTCGTCGACCAGGGCTTCGCCGTCGTCGCGCCCGATTACCTCGGCCTCGGCCGATTCGACACCGGCCCGCACCCGTACCTCGAGGTGCGCAGCGAGGCAACTGCGACGATCGATCTGGTCCGTGCTGCCCGCGCCGCCAACCACGACCTCTCGCGCACCTGGAGCGTGCTCGGCGTTTCACAGGGTGGTCACGCGGCGCTGAGCGCGGCGCACGTGCAGGCTGAGTACGCCCCTGAGCTCGACTTCCGTGGTGTCGCCGCGATCGACCCAGCCTCGGACGTGGAGAAGATCCTGCCGTTCGTCAGCCCGACGACGCCGATGGTGCCGGGGCTTTCCAGCGCCACCACCTCGTTCATCGTCAGCATCCTGGCCGGTCTGCGCGCCACTGACCCCGCGCTCGACATCGACTCCTACCTGACTCCGCGCGGCAAGGAAATTGTCGACGCCGCGGGCAGCCAGTGCCTGGACGAGATCCTTGCGTCGACCAAGGGCGTCACCTCCGCCGACCTGCTGGCCCGCCCGCTCGCTCCGCTGCGCGATCCGCTCGCGGCCTACATGATGCTGCCGACCAGTGGTTACGATGCCCCGATCCTGTTGTCCATGAACGTCGCCGACATGGTCGTGCCGTCGCCGCTGCACGCGGCGCTGGTCGCCCAGTTCGCGGCCAACGGCGTCGACCAGCAGGTGGTCCTCGGCAACGGCCAGCACGGCTCGGTCTCGCCCGAGCAGCTCGCCGCCATCGACGGTTTCCTCGCGCGCGCCAACGCCGCCCCGACACAGCGCTGAGCTGCCCGATCAACGAGGTTGGTAGGTTCTAGCAGTGTCCGAACCAGAGAATTCCGCTCGAGGTAGCCGTGCCGCCTTGCTCGGTCCCGCCGAGGTGCGGACCCTGGCCGAGCGTTTCGGTGTCCGACCCACCAAGCAGCTCGGACAGAATTTCGTGCACGACGGCAATACCGTGCGGCGCATCGTGTCCGCGGCGGGTGTCGGCGCGGGTGACACCGTGCTCGAGGTCGGCCCGGGTCTCGGCTCGCTGACCTTGGCGCTGCTCGACGTGGTCGACCAGGTGGTCGCCGTCGAAATCGACCCCGTGCTCGCGAACTATCTGCCCGAAACCGTCGCCGATCGCGCGCCGGGCCTGGTCGAGCGTCTGCGCGTGGTCGAGGCAGACGCGCTGCGGGTGCGTCCGGAGCAGTTGCCCGCCGTACCGACCGCGCTGGTGGCGAACCTGCCGTACAACGTGGCCGTGCCGGTGCTGTTGCACCTGCTCGCGACGTTGCCCAGCATCATGGTGTCGCTGGTGATGGTCCAGGCGGAAGTGGCCGACCGGCTTGCCGCCGAGCCGGGGAACCGGGTGTACGGGGTGCCGAGTGTCAAGGCGGGTTTCTTCGGAAAGGTCCGGCGGGCCGGTCACGTGGGGACGCAGGTCTTCTGGCCGGTGCCGCGCGTCGAATCGGGTCTGGTGCGGATCGACCGATACGCCGAAGCGCCGTGGCCGATGGACGACGCGCATCGCAGGCGGGTGTTCGAGGTGATCGACGCGGCGTTCGCGCAGCGGCGAAAGACGTTGCGGGCGGCGCTGTCCGGGTGGGCGGGCTCGCCTGCCGAGGCCGAGCGCCGGCTCGTCGCCGCCGGGATCGATCCGACGGCACGGGGCGAGACCCTGGAGACGTCGGCGTTCGTCCGGTTGGCTGCGACGACCTGATCGGCGCGAGCGGTACGCCCGCGCGGCGAATCGTGGGCTCCCGCAGGAGAACCCGCAGTACACCGGCCGTTCACCGGCGCGGGTTGTGGTGCCCCTGTGAAAGCAATTGTGGACAACCGGTTTTCGCGGCACTCGGAGTTGATCATGATCGGCGGGTGGCGCTCCCGGTGGAACCCGGAAATTTGTGTCGCACCACGTCGGGGGAAAGATGTGGATGACGTTGTGGATGATTCGTGACGCGTCCTGACGTGGGTGAACCCACGGTGAACGGGGGCGTTGTCGCGAACCGGGTCGATGCTGGGCGAGCTGGACGCGCGCGGCGCCTGCTCGCCCAGCACAGGTGGAGTCAGGCGCTCAGCGCGTAGCCCGCTTCGTCGACCGCGGCGGCAACATCGGCGTCGGCCAGTTCGCCCGAGCTGTCGACGCGAACGAGGCCGCTGGCGAGGTCGACCTCCACGCCGGTGACGCCATCGATCTTGCCGATCTCCTGCTTGACCGAGCTCACGCAGTGTCCGCAGGTCATCCCCGTGACGGTGTAGGTGGTGGTGGCCATGGCCGGCTCCTTCGCTCTTCCAACATACGGTCCAGGGGTATGTCCCCGACACGAACGAACATACCCCCCAAGGGTACCTGGCGCAACCCCTCGGCCGAGTGCCGGGCATTCGGCGTGCGTACTAGTCGGTGGAACCTATTACGCTGGGGAATCGTGCTGTCAGTTGTGCCCAGCCCGGTCGTCGTGCGAGCTCCGTCGAAGGTGAACCTGCATCTCGGAGTCGCTGATCTGCGCCCGGACGGATACCACGACCTGACCACCGTGTTCCAAGCATTGTCCCTCGCCGACGACCTCCGTCTGGCCCCCTCTGCCTCGCTCTCCGTGCGGGTGAGCGGCGAAGGCGCCGCCGAGGTGCCCACCGATCGCACCAACCTGGTCTGGAAGGCCGCGGTCCGCCTGGCGCATCTGGCGGGCCGTGCCCCGCTGGTCGAGATCGCGATCACCAAAGGCATCCCGGTGGCCGGTGGTATGGCGGGCGGCAGCGCCGACGCGGCCGCGACCCTGGTCGGGCTGAACGAGCTGTGGGACCTCGGCCTGACCCGTGAGGAACTGTCCACGATCGCCGCCGAACTCGGCAGCGACGTCCCGTTCTCCCTGCACGGCGGCACCGCACTGGGCACCGGCCGCGGCGAACGCCTGCTTCCGGTGCTGTCGCGCAACACCTTTCACTGGGTCCTCGCGCTGGCCAAGGACGGTCTGTCCACCCCCTCGGTCTTTCGCGAACTCGACCGGCTACGCGCCGAAGGGGAGCCGCCGCGCCTCGGTGATCCCCAGCAACTCATGCAGGCACTGGCCGCCGGCGACCCGCACACCCTCGCGCCGCTACTCGGCAACGACCTCCAAGCCGCGGCACTCTCCCTGAAACCGGAACTGCGCCGCACGCTGCGCGCGGGCGTCGGCGCGGGCGCCCTGGCCGGGCTGGTCTCGGGGTCGGGGCCCACGTGCGCGTTCCTCTGCGAATCGGAGGAGGCCGCGATCGGTGTCGCCGCGGAGCTGGCAGGCGCGGGCGTGTGCCGCAGCGTGCGCACGGCCACCGGTCCTGTTCAGGGCGCCCGCGTGCTCGACACCGAGGCACACTCCAAACGCTGACGACCACCAGCTCAGTCCGGCCGCCGCGGTGCCGGTCAGAGCGACCGGCGGCGTCCACTATGATCGCAATCAACAGATCTCGCACGAACATGGGTAATTCACCGGGAACGGGCCAACTGGTCCAGCAATCCCCCCGTCGGACGCCGACGCACCGCAACCCCGCACCTATGTCTGGCCTGAAGTCGCGGAGAGGCGGCAATGCCCAACCTGATCAACCTGGAACAGGTCTCCAAGAGCTTCGGCGTCAAGCCGTTGCTGGATGACGTCTCCCTCGGAATTCACGCGGGGGAACGGATCGGGGTGGTGGGCCTCAACGGTGGCGGTAAAACCACGCTACTCGAGGTCCTGACCGGACTGGAGCCGCCCGACAAGGGCCGGGTGAGCCGAGTGGGCGGGCTGCGGATGGCCGTGGTCACCCAGCGCGGCGTGCTGCCCGAGGGCGCCAGCATCGGTTCGATCGTGTTCGCCGGGCTGTCCGACGACCTGTCGACCGCCGACATCGCCGATCACCAGTGGGCCGCCGACTCGCGCGTGCGCTCGATCCTCGAAGGCATCGGCATCGCCGATCTGGGCCTGGACACCCTCGTCACGAACCTCTCCGGTGGCGAACGCCGCCGCGTCGCCCTGGCGGCGGCGCTGGTGCGCGACCTGGACCTGCTGGTCCTCGACGAGCCGACCAACCACCTCGACATCGAGGGTGTGCAGTGGCTGGCCGAACACCTGGTCGCCCGGCGCACCGCGCTCGTCGTCGTGACCCACGATCGCTGGTTCCTCGACACCGTCGCCAACCGCACCTGGGAGGTCGTCGGCGGCAAGGTGGAGGTCTACGAGGGCGGCTACGGCGACTGGATCTTCGCCCGCGCCGAACGCGCACGTCAGGCCGACGCCTCGGAGTCGCGCAGACAGAACCTGGCCCGCAAGGAGCTGGCCTGGCTGCGGCGCGGCGCCAAGGCTCGCACCTCCAAACCGCGCTATCGCGTCGAGGCCGCCGAGGCACTGATCGCCGATGTGCCCGCGCCGCGCGACTCGGTCTCGCTGGCCGCGTTCGCCCGCAAGCGCCTGGGCCGCGTGGTGATCGAACTCGAGGATGCCGCCCTCACCACCCCTGACGGCCGGGTGCTGGTCGACGACCTCACCTGGCGGCTCGCGCCGGGCGAGCGGGTCGGCCTGGTCGGTGTGAACGGGTCGGGCAAGACCACGCTGCTGCGCGCGCTGGCCGGGGAGACCGAACCCGCCAAGGGCAAGCGGATCCAGGGCCAGACCGTGCAGATCGGCTGGCTGCGGCAGGAACTCGACGACCTGCCCACCGATATGCGAGTGCTGGAGGCCGTGCAGCAGGTCGCACAGCGAATCATGCTCGGCGACAAGGAGATCTCGGCCGGTCAGCTCGCCGAACGGCTCGGTTTCACCCCGGCCCGCCAGCGCACCCCGGTCGGTGACCTCTCCGGTGGTGAACGCCGTCGCCTGCAGCTCACCCGCATCCTGATGGCCGAGCCGAACGTCCTGCTGCTCGACGAGCCGACCAACGACCTCGACATCGACACCCTGCAGCAGCTCGAGGATCTGCTCGACAACTGGGCGGGCACGCTGGTGGTGATCAGTCACGACCGCTACCTGGTCGAGCGCATCTGTGACTCCACCTGGGCCCTGTTCGGCGACGGCAAACTCACCAACCTGCCCGGCGGCATCGATTCCTACCTCGCCAAGCGCGCCACCATGGCAGGCAACGCCAAGCCGCTCACCGCGAAGACCGGTGGCACCTCGACGGATTCGTCCGACCGCCGCGCCGCCCGCAAGGAACTGTCGAAGGTCGAACGCAGCATCGCCAAACTCGACGAGCGCGAACAGAAACTCCATGCCGCCCTCGCCGACGCCGCGACAGACCCGGACAAGCTGGTCAAGCTGGGAGCCGAGCTGAAGGAAGTCGTCGCCGAAAAAGAAGCGGCAGAAGAGCGCTGGATGGAATTGGCAGAAGCCGCCGACCAGTGATCTCGCACGCACATGGGTAACTCCCGGGGTACGGGCTGACTCGGCGGGAGTCCTGCTGTCAGCCGCCGACGCTCCGTGACCGCGCACTCGAGTCCGGCCCGAAGTCGCGGGGAGGCGGACCAGTGGTTTCGCGACCGTCGTTGATGACGACCGGTAAACACGTCTGAACGAAGTCGGCGCCGAATTCGGTGAGCAGGATGCTGCGGTAGCTCACCTTCGTACCGAAACCGGGGCGCTTCAACGCCTCCCGCACCTGCTCCTGGGCTTCGATGACCTGGTAGCGGTGCGGGTTGCCGACGGGTTCGCGGGTGGACTCGATGAGCCCGAGCCTGCGCAGGTTGGGCAGGTACTGCGGCACCCGGTTCGGAAACCGCAGGCCGGCGTGGTCGCCCAGCATCGTCAGTCCACTGATCAACCGCTCGCCACCGAACGCCCGCTGCCGCCCGGTGCGCACATCGATGGCGGGCTGCGGCCCGTCGACGTGCAGGAAGCGCAGGATCCGTGCCTCGTCCGGCGTGATCTCGGCGAGAATCCCGGGATAGGCCGGATGGGTGTCGGGCTGTGCGGCGGTGGTGCTGGCGGACAGCCGCAGCAGTTCGGCGCCCTGCTCACGCAGAGTCGGCGTGCCGTCCTCGCGGTGGTGTTCGGCGCCCGTCGGCAGGCCGAGGGCGTGCCGGAGCCGGTCGCGCACTTCGGTTTCCGCTTCGGCGAGCACCTCGTTGGGCGGGTTGCCCGCCATGCTGCCGCGCAACACCGTGACGGTCACCCCGAGCGCGGTGTCCAGGGTCCACAGCGTCATTCCCGAGGCGGCGGTCAGCGCGACGCGCGCCACCCCGGTCGCAGCCCGAACCGTGCGCACCGGTGAGACGGGCAGCAGGCCACGCCTGTCGTGGGATACCTCGAGCGGCGGTACCGATCGTCGCACCATGTCGGTGGACGGGGTCCCGTCGTCTACATCCATGTCGTCGCTACTCCTGTTCCGAAGACCAGGATGTGAGCGTATCCGGCGAGCAGTCCCAGCGCGCCGCCATGGACAAAAAGCAACCATTCGTCCTGTTTGATCGCCGAGCGCAGCATGTCCACGAAGTCATGGGGAGAAAGTGCGGACATTTGCCGGGCGATGTAATCGTTGACCTGCCTGCTCTGCTGAGCATTGAACGCGGGGTCGGCGAACGCCATGGGCGCGATCGTCATGGCTTGCGTGGTGAGAGTTGTTTGCAGCGAGTCGTATTCGCGGCTGCCGAGCATGAACTTCACCGCGGGCCGCGCGGGCCCGAGCGCACGGTCGGCGGCCGGGCGCAGGGTGTCCTCGAGCATCTGCAGGGTCCGGTCCGAGCGCGGTCCGTTGAGCAGTTCGTCGCCGATGTTGGCCACCGTGACGACCTCGGTGGACACCAATGCCGCGTAACCCGCGGTGATTTCGGGCTGGCGCTTGATCAGCAAACCCTGCCGCCACGGGCACCACCACTTCGGTGTGGCGGGCGCGAAGATCATGTTGATCCCGATCCAGTTCACCACCCAGCCGATGACGATCCCGCCGACCGGCAGCACGACCAGCGCCGAGAGCCCGGTGGTGTGCAGTGCCAGCACCAGCAGCAGGCCGCAGGGTGCGCCGAAGTAGAAGCCGAAGTTCTGCATGAACCGAAGCTCTTTGGCGCCGAGTACCTGGAACAGCTGGTTGAGCAATTGGGGTCGGGCCTGGAAGTAGCGGATCACCATCTGCTTCACATCGAGCAGTTGATCGATATTGGCGCCGAGTTCCATGGTGAGGTCGCGCAGGATCTCCGGCAGTTGCGAACGCACCCGCTGATGGATCATCTCCCTGACTTGAACAGGCAGGTTGTACCAGAGCTGCGGGTGTTCGCGACGCAGGATCACCTCGACGATGTCGCGGATCTGCGCGTCGGCCACCTCGGCCAGATGTTCGGCCAGCTTCTCCGGGTCGAGCTCGCGATAGAAGTCGGCGACGCTGCCCAGCTTGGACAGGCCCTTGTCGACCGCGATGCTGGCCATCTTGTCGGCACGCGAGGGCACGATGCCCTGCCAGCCGATCCGGCCGTCATAGCTGAGCAGCGGCAATACCTGGATCCGCTTGGGTAGATAAGGGAAGACCGCGCGCAGACCGGGCAGTCGGAATCCGTGGAATTTGATCGGCTGGAACAGCATGAGAATGCCGGACCAGTTGGTTATGTAACCGATAATTCCTGTGAAAAGAGGAATGGTCAGAATTTCTAGCAGGAGTGTCGGGTGTAACCCGAACACACTCTCCAACACGACACGCCCTCCTGCCGATACCCGGTGACCACCGCCTCACCGAGAACCAAAAATTTATCACCCCCGCGGCGAGGTGACCCTACTGTGAGATGAGGAACTGGGTCCATTCGTCGTGTGTCAGGCCACAGGGTAGTGTCTGAGACATCAGTCACAGAACCTGTCCCGAATGACGTACTCGTCTTGGCGAGTCGGACACAATGACCACCACCACCTTTCGTGACAGGCCACAAATACCGTGCAGAGGGGACGCGCGGTAGGTGGTGGCACTGTTCACATGGCGAGACTTCGGAGTAGGACGTGACAGACGACAGGACCGGACAGGACCTGGCCCGTGCCGGTACCCGCGCCGTCGAGCGCAGCTCGGACGTCGAGCAGCGACAGATCAGTAATGAAGCACGGCTGATCCGTGGCGTCTTCCGCGCCGCCGGATTGGCCGCCGGTACCGCGGTGCGCGGCAGCCAATGGGCTGTCGGCACCACCTACGAGGTCACCAAGGAGCTGGCGCAGGCGGCGCTGGACGGCGAATCCTCCGCCGATATCGCCGAGCGCACCGGCAATGCCCTGCGCTCCATCGCGCGCAGCGCACTCGGCGTCACCGAGGGGTCGGTGCGCGAGATCGTCAGCTATGTGCCGACGCCGAACGGTTCGTCGCAGCAGGCCATCACCGTCGGCCCGTACCTGCGCTCGGCCACTACCGATGACCTGCGGCGACGTGGCGACGCGCTGTTGGCCCGCTCGGCCGACGTGTACTTCACCGAGGACGTGCACCCGGCCTACGACCGCATCCTCGACGAGGTCGCTCCCGACGAGGCCCGCATCCTGCGATTCATGGCCCTCAACGGTCCGCAACCCTCGGTCGACGTGCGCACCAACCGCCCGCTCGGCATCGGCTCGGAGCTGGTGCAGGGCGACCTCACCTCGGTCCCCGAACAGGCGGGCGTGCGCTACCCGGACCGCGCTCGGTCCTACCTGATCAATCTCAACCGCCTCGGCCTCACGCTCACCTCCGACGATCCGGTGGTGCTGAGCCGGTACATGGTGCTGGAAGTGCAGCCCGTCGTGGAACACGCGCTCAAGAAGGCGGGCCGCGCGCCCAAGATCGTGCGCAAGAGCCTGCGTCTGTCGGAATTCGGCGAGGATTTCTGCCGCACCTGCTTCACCATCGGGTAGCTCAGACAGCCGGGCCGGCCGGCGCCGGAGGTCACACTCCGGTTTCGGCAGTGATAGCGATCTGATACAGAACGGGCGGCGAGCCGTTTCTGGTGGGATCGTGGAGAAATGGAGCAGGGCCCGGAATCACCGAACGTGCACGTCGACGAACCTGTCGCGGCCGCATGGGCAGGGCCTGCGCCGGTGCTGCCCGGCGAGGACGAGCCGTTGGTCGCCGGGTCGGACTCGGGGGAGGCATGGATGGTGACAGCGCCGTCGGACGACGACGAACAGCCCACACCCATCGAGCGCCCGCCGGACGACCCTGACGATCGCATCGCGATCGGCAGGCTGAAATACCGCTATCTGCGCAGCCTGGACACCAAGTCGTGGGACGAGTTCGCCGATACCCTGGTCCCCGAGGCGACGGCCACCTATAGCGAGTATCTGCAGTTCGAGTCGCGCGAGGCCTTCCTGGCCTTCCTGCGCAACACCCTCGGACCGCACGTGATCACCGAGCATCGCTGCGACCACCCCGAGATCGATGTCGACGGCGACACCGCCTCCGGCACCTGGTACCTGGCCGACACGGTGATCATTCCCGAACACAACATGTGTCTGCGCGGCGCGGCCTTCTATACCGACAGCTATGTGCGCTGCGAGGACGGGCACTGGCGCATCTCGCACACCGGGTACGAGCGCACCTACGAAGTAGTGCTCTCGCTCAGCGATCTGCCCAGCCTGCGGCTCACCGCGAGCCGCTGGGGAATGATCGCCCAGGAGAACCACATCTCCTCGGTGGAACGCAATCCCGGGCCTGCTGCCTGAACCTCCGGCCCAGACAGCGTCAGTCCGCGGTCGCGACCAGCGGTTCCAGCGTGAGTTTCGGGTGTTCCTTCTCGATGTACTGCAGCCGCCACTTGTCGCTGAACAGCGCCAGGATCACGCCGTCGGTGCGGGTGAACACCTCGACCCCGCGCTGGCGATCCAGTTCGGGCGCCGACTCCGCGTCGGTGCGCCGTGCCAGCGTGAAGGGCAGGAAATCCAGCTGGGTCTCGACGTTGAACTCGCCCTGCATCCGTGCGGTGACCACCTCGAACTGCATCGGACCGACCGCGGCCAGCACCGGGGTGGCGTCACCGCGCGCGTCGTTGCGCAGCACCTGCACCACGCCCTCGGAATCGAGCTGGTCGATGGCCTTGCGGAACTGCTTGTACTTGCCCGCGCTCTGCGCGCGCAGCGTCGCGAAATGCTCGGGGGCGAAGCTCGGGATCGGTGGGTACTCCACCTTCTTCTCGACGAACAACGTGTGACCCGGCGCGAGCGCGGTGGCGTTGACCAGGCCGACCACATCGCCGGGGTAGGCCGTGTCGACCGTGGTGCGCTCGCGGCCGAAGACCGTCAGCGCGTATTTGGTGGCGAACGGGCGACCGGTCTGCGCGTGGGTCACCACCATGCCGCGCTCGAATTCGCCGGAGACGATCCGCATGAACGCCAACCGGTCGCGGTGGGCGGTGTCCATGCCCGCTTGCACCTTGAACACCACCGCGCTGAACGGGTCACCGGTCGTGCGTTCCTTGCCCGTCACGTCCTCGCGTGAGCCGGGCGCGGGCGCGAGCTGCACCAGCGTCTCGAGCAGTTGACGCACACCGAAGTTCAGCATGGCCGAGGCGTAGATCACCGGCGAGGTCTGGCCCGCCAGGAACATCTCCTGATCGTGGTCCTGCCCGGTCGCCGAGAGCAGTTCGCTCTCCTCGGCCGCGGTCGTCCACGCCTCACCCTCGCGGGCTTCGGCTTCGTCGGCGGTCAGGTACTCCTCGGGTGCGATGGTCGCGCCACCGGCGGTGCGGGTGAAGTGGATGTACTCGGCGGCCTCGCCTTCCGGTCCGCGACGCAGCAGGCCGCGGAAATCGCCCGCGATGCCGACCGGCAGGAACAGCGGTGTGGGGGTGAGGCCGATCCGCTCGCTGATCTCGTCGAGCAGTTCGAGCGGGGCCTGACCCGGCCGGTCCCACTTGTTGATCACGGTGATCACCGGGATGCCGCGGTGGCGACACACCTGGAACAGTTTGAGCGTCTGTGGCTCGAGGCCCTTGGCCGCGTCGATCAGCATCACCGCCGCGTCGACGGCGGTGAGCACCCGGTAGGTGTCCTCGGAGAAATCGGAGTGGCCGGGGGTGTCGACGAGGTTGATCACATTGTCGATATCGGACCCGGCGGCGCGGTAGTTGAACTGCAGCGCGGTCGAACTGACCGAGATACCGCGCGCCTTCTCCATTTCCATCCAGTCCGACACCGTCGACTTGCGACCGGCCTTGCCGTGGATGGCGCCCGCCTCGGAGATCATCCTGGCGTGCAGGGCCAGCGCTTCGGTGAGCGTCGACTTACCCGCGTCGGGGTGCGAGATCACGGCGAACGTGCGCCGACGGGCCACCTCGGCGGGTAACCCGCGGGGGGTGGGGGCGACGTTCTCTCCGGACTCGGACAAAGGGGAGCCTTTCGGTGGGGGCAGCCTTTCCAGGGTACGAGGGGCTGAAGGGGTGGTCACAGGGGGGATCAATTGTTCGGTAGTCCCAGGAGGTTTGACGCTGTGTTTTTTGGAGCGCTGGCGCGCTCGAGTCGCGGCCCCTGGGGGTCGCCGGTTAGCCACCGGGGCTTGCTCCTTCGTCGCGTAC
>NZ_JBSGSS010000027.1:0-27998 GCF_053606985.1 Nocardia sp. NPDC055165
GGCGACGAAGGAGCAAGCCCCGGTGCCTGACCGGCGGCCCCTCAGGGCCGCGGACACGCGCGCGCCAGCGCGCCAAAAACACAGCGTCAAACCGTCCTGGGACTACCAACCCTTGTCAGCCGATCCGCCCGAGCACCAACTCCCCTGGCTTCCCATCCGGCGCGGACTCGATCGTCACAGCCCCCTCGAGCGCCGCCAAAGCCCCAGCAAAAGCATCCGGCGTATCCGTGTGCAACGTCAACAGCGCCTGCCCCACCACCACCAGGTCCCCCGGCTTGGCATGCATCTCGATCCCGGCGCCCGCCTGCACCTTCTCCCCCTGACGAGCACGCCCCGCCCCCAACCGCCAAGCGGCAACCCCCACCCCCATCGCATCGAGCCGGGTCAGCACCCCACTCGATTCGGCCCGCACGATCTCGGTATGCCGAGCGACGGGCAGCGCAGCGTCCGGATCCCCACCTTGCGCCTGAATCATCGCCCGCCAGTGATCCATAGCCCGGCCGTCAGCGAGAACATCAGCAGGATCGATATGCAGCCCGGCTTGCGCGACCATCTCGCGGGCGAGCGTCAAAGTCAGCTCGACCACATCCGCAGGTCCCCCACCAGCGAGCACCTCCACCGATTCGACCACTTCCATCGCATTGCCCGCGGTCCGCCCGAGCGGAGTATCCATCGCGGTCAGCAAGGCGACCGTGTTCACACCCGCATCGCGCCCGAGTTCGACCATCGCCGTGGCGAGTTCGCGAGCGCCGTCGAGAGTCTTCAAGAAGGCACCCGACCCGACCTTCACATCCAGCACCAGCGCCGCTGTCCCCTCGGCGATCTTCTTGCTCATGATCGAACTCGCGATCAACGGAATCGACTCGACCGTCCCTGTCACATCCCGCAGCGCGTAGAGCCGCTTGTCGGCCGGCGCCAGATCAGCACCCGCCGCGCAGATCACCGCGCCGATCGCCGGGTCGGCCAGGATCTCCCGCATGCGCGGCACCGTCACATCGGCCTGCCAGCCGGGGATCGACTCGAGCTTGTCCAGCGTCCCACCGGTGTGCCCGAGCCCTCGCCCGGACAACTGCGGCACCGCAGCCCCACACGCGGCCACCAGCGGAGCCAACGGGAGGGTGATCTTGTCGCCGACCCCACCGGTCGAATGCTTGTCGACGGTGGGTCGGGGCAGGTCGGTGAAGTCCATCCGGCTGCCCGACCCGATCATCGCCGCCGTCCACCGCGCGGTCTCGCGCCGGGTCATCCCCCGCCACACGATCGCCATGGCCAGGGCCGACATCTGCTCGTCGGCCACGGTCCCCCGGGTGAACGCGTCCACCACCCAGTCGATCTGTGCGTCGGACAGCTCGCCGCCGTCACGCTTGGTAGTAATGACCGAAACCGCATCCAGTGCCGTCATGGCGCCAAGTCTGGCACTGCTGCCCGGCTACTGCTGCCCGGCCGCCAGATCATCCGGCCCGAAGGCGTAGGGCAGGAGCTCCGACAGCGGCTTTGGGCCGTCGGCGTGGTCCACCAGTAGTTCGCCCCCGCCGTGTTCGAACAGCAGCTGACGACAGCGCCCACACGGCATCAGGATTTCGCCGCGAGAATCGGTCACCGAGACGGCGATGAGACGGCCGCCACCCGACGCAAATAAGTTACCGACGAGTACGCATTCGGCACACAGGGTTAGCCCATATGAGACATTTTCCACATTGCATCCGCTCACAATTCGGCCATCCACGCTGAGAGCAGCGGCACCGACGGGGAAACCCGAGTACGGGGCGTACGCCGACCCCATTGCCCGAATTGCCATGTCATGCAACGTATTCCAGTCGATTTCGGGCACCGATAACCTCCAGCCGATCCCGCCGAACACCGGGAAACAGGGGCCGAAACACCAGTATCCGGCATCGAGAAAGGTAAACCTAACTCGCCTGTTTTACGCGCAACGCGCGGCACGCCGAATTAGTTCCGCGAAACAGAGGGGATTAGAGTTCAGCGAAGATCGGTTCAGGTTCCCGGCGGCGGGCCAGCGCTCGAGAATACAGCGCAGCCACCTGGGCATTTGCCTCTCCACGCATGCCGGCGTCGGATCTGTGACCGGGTCCATCAACGACGTTGGAGGCACCGCACTCTATGACCACGATAGAAGCTCCGGCTCCGGCCCAGCCGAAGCGGAAGACGCTGTACCGCGGCGACCCTGGCATGTGGTCGTGGGCGCTGCACCGGATCACCGGTGTCACGCTGTTCTTCTTCCTCTTCGCGCATGTGTTGGACACGGCACTCGTCCGGGTCAACCCGGATACCTACGACCACGCGATCGAGCTCTACAAGAACCCCGTCGTGGCGTTGATGGAGATGGGTCTCGTCGTCGCCGTCCTGTTCCACGCCCTCAACGGTGTCCGGGTCATCCTGGTCGACTTCTGGTCCCAGGGTCCGCGATTCCAGAAGCAGATGCTGTGGATCGTCCTCACCATCTGGGTTCTGGTCTCCGCCGCGGGCGTCGGCCGCCAGTTCTTCTACCTGCTGACGGAGCACTGATATGTCTGCACCTGTCCTCGGCAAGTCCTACGATCGCCCGGCCAGCCTCGACTCCCCGCGTTCGCCGCGTGGCAAGTCGAACGGCAACTTCGAGAAGTACGCATGGCTGTTCATGCGCATCTCCGGCCTGTTCCTGATCGTCCTCGTGCTCGGCCACATGTTCATCATGCTGATGATCGACGGCGGCGTGAACCGGCTGAACTTCGCGTTCGTGGCCGGTCGCTGGTCGAGCCCGTTCTGGCAGTTCTGGGATCTGTCCATGCTGTGGCTGGCTCAGCTGCACGGCGGCAACGGTCTGCGCGTCATCATCGACGACTACTCGCGCAAGGACTCCACCCGGTTCTGGCTGAAGGTCATCCTCGTGCTGTCGATGATCCTGGTCGTCGCCGTCGGCACGTACGTCATCTTCACCTTCGACCCCAACATCACAGGTTAGGAACAGGCCACCTCGCATGAGTGAATCCCGTCCGATTCAGGAGCATCGCTACGACGTGGTCATCGTCGGCGCCGGTGGCGCGGGCATGCGCGCGGCGATCGAGGCCGGCCCGCGCGCTCGCACCGCGGTCCTGACCAAGCTGTACCCGACCCGTAGCCACACCGGCGCGGCCCAGGGTGGCATGTGCGCCGCGCTGGCCAACGTCGAAGAAGACAACTGGGAATGGCACACCTTCGACACCGTCAAGGGTGGCGACTACCTCGTCGACCAGGACGCCGCGGAGATCATGGCCAAAGAGGCCATCGACGCGGTCATGGACCTGGAGAAGATGGGCCTGCCGTTCAACCGCACGCCCGAGGGCAAGATCGACCAGCGTCGTTTCGGTGGCCACACCCGTGACCACGGCAAGGCGCCCGTGCGTCGCGCGTGTTATGCCGCCGACCGCACCGGTCACATGATCCTGCAGACGCTCTACCAGAACTGCGTCAAGCACGACGTCGAGTTCTACAACGAGTTCTACGTGCTCGACCTGGTGATGACCGAGTCCGATCGTGGCCCCGTCGCCACCGGCGTGGTCGCCTACGAGCTGTCGACCGGCGAGATCCACATCTTCCACGCGAAGTCGATCGTGTTCGCCACCGGCGGCTCGGGCCGCATGTACAAGACCACCTCGAACGCGCACACGCTGACCGGTGACGGCATGGCGATCGTGTTCCGCAAGGGCCTGCCGCTCGAGGACATGGAGTTCCACCAGTTCCACCCGACAGGCCTCGCCGGCCTGGGCATCCTCATCTCCGAGGCCGTGCGTGGTGAAGGCGGCATCCTGCGCAACGCCTCCGGTGAGCGCTTCATGGAGCGCTACGCCCCCACCATCAAGGACCTCGCGCCGCGTGACATCGTCGCCCGCTCGATGGTGCTCGAGGTGGCCGAGGGCCGTGGCGCCGGCCCGAACAAGGACTACGTCTACATCGACGTGACCCACCTCGGCGCCGACGTGCTCGAGGAGAAGCTGCCCGACATCACCGAGTTCGCGCGCACCTACCTCGGCGTGGACCCGGTGACCGAGCTGGTGCCGGTCATGCCGACCTGCCACTACGTCATGGGTGGTATCCCGACCAAGATCCGTGGCGAGGTGCTGCGCAACAACACCGACGTGGTGCCCGGCCTCTACGCCGCCGGTGAGTGCGCGTGCGTCTCGGTGCACGGCGCGAACCGTCTCGGCACCAACTCGCTGCTCGACATCAACGTGTTCGGCCGTCGCGCCGGCATCGCGGCCGCCGAGTACGCCAACCGCACCGAGTTCACCGAGATGCCGGAGAACCCGTCGCAGATGGTGATGGACTGGCTCGAGCTGATCCTGTCCGACCACGGCAACGAGCGCGTAGCCGACATCCGCACCGAGCTGCAGGCCACGATGGATGCGAACGCGGGCGTGTTCCGCACCGAGGAAACCCTCAAGAAGGTCCTCACCGATATCCACACGCTCAAGGAGCGCTACACCCGGATCACGGTGCAGGACAAGGGCAAGCGCTACAACAGCGACCTGCTCGAGGCCGTCGAGCTGGGCTTCCTGCTCGAGCTGGCCGAGGTCACCGTCGTCGGCGCGCTCAACCGCAAGGAATCGCGTGGCGGCCACGCTCGCGAGGACTACCCGGACCGCGACGACACGAACTTCATGCGGCACACGATGGCGTACAAGGAGGGCCCGGAGCTCATCTCCGAGATCCGCCTCGACTTCAAGCCGGTGGTGCAGACCCGCTACGAGCCGATGGAGCGTAAGTACTGATGACTGCTGTTATCGAACCCACCAAGCAGAAGCCGGCGCCGGTCCCCGAGGGCTCGGTCATGGTCACCGTCAAGATCGCCCGGTTCAGCACCGAGGACGACAAGGGCGCGCACTGGGACTCGTTCCAGGTGCCGGTCCTGCCGACCGACCGCTTCCTCAACGTGCTCATCTACATCAAGTCCTACCTGGACGGCACCCTCACCTTCCGGCGCTCCTGCGCCCACGGTGTGTGTGGCTCCGACGCCATGCGGATCAACGGTGTGAACCGGCTGGCCTGCAAGGTGCTGATGAAGGACATGCTGCCCAAGGGCGACAAGACCCTCACCATGACCGTCGAGCCGATCCGCGGCCTGCCCGTGGAGAAGGACCTCGTGGTCGACATGGAGCCGTTCTTCGACGCGTTCCGCGCGGTGAAGCCGTACCTGATGACCTCGGGTAACGAGCCCACCCGCGAACAGATCCAGAGCCAGGCCGACCGGGCCCGCTTCGACGACACCACCAAGTGCATCCTGTGCGCCTGCTGCACCACGTCGTGCCCCGTGTACTGGACCGACGGCAGCTACTTCGGCCCGGCCGCGATCGTGAACGCCCACCGCTTCATCTTCGACAGCCGCGACGAAGGCGCCCGCGAGCGTCTCGACATCCTCAACGACGTCGAAGGTGTCTGGCGCTGCCGCACCACCTTCAACTGCACCGACGCGTGCCCCCGTGGCATCGAGGTCACCAAGGCGATCCAGGAAGTCAAGCGGGCCCTGCTCTTCACCCGCTGACCTTCTCGCTTCTCAGGCCGTCCACACCGAAAGGTGTGGGCGGCCTTTGTCGTTGGTCGGCACTTGCGGGGAATGAGGACAGGGTGGATAGTGTTACTATCCATAGTAGATAGTGTCAGTATCCATTCTGGGAGTACTTATGATCACCCTCGTCGCCCTGGTCGGCTCGCTCGTCGTCTTTCGCACGCTCGGAGCGCTCGGCGTAACCCGTTTCGCCTCGTGGTCCGCCGGCGCCGCCCACGCACTGGCCGTCATGCTGGTGATGACGGGCACCGCGCACTTCATGCCCGCGAGCGTCACCGTGATGCCCAACTACGCCGACATGGTCGCCATGATCCCGCCTTTCGTCCCGTTCCCCGGCTTCATGGTCCTGGCCAGCGGCGTCCTGGAACTCCTCGCCGCACTCGGCCTGATCCTCACCCGCACAAGGTGGATCGCGGGCTGGGCCCTGGTGCCGCTGTTCCTCCTGCTCCTCCCCGCCAACATCTACGCCGCCCTCAACGACATCCCGTTCGCGGGCGAGCCCGCATCGCCCCTGTGGCAGCGAATCCCGGAACAGGCGCTCTACATCGGATTCGCCGTATGGGCGACCCGATCGGCACCCCGAGTCCTGCCCACACTACGGCGACGGGAGCCGTCGCCGATCTGAACTTTTTGACCGACAAAGGCCATCAGCGTCAAATGATGTTGGTGGCCTTCGTCATTGACAACCAGTACCCCTAACTCGTTCTGACACAACATGTCCCGTCAGACGCACTAGCGGTAATGGGAGGCCGCGTCCAAGACGGCGGTTCGATAGGAACGGCCGAAGAGGACGGCGTGGGCCAGGAGGAGGTGGAGCTGATGGAGGGGGATGCGGGTTTGCCAATCGGGGGCCAAGGGGTGGACGTCGTTGTAGGCGGCGACGATTCGGGGGAGGTAGGGGGCGCCGCCGAAGAGGGACAGGGTGGACAGGTCCGTTTCGGGATGGCCTCCGTGGGCGGCGGGGTCGATCAGCCAGGGGGTGCCGGAGGGGCCCCAGAGGATGTTTCCCGGCCAGAGGTCGCCGTGGATTCGAGCAGGGGCTTCGTCGGGGGCTTCGATGTGGATCGATTCGATGCGGGTGGCGTCGGCGGGGTCGAGGGCGCCCGCGTCGACGGCGAGTTTCAGGTACGGCAGGATTCGGCGTTCGCGGTACCAGGTGGGCCAGTCCTCGCCGGGGGTGTTGTCGAGGGGCAGACCGGCGAGGAAACCCGTGGCGGCAGCGCCGAATTCGGGGGCGCCCGCGCTGTGGGTCACCGCCAATCCCGCACCGAATCGTTCGGCGGCAGCGGCGGCCGGCTCAGCATGGTCGACCCACTGCATCAACAGCAGTTCATCGGTCTGCGCGTACAACTCCGGCACCGCGACACCACCGGCCTCTCGCAGCCAGCGAAGCCCTTGCGCCTCCGCCGCGAAGAGTCCGGACGGAGCGGGCGCCCGCTCGGCGGTCGGGGCGGCGGACACCCCGCCGGGCCAGGTCTTCAGGAACAGATGCGTCCCGTCGTCGAGCGCGATCCGCTCGGCGACGCTGATCGACCCACCCGCGACGGGCGTCGTCCGCAGCCGCTGATGAGCGAGGAACGTCGGAAGCAGGTGCGGGTGCGCACGCAGAAACGGCAGGTCCACGCCGCCATCTTGCCCAGGACCGCTGGTGGTGGTCGGCGAATCGGAGGATCCCGGGCCGGACCACGCCTCCCGAGCCCATCGAACCAGTTTGTGAACAGGTATTACTAAACACTGTTCATAAAGGGTTCCGACGTGGTTTCATCGTGGTGAACGTGTTCCACATCACGGTGCGAAGTCCGCGCACCGGATCGAAGGAGACTGCCGTGACCAGCACAAACATCCCCGCGGGATTCGATTTCACCGATCCCGACCTCCTCGCCAGCCGATTGCCGATCGAGGAGTTCGCGCAATTGCGGCGCACCGCGCCGGTCTGGTGGTGCGCGCAGCCCGACCGCGCCAGCGGGTTCGACGACGGCGGGTACTGGGTGGTGTCCAAGCTGGCCGACATCAAGGAGATCTCGAAGAATCCGGAGGACTTCTCCTCGCACGAGAACACGGCGATCATCCGGTTCAACGAGGAGACCACGCGCGAGCAGATCGACATGCTCGGCAACATGCTCATGCTGAACCTGGATCCGCCGCAGCACACCAAGATCCGGCGTATCGTGTCGAAGGGCTTCACCCCGCGCGCGGTGGAGAATCTGCGGGCCGCGCTCACCGAGCGGGCCGAGAAGATCGTGTGGGAGGCCAAGAAGTCCGGTCACGGCGACTTCGTCGAGCAGATCGCGTGCGAGCTGCCGCTGCAGGCCATCGCCGAGCTGATCGGCGTGCCGCAGGAGGACCGCATGAAGCTGTTCGACTGGACCAACCAGATGATCTCCTACGACGATCCGGAGTTCGAGGGCAATCACCACACCGCGACCGCCGAGGTGATGGGCTACGCCTGGAACATGGCCGAACAGCGCCGCGGCTGTCCGGCCTCCGACATCGTCACCCAGCTGGTCAACGCCGACGTCGACGGCGAGCACCTCGGTTCGGACGAGTTCGCGTTCTTCGTGATCCTGCTCGCGGTGGCGGGCAACGAGACCACCCGCAATTCGATCACCCACGGCATGAAGGCCTTCGTCGACAACCCGGACCAGTGGGAGCTCTACAAGCAGCAGCGCCCGCGCACCGCACCGGACGAGATCGTGCGCTGGGCGACGCCGGTGACCGCGTTCCAGCGCACCGCGACGCGTGACCTGGAACTGGGCGGGCAGCAGATCAAGAAGGGCCAGCGGATCGGATTGTTCTACAGCTCGGCCAATTTCGACGAGGACGCCTTCGCCGACCCGTTCCGGTTCGACGTCCTGCGCGATCCCAACCCGCACGTCGGCTTCGGCGGCACCGGAACGCACTACTGTGTCGGCGCGAATCTGGCCCGCCTGGAGATCGACCTGATGTTCAATGCCATTGCCGACGCGATGCCGAACCTGCGCCAGGTCTCCGATCCGGTGCGGCTGCGCAGCGGCTGGCTCAACGGCATCAAGCGGTGGGAAGTCGAATACGCTTGAACCGACACATGATCGAAGGGGTGGCCGCTTGACGGGCAAGGCACGTGGCCGTGTGCCTGTCGTGACCGACGCCGACATCCGGCGGGTCACGCGGGCGCTGCTGGCCGGGCAAGGCCCCGATTCGGTCACCCTGCGGGCGATCGCACGCGAACTCGGCGTCACCGCGCCCGCGCTGTACCGGCACTATTCGTCGCGCGACGAGTTGATCGAGCGGATGCGGGTGGAATTCTGCGCCGATCTGGCCGAGTTCCTCTCGACCGAGATCGAGCCGCTGCCCGACGACGGCGCGGTGCAGTTCCTGGCCATCTGCCGGGGGTTCCGGCACTGGGCGCTGGCGAACCCGCGGGAATTCACCCTGGTGTTCGCCTCGCCCACCTCGGGACGGCCGATGATGCGCCGCTTCGACGAGCCCTTCGGCCGGATCTTCCTTGCCGCGGCGGGCAGGCTGCTGGCGAGTTTCGAGATCGCCACCCCACCGGGCGAGACCATCCCGGCCGCGCTGCGCGAGGACCTGATCGGCTTCCAGACCGACCTGCTGGCCATGCTCTCGGAGTCGGGACAGAAATTCCCCGCCGAGAAGCTGGATCTCGGCGTGACCTACCTGATGGTGCAGATCTGGGCCCGGCTGTTCGGCCACGTCACCCTCGAGGTGTTCGGCAACTATCCGATCCCCCTGGCCGATCCGGAGATCATGTTCGACGCCATGCTCGCGGATCTGGCTCGCACCACCGGCTTCGCAGGCTGAGGCGCGTCCGCGCCGTCAAAGGAAAGGTGGTGCGGTGGACCAGGTTTCGCCCGCGACCACGATGTGGTCGAGGTAGCGCAGACCTACCGTGCGGGCGGCTTGGTGGAGCAGGGTGCTGGCTCGGCGGTCGTCGGGGCTGGGGGCCGGGTCGCCGGAGGGGTGGTTGTGGACCACGGCGAAGGCTCGGCCGTCGTGGCGCAGGACGGTGTTGAGGATTTCCCGGACGGGGACGGCGACGTGGTCGATGGCGCCTTCGGCGACGAAAGCGCGGTGGCGCAGACGGTTCTGGGTGTCGCAGACGAGCACGAGAAGTCGCTCCACCCGGGCGCCCGCGAAGAGCGGGATCGCCGCGGCAGCGATGTCTTCGGGCGTGGTGAGCTGCGGTAGCGAATCGGTGGGCGTGCGTGAGCGGGTGCCGAGGTGGAAAGCCGCGACGACCGTGGCGGCTTTGGCCGGGCCGATGCCCGCGCGAGCGGCCAGTTCTTCGGGGCGGGCCGCGGAGAGTTCGGCCAATCCGCCGTAGTCGCCGATCAATTGGGCGGCGACCTCCAACGCGGATCGGCCGCGAGTCCCCTGGCCGAGCAGCAGCGCCAGTAGCTCGCCGTCGCTGAGCGCGTGCGGGCCCAGCATCAGCAGCCGCTCGCGCGGACGTTGGGCGACAGGCAAACTCGCGATCGGAACCGACATCGTTTCCCCCTGCGGATCGGTGACTGACTGTCGATGATCGCAGGGGGTACCGACAAGTCCGGGCTACCCCTCGGCCACCACGTGGGTGACGAAACCCGAACCCGGATCCACCCGCTAGGTGGGCTCCGCGCTGAAAACCGAATCGGCCATCAGCCGTTCCAAATTGCGTAGCTGGCGTTCGTGCACAACGATGCGGCGCAGCGCCTCGTTGACGGTGGCATTGCTGTCGGCGGTGCCCATGATGTCGGCCGCAGCGGCCAGCAGGCGCTGATCGAGATCTATTCGCAGGTTGCGCACGCATCCTCCTCTTCTACGATCGCAATCTTGCGTGATGGCGGCTCGGCTCGTCCGCTAATTCACCGCGTCGTTACCGAAACCACGCGTTCGCAAGTCCACACAGCGGCAGTCGGCATCGGACAGCAAGCACACAGAAAACACAGTTCACCGCCGGAATCCGACGGCGACCACCCCTGCAACTGTGCAGTTTGCGTAGTTGCCGGCGTGGTTGTTGTCGCGACGGGAATGCGGTGCTTGCCTGGAGTCATGTTCACCGAGGCCCAGCTCTACTCGCCGGTGACGCGCGAGCGTGACGGCGATGTGACGGTGCATCTGAGCGATGACCACCCCGGCGTGCACGACGAGCACTACCGCGCGCGCCGCAACGCCATCGCCGCGCTCGCACTCGACTACTCCCCCGGCGCCCCCGTACCCCACATCGACTACACCGACGACGAGCAGCGGGTATGGCGGATCGCCTCGGCCGAGCTGGCCCGCAAGCACGAGGTCTATGCCTGCCGTGAGGTCAGGGAGGCAGCGGGCAACCTCGCCCTCCCGCACGATCACATCCCGCAACTCGACGAGGTGTCGCGGCTGCTCACCCCCCTCACCGGCTTCCGGTACGCGCCGGCCGCCGGCCTCGTTCCGCTGCGCGAGTTCTTCGGCTCCTTCGCCGAACGCACCTTCCACTCCACCCAGTACATCCGCCACCATTCCGCCCCGCTGTACACCCCGGAGCCCGACGCGATCCACGAGATCATCGGCCACGCCAACCAGATCGCCAGCCCACGTTTCGCCGCGCTGTACGAGACGGTCGGCGCCGCGGTGGCACGGCTGGAGACCGACCGCGCGCTGAAGTTCCTCGCCGATGTCTTCTGGTTCTCGCTCGAGTTCGGCGTGGTCAGGGAGAACGACGAAATCCGTTGCTACGGCGCCGGACTGCTGTCCTCCTATGGCGAGATCGACGAATTCCGGCACGCCCTGCTCCGTCCGCTCGATGTCGCGGAGATGGGCACCATCGCCTACGACATCACCCATTACCAGCCGGTGCTGTTCTGTGCGGATTCGGTGGACCAGATCGTCGGCGTGCTCGGCGAATTCTTCGCGACCATGGATGACGAAACACCGGCCAGACTCGGTCACCCCACCCGGGCTGTCTCGTAGCTATCTCCGAAAACGTTGCTACAGAACACAGTTCAACATTTTGTGTTTCTCACTTGTTGGGACCCGACACGCGCGACCGATGCGCGACTGTTACCTTCGACCCGTTCTTCGAGCTTTTTGAAAGGGTCGGGTAGACCGAAAATGACTGTGGACGCGACAGATACGCAGGCCGAGCAGAACCCGGAACCGGAAGCGCCCCTGTGGCTGCAGGGCCGGGAAGCCGTGATCGCCGCCGCGGCGCCGGAGGAATGGCGCGGCAACGTTCCCGACTACGAACTGAGCCACAAGGTGATCCCGCGCGAGCGCAGCGTCGAGCACGCGCCCGGCTCGCTCGAGGCGATCGTCGAGGACCTGGTGAAGGTCTTCGAGATGGAGGTCTCGCACAAGGCCGACCCCGCGACGTGGCTGTCGGTGGTGGCCGACCAGTACCGCGGCCGGGTCAACGGCGGGACGTGGCAGGACGCCGAGGAGTTCGCTCGGATCGGCAGCTACAACATCCTGATCGGCGACAACCCGTACTACGACTCCGCCAACGAGACCTTCGACTCCTCGCACCACATCTTCCACACCGCCTTCCCCGGCGGGTTCTTCTGGGAGGTCCAGGAAGTGCTGTCGGGCCCGCCGTCGGTGAGCTTCCGCTGGCGGCACTGGGGCAAGTTCGAGGGCGAGTACAAGGGCCACCAGCCCACCGGTGAGCAGATCGAGATGTTCGGTGTGACCATCGCCCGCGTCAGCGAGGACCTGCGCATCCTCGAGCTGGAGCACTTCTACGACAACAACAAGCTGCTGGGCCCGCTGGCACACGGCTGCCCCGTGCAGCACGGCAAGGCCGACTAGTCAGGTCCGATCGCTGCCGTTCGGTGCGTCGTCCGGACCGAACGGCAGCCCGGCCTGCAGGAACCGCAGGGCGTGACCGACATTCTCGGCATTGACCGGCGTGGTGGTCACGATGGCGAGCATGGTGCCGATCATGGCGCCCGCGGCCACCCGCACCTCGAAATCGTCGGCAGCCCGGCCTGTGTATTCGGCCATCAGTTGCGCCGCCAATTCGATGCTGCGCTGGAATTCCAGGCCGATCGCCGGGCGCAGCTCTGGGACGTGGTACAGCAGTGCGTGCCGTTCCTGCTCGAAGGCCATGTCGGCGGCCGACATGGCCGAGAACACTGCCTCCGTGGCGTTTCGGAAGGCGGTCAGCGGGTGCAGGCCGCGCGGTTGCGCCTCCAGCGCTTCGATCATCAGCGCGTCCTGATCATCGGCGATGACCAGCTGTTCCTTGGTCGGGAAGTAGCGGAAGAAGGTGCTCGGGGATACCTCGGCCGCCGCCGCGATCTGCTCCACCGTGGTCTCGGTGTAGCCCTGTTCCCGGAACAGCCGGAACGCCTCGACCCTGATGGTTCGGCGGGTCCGCTCCTTCTTCCGCTCGCGTAGCGACATCTCAACCGACATGTATCGATTCTGCCGCATCCGTCTCGGTAATCGGTGCCGTCGGTCGCCGCAGCCACAGCGCGGTGCCGAGTCCGGCGACCAGACACAGCGCCGCGCACAGCCCGAGCATGGTGTCCATGCCCGTGACGAAGGCCTGCTGTACCTGCGCCAGCATCACCGGATCGCCGGTCTCCCGCGCGTGGGCGACGCCCGCGTTGACACCGTCGGAGATCGGCGCACGGTCGAGCGCGCCGAGGTCGGCCCGGTACCAGGTGGACAGCACGGTGCCGAGCACGGCAACGCCGATGGTGCCACCCGCCTGCCGAAGTGCTTGCAGCAGTGCCGAACCCGACCCGGAACCGGCGGCGGTGAGCTCCCCGAGCGCCATGCCCATGGCGGCGGGCATGACCAGACCCATCCCGATGCCGAGCACTGTGGTCCACAGCGCGGTCAGGCCGTAACCGCTGTCGACCCGAGTGAGCGTGCCGAGCCCGATTCCGCCCGCGAGTACCAGGAACCCGGCGGTGAGCACGACCCGCAGGCCGAGCCGCGGCAGCAACATGTCGACCAACCTGCTGCCGATCACCAGCCCGCCGATCATCGGCAACAGCCGCAACCCGCTACCGAGCGCATCGACCCCGAGCACGGCCTGGAAGTACTGCGGGACGGTGAAGAACATCCCGAACATGGCGAAACTGACGAGGATGGACAGCGCTGTACCCCAACGGAATCCGGGAGTGGCGAACAGCGTGAGGTCGATCAGCGGGTGCGCGGTGCGACGCTGCCACCACAGGAAGACGGCGAGCAGCGCGGCGCCCGCCACCACAACGAGCCACGCTGCGATGTCGCCCCAGCCCCGTTCGCCGATCCGGATGAAACCGTAGGTCAGCCCGAGCATGCCCGCCGCCGACAGCAGCGCACCCACGATGTCGATGCGAAAGCTGCTGTCGCCGTGTGATTCCGGCACCAGGGTCGCCACCGCAACCGCCCCGATGATCACCAGCGGCACATTGATGAGGAACACCGAACCCCACCAGTAGTGCTGCAGCAGCCAGCCACCGACGATCGGACCGAGCGGCAGACCGATCGCGGTCGAGGTGACCCAGATCGTCACCGCGCGTTGCCGTTGCGCCGGTTCGCTGAACAGCACCGGCAGCACGGCCATCGACAGCGGCATCATCGCGGCGGCGGCGACGCCGAGCGCCACTCTGGCTGCGATGAGCTGGCCCGCCGAATCGGCGAACGCGCAGGCCAGCGAGGCCACACCGAACAGCACCAGCGCTGCCAGCAGGACCTTCTTGCGCCCGTACCGGTCGCCGAGCGCGCCCGCGGGCAGCATCAGCGCGGCCAGAGCCAGCGTGTAAGCGCTGCTGAACCACTGCAGCGCAGCGGTATTCGCATCCAGGTCCACCGCGAGCGTCGGGATGGCCACCGTGAGCACGGTGACGTCGAGTCCGATGGTGAGCATCGCCACGGCAAGCGCGCCGAGCGCGAGCCAGCGGCGGGTGTCTTCCGTCCGCATATCTCCTCCAAATTGAGAGCTACTACTTTTTGATAGTAACTCTCATTTGCTAGTTCATGTCAATACCCTCGCCGAGTCCGGACCTGTCAGCTCGTGGACCGGCGAACGCGCCACAGCAGCGACTACTAGGCTGCGAGGCGATGAGGATTCGTGAAGTCGGCCGGCGCGCCGCATGCCTTCTCGGTGCTGCCGTCACCGTCACCGCACTCGCAGGCGCTCCCGCCTTCGCCGTTCCCGCCACCGACGGCGGCTCGAGTACCACCACCACACCCCCGTTCACCACGCCGAACACCGACGACTGCCCACAGAAGACGCAGCCGCCCGCACCGATCGACACCTCGGAGGTGCCTGCGCCCGGCGAGCCGACACCGACCCAGCTCCCCGTCCCCTCCCCCGCCGTCGGCGGTCAGCGGATGGGCGATTGCGGCGTGATCGTGCCCGACGGCGCACCCCCGGTGCCCGCCGAGATCTCGGCGACCGCGTGGATGGTCTCCGACCTCGACACCGGTCGCGTACTCGCCGCCAAGGATCCGCACGGCCGCTACCGCCCCGCCAGCACCATCAAGGTCGCCCTGGCCATCGTCGCGCTGCGCAGCCTGGATCTGGACAAGGTCGTGGTCGGCACCCAGGCCGACGCCGATGTCGACGGCACCAGGGTCGGCATCGGCCCCGGTGGCCGCTACACCAACCGCCAGCTCATGCAGGCCCTGATCATGTGCTCGGGCAACGACGCCGCCCACGCCATCGCCACCCAGCTCGGCGGCGACAAGGCCGCCGTGGCGAAGATGAACGAGGTGGCGAAGTCGTTGCGCGCGTTGGACACTCGCGCGGCGACGCCGTCCGGCCTCGACGGGCCCGGCATGAGCACCTCGGCCTACGACCTGTCGGTGCTGTTCCGCGAGGCGATGAACATCCCCCTGTTCGCCGAACTGATCCACACCGAGCAGGTCGACTTCCCCGGGTTCCCCGCCGACCCCAAGATTCCCGACGACAAGGACCACCCCGGCTTCCCGATCGCCAACGACAACCAGCTGCTCTACAACTACGCGGGCGCGATCGGCGGCAAGACCGGTTTCACCGACGACGCCCGTCAGACCTTCGTCGCCGCCGCCGAACGCGACGGGCACCGACTGGTCGTCACCCTGCTCAAGGCCGACGTGCGCCCGATCCGGCCCTGGGAGCAGGCCGCGCGACTGCTGGACTACGGTTTCGCCCTCGACACCCAAGCCAGGATCGGCAAGCTACCCGAATCAGGCAGCGAGGCAGTGCAACCCAGCGTTCCCCTGGCGTCGCCGCCGCCGCGCGCCGACGGCACCCGAGCCGACCCGGTCCAACCGGCACATCAGGGCGCCCGCATCGCCACCTTGATCGGCGGGCCCGTGCTGGTGCTCGTACTGCTGCTCTGGGCGCGCAGGGCCTTCCGACGCAGGCGCTGACACCGACGGCCGGGCGCTACCGCCGCTTGCCCACCAGCATCAGGGCCAGTGCCGCCACCGCCCCCGCCCCGAAGTAGGCGGCGCCGCTCCCGGTCGACATCCCGTGCTCGACCACCCGCGGCCGGATGACCACCGCGTCCGGCGGCGCGACCGTCGCGGCACGTTCGTTGTCCGACGACGTCGCCGCCCACGCCGTCGCGAACAGCAGGATCCGATAGGACATATAGCTGAAGACCATCAGGCCGATGATCGACCCGAACGTCGCCCCCACCGGACTGGACAGCACCGCCCGCAGATAGATCGCGGCGATGATCTTGAAGATCTCGAAGGCCACCGCCGCCAGCACCGCCGCCCGCGCAGCGCTGCGCAACGACACCGGCTCGCGCGGCAGCCGCGCGATCATCCACGCGAACACCGCCCACGACGCGAGCAGTCCGAGCGCGATCGAAACCAGCCGCAGCACCAGACCCGCCCCGGGCAGATGATCCGCCCCCAGCAGCTCGAGCACCCCCTTGCCCACCCCGCTCGCCGAGACCGCCGACAAACCGAGCGACACCACGAAGGCCAGGCCGAGACCGGTCAACGCGCCGATATCCGACAGTTTGGCCAGCCACCACGGCTTCTCGGGGCTGTGACTGGCCCACTGCTCGGTGAGCGCGGCCCGCAGGTTGGCGATCCAGCCGAGCCCGGTGTAGAGCCCGACCAGCAAGCCGATGACGCCGACCGTGCCGCGGGAATTGATCGCCTGTTCGATGAGGTCGTTGATCTGAGTGCCGAAGGAACTGGGAATCTTCTCGACGACCTTGTCCTGCAACTCGCTCAGCAGGTCCGGGTGCCCGGCCAGAATGAAACCGGCCACCGAGAACGCCACCATCAGCAGCGGAAACAGCGACAGCACAGTGAAATACGTGATGCCGGCAGCGAAGAAGTCACCACGCTGGCTCTGGAACCGCCCACCGGCCCTGACCAGATGATCCAGCCAGGGCCTGCGCCCGATCTGCTTCTCGATGGCCGCCGAGATGTTCTCGATCAACTGCATGACACGCGCCCCTTCAGCGAAAACCTCAGGTGCGCAACGGGTCAGCGAGCGAGGAAGCCAACCCGGTCGTACACCTGAGCGAGTGTGTTGCCTGCGATCTCACGCGCCCGCTCGGCGCCCGCGGCCAGAATCCGGTCCAGTTCCGCCTGATCGGACAGGTATTCCTGGACCTTCTTCTGCACGGGCGTCACGAATTCGACCAGCGCGTCGGCCACCTCGGCCTTGAGATCACCGTAGCCCTTACCCTCGAAATTCACCTCGAGGTCGACGATCGGGGTTTCACGCAGCGAGCTCAGGATCACCAGCAGGTTGCTCACGCCCGCCTTGTTCTCCGGGTCGTAGCGGATCTCGCGCCCGGTGTCGGTGACCGCCGAACGCACCCGCTTGACGGTGATCTTCGGGTCGTCGAGCAGGTTGATCAGCCCGGCGTCGCTGGAGGCCGACTTGCTCATCTTCGAGGTCGGGTCCTGCAGATCGAAGATCTTCGCGGTGCCCTTGACGATGTGCGGTTCCGGCACGACGAAGGTCTTCTTGTAACGAGTGTTGAAGCGCTGGGCCAGGTTCCGGGTCAACTCGAGGTGCTGTCGCTGGTCCTCGCCGACCGGCACCTGGTGCGGGCGGTAGAGCAGGATGTCGGCGGCCATCAGCACCGGGTAGGTGAACAGGCCGACGGTCGCGTTCTCGGCGCCCTGCTTGACCGACTTGTCCTTGAACTGGGTCATCCGGCCCGCTTCACCGAAACCGGTGATACAGCTCAGCACCCAGGACAGCTCGGCGTGCTCGGGAACCTGACTCTGCACGAACAGTGTGGACTTGGCGGGGTCGATGCCGAGCGCGAGCAGCTGGGCGGCGGCGGACTTGGTGCGCGCCCGCAGCGCCTTGGGATCCTGGCTGACGGTGATCGCGTGCATATCCGGAATGAAGTACAGCGCGTCGTACTCGTCCTGCATCGTCACCCAGTACTGCAGCGCACCCAGGTAGTTGCCGAGGTGGAAGGAGTCGCTGGTGGGCTGGATGCCCGACAGCACCCGCTGCTTACGTTCGGCCGTCTCGGCCGGGGCAGGACTGGACATACCCCGAATCTTTCCATGCCGCTCAAGCGGAATTTCGCTGCACCCAGTTGCGTGGATCGACACCGGGCATGCTCGGGTGGCCCGTCTTGACCATGCGCTGTTCGCGACGGGCGAGCAGCTGATAGGACGGGGCGCTCGGCCCGGCGAGCGTGCCCGCCAGTACCCGGGGCGCCAGCGGCGGGACGACATGAGCGGTGCGGATGCTGCGGCACAGCGCGCGGTGCGCCAGTTCGTCGGAGATCCCCCAGTCGATGCCGTACATCTGCCGGATCCTCGGCGGAAGACTGCCCTGGACCAGCAGATACAGCGCGGTCCCGACCTGTTCGGCCGGTGGGCGCAGCCGGTACGCCTTGCGGTGGCCCGCGAGATAGGAGCCGACCAGTTCGGCCTCGTCGGTGAGGAACAGTTCGGTCGAGTTCAGATAGCTGTCGAAGTAGCGACGGAAGGCCGGGTAGTCGGCGGGTGCGGCGTCGCGCGGCATGCCGAACAGTTCACCCCAGCGGACATAGTCCTGGTAGAGGTCTTCGCGCTCGGTGGCCGTGAGTTCGCGGACGAGGCGGTCGTACATCACCTCGGCCGAATCGAAGGTGAAGGCCATGGTCATGAACATCAGGTGCGGATCGTGGGCCGCGTAGGCGGTGCCTGCCGGATGGTGGGCGCCCGCGTCTTCGGGCAGGGTGCCGACCACCGCGTCGTGCTTGCGCCGGGTGAAGGCCAGCGCGCGATCGGCCTCGGCCAAGCTGCCGAGGAACACCGCTTCGAACAGGGCGCCGGTGATGGCCAAGCGGGTGTACGGGGTTTCCCGATGCGCGGTGTGTTCACTGGTGCCGACGAACAGCAGCGGATGCACCGCGCCGATCACCAGCGCTCGCACGCCGTAGGTGAGACCGACCGCACGCTTGCTCATCACCCGCCGGATCATCGAATCGTCGGCGAAATATCCGGGTTCGCCCTGCCGTGTGGCCATGTTGCGCCTCCTCGTCGAGTGCATCTGGCAATAGAATCCCCCAGAATTGATATTCTGGCAAGAGTCTCTACCAAAACACCGCGAGAGGACGGCAGCACGCACAATGGACGCTGTGGCAGCACAACGGACATACGGTGGCGTTTCGGCGCAGGAGCGGCAATCCCAGCGGCGGACCGCGCTGCTGGACGCGGCGCTCGACCTGGTCGCCGCCGATGCCAAACTCACCGTCGCCGGCCTCTGTGCGCGCGCGGGCCTGAACGAGCGGTACTACTACGAGAGTTTCGACAAGCGCGACGACGTCCTGGAAGCCCTGCTCGACCGCATCGCCGACGAACTCACCGCGGCGATCGCCACCGCGCTGGCCACCGCGCCCGCCGACAGCCGCGTTCAGGCCCATGCCGCGATCGACGCGGGCATCTCGGTGCTCACCGACGACCCGCGCAAGGCCAGGGCCGCGCTGATCGCCGGAATGGCCACCCCGGAGCTTCGCGCCCGTACCGCCAGGACGGTGCGGGCGTTCGCCCGGCTGGTCGCCGCCGAGGGCACCGGCTTCTACGGCGGCGACGTCCCACAGAACCTGGTCGACTTCCGGGCGATCTACCTGGTCGGCGGCCTGACCCAGACCCTCACGACCTGGCTCGCGGGCGACCTCGATCTCACCCGCGAGGAACTGATCGACCAGATCACCGACGTTTTCGTCCTGCTCGGCGACGACCTCGCCGGTCGCTACCGCTGAACGATCCCGCTACAGCGGGAAGCACGCGCCGGTGCACGGCTCCGACGACCCGTTGCTCAGCCAGCCGATCAGGCGCCAGAACTGAATGTCCACGTTTTGCACCGAGCCAGCACCGGAACCGCTGTCCGCGATCTGCGCACCGTTCGCAGGCTGGGACGGAAGGGGCACGCACACATCGAGCATGACGCCGTCACATTCCGCAGCGGAACCGCTCGACAGCGCGCGCAGCAGGTTGCCGACCAGGTCGCTCGATCCCGGGGACGCCTCGGCGACCAGCTCGACATCCGACCGCTGGGGTGCGAGACCGCTATCGGCCGTTGCCATTCCAGCCGACGCCACCATGACAGCGGCGAAGATACCCACGCCGGCCAGTACTCGCTTCATCAAGTTCTCCTCACAGGCAACCCTGGATGGCCGCTCCGCGAAGACGCTAAACGGACTGATCAGGCAATGACAGCCGTCAATTGCAGTGGCATCAGAACATCCGGCGGAGCACTGCGCTATCGACGAGTTCGTCTGCGCAGCACGGTGATCGCGATGACACCGCCGATGGTGAGGGCGAACGCGATGACGGCGATGCCGGTACCGAGCAGTGCCGTGGAGTTGTCGTCGTCGGCAGCCTGCGCGGTGTCGGGCACGTTCTCGATCGAGCTATCGGTGGACCCGGGCACAGCCCGATACGTGGGGCCCGCCTCCGGCGTTCCGGTCACCACGACATCCAGCTCGACCGGCACGGGACGAACGACACCCGGATCATTCTGTGTCGGACTGACTTTCACCGCGATGTAGTACCACCCGGCGAGCGCGTTCTCCGACACTTCCCGGTCCGAGGATTCGCGGTTGCGATAGCGAACCTCGGGGATGGCCAAAGCCTGCTTGTTCGAGGGCAGAATGTCGGGCGCACCGTTGTAGCTGGCGAATTCGTCGGCGGCCTCCTTACGGTACGGCGTGTACAGCGTGGTGGTGACGACCGAGACGTTGTCGAGGCCACGGCCCGGGGTCTCGAGGAAACGCACTCGATAGGCCAAGCCCTGACCCCAGTCGAGTTTCACCTTGTAGAAGACGAATTCGCCGCGCTGCACGGTGTCGCCGTAGACGCCGGAGCCGTCGAGGGCCGTTGCCACGTTGAACGAGCCGCCACCGGCCAACGGTACGACCGGACCGCTCGGCGCGGTGAACGACGCCGGTTCGGGTTCCGCCGGGCGGCCGCCGTCGGTGACGCCCGGTTCGACGGTGACATTCAGTTCCAGTGGCAGCGTCGCCGGCGCGTTGTCGGCGACACCCGACCATTCCACACTGAAGTAGTACCGGCCGCCGCCCTTGCACTTGTCGGTGCGCGCGGTGCCGTCTTTCGCATCGGTCGCGCCGGTCCATTGCGAGCTGACCGTGAGCGCGACGCCATCGGTGGATCGGACGGCGTTCTCCTGTTCGGAGGCGTTGCAGTCCTGGCCCTCGACGCCGGCGACCCGCAGGCGCAGACTGTTGTTCGAGCTCACCGCGTTCTCACCACGGGGGAAGGAGACGGTCCCGCTGAAGTACGCGGTCGCCCCCTCGGGGACGTCCACCGCGTAGTAGCGGGGCTTCTTCTGCCCGATGGTGTCGAGGTACTGCCCTGGCACTACCGCCGGTGCGTCCTGGTATCCGGCAGCGCCTTCGACGGGGGTGCCCGCCGCGGTGTAGTCGCGCAGTGCCGCAGTGCTCACCCGGGGCAACACCCGCTCGAGCGCCTTGCCGTCGGCGGCGTCGGTATAGGTGCCGCCGGTGGTGTCGGCGATGCAGATGAGCTGGGCGCGCGAGGCATCATCGACCCCGAAACCGATGGTGTGCACGACGATCGAGGCGCCGTCGGCACTGAGTTCACGGGCTACTTCGCACGGGTCGGGCGGTGCACAGGTGTCGAGGCCGTCGGAGACCAGCACGATCGAGCGCGGGCCCTCGGTAGGCAGGGCGCCCGCGGCGGTGCGCAGTGCGGCGCCGATCGGGGTGAAACCGCTGGGGGTGATCCTGTCGACGGTTGATGTCAGCGCGGGTTTGTCGATGGTGTCGGCCGGTACGAGCACCGAGACGTCACGGCATCCCGCGGGCTTTTCCGCGTCGGTGGATCCAGTGCCGGTGCCGTAGACCGACAGTCCGACTTTCGCCGTGGCGGGCGCGGTCGTCACGAAACCGCGTACGGCTGTCCTCGCCGCGTCCATCTTGGTGCCGCCGCCCGGATCGGCCGCCAGCATCGAACCCGAGGCATCGAGCACCAGCATGGTCGGTGCGTACTGGGTCTGCGTCGGCGCGGCGAACGCGGGAACCGCGAGCGGGAGCAGGCCGATCGCTCCCGCCGTCGCCAGACCGATCACCTTCGCGAAACGCACGGCAGAGCTCCGTCCCGATCCGCCGGATCTCGACGCACCAGGGACCGACCATAGCCGGACAAACCGCGCATAAGGAACCTTACGGATGCGTGCTGGACGTCAGTCTGTCAGCGAAACCGCGTCGAATTTCTCCGGGTCGCCCTGCAAGACGACACGAAACGCGACCTCGCGGCGCGCCCAATACGCGGCGCAATCACGGATGGCGGAGTCGAACCAGGCACGTTCGGTGGGTTCGGCGGCGAGCAGGTCGTCGGCGGTGCGGATCACCGCGACATAGCCCGGGGCGTCGCCCACGAAATCGTCGAGGTCGCGCAGGCATTCGTCGAAGGCGTCCTTGTTGGCGCCGAAGTAGTACGGGAACTGGAAGGCGGCGGCGAACTCGTCGAACAGCTCTGCCGTGGTGCGCATCTTGGTTCCCCGCAGTTCGCGCACGCGGTAGTCGGCGGGGGCGTCGTAGCGGACGCCGCTGAACTGGTTGGCGTCCACCGGCAGCGCACCGAGCACCGGCGGCGCGGTCGCAGCCGGTGCTTCGGGGATGGGGCGAGCAAGGAACTGCGACAGCGTCATTCGCGGAGTCATCAGCGCATCCTCGTGAAGGTTTCGTAGTGGTCGCCGGTGTACCAGGCCGAACCGTCGCTGCCGGTGACGATGCGTTCGGCGTCGCGACCGCGATTGGGCTGCTTGGGATTCACATCCCACTCCTGGTATTTCACCGCTTTGCCCGCCGAATCCTTGGGCGGCAGTTTGGTTCCCCGGTTCATGAACTGCTCGCCGCCCTTGGTGCCCTGCGCGTTCGCCGAGCCGGGCCAACGCCCCGCGTCGATCTCGACGAGGGTGACATAGGCGCGGTCGGGCACACCCGCGGTCTTGGTGACCGGTGAGGCCGACGAATTCCCGGCGGGCGGGCCAGGTTTCGGCGCGGACGCGGTGGTGGTGATGCCGGCGACGGCACGCGTGGTCGACGTGACGGTGGTGCTGTCGCTACCGCGACCGCCGAACACGGTGAGGCCGATGGCCGCCAGGACGAGGACAAGTCCACCGAGCAGGCTGAGAGTCTTGCGTGAGAGTGTCATCGATACTGAACAGTAACGGGCGCGTGGTCGGACCAGCGCTGGTCGTAGGCGTCGGCCCGTTCGACGACGGCCTGCTTGGCGCGCCCGGTCAGCTCACCGAGAGCCAGCTGGTAATCGATGCGCCAGCCGGAGTCGTTGTCGAAGGCGCGGCCGCGGTAGGACCACCAGCTGTAGGGGCCCGCGACGCCGGGATGCAGGGCGCGCACCACGTCGACGTAGCCCGCGGCGAGCAGTTCGGCGATCCAGGCGCGCTCCTCGGGCAGGAAGCCCGCCGACTTCTGATTGCCCTTCCAGTTCTTCAGGTCGACCTCGGCGGGGGCGATGTTCCAGTCGCCGCTCACCACGAACTCGCCGGTGCGCGATTTCAGGTACGCGCCGAGCTCGGCCATGAACCGGTACTTCTCGTCTTGTTTGGGGGTGTTCTCCTCCCCCGAGTGCACGTAGACGCTCGCCACGGTGACGTCACCGAAGTCGGCTTCGATATAGCGGCCCGACGCCGCGAACTCGGTGCTGCCGAACCCGATGCGCACGGCATCGGGGGCGCGCCGCGACAGGATCCCCACGCCCGCGCGGCCCTTGGATTCGGGCTCGGCGTGGGAGAGGACCCAACCCGCGTCGAGCGCGGGGGCCAGCGCCGCCGCGGTCTGCGCATCGGTTGCCCTGGTCTCCTGCAGGCAGACGATGTCGGCTTCGGTCGCCGCCAACCAGGCTGTCATGCCCTTGGTCGAAGCGGCACGGACCCCGTTAACGTTCACAGTCGAGAGGATTATCGGCACCGTACGACCGTACAATGCAGGCAGGGATGCTCCCCCGGACACCGTCGTCCAGGAAGGGGTGATGACGATGACGTCACGCACCGCCAAGTCCACCGCCCGCCCCACGCCCGTCGCGGCGTTGCACATCGGGTCCGGCGACCCGGTCTTGTTGCTGCACGGATTCCTGCTGTCGCCGCACTGCTGGGAGCAGGTCGCGCAGCGGATGTCGGCACATTGCGAGGTGTACGCGCCCGCGTTCGCCGGGCACTGGGGTGGCCCGAAGGTCGAAGGATGGGCGCTGGATGTGTACGCCCTGGCCGATCAGATCGAAGATCAACTCGACGAGCTGGGCTGGCGCACCTGTCATATCGCGGGCAATTCGCTCGGCGGCTGGGTGGGACTCGAGCTGGCCCGACGCGGCCGGGCTCGCACACTCACCACCATCGCCGCGGCGGGTGGCTGGGCATCGCCTTCGCTGAGCCAGGTCAGGATCGGCGTCAAGTTCGCGTCGATGATCCCCTTCATCGAGATCGGCAAACGCCTCGGTGGTGCGGCGATCAACAACGCGCTCGTGCAGCAGGTGGCCGCATTGCTGGTCGCCAAGCACACCGGCGCTGTCGCGCGCCGTGATCTCGCGACCCTGCTCACCGCCGTCCTGCATTGCGAGGCGATGATCCCGCTCATCCTCGGCAGCCTGCGCGCGCCGGGCATGGACGACCTGGGCGAGCTGAGCACCCCGGTGCGGATGCTGCTCGCCGAATACGACCGGATCATCCCCAACAGCGTGTACGCCACCCGCTACCTGCGCGAACTGCCCGAGTCGGCGGATCGGATCCTGGTGCACGGGGTGGGGCATGTGCCGATGCTGGAGGCGCCGGACCGGATCGCCACGCTGATCGCCGAGCACATCTACGCCAGCCGCGGACACCTGCGCGCCGTGTGATGAGATCCCGGCCGCGACAACACTGTTCGCGGCCGGGGCCGGTTCACTTCCCGAGCAGTCCCTTGGCGATGTGGGTCACCTGGATCTCGTTGCTGCCCGCGTAGATCATCAGCGACTTCGCGTCACGGGCCAGCTGCTCGACCCGGTATTCGCTCATATAGCCGTTGCCGCCGAACAACTGCACCGCCTCCATCGCCACCTCGGTGGCGGCCTCTGAGCAGTACAGCTTCATCGCCGAGGCCTCGGCCAGGCTCGGCGGCTTGCCCGCGCGAGCGCGCTCGAGCACGTTGAACACCATGTTCTGCACGTTGATTCGCGCCACTTCCATCTTGGCCAGCTTGAGCTGGATCAGCTGGAAGCGCCCGATCTCCTGCCCCCACAGCGTGCGGTTGCGCGCGTAATCGACACAGAGCCGGTGGCATTCGTCGATCACGCCCAGCGCCATGAACCCGACGCCGATCCGCTCGGCGGTGAAACTGGCTCTGGCGCTTTCTCTTCCGTCGCCGCCCTGGTGTTCCTCGGTTTCGCCGAGCAACCGATCCTTGCCGAGCCGGACATTGTCGAAGAACAACTCGCCGGTGGGTGAGGAGTGCAGGCCCATCTTCTTGAACGGCTTGCCCTGGGTGAGGCCTTCCATGCCCGTGTCGAGCACGAACGTGAGCACCTTGCGGTCGCGTTTGCCGACGCCGTCACCCTCGTCGAGCTTGGCGTAGACGATCATCACGTCGGCGCACGGGCCGTTGGTGATGAAGGTCTTCTGGCCGTTGAGGATGTAGTCCTCGCCGTCGCGTTCCACGCGAGTCTTCATGCCGCCGAACGCATCCGAGCCGGAATCGGGTTCGGTGATCGCCCACGACGCCACCTTGCGCAGGGTGACGATGTCGGCCAGCCAGCGCTGTTTCTGCGCGAGGGTGCCCCGCGACATGATGGTGGTGGCGCCCAGCCCGATGCTCACCCCGAGGGCGGACACCAGACCCATACAGACACCGGACAATTCGCTGATCAGCACCGCCATCATCGACTGCTGATCGCCGAACGGGCTGCCCGCTTTCTTGCCACCTTCGCTCGGACCCGCCGCTTCCTTGGCGAGCATCTTCGCGACGGCGTCCTCACCCATAGCATCGATCCCGAACTGACTGAACAGCTTGCGCAGGAGGGGATACGGCAGCATCTCACCGCTGTCGAGGGCGTCGAGGTTCGGCCGGACCTCCTTGTCGATGAACGCCCGCACGGCGTCGCGGATCATCAGATCGGTCTCGGACCATTCGAACACTGTCGTCTCCTGACGCTCGCTCCGCCCAAAAACATACACGCGTGCTTGTTTTTGTGGAGCCGTTTCGGTGACCCCGGTCACCATCGGGCTGCGTAACAGCGGCGTAACGGATCGGAAAATTCGCGTCTACATCTATGCAGGACCGTCTGTGAGTCGCCGGTTACGTGCGGCAGCGGATGAAGGAGAGAGGGAAATGGCCGGAGCAGATACTGCCGCCAAAGAAACACTCGAGGACTACACGCTGCGTTTCGCCCCGCGGAGCTACCGCAAATGGAGCCCCGCCGTCGTCGGCATCTCCGCACTCGGCGGCATCGCCTACCTCGCCGATTTCGCGATCGGCGCGAATATCGGCATCGCCCACGGCACCGGAAACGCCCTGATCGGCATCGGTATCTTCGCCGTGGTCGTGATGCTCACCGGATTTCCGCTCGCCTATTACGCGGCGCGCTACAACATCGATCTCGACCTGATCACGCGCGGCAGCGGATTCGGCTACTACGGCTCCGTGATCACCAATATCGTGTTCGCGTCGTTCACTTTCATCTTCTTCGCGCTCGAAGGTTCGATCATGGCGCAGGGCCTGTTATTAGGCCTCGGAATTCCGTTGTGGCTCGGCTATCTCGCCTCCACGATCATCATCTTTCCGCTGGTCATCTACGGGATGAACACCCTGGCCAAACTCCAGGTGTGGACCACGCCCCTGTGGCTGCTGCTGATGGTGGCGCCGTTCGGCTTCCTGCTGGTGCGCCACCCCGATTCGGTGGGTTCGTTCTTCGCCTACGGCGGCGAGAACGGTGAGGGTGTGAGCGTTTCGGGGGCGCTGCTGGCCGCCGGTGTGTGCCTGTCGCTGATCGCCCAGATCGCCGAGCAGATCGACTACCTGCGCTTCATGCCGCCGCGCACGCCGGAGAACCGGGCCAAGTGGTGGGGCTGGATGCTGCTCGCCGGTCCCGGCTGGGTGCTGTTCGGTGCGGCCAAGCAGGTCGTCGGCCTGTTCCTCGCGGTGTACCTCATCGCGAACCTGCCCGCCGCGCAGGGCATCGCCAACCAGCCGGTGCACCAGTTCCTGGAGATCTACAAGGACATGGTGCCGGGGTGGCTGGCCATGACGCTGGCCGTAGTGCTGGTGGTCATCAGCCAGGTCAAGATCAACGTGACCAACGCCTACTCGGGCTCGCTGGCCTGGACCAACTCCTACACCCGCGTCACCAAGACCTACCCGGGCCGCCTGGTGTTCCTGGTGGTCAACCTCGGTGTGGCGCTGGTGCTGATGGAAGCGAACATGTTCGACTTCCTCAACAACATCCTCGGCTTCTACGCCAACTGCGGCATCGCCTGGATCGTCACCGTGGCCACCGATATCGCGGTGAACAAGTACCTGCTGAAGATCTCGCCGAAGGTGCCGGAGTTCCGGCGCGGCATGCTATACGACTTCAACCCGGTGGGTCTGGTCGGCTTCGGGCTGTCGGCGGTGCTGTCGATCATGACCTTCTTCGGCCTGTTCGGTGAACTGCTGAAGCCGTATTCGCCGCTGGTCGCGGTGCTGGTCGCCTTCATCGCGACTCCGCTCACCGCGATCGCCACCAAGGGCAAGTACTACCTGCGACGCGCCGACGACGGTATCGAGGCGCCGATGTTCGACGAACACGGCAATCCCTCGGGCGACCTGCTCACCTGCCACGTCACCGGCATGGACTTCGAGCGTCCGGACATGATCGCCTCGGCGGTGCCGGGTCCCGAAGGCGAGATCCAGTACATCAGCTCGCTGGCGCTGTCCACGGACAAGGACGGCAAGCACCTGCTCCCCAGGCAGTAATTTTGGAGCGCTGGCGCGCTCGAGTTCGCGGCCCCTTCGGTCCCGTCGATCAGGCACCGTTGGGTTGTGGGAAGTGGGCCAAACCAACACCCCAGAAACAAAGCGGG
>NZ_JBSGSS010000027.1:28008-45514 GCF_053606985.1 Nocardia sp. NPDC055165
GATCAGGCACCGTTGCTTGCTCCTTCGTCGCCTACGCAACGGCACCTGATCGACGGGACGGCCGCGAACCGCCGCTGCGCGGCGGCCCCTCCTCGAGGTCGGGGGTGCGGGGCTGGTTTCAGATCAATCTTCGGACAACCGGTAGCGGCAGGACGCGCAGCGCGAAGCCCAGTGGCACCCATGGCCAGCCGGGCACGTAGGCATTGGTCCGGCGCTTCTCGATCGCGGCGACCATGGCGTGCACGCCGGTTTCGGTGTCCACCATGAACTTCGGCTGATGCTTGACGCGATCGTTCATCTCCGAGCGGATGTAGCCGGGGTAGATCACCGAGACGTCCACGCCCGCAATCGCCTCCGCGCGAACCCCTTCGGCCAGCGCCGCGACGCCCGCTTTGGTCGCCGCGTAGGTGGTGAGCGTCTTGGGCATGCCGCGCAGGCCCGAGATCGAGGAGATCATCACCAGGTGGCCGCGGCCCTGCGCGCGGAAGATCTTCAGCGCCGCCTCGCTCTGGGCCAGGGCGGCAAGGAAATTCACCACCGCGGTCTCGCGATTGGCCTTGTGATGGCCGGTGCCCAACGGCGCGCCCTTACCCAGTCCCGCGTTGACGATCACACGGTCGACGGTGCCGAATTCCTCGGCGAACTCGTCGAAGACGGTGAACACCGCCGCATCGTCGGTGACATCGAGTTGCTTCACCGAGACGACGCGTTCGGGATGTTCGGCGAGGATCTGCGTGCGCAGTTCGTCGAGACGCTCGGTGCGGCGAGCACACAGGCCCAGGTCGTACCCGAGCGCGGCGAACTGGCGCGCCATCTCGGCGCCGAGCCCGGAGCTGGCGCCGGTGATCAGGATGGTGCCCCGGCTCACGACAGCGCCGGGGTTCGTCGGGGGTTGATTCGCGATTCCATGTGCCCACGCTAGCCACCACGCGGCACGGAGGTCGAGGATCGGCGACTACGTTCGCCTGGCCGATGCGCCACAGCACCGCGGTGACCCACTCCTTCGCGTGTGCGAGGGCTGCGATGCCGCCGGTGCTGTCGGCGGAGTTCAGCGGGCTGCGACCAGTCTGGCGGCGTTGGCGGCGGCGTCGTCGCCCGCTTCGTTGGCGGCCAGCTCCGCGTGGACCCGGTCGTAGTAGCGGTTGATCTCGGCGTTGGTGGTCTCCTCGTTCCAGCCGAGCAGCGGTGCGATCAGGCGGGCGACTTCCGGTGCGGCGGCCAGGCCGCGATCGGGGACCTCGATCGAGATGCGGGTGCGGCGGGTGAGGATGTCGTCGAGGTGCAGGGCGCCCTCGTGGGTGACGGCGTAGACGATCTCGGCGGCGATGTAGTCCGAGGCGCCCGGAAGCGGGTGGCGCAGGGCGGCGTCCGCGGCGATGAGGCCGAAGATATCGGTGCTCAGGGAGCCGTAGCGGCCGAGCAGGTGTTGCACCACGTCGACGGGCAACCGCTGTGACACCGACAGGTCGGTCACCTCGGCGAGCATGTCGAAGTAGCCCGCCGCGCCGACGATGGGCAACTGCGCGGTCGCCGAGGCGGGGATCTCCCCGCCCAGGCGCGCGGCGGCGGCGTCGACGACATCGGCGGCCATCACCCGGTAGGTCGTGTACTTGCCGCCCGCGATCACGAACAGGCCCGGCGCGGGTTCGGCGACGGCGTGTTCGCGCGAGAGCTTGGCGGTCTCCTTCGTGGCGCCGGTCATCAGCGGGCGAAGGCCCGCGTAGGTGCCGACGATGTCGGCCCTGGTCAGCGGCTCCCGCAGCAGCGCGTTGACGTGGTCGAGGATGTACTGCACGTCAGCGGCGGTGGCCGTCGGGTGGTTCTTGTCCAGCGCCCATTCGGTATCGGTGGTGCCGATGATCCAGTGTTCGGCCCACGGGATGACGAACAGGACCGACTTCTCGGTGCGCATGATCATGCCGGTGTGCAGGTTCAGCCGGTCGCGCGGCACGAGGATGTGCACGCCCTTCGACATCTGGACGTGGAACGGGAAGTCCACGCCGGTCATCTTGATCATGTCGTCGGTCCAGACGCCGGTCGCGCTGATCACGGTGCGGGCCCGAATGGTGTGTGTCAGACCGGTTTCCAGGTCTTCGACACGCGCGCCGACGACCTTCTCGCCGTCGCGTTCCAGCCCGATCACCTTGGTCCGGGTCAGCACCGTGGCGCCGTTCTCGGCGGCGGTCCTGGCGATCATCATCGTGTGACGGGCGTCGTCGACCTGCGCGTCGTAGTAGCGGATGGCGCCGGTCAGCGCGTCGTCACGTAGCGCGGGCGCGAGTTCCAGTGCGCCGGAACGGGTCAGGTGCTTGTGCATCGGGACCGTGCGCGCGCCACCGAGGGTGTCGTAGAGGGCGATACCGGCGCCGATGTAGGCGCGCTCCCACACCCGGTGCTGGAGCGGGAACAGGAACGGCACCGGGTGCACCAGGTGCGGTGCGAGCGTATTCAGCAGTAGTCCACGTTCTTTGAGCGCCTCGCGCACCAACGCGAAGTCCATCTGTTCCAGGTAGCGCAGGCCGCCGTGGATGAGCTTGGACGAACGGCTCGAGGTGCCTGCGGCGAAATCGCGTGCCTCGACCAGGGTTACCGACAGGCCGCGCGAGGCGGCGTCGAGCGCGGCGCCGGCGCCGGTCACGCCACCGCCGATGACCAGGACATCGACCTCGGCGGTGTCGAGCGTGCCGACAGCCTGCTCACGGTAGGTGGGGTCCAGTTGCACAGACACGATGATCTCCTTCTCGAAAGTATCGGGGGTGACTCAGATTTCGGCCCAGTCGAGCGTGCGCTCGACGGCTTTGAGCCAGCGGCGGTAGCCGTGTTCGCGTTGCTCCGCGGACCAGGTGGGGTACCAGCGGACGTCTTCGGACCAGTTGTCGAGCAGTTCGCCGGTGCCGCTCCAGAAACCGACGGCCAGTCCGGCGGCGTAGGCGGCGCCGAGCGCGGTGGTCTCGGCGACGACCGGTCGCGAGACCGGGACGCCGAGCAGGTCGGCCTGGATCTGCATGGCCAGCTGGTTCACCGTGACGCCGCCGTCCACCCGCAGCGTCGCCAGTCGGACCCCGGCGTCGCGTTGCATGGCCTCGACCACGTCGCGGGTCTGGTAGGCGATGGATTCCAGGGTGGCCCTGGCCAAGTGGGCGTTGTTGCTGTAGCGCGACAGCCCGACGACCGCGCCGCGGGCATCGGGTCGCCAGTACGGCGCGAACAGACCGGAGAAGGCAGGCACGAAGTACACGCCGCCGGAGTCGGCCACCTGCCCGGCGAGGTCTTCGATCTGCGCCGCGCCCGCGATGATGCCCATCTGGTCGCGCAACCACTGCACGGCCGACCCGGTGACCGCGATCGACCCCTCCAGCGCGTAGGCGGGCTTGTCGTCGCCGAACTGATACGCGACCGTGGTGATCAACCCGTGGTTCGAGCGCACGATCTCCGTGCCGGTGTTGAGCATCAGGAAATTGCCTGTGCCATAGGTGTTCTTGGCCTCACCGGGCTGGAAACACACCTGCCCGACGCCCGCGGCCTGCTGATCGCCGAGCACGCCCGCGATGGGCACCGAGCCTTTGAACGGGCCGTCGGGCTTCGTCGTCCCGAACAGTCGCGGATTCGCCGACGGCGCGATGGTGGGCAGCATGGCGCGCGGGATGCCGAAGATCGCGAGGAGGTCGTCGTCCCAGTCGAGGGTTTCGAGATCCATCAGCATGGTGCGCGAGGCATTGGTGGGGTCGGTGACGTGCACGCCGCCGGTGAGGTTCCAGATCAGCCAGCTGTCGAGGGTGCCGAACAGGGCGTCACCACGCTCGGCATCGGCGCGCACGCCCGCGATGTTGTCCAGAATCCACTTCAGCTTGCCGCCGGAGAAGTACGGCGCGGGCGGCAGGCCGGTCTTCTCCCGGATGAGCGCGCTGTGCCCGGCGGCGTCGAGGTCGGCGATGATGCGGTCGGTGCGGGTGTCCTGCCAGACGATGGCGTTGCCGTAGGGGCGGCCGGTGTGGCGGTTCCAGACAACGGTGGTCTCACGCTGGTTGGTGACGCCGATGGCGGCGAGGTCGTCGGCCGTGAGGTCGGCGAGCGAGAGGGCGGTCTTGACGACGGTGCGGGTGCGTTCCCAGATCTCGTCCGGATTGTGTTCGACCCAGCCGGGGCGCGGCATGATCTGCGAGTGTTCGAGCTGGTGGCGGGCGACCACGGTGCCCCTGTGGTCGAAAACCATGAATCGCGTCGACGTCGTGCCCTGGTCGATCGCGCCCACGTACCGGTTCATTTTCTCGCCTTCCCGGACCTCGTCGTCGAGTCCGCCGTTCGGGCACCTGTGCCCGAAGCCCACGCTAGGAACGCGCGGACGCGGGCACCACAAGCAGCGTTCGACAATGCTGAACGGTGGTAGGTTCGGGCCCATGCCCGGCCCGATTCAGTCGATCGAACGCGCCGCCGCCGTGCTGCGGCTGCTGGCGCGCGGACCGGGGCCGCTGGGCGTCGGCGAGATCGCGGCCGCGCTCGACCTGGCCAAGCCCACCGCGCACGGCATCCTGCGGACGCTGCTCGGGGTCGGATTCGTCGGCCAGGACGCGCTCACCGGCAAGTACCTGCTCGGCCCCGCGATCGGCGAACTCGGAACCGATCGGCTCGACGTGAACGAGTTGCGCTCGCGGGCGATCCATCGGGCCGACGCCCTCGCCTCGCGCTCCGGGGAATCGGTACGGATCGCGGTAGCGCGGGATACCGGGATCACGGTGATCCACCACGTCTTCCGGCCCGACAACAGCGAGCAGGCCCTGGCAGTCGGCGAGGTGCTGCCCGCCCATGCGACCGCACTCGGCAAGGTCCTGCTCGCCTACGACGCCGCGGCGAAAGTCGCGGCGCTCCAGGCATTCACCCGGCGGACGATCACCGAACGCGACCGACTCGACCGCGCGATCACCGAGGTGCGGCGGCGGGGCTGGGCAGACGAAGTCGAGGAGTACCGCTCGGGCGAAGCGGGGATCGCCGCGCCGATTCGAGCCAGAGGTGGCCTCGTCGTCGCTGCCATCGGCATCACCGGGCCGATGGATCGGCTGTGCGACAACCGTTTACAAACCCGACAGGCCGCGATCGAGCAGGTGCGCGCCGCCGCTCTCGCGGTGCACCGCGATCTGACGGCAGCGCAATGAACTGTGCCACCACGCTTTTCGCTGCGACAGCCCCCGTGAACAGGCGCGCCGCTACCGTGACACCCCGCACCGCCGACGAAAGCAGCTGCCGATGACGCAACGCTTCGTGCTCGCCATCGATCAGGGCACCACCTCGAGCCGGTGCATCGTCTTCGATCAGCACGCCCGGCTGGCCGGAATGGTGCAGCGGACCCACCGTCAGCATTATCCCAGGTCGGGCTGGGTGGAACAGGACGCGCTCGAGATCTGGCGGACGGTGGAGCGGATCGTGCCCGCGGCGCTGCGCGATGCCGGGATCACTGTCGAGCAGGTGGCCGCGATCGGGATCGCCAATCAGCGCGAGACCACCGTTGTCTGGGATCGGCACACCGGTTTGCCGGTTCGGCTGGCCATCGTCTGGCAGGACGTACGCACCGAAGAGCTGGTCGATCAGATGAGGGAATTTCCTGGAGCACACCGCATTACCGAGTTGAGCGGGCTTCCCCTTGCCACGTATTTCGCCGCACCTCGCCTGCGCTGGCTACTCGACAATGTCGACGGTCTGCGCGCCAGAGCCGAACGCGGCGACGTTCTCTTCGGGACCATGGAGTCCTGGCTCATCTGGAATCTGACCGGCGGCGCCGAGCACGTCACCGACGTCACCAACGCCGGCCGCACCCTGTTGATGAATCTCGCCACCCGCCAGTGGGACGCGGAACTGCTGCGGTTCTTCGACATTCCGCCCGCCATGCTCCCCCGCATCGAACCGTCGACCGGCGATTTCGGCACGGCGAGTACCGTCGTCCCCGGCGTGCGGATCGGCGCCGCCCTCGGCGACCAGCACGCGGCCCTGTTCGGCCAGACCTGCTTCGCCCCGGGCGAAACCGAATGCACCTACGGCACCGGCGGCTTCCTCATGATGAACACCGGCACCGAATTGATCCGCTCCCGGCACGGCCTGCTCACCACCATCGGCTACCAGGTCGGCCCCGAACCGGTCTACGCCCTCGAAGGGCCGATCGCGGTCACCGGATCTCTCGTCCAGTGGCTGCGCGACATCGTCGGCCTGATTGCCACCGCACCCGAGATCGAAACTCTCGCAAGCACAGTCGACGACAACGGCGGCTGCTACCTGGTCCCCGCCTTCTCCGGCCTCTACGCCCCGCACTGGCGCAGCGACGCCCGAGGCCTGCTCATCGGCCTGACCTCCTACGTCACCAAGGGCCACCTGGCCCGCGCCGTCCTGGAGGCCACCGCCTGGCAGACCCGCGACGTGGTCGAAGCCATGAACGCCGACGCGGGTCTCCAGGCGAAGTCCCTGCGGGTAGCAGGCGGCATGGCCTCCAACAACCTGCTCATGCAGATCATCGCCGACGTCCTCGACACGCCGGTCATGCGCCCGCTGGTCACCGAAACCGTCTCCCTCGGCGCCGCCTACGCGGCGGGCCTGGCCGTCGGCTACTGGCCCGATCTCCAAGGCCTACGCCGCAATTGGAAGGTCGCCGCCCAATGGATACCGTCGCCGGACCGTCGAATACGCGAGGAAGAATACGAACGCTGGCAACGAGCCGTCCAACTCAGCGTCGGCTGGGCCCGGCCCGCCGACTGAACCGCCGAGGTAGAGACAACTCGCGCGTCAGCCGAAGAGTTCGTCGGTACGAGTGGCGGTGACCGCCTGCGTCAACCACGCGTCGAGCTGGTCGAGGTCGGTACACGCGGCGAGCTGCGCCCGCTGCGCGGCGGACAGCTCGAGCCCGCGGGCAGTCAGCACGGTGAGCACCGCGTGCGCAGCAGTCTCGGCGACCTTCGCGTCCACCTCCGCGAGCCCCTCCTCGCGCCCCTTCGCCATGTACTTGGTAGCGATGCGGCCGCGATATTGAGGCGTGCTCTCCATCAGTTCCTCCAAGCGTCGGCTTGCTGCGACGGTCAACGCGTCGTCGACCAGATCAAGATACATTTTGGCATGTTCATCGTCGGTTTTCATCAGCCCGGCCAGGAACGCGGCAAGGACTTCCTCCATATGCGGACCTGCGCCGTGGGCGATCGCCGACAGCGTCGCGCGCTCGGGGCACTTTCCGGCCTCGACCGGATCGGTGACGACAGGGAAACGGTCCGGGCCCAGCACCAGCGGTTGGATGACCGATCCGACCGTATCGAGCTCGATCGGCTGCTCGGCCCACTTCGCGACTGCTCTGCTGGGCGTCACCACCAACAGCACTACCGGGCAACACAGCCGCGATCGCAGGGTGGTCAGGTAGACCGGCCATTTCCAGCGACGCACGTCCGCCTTGGACAACTGCACCTCGACGCACACACCGAGTACCGGGATGTCCCGATCGTCGTGGGTGCTGAGGGCCAAGTCACCGCGGAACTCCTTGGGTCCGACGTCAGTGAAGTCGCACGGCTCAGCCCGCATCTGCGACAAGCCGGGCAGCGGGATCCTGAACTCCTCAGCCAGCAGAGACGGAGCCAGCAAGAGATCCGTGCGGAACAGGTCAAGCAAACCCTCGTGCAGGTGGCTCGGCATGTGGGCAACGTATGACGAAGTACGCAAGGGCACCAATCGGTTACGGCGTGTTATGCGCCGACCGGCGTTGCAGGAAAACCGTGAGGGTGAACAGGAGGACACCGGCGACGGCCAGGAGCGCGCCGACCATGGCGGGGGCGGTGTAGCCGAGGCCCGCGGCGATGACGAGGCCGCCGAGCCAGGCGCCCGCGGCGTTGGCCATGTTCAAGGCGGCGTGGTTGAGGGCGGCGGCGAGGGTTTGGGCGTCGGCGGCTACGTCCATGAGGCGGGTTTGGAGGCCGGGGGCCAGGGCCGCGCCCGAGGCGCCGACGAGGAAGGCGCCGATCGCGGCGGTGACGGGGTTGTGCGCCGCCAGGACGAACCCGGCCAGGATCACGACCATCGCGATCATGGCCACGAAGATCGAGCGGTCGACGCCGCGGTCGGCGAGGATGCCGCCGCCGATATTGCCCACGATCATGCCGAGACCGAACAGCGCCAGCACGATCGGCACCGCGCCGATGGGCATGCCCGCGACATCGGTCATCGTGGTGGCGATGTAGGTGTAGACCGCGAACATGCCGCCGAAGCCGATCGCGCCCACAGCCAGGGTGAGCAGCACCTGCGGGCGTCGCAGCGCCCCGAGTTCGGTTATCGGGTTGGTGATCTTCATGCTGGTCAGCGCGGGGACATAGCGCCACAGAGCGGCCACCGTGGCCACGCCGATCACGGCGACGACCACATAGGCGTCACGCCAGCCCAGGTGCTGACCGAGCCAGGTCGCGCCGGGCACCCCGATCACATTCGCCACGCTGAGCCCGAGCATCACCGCGGCCACGGCCTTGGCTCGCTGCCCCACGGGCGCGAGCGTGGCGGCGGCCAGCGAGGCGACGCCGAAGTACGCGCCGTGCGGCAGACCGGACACGAACCGCGCGAGCACGAGCGTGCCGAAGGTCGGCGCGAGCACGGTCCCGATATTGCCGAGCGTGAACGCGACCATCAACACGATCAGCAACTTCTTGCGCGCCACCCGCGCGCACAACGCGGCGATCAGCGGCGCACCGACCACGACCCCCAGCGCGTACGCCGACACCGCGTGCCCGGCCGACGGCTCGGAGATATCGAAGGCCCGCGCGATATCGGGCAGCAACCCCATGGTCACGAACTCGGTGGTCCCGATCCCGAATCCACCCAGCGCCAACGCGAGCATCGCCGGGACATGCCAGCTGGTGCGTGGCACGTCGAGGCGATCGGGGGCTGCGATGGAAGAAGTCACGCTTCCATGCAACGGGCACGACTACCCATTAGCTACCCGAAACGAGCGTGAGTTACCCCACCGTGGGAACAACCGCCGGGTACGGACGCAAAAGCGCTCGCATCGGATTCGATGCGAGCGCTTTCTCACAGCCGTGCAGGTTCGCGGTTGCGAACCGGGGCTATCTCACTTCAGAGCGCGAGCCAGGTTGACGTCCAGCGCGCCGAGGAATTCCTCGGTGCTCAGGTAACCCTGGTCGCCGCCGACGAGCGCGGCGAGGTCCTTCGTCATCTGACCACCCTCGACGGTCTTGATGACCACGTCCTCGAGCGCCTGCGCGAAGCCGATCACCTCGGGGGTGTTGTCCAGCTTGCCGCGGTGTTCGAGGCCACGGGTCCAGGCGAAGATCGACGCGATCGGGTTGGTCGAGGTGGGCTTGCCCTGCTGGTGCTGACGGTAGTGCCGGGTGACCGTGCCGTGCGCGGCCTCGGCCTCACAGGTCTTGCCGTCCGGGGTGAGCAGCACCGAGGTCATCAGGCCGAGCGAGCCGAAGCCCTGGGCCACGGTGTCGGACTGCACGTCGCCGTCGTAGTTCTTGCAGGCCCAGACGTAGCCGCCCTCCCATTTCATGGAGGAGGCGACCATGTCGTCGATCAGGCGGTGCTCGTAGGTGAGGCCCGCCGCGTCGAACTCGGCCTTGAACTCGGCGTCGAAGACTTCCTGGAAGGTGTCTTTGAACATGCCGTCGTAAGCCTTGAGGATGGTGTTCTTCGTGGAGAGGTACACCGGGTAGTTCTGCTGCAGGCCGTAGTTGAACGAGGCCCGCGCGAAGTCCTCGATGGACTTCTTGAAGTTGTACATACCCATGACGACGCCGCCGTCCTCGGGCATCTTCACGACCTCGTGGATGATCGGCTCGCTGCCGTCTTCCGGGGTGAAGGTCAGCGTGACGGTGCCCGCCTCGTAGACCTTGAAGTCGGTGGCGCGGTACTGGTCGCCGAAGGCGTGACGGCCGATGATGATCGGCTTGGTCCAGCCGGGCACCAGCCGGGGCACGTTGGAGATGATGATCGGCGCGCGGAAGATGGTGCCACCCAGAATGTTACGGATGGTGCCGTTGGGCGAGCGCCACATCTTCTTGAGGCCGAACTCTTTCACCCGCGCTTCGTCGGGGGTGATGGTGGCGCATTTCACGCCGACGCCGTACTTCTTGATGGCATTGGCCGCGTCGACGGTGACCTGGTCGTCTGTCTTGTCGCGGTACTCGATGCCGAGGTCGTAGTACTCGAGGTTCACGTCGAGATAGGGATGGATCAGCTTGTCCTTGATGAACTGCCAGATGATCCGGGTCATCTCGTCGCCGTCGAGTTCTACAACGGTGCCTTCAACCTTGATCTTGGACATGGATCTTCGTGTCCTCCTCGGTGGGTGCCCTTATTGCACGGCTAGGCGAACACGCTTGTGAGCGGACCCCAGCAGTTCCAACAGACAACGTATATGCCCCGCGTTGTCTGCGGGACGTGTGGTGCAAACAAGACGAGCGTACTGCTGTCCCCCACCTCACCGCGACGGGAGGCCCCACTGTGCGGGACAGCCCTCCCGGCCCGCCTGTCATCACCCGATCGGGCCTTGACCGGCTACTGAGTGGTAACAAGAGGCCCGCGCCGTAGCGCGGGCCTCGTCGAGAAGGTCAGACCGCGACGGGTATCGCGGCCGCGTGTTCGTCGCCTTCGATCAGGTTCTCCGGCTTGTCGCGGATCATCACCGCGATCACCACGGCGGCGGCGAGGAAGAAGCCGGCGCCGATATAGAACGCGACGTCATAGCTGTAGATCGAGGCGCGTTCGATCAGGTGGTCGACGGTCGGGTTGTCGGTGACGTAGTTCTCGGCGGCCTGCACCGACAGGGTGGTCAGCAGGGCGGTGCCGACGGCGCCGCCGACCTGTTGGGCGGCATTGAGCAGGGCACTCGCGACACCGGAGTCCTCGGCATCGACCTGATGCAGGGCCACGGCCTGCATCCCGACGAACAGCGGGCCCATCCCGAGCGCCATCAACAGCTGCGCGGGCAGCACGCTCAGCGCGTACCCGTCGCCGTAGCTCAGTTGTGCCAACCACAGCAGTCCCACGACGCCGAGCAGCGCGCCGACCACCATGAGCGGACGCGGCCCGAACTTGGGCATCAACGAACTGGTGATGCCCGCCGCGATCCCGATGCCCACGGGGAACGGCAGGAACGCGATCCCGGCCTTCAGCGGCGAATACCCCAGGGTGTTCTGGTAGTAGAAGCTCAGGAACAAGAACATGGCGAACATCGCGATCGGGATCAGCAGCGCGGCCAGCAAAGCGCCGCCGCGATTGATCTCACCCGGAATTCGCAGTGGCAGCAGCGGGTTCGCCGAGCGTGCCTCGATGAAGACGAACGCGATGAGCAAGGCGAAGCCGGCCCCGAGCAGGCCGAGGGTGCTACCCGCCAGCCAACCGTGTTCGGCGGCGCGACTGAATCCGTAGACGATCGACACCAAGCCGAATGTCACGGTGACGGCGCCGGGCAGGTCGTAGCCGCCGGTTCTGGGCACCGGGATATCGCGCGCGATCACCGCCACCGCACCGGCTACCGCGATGAGCGCGATCGGCGTGTTCATCAGCAGCGTCCACCGCCACGACGCGAATTCGGTGAGCGCGCCGCCGACGATCAGCCCGAATGCGATGCCACCGGCGGTGATGCCGGCGAACACCGCGAACGCGCGGGCCCGTTCCTGCACATCGGTGAAGATCACCGACAACAGCGACAAGGCCGCGGGGGCGAGCAGCGCGGCGAACGCACCCTGCAGACCTCGGCCGACGAACAACTGCGGACCGGTCTGCGCGAGCCCCGCCAGCGCCGACGCGGCGGCGAAGCCGACCAGGCCGACCAGGAAGATCCGGCGCCGGCCCAGGTAGTCGGCCATCCGCCCGCCGAGCAGCAGTAGCCCGCCGAAGATGAGTGTGTACGCGGTGAGCGCCCACTGTTTGTCGCCGTCGCTGATCCCCAGGTCACGCTGGGCATAGGGCAGGGCGATCGTGATCACGGTGGCGTCGAGCACCACCATCAGCTGGGCGGCGGAGAGCACGACCAGCGCCCACCACCGCATCGAACTCTGTTGGGAATCAACATGTTTCGTTTCTATCTCGGTGCTGGTCACCAGGACTCCTCGTCACTCGATCAGTGTGGACCAATCCTGGCACTGTGAGACAATTGGCGTCAAGAGAAAAATGTCTGACTGCGCCAATTGGCCTAGTTGGACAGATAAAGCGGCCGACACGGTAGGCTGGTCAAATGCTGGACTCGACCACTCCGATCAGCGCCGACCGGACGACCGAACCGGCTGCCGGCGCGCCACTGGGCCTGCGCGAGCGCAAGAAACTCCAGACCAAGGCCGCGATCGTGGCGGTCGGACTCGACCTGTGCGACAGCCAAGGGTTCGACGCGACGACGGTCGAGCAGATCGCCGCGGGTGCCGATGTGTCCCCACGCACCGTCAACCGGTACTTCGCGCTCAAGGAAGACATCGTGCTGGCCCCGATCGACGACTTCGGGGTCTCCGTCGCCGTCGCGCTGCGCTCCCAGCCGAACACCGGCAACGAACTCCAGGCACTGTGCGGCGCCTACCTGGAGGTGGTCCAGGCCGAGGCGGATGCGGACGGTATCCGGTTCATCCGTCAGTTCCTGCAGATGCAGCGGATCATGCGCACCAGCCAGTCGGTCAACGCGCGCGCGCTGGAATACGCGGAGAAGAAGAACGTCGCGGTGTGCACCGAGCTCGCGCAGCGGATGGGCACGTCACCGGAGGACTTCACGGTGAAGCTGGTGGCCGGGATCTGGCAGATGCTGTGCCATCTCTCGGTCGCCGATACCGAACAGGCACTGCTGAGCGGGTCACCGACGGTAGCCGTTCGGGTCACGCGCGACGCCGTGCTGCGCGCCTACCACGGCTTGCGGCAGGTCTGTGGCGCACCGGTGGACGACACGCCAGGCTTCGGCACACCGTCCGGCGAGTGATCTTCGGCGGGAAATGCGGGGGAAGTTTCCGCCCGCGGGAGATCTCCGGTTAACATGACGGCAAGGTCATGAGTACCAGCGCCAAGCCCCGGCTCGCTGGTCGGCAACCCTCCAGCTGCGGTGGGGTGCTCCGGGTGATGACCGGGCTCTCGAAAGTCGAGAGCAAGCGCGCACTGCAGGAGGCCCCCATGTGTTGTTGCCAGTCGATCCGACCCAGTTGACGAGATCCCCCGGCTGACACCCATTTGGAGCACGACATGACTGACTCTTCCCTGCCCGAGAACTGGTCCTTCGAGACCAAGCAGGTCCACGCGGGCCAAGCTCCCGACGCGAGCACCAACGCGCGGGCGCTGCCGATCTACCAGACCACTTCCTACACCTTCCGCGACACCGATCACGCCGCCGCGCTGTTCGGTCTCGCCGAGCCGGGCAACATCTACACCCGGATCATGAACCCCACCCAGGACGCGGTGGAGCAGCGCGTGGCCGCGCTCGAAGGTGGCGTCGCGGCGCTGCTGCTGGCCTCGGGCCAGGCCGCGGAGACCTACGCGATCCTGAACCTGGCGAGCGCGGGCGACCACATCGTGTCCAGCCCGCACCTCTACGGCGGCACCTACAACCTCTTCCACTACTCGCTGCCCAAGCTGGGAATCACGGTCTCGTTCGTCGAGGATCCCGATGACCTCGCGCAGTGGGAAGCCGCGATCCAGCCGAACACCAAGGCGTTCTACGGCGAGACCATCGCCAACCCGAGCAGCGCGGTGTTCGACATCCCCGGCATCGCCGGTGTCGCGCACGCGAACGGCCTTCCGCTGATCGTGGACAACACCGTCGCGACCCCCTACCTGATCCAGCCGCTGGCCCACGGCGCCGACATCGTCGTGCATTCGGCGACGAAGTACCTGGGTGGGCACGGTGCGGCCGTGGCGGGCGTGATCGTCGACGGCGGCACCTTCGACTGGACGGTGCGCGACGCCGACGGCAACGCGCGCTTCCCCGGCTTCACCGAGCCCGACCCCAGCTACCACGGTGCGGTGTTCGCCGATCTGGGCGCGCCCGCGTTCGCGCTGAAGGCTCGCGTGCAGTTGCTGCGCGATCTGGGTGCCGCGGTCTCGCCGTTCAACGCGTTCCTCATCGCCCAGGGCATCGAGACGCTGAGCCTGCGGGTCGAACGGCATGTCAGCAATGCCGAGGCGGTCGCGAAGTTCGTCGCCGAGCAGCCGGGCGTCGACGCGGTGTTCTACGCGGGCCTCGAGTCCTCGCCCTGGTACGCGCGAGCCAAGGAGCTGGCGCCCAAGGGCGCGGGCGCGATCGTGGCGTTCGAGCTGGCAGGCGGCGTCGACGCGGGCAAGAAGTTCGTGGACGCGCTCAGCCTGCACAGCCATGTAGCTAACATCGGTGATGTGCGTTCACTCGTGATTCACCCGGCGTCGACCACGCACTCGCAGTTGACGCCCGAAGAGCAGCTGGCGGCCGGCGTCACCCCCGGCCTGGTCAGGCTCGCGGTGGGCATCGAGGGAATCGACGACATTCTGGCCGATCTGCGGGCCGGGTTCGCGGCGGCGACGACGTGACTGTGAGCACCGAATCGCCGATCGCCCGACCAGGAACCGGGGTGGCCCTGCTGCCGCCGCCGGACGGGCGCGTCGGCCTGGTCGCCATCGGGGATGTGGCGCTGGAGAACGGCGCCGTCGTCCCCGATGTGCGGCTGGCGGTGCAACGCTGGGGCGAGCTCTCGCCCACCCTGGACAACGTGGTGCTCGTCGAACACGCGCTCACCGGCGACTCCCATGTCGTCGGTGGGCCCGACGGGGCGCCCGGCTGGTGGGAGGGCATGGTCGGGCCCGGCGCGCCGATCGACACCGACGAGTGGTGTGTGATCGCGACCAACGTGCTGGGCGGCTGCAAGGGCAGCACCGGCCCGTCCTCACTCGCCTCCGACGGAAAGCCATGGGGCGCGCGGTTTCCCGAGCTGAACATCCGTGACCAGGTGAAAGCCGAAGCGCAGTTGTTCGAGGTGCTCGGGATCGAGCGGCTCGGCGCTGTCGTCGGCGGCTCGATGGGCGGCATGCGGGTGCTCGAGTGGATCATCGGCCTGCCCGAGCGGGTTTCAGCCGCGCTCGTGCTGGCCGTGGGCGCCCGTGCCACCGCCGACCAGATCGGCACCCAGACCACCCAGATGGCCGTCATCACGGCCGATCCCGACTGGCAGGGCGGCGACTATCACGGCACCGGTCGCGCGCCGATGACCGGCATGGGCCTGGCCCGGCGGATCGCGCACCTGACCTACCGCACCGAGGGCGAACTCGATCACCGCTTCGCCAACAAGGCACAGGGCGACGAGGACCCGTGGACCGGTGGACGGTACGCGGTGCAGAGCTACCTCGAGCACCAGGCCGACAAGCTGTGTTCGCGCTTCGATCCGGCCACCTATGTACTGCTCAGCGAGGCCATGAACCGCCACGACGTGGGGCGCGGGCGCGGCGGCGTCGCCGCCGCGCTGGCCTCCACCGCGGTGCCGTGCGTGGTCGGCGGAGTCGACTCGGATCGCCTGTACCCCCTGCACACCCAGGCCGAGCTGGCCGAAGGACTGCCGGGCTGCGCGGGTCTCGAGATCGTGCACTCCCGCGACGGGCACGACGGGTTCCTCACCGAGGCGGCCGCCGTGTCGAAGCTGCTCACCGAGACGATGCGCTTGGCGCGGGAGAACCGCTGAGCCGTCAGGGCCCGGTCAGCAGAGTGACGATCGAGCGAACGTAGGCCTGAAGTCGTTCGCGCGGATACTCTTCCGGCTCGCTGACCCCCAGTCGACCGAGCATTTCGGCGATGGTGAGGGTCGAGTTCGCGAGTAGCCCGGCATCCATGCCCGACCATCGCGGCAGCACGGAGATGCCCATGCGGACAAGCGATTCCGCGCGCTCCAAGATTTCGGCGCGCGAAGCACGAAGCGCCGCACGGTATTCGTCGGGCGCACTCGCCGGGGTGGCGAGGATCAGCCGCCAGCGGGTCGGATTCGCCAGTGCCACACCGACGAACGCTTCGACGGTCGCCGAGGCGGCGGCCAACGGATCGGCGCCGAGCAGGTCTTCGGGCAGCGTGTCGGCGATCTGATCCAGTCCGCGTTCCCGTTCGCGTTCCAGCAGCGCTTCGACGAGTTCGGCGCGGGTCTTGAACACCGTGTACAGCACAGGTTTTCCGACGCCCGCCTCCTGCGCGACGGCCTCCATGCTCAACTCGTGCAGTTCCATCCGGCCCAGGACCGTGAACGCGGCGTCGAGAAGTTGCGCGCGGCGCTGCTCCGGCGGCAGGCGCGGCGCATAGCGGCGTCGAGGTCGCTGCTCCTGCGTCGAGGTCACCGCCCACCTGCCTTTCGCTCGCCGACGATACCCGCCGACCCTGTCGGTACAAATCCTACGCAACCGTTGTATTCACGTCGAGCCATTGCTACGGTGGTGTTGTATTCAATTGTTTCTCGCACTGCAAAGGGGCATGTGCAATGGCTTTCGATGCGTCGACTCTGCGTCGCGACGACTACGGCTTCTTCGGGCCGGATTCCCCCACCTGGAAGGTGTGGGCGGCGCCGACCGCGCTGATCGGATTCCAGCGCGCGGTCACCCTCGAGCACTTCGATCCGTTCCTGACCGCCGCGGTCGCCGATTCACACGGGATCTACGACAATCCCGCCACCCGCCTCGACCACACGCTGTCCTACTTCCTGCTGGTCGCGCTCGGTGACGGCCGCACCGCCACCCAGGCATCCGAACACCTGATGAAGGTGCACGCGCCGATGACGGGCATCGAACCGATCAGCGGCAAGCGCTACAGCGCCAACAACCCCGACTCCCAGCTGTGGATCCATGTCACCGGGTGGCATTCGGTACTCAAGGCCTACGAGATGTTCGGCCCCGGCCCGCTGAGTCCCGCCGAGGAGGACCGGTACTGGGCCGAATGCGTGATCGCCGCCGAACTGCAGACCTGTAAGCCCGCGGATGTACCGCGCAATCGGGCCGAGGTGCGCGCCTACTTCGAACGCGTCCGGCCGCAGTTGTGCGTCAGCGAGCGGGCCGTGGAGGCCATGCACTTTCTGCTGTGGCCGTCGGTGAGCAAAGGCATGACGTTCGCCGCCGGTGGTCGGGTGCTGTCGCTGGCGACGATCTCGACGCTGCCTGCCTGGATGCGCGAGCTCGGCCGATTCGACATGCCCCGCGTTGTCGATGCCTCCGTGCGTGTCCCGGGGAAGGCGATCGTCTGGGCGGCCGCACGTCGCGGCAATCGTGGGCTGATCATGGCTGCCCCGTACGTCGCGAAGATGACCGGACAGATCCTGGCTGCCCACGAGCGCACCGCGCCACCGCGAACCCGGGCGACGATCAGCCCGGGCGATGCTCGCGCGCTCTACGGCAGCAACGGCACCCGCAGCCTGTGGGACAAGACCTCCGCCTGAACCCTGAACCAGAACCGGGCGCGGCGAACGACGCCCCCGGAGGAGGTACAGCGCTCGACCCCGGTGATGTTAGTGGGGTGCAGGAAAACGAAGTAGGAGACCACCAGGGTGACGGCCACCCCCAACCACCG
>NZ_JBSGSS010000028.1:0-34403 GCF_053606985.1 Nocardia sp. NPDC055165
TCCTTCGTCGCCTACGCCCCGGCGCCTAACCGGCGACCCGGCCGCGGACCGGCCACTTCGTGGCCGTCCCTCCCTAGGGGTCGGGAGTGCGGTGGTTGGTGGTGCGGTCATGGCGGATCTGGGGTTGAACGGTGGGGCCGGCTAGTGCGTTAGGGCTGCGGACTTCGGGTGTACGGAGTCGCTAAGAGTGCGGTAGGGGTGTGGACTTCGGGGTGTGTGGAGTCGCGGGGAGTGCGGTAGGGGTGTGAGCTTCGGGTGTGTGGAGTCGCGGGGAGTGCGGTAAGGGTGTGGACTTCGGGGTGCGCGGTGTCGCGGGGAGTGCGGTAGAGCTACGGACCTTGGGGTGTGCGGTAGAGCTACGGACCTTGGGGTGTGCGGTGTCGCTGGGAGTGCGGTGTGGGTGCGGGCTTCGGAGGCTTCGGTGTGGCTGGGCGGGGAGTGGGGGGCACGCGCTAGTGTGTCGGCTGTGTCTAGACGAGCTGATGGTAGGGCGGATGACGAACTCCGCGACGTGAAGATCACTCGGGGATTCACTACGCACCCGGCGGGGTCGGTGCTGGTGGAATTCGGGCAGACGCGGGTGATGTGCACCGCGAGCGTCACCGAGGGGGTGCCGCCGTGGCGCCGGGATTCGGGGCTGGGCTGGCTCACCGCGGAGTACGCGATGCTGCCCGCGGCCACGCACACGCGCAGTGGGCGGGAGTCGGTGAAGGGCAAGGTCGGTGGGCGGACGCAGGAGATCAGCAGGCTGATCGGGCGCTCGCTGCGGGCCTGCATCGACCTGGCCGCGCTCGGCGAGAACACGATCGCGCTCGACTGCGATGTGCTGCAGGCCGACGGTGGCACGCGCACCGCCGCGATCACCGGCGCCTATGTGGCGCTGTCGGACGCGGTGACCTACCTGGCCGCCGCGGGCAAACTGGCTGATCCGCAGCCGATTTCGTGCATGATCGCCGCGGTGAGCGTGGGTGTGGTCGACGGGCGTGTTCGCCTCGACCTGCCCTACGAGGAAGACTCGCGCGCCGAGGTCGACATGAACGTGGTGGCCACCGACACCGGAACTCTGGTCGAGATCCAGGGCACCGGCGAGGGCGCGACGTTCCCGCGGTCGACCCTGGACAAGATGCTCGACTCGGCCTTCGCCGGTGCCGAGCAGCTGTTCGCGATCCAGAAGGCGGCGCTGGCACTGCCGTACCCGGGCACCCTGCCCGAGCCGTCCGCGAAGAAGTAGTCGTGGCCGTGCGTGTGCTGGTCGCCAGCCGAAATGCCAAGAAGCTGAAGGAGCTTCGCCGGATCCTCGATGAAGCCGGGGTGGCCGGAATCGAATTGGTGAGCCTGAACGAGGTGCCCCCGTACGAGGAGGCGCCCGAGACCGGCGCCACCTTCGAGGAGAACGCGATCGCGAAGGCGCGTGACGGTGCCGTCGCCACCGGATTGCCCTGCGTGGCAGACGATTCCGGCATCGAAGTCGACGCGCTGAACGGGATGCCGGGTGTGCTGTCGGCGCGGTGGGCGGGCGGCCACGGCGACGATGCCGCGAACAACACCCTGCTGCTCGCCCAGCTGGGCGACGTCCCCGACGACCGTCGCGGCGGCCGTTTCGTCTCCACCTGCGCGCTGGTCCTGCCCGACGGTACGACCACGGTGGTGCGCGGCGAATGGCCCGGCACCATCGCCCGTGAACCGCACGGTGACGGCGGTTTCGGCTACGACCCGCTGTTTCTCCCCGAGGGCGGTACCGGCAGCGCTGCCGAACTCACCCCCGCCGAAAAGGACGCGGTCTCCCACCGGGGCCGCGCACTCACTCAGCTCATCCCGGCCCTGGCCGCCCTGGCCTGACCGACCACACAACACAAGCGCCGCCGCTCCGGATTACCGGGGCGGCGGCGCTTTTCGTGCAAGTCAGAGGCTGTACTGCTGCTTCACGTCTTTGGCGTTGCGGTGCTCGACGAAGAACGACAGCAGCGGGATGGTGCCGGCGACGAGGGTGCCGACGGTGCGGCCGATGGGCCAGCGGACCTTCACGGCGAGGTCGGCGGTGACCAGCAGATAGGCGAAGTACACCCAGCCGTGCACGACCGCGATCCAGCTGGGGGTGTCGACGTCGAAGCCGTACTTGGCGATCATCTCGACGGTGAGCAGCAGCAGCCACAGGCCGGTGACCCAGGCGAGTACGCGGTAGCGCTGCAGGGCCGAGGTGATCTTGGCGGTGGGGGCGCTGCCCGCGGGGGCGGCGGTGGCTTCGTCCGGCGACGGTGTGGTGGTGGTGTTGTCGGTCACCCGGCGTTCCTCTCGGGGGAATGCAAGCCGGCGGTGCGGACCTGCGCATCGATGTCGCTGGCGTGCAGTTGCGCCAGGTACTGGCTGTAGGCGGCCGTTTCCGGGTCGTCGGACTTCGCGGCCTTGGGGCGTTCGGGCAGGATGCCCGCGGGGATCTCGCGCGGCGCCTCGGCCTTGCCCGGACGCGGCGACGCGGGCTCCTCGGCCTCGCGTTCCAGCCGCACGAACCGCACATAGGCGAACACCGCGAACCCGGCGAACAGCGGCCACTGCAGTGCGTAACCGAGATTCTGGCCGGTTCCCGACGACGATTCGAACCGTTCCCACTGCCACCAGGCCAGCGCCAGGCAGCCCAGCGCGACGACGCAGACCAGCGCGATCAGGGCCGGTCGATTGTGCGCCGGGCGAGGAGGTGGAACGGACACGCGCTCCACGGTACCCGCCTACTACAGAGCACGTAGGAGCAGGTCGCGGCCGGAGTCAACCGCGGAGTCAGGCGTCACAGCACAGTAGTCCGGGTGGCGCGCGGGCGCGAGGTCCCGGCCTGGAAGGTCTGGCGGTAGGCGGTGGGGGAGACGCCGATGGCGGCGGACAGGTGCTGGCGCAGGGAAGCGGCGGTGCCGAGGCCCGCGTCGGCGGCGACGCGGTCGATGGGGAGGTCGGTGGCTTCGAGGAGGTGGCGGGCGTGGTCGACGCGTTGCTGCGTCAGCCATTGGCCGGGTGGGAGGCCGGTTTCCTCGCGGAATCGGCGGCAGAAGGTGCGCACGCTCATACGAGCGTGGGCGGCGAGTTCGGTGAGCGGGAGCGGGCGATCCAGGTGGGTCATGGCCCACGCGCGGGTGGCGGCGGTCGTCGCGGTGCTGGGTTCGGGGATCGGCCGGTCGATGAACTGGGCCTGTCCGCCTTCGCGCCACGGCGGCACGATGCACAGGCGGGCGACCTGATTGGCGACCGCGCTGCCGTGATCGCGGCGCAGCAGGTGCAGGCAGGCGTCGATGCCGGCGGCGCTGCCCGCCGCGGTGAGGATGCGTCCTTCGTCGACGAACAGCACGTCGGCATCCATCCTGACTTGCGGGAACAGAGTGCGGAACCGATCGGCTTGTCGCCAGTGCGTGGTCGCGGGGCGGTCGTCGAGCAAGCCGAGGGCGGCCAGGACGAACGCCGCGGTGCAGATCGACACGATGCGGGTATCCGGCCGGAGTCGACCCAGCGCATCGGCCAGGTCGGCGGGCATCCACTCCTCCTCGGGGGCGTCACACGCGGAGAAGGGCGGGATCACCACAGTGTCGGCCTCGGCGAGCGCGCTGCTGTCGTATTCGACGGCGATGGTGAAGTCGGCGTTGGTCGAGACCGGGGCTCCGTCGAGGCTGCAGGTGCGCACGTCGTAGAGCGCGGCGCCGTCGGGATCGGTCGCCGTGCCGAAGATCCGGGCGGGAATTCCCAATTCGAACGGATAGACCCCGTTCAGCGCCAGAACCACCACGCGATGCATGGCAAGATTCTTACACATATTGGCTTTCTTGCCACTCGTCGATGATTCGCGCACCCGGCATCGTGGACTTCACGCGGCCGGTTCGCAGCGAAACGGCCTGGGAGACACAGGGAGAAGCGCCATGCGGGCAATCGGTCAGGACACCTTCGGCGGACCCGAGGTCCTGCGGGTGATCGAGGTCGACAAGCCGAGCCCCGGACCGGCCGAAGTGCTGATCCGCGTGCACGCGGCCGGGGTGAACCCGACCGATTCCTGGCACCGCGCCACCGGCGGACTGCTCGGCGCGATCGCACCGCTGGGCTGGGATGTGTCCGGTGTGGTCGAGGCCGTCGGCGTCGGTGTCACCCTGTTCGCGCCGGGCGACGAGGTCTTCGGCATGCCGCGCCAGCCGCGCGCCGCGGGCGCCTACGCCGAGTACGTCACCGCACCGGCCCGCCACCTCGCGCGCAAGCCGTCTAATCTCACCCACGTCGAAGCCGCCGCGCTGCCGCTCGTCGCGCTCACCGCCTGGCAGGCGCTGGTCGACACCGCCGACGTGCGGCCCGGCCACCGGGTCCTGATTCACGCCGCCGCGGGCGGGGTCGGGCATGTCGCGGTGCAGATCGCCAAGGCGCGCGGTGCGTATGTCGTCGCCACGGCGCGGGCCGACAATCACGACTTCGTCCGCGACCTCGGCGCCGATGAGGTGATCGATTACACCGCAACAGATTTCGTCGACGCGGCCGACGGCATCGACATCGTCGTCGACACCATCGGCGGCGAATACGGCCCGCGCTCGCTGCGAACCCTCCGGCCCGGCGGCATCATCGTGTCGCTGGCCTCCCCGGCGGAAGCGGCCCTGGTGGAGGTCGCCCGCCCGCTCGGCCTGCGGGCCGGGTTCATGATCGTCGAAGCCGACGGCGCGGGTCTGCGCGCTCTCGCGAACCTCGTCGAAAGCGGTGCGCTGCGACCGCACGTGGAAACGGTTCTGCCACTGGAACTCGTGGGCAAGGCCCACGAGATCAGCGACAATCAGCGCACCCGCGGCAAGATCGTGCTCACGGTCACGCAGTGCGGATGATCAGAACTTGTAGCTGATCCCGGTCATCCGCTCGGATTCCTCCCACAGCCTGCGCAGCAGCTCGGGATTGCGCGAGATCTTGCTCGACGGGCACGCCTCGACCGGTCCCTGCGACTGCATCAGCCGGTTGGGGCCCCAGTACACGGTGGGGTCGGCGTCCGGCTCGGTGGCCGCGAACAAGGTGGAGTGGGCGGCCTTGTGTGGCGGGTGGCCGATGAGCTTGATGAACGGCTTGCTGACCTTGTCGAGGGGGGTCTCGGTGCGGGCGAACAGGTCGGTGGCCGAGACCCCGGGGTGCACGGCGTAGGACTTCTTCGCCGACCCGGCCTCGGTGAGCCTGTGCTGCAGTTCACGACCGAACATCAGGTTGGCGAGCTTGGCCTGGGCGTAGGCGAGATTGCGCTGGTAGCGGCGGTTCTCGTAGTTGAGGTCGTCGATCCACAGCTTCGGGGTCTGCTTGTGGGCGATGCTGGCGAGCGAGATCACCCGGTCGCGCACGCGGTCGAGCAGCAGTCCGGTGAGGGCGAAGTGGCCCAGGTGGTTGACGCCGAACTGCGTCTCGAACCCGTCGGCGGTGCGCGAGAACGGGATGTTCATCAGGCCCGCGTTGTTGATCAGCACATCGAATTCGCCCTGCTGCGCGGCGAATTCGCGCACAGAGGCCAGATCTGCCAGGTCGAGCGCGGCCACCCGCACGTCACCGGGGATGGCGTCGGCGATCGGTTGCGCTTTGCTCGCGTTGCGGCAGGCCATGATCACCGTGGCGCCCTTGCCTGCGAGCACCTTGGTGGTCTCGGCACCGAGGCCGCCGTTGGCCCCGGTGATCACGAACGTGCGCCCGGACTGGTCCGCGATGTCAGTTGGTTTCCATGCCATGCGCCTATCTTACTCTGGAGTAAGATAGGAGGGAAGGTCAGCCCAGCAATCCGGTCAGCGTACGGGTGCAGGCGGGTTTGCGCAGCTTGATCATGGCTTTCGCCTCGATTTGACGCGCCCGTTCGCGGGAGAAGCCGAGCGCCGAACCCACCTCTTCCAGCGTGCGGCCCTCGCCGCGGTCGAGGCCGAAACGCAGTCGGATGACGGCGGATTCGCGCTCGGTGAGCCCCGCCAGGGCCGCCTCCACATAGCCCCCGAGCATCCGAGCCGCGACCACCTCCGCCGGCATGGGCGTGGTGTCGGGCAACAGTGAGCCCAGATCGGTGTCCTCGCCGACGGGCGCGTGCAGCGACACGGGCTCGGCTTCGTGCCGCAGCACCGCCGCTACCTGCGCGACGGTGAGGTCGGCGCCCGCGGCCAGTTCCTCGGTGGTGGCCGCGCGTCCCAGCTGATGCGCCAGCTCGCGCCGCACCCGGATCACCCGATGCAGGACATCGGCCACATTCGAGGGCAGCCGGATCGTGCGCCCCTGATCGGTGAGCGCGCGCCCGATCGACTGCCGGATCCAGAACGTCGCGTAGGTGGAGAGCTTGAGGCCGCGCTCGTGGTCGAATTTCTCCACCGCACGTATCAGCCCCAGCGTGCCCTCCTGGATCAGATCGAGCAGCGACATCCCGGTGTTGGTCGGGAACCGGCGCGCGATGGAGACGACCAGGCGCAGATTCGCCCGCACCATGTGATCTTTCGCGCGCAGTCCGTCGAGTTCGGTGCGGCGCAACAGTTCTCGTCGTGCGGCGGTGAGTTCGGCACCGGCCGCATCGATCTCGGCCCGCGCGGTCGCGCCCGCGGCGATCCGCGCACCGAGGGCGTATTCCTGTTCGGCGGTCAGCAGGGGAGTGCGTCCGATGGCGCTCAGGTAGTCGCGAATGGGATCGGCGGTGACGGTGGTGGTCAAGAGAACTCCCGTTCGATGTGGGGCTGGTGACCGGTGGGGTGAGGCAGCCCCACCGGTCGGGTTACGCGGGGAACGCAGTGACTACTTGCCGGGAATCCGGATCGGGCGGCGCACGGCCGTCGACCGGGTCTGCGCGCCGCGAATGGCCGAGCCGGTTCCACGTCGCCGTGGGGTCGGGAAAGACGCTTCGGCGCGGCGTGCCGCCCGGGGTCGGCCGGGCAGGGGGAGGGGTTGCGGCGCGGTCGTGATCTCGCGGACCGCGTCGTCGAGTGAACTTCGCATCGTCGTGAATCGGGCCATATCGGCTGCTCCTTCGGTGGTGGAACGGGTGTTGAGGGGCTCGGCGGCGATATCGGGTCCGTGCGGCATGCGCTGTCTCCTTCGATCGTGTCGCTTGCGGCGACGGGCATAAACTTAGAACGAACCTAAAAATATGTCAAGAACAAATTTAGGACGAGTTCAGATATGCTGGTGGCATGACGACGCAGCAGGGCCTCAGGGCCAGGAAGAAGCAGCAGACCAGGGAGCAGATCTCGGACCGGGCGACCGAGCTGTTCCTGGCTCGCGGATTCGACCAGGTGACCATCGCCGAGGTGGCCGCGGCCGCCGATGTCTCGAAGATGACGGTCACCAACTACTTCCCCCGCAAGGAAGACCTGGCACTCGACCTCGGCGAGATCTACATCGATCAACTCGCGTCGATCGTTCGGGAACGCGCGCCCGGCCAGTCGGCACTGGCCGCGCTGCGTCACGCTTGCCTGGCGGCCATCGCGGCGCAAGACCAGCTCATCGGCTTCAGCGGCGAGCCGTTCGCCAGGATGATCGCCGACAGTCCCGCGCTGACTGCGCGGGGGCGCGATTTGCACGACGCCCGTCAACTGGCACTGGCCGACGTACTCGCCGCCGAGACAGGTGCCGCGCCCGAGGACATCACCCCGCGCGTCGCCGCGGCCCAGATCGCCGGCGTGCAACGGGTGCTGTTCAACGAGATCATGCGCCGCACCCTGGAAGGCGAATCCAACGCCGAGATCGCCGCCGCGCTGACCCGTGATGCCGAGATCGCGTTCGACACGCTCGAACCCGGCCTGGGAAACTACGCCGTCCGCTGAGCGATCGGTGGCGATTGCTGCCGTGTCACTGACCTCCCGTGCAGGGCCTGAAAGCCCATACTGAGGCATGCCGGATGGTGTTGCTGTGGACAAGCCCGTCGAGCCGATGAGTAAGGCGAAGATCAACATTGTCTTCGCGACGGTGGTGCTCGGCATGCTCATGGCCGCCCTCGACCAGACCATCGTGTCGGCGGCGCTGCCCTCGATCGTCGCCGACCTCGGCAGCGCCGGGCACATGGCCTGGGTGGTGACCGCGTATCTGCTCGCCGAGGCCGTCGCGACCGCGCTCGCGGGCAAGCTCGGCGACCTGTTCGGCCGCAAACTGCTGTTCCAGATCAGCGGCATCATCTTCATCGCAGGCTCGGCGCTGGCCGGCGTCGCGGGCGGCATGGGTGTGCTGATCGTGGCGCGCGGAATCCAGGGCGTCGGCGCGGGCGGGCTGATGGTCACCTCGATGGCCCTGATCGCCGACACCATTCCGCTGCGCGAACGCGGCAAGTATCAGGGCGCCCTCGGCGCGGTGTTCGGCGTGACCACCGTCGTCGGGCCCACCCTGGGCGGGTTGTTCACCGACCACGCGAGCTGGCGCTGGTGTTTCTACGTGAATGTGCCGATCGCGATCATCATGGTGGTGATGGCGGCGCGCACCCTGCCGCACCTGCGCGCGGTCACCCGGCCGGTGATCGACTACCTCGGCATCGGCCTGATCGCGCTCGGTGTGTCGTCGCTGATCCTCGGGCTCGAGTTCGGTGGTAGCGAATATCCGTGGGGCTCTTGGCAGATCATCGGTTTGTTCGTGCTCGCCGCCGTGCTGATCACCGGGTTCGTGCTGGTGGAGAACCGCGCGAAGGAGCCGATGCTGCCGATGCGGTTGTTCAGCAGCCGCGTGTTCACCGTGTCGTCGGTGCTCAGTTTCATCGTCGGTTTCGCGATGCTCGGTTCGATGACCTATCTGCCCGCCTATCTGCAATATGTCGACGGGGCGACGGCGACGATCTCCGGCGTCCGCACCCTGCCGCTGGTGGTCGGCCTGTTCGTCACCTCGGTCTTCTCCGGTCAGGTCGTCGGCAAGACCGGGCAGTACCGGTACTTCCCGGTCGTCGGCATGGCGGTGATGGCGGTCGGCCTCGCCCTGATGTCGACGATGGGCCGCGGCACCAGCGTGTGGCTGGAATCGCTGTACATGCTGATTCTGGGTGCCGGGCTCGGTCTGTCGATGCAGGTGCTCACCATCGTCGTGCAGAACACCGTGCCCTACGCCGATCTGGGCACCGCCACCTCGGGGGTCACCTTCTTCCGCACCCTGGGCAGTGCGTTCGGCACGGCGGTCTTCGGCACGCTCTACAACAACAAGAGCAAGCCCGCGCTGGCGGAGGCATTGCAGCAGGCCCCCGGCGTCTCGCCGGAGGTGGCGGCGAACCCGAAACTACTGCGTGAGCTACCGCTCGAGCAGTCCGCGCCGATCATCGACGCCTACGCGAATTCGATCGACTACGTGTTCCGCTGGGTTGTTCCGGTGGCGCTGGTCGGTTTCGTCGTTGCCTGGTTCCTGCCGCAGGTGCGGTTGCGCGACAGCGCTCGCCACGGCGCGGGCGACGTCGGGGAGGGCTTCTCGGTACCCGATTCGCACGACCGGGTGGTGCAGCTGGAGCGCTCGGTCGCCACGACGGTGCGCAAGGCCAGGGCGGAGAAACCGCTCATCCCCGAGCTCATCGCCGCTTCGGGCAGCACGCTGAGCCCGGACTCGGCGTGGGCGCTGGGGCAGGTGTACCTGTACTCCAAGGACGAGGTGCCCGCCACGGTGTATGCCATCGCCTACCGGCACCGGCTGCCGGTGGAGGTGCTGTCGCCGGTTTTTCGCCAGGCCGTCGACGCGGGTCTGCTGCACGACGACGGGGGCACCCTGTCGCTGACCGCCGACGGCGACGCCGAGGTCGACAAGCTGCGCGCCGGCTGGCGCCGCTGGCTCGGCGACCGCCTCGACGACTGGAATTCCGAGGATCCGGTCGACCGCGCGCTGCTCGACGAGGCGCTGTCGAAGATCGCGGCCAAGCTGCTCGACCAGGGCGCTGATAGCAGCGAGGTATCGAAAGTCTGATGTCGGTTGTCCACTCCACTGAACGAACCTTGCCGCCGAATACTCGTAGACGTATATTCGTAGACGAGTAAGGAGGCAGTCATGGCGACCAAGCGCAAAGTGAACAACCTGCTGGCGCTCGCCGTGCTCTCGGTGATCGTGCAGCGTCCGATGCACCGCTACGAGATCGCCGCCACCCTGCGCGCCCACGGCAAAGACCGCGACATGGACATCAAATGGGGCTCGCTCTACACCGTCGTGCAGAACATGGAGAAGGCCGGATTCCTCGAGGTCATCGGCAGCGAACGCGACGGCGCGCGCCCCGAGCGGGTGATCTATCGGATCACCGACGCCGGTCGCGCCGAGATGGCCGACTGGACCCGCGAACTACTCGCCGCACCCGAGCCCGAACACCACCGCTTCACCGCGGGTCTGTCGATTCTGGCGGTGCTGCCGCCGGATGAGGTGATCGTCCTGCTCGGTACGCGCATCGCGACGCTGGAGCGAATCATCGAGACCACCAGGGCCGAACTCGGCGAGCTGACGCTGCCCCGGTTGTTCCTCGTCGAATCCGAATTCGGCCTGGCGATGCTGGAAGCCGAGGCGAACTGGGCGCGTTCCCTGCGTGACGAACTGGCCGCGGGCACCTTCGAAGGCCTCGAACTCTGGCGGCAGTGGCATGTCGACGGCATGCCCACCGAACAGATCCCCGAACTCGGTGAGAGGGGGAACAACTAGCTCAACCCCGAAGACCCGGACCCGGTGGCGTGCGGCAACACCCCACCGAGCCCGAGATACCGTCCCGCAACCAGGCGCACCCGGCCACGAGGTGAGGCAACCACAGGATAGCTGGGTGACGCCGACATCAGATCTGGAGATCACCCATGTCCACCACCCGTTCCGCATTGGTCATCGGCGGCGGCATCGCCGGACCCGTCGCCGCCACCGCCCTGCACAAGGCAGGCATCCAGGCCCACGTGTACGAGGCCTACTCCGGTCCCTCCGAGGGCATCGGCTCCGGGCTCGCGCTGGCGCCCAACGGTGTCGCGGCACTCGACATCATCGGCGCCGGTGACGCGGTGCGCGAGATCGCCCTGCCGGTCGCGCAGATGCGACTGCGCGTGAGCGGCCGCGAACACGTCATGCCGGTGCTGGCCGACCAGCCCCCGCTGCAGGCCGTCGACCGCGGCGAATTGCACCGCACCCTGCACGATCACGCGGTCGCCGCGGGCGTGCCGTTCAGCTACGACAAGCGATTGACCCACGTCGACGAGCACCCCGACGGCGTCACCGCGCACTTCACCGACGGATCCACCGCCACCGCCGACATCCTCGTCGGCACCGACGGAATCCGTTCCACCGTGCGGGGTCTGATCGATCCGGCCGCACCGGGACCCGACTACACCGGCATGCTCGGCTTCGGCGCCATGGTCGACTGCGACCTCGACCTGCCCGACGACACCATGGTGTTCGCCTTCGGCGCCAGGGCCTACTACCTGTACTGGAAGCATGCCGACGGCCGCGTGACGTGGGGCGCGAATCTTCCCAGCAAGCAGTACCTTTCGCTCACCGAGGCCCGCGCTGTCGCTCCCGAACACTGGCTCGAGGTGCTACGGGAGACCTACGCAGCCGACTCGCCCGGTGCCGAATTCGCCCGCCGCACCACGGCGCAGAACCTCGAGGTCACCGGTGCCCTGCACATCATGCCGCCGGTGCCGCACTGGTATCGCGATCGCATGGTGCTGGTGGGCGACTCGGTGCACGCTCCGTCGAACAGCTCCGGACAGGGCGCGTCACTGGCGATCGAGAGCGGCGTGCAGCTGGCGCGGTGCCTGCGCGATATCGCCTCGCCCACCGAGGCTTTCGCTGTCTACGAGCAGTTGCGCCGGGCCAGGGTGGAGGGGATCGCGGCGCGCGCGGCGAAGATCAACCACAGCAAGACGCCGGGCCCGATCGCCCGCAAGGTGATGAACGTGGTGATGCCGCTCATGGTCAAAACGGTGATGAACCCGGAGAAGACGATGGGTACCGAACGTCGATACCGCATCGACTGGGACGCGCCGGTCCGGGATGAACTCGCCACTGCCGCAGGCTGATCCGGCCGCCCTCGGTTGTCGCACTGCGGCGATCGAGGGCGCACCGGGTACTCGCCCGACGGTGCGATCAGCGACGGGTCGCGCGCAGCGCGAGAATGCGCGCGGTCTCCGCGTCGGCGGGCAGGAACGCCTCGAGGTGAAGTTCGGCGAGGGTGACATCGGTGGCGGTCGCGAACGAGGTGAGAGTCGTGATCAGACGGAGGTCGCCGTCTGGAGTACGCAGGTGCAGGGGGACGGCGAAGCCGACGTGATCGGGCCCTGGGCACGGAGCGGGGAGGTAGCCCGCCAGTTCGGCGATGAGCTGGTCGAGGGCTGGATCGGGGGTGTGGGCGGCGCGGTTCCGCAACGAATCCATGATGTGCCTGCCCCAGTCCGGCAGGTTGCGTACGCGCGGGGCGACGCCGTCGGGGTGCAGGGCCAACCGCAGGATGTTGATCGGCGCGACCAGCAGTTCCGGGGACACCTCCTCGGTGAACAGGTCGAAGGCGGCATTGGCCGTGACGAGTTCGCCGCGCGGGCGAGCGACCAGCGCCGGATACGGCAGATGCCCGTCCAGCACGGCGGTGATCGCCGCACGAACGGGCGCCAATTCCGGAGCCGCCAGATCACTTTCGGGGAAGACAGGTGCGAACCCCGCGGCCAGTAGCAAGGTGTTGCGGTCGCGCAGGGACAGCTCGAGCGATTCGGCCAGCCGCACCACCATCGTGCGTCCCGGTTGCGATCTGCCCTGCTCGAGGAAGCTCAGATAGCGCTGGCTGGTCTCGGCCCGGATCGCCAGGTCGAGCTGGCTGACCCGGCGCCGGGTGCGCCAGTGACGCAGTTGGGGGCCGAATCCGGTCGATGGCGGGGCAGCGGTCATGAATGGAATGAACCGCGTCGACGGCCGCCACCATTCCCGCCGGGAATCATCCTCCGGCGCCACCTCGCAGAACCGATCGGTCGATGCGGCACCGATCCCGACCGGCACCTGCCCATACCCTCCGGGGAATCGCGCGGTGACGCCATCACCGACAGAGTTGTCCCATGCCTGACAACGACATCCACCCTGATCACGCCGTCGCCTACCACCTCGACGGTGGTCTCACACGGTCCGCGCAGCAGCGGCCGGAACCGGGCCCGCACCAGGTCCTGATCCGGGTCCGCGCCGCGTCGGTGAACCGCCGCGATCTGATGCTGATGGACGGCACCTACCCGCTGCCCGCTACCGCGGGCATCATCCCGCTCTCCGATGGTGTCGGCGAGGTGATCGCGCTCGGCCCCGGAGTGACCCGCGCGGGAATCGGGGACCGGATCACCGCGAGTTACTTCGTCCATTGGGTCGACGGTCCGCAAACCCTCGCCACCGCCGCCGAACAGTACGGCGCGAACTTCGACGGGTTCCTCGCCACGTACGCACTGATAGAAGAGGATTCGATCGTGCATGTCCCCGCGCATCTCACCGATGCGGAAGCGGCGACCCTGAGCTGCGCGGGTCTGGTCGCCTGGTCGGCGCTCACCACACCGGGCCTGCCCGCACCCGGTGCGCGCGTGCTCACCGTCGGTAGCGGCGCGGTGGCGCTGTACGCCATCCAGTTCGCGAAAATCCTCGGCGCCGAGGTCATCTCGATCACCTCCAGCCAGGCAAAGGCAGACCGGTTGCGCGCGCTGGGCGCCGACGCGGTGATCGACCGCACCGTGACCGGGAACTGGGGTGACGCGGTGATGGAGATGACCGGGACCGGTGCCGAGCACATCGTCGACGCGGTCGGCCTGCCCACGCTCGAACAATCGGTGCGTGCGGGCGCGTACAACTCGACGGTGACGATGATCGGCGCGATGGCGCCCACGCCGGGAACAACGCTGCCGGACAATCCGTTCGGCTCCTCCTACCTGGCCATCCGGCGCATCGCCGTCGGCAGCCGAACCGGTTTCGAAGCGATGAACCGCGCGATCACGAAGCATCGTCTGCGCCCGGTGATCGACCGCGAATTCGATTTCGACGACGCCGCCGTGGCCTACGATTACCTGCGCTCGGGCGCCTCGTTCGGCAAGGTGGTGATCGCGGTGGGTTGAGCGCGCCGCACGCGGGTGAACGCGGTGACGCACAGGACCAGCCACAGCAACCCGATGATCCAGCCCGCGAGCACATCGGTGGTCCAGTGGACGCCCAGATAGATGCGCGACAACCCGACAGCGGCGGGAAAGGCGACAGCGAACACCGTGGCGATCACCCGAACCCAGTGCCTGCGCAGCCGCGGGATCACCACGAGCGCCACGATGCCGACGACCACCGTGGAGCCGAGCGTGTGCCCCGACGGATAGGACAGGCTGGGCTCGAAGACCAGCCGCGACGCCTCGGGCGGCCGCTGGCGGCCGACCAGCCGTTTGATCACCCACACCAGCACGCCCGCACCCAGCGAGGTGACGGCAACCAGGGCTGCGACCGGCAGGTTGCGCCGCAGGAGGAAGATTCCGACGGTGAGCGATGCCAGAATCGTCATCGACAGCGTGTCGCCGAGGTCGGTGATCACCGTGGCGATGCTGGTGAGCGGCTCGCCGCGGTGCGCGATCATCCAGTCGAGCACCGCGGTGTCCATCCGGCTGATGCCGCTGGTGACCTCCCAGGTGAGGGCGGTGATCAGCACCGCCGCGGTCGCGATCAGCGCGACCACGCGCGGCGTCCGGCGGCACAGCGCGGACCAGGCGACCTCGGTGGGCGGTGGTTGTCGATAGGCAGTCGGCATAGCTACCAGATTGCCAGCTCGCGCCTCAGGCTTCGAAGACCACCGTGTTTCCCGCGACGTCGCGGGTGCCCGCGTCCTTCTTGATCGCCTTCACCAGGTCGGCGACGCAGTCCCAGGTGCGCGGCGGCTCGCACTCGATATTGCCGATCGTGTACCAGGTATCGGTGCCGCGATAGCGGACGAGGCCCTTGCCCGCGTCGTCGAGCATGACATCGAGCTCGCCGGACACCGTCCCTTCCTCTTCGGTCATGACGGCGCTCTCGGCGGTGATCTCGATGGGCTCGCTTATTTGAACTCTCCTCGGCGGAGGCAGTCATCGACTGCGGTGCGCAACGCGGTGTGCTCGGCGGTATCAACGGTCAAGGCGTATTTTACCTTCACCTTGACGTAGTGCTCGACATAGGCACACCGGAAGTTGCCGGGCGGCAAGTAGTTCGCGGGGTCCTGATCGCCCTTGGAACGATTCGCCGACGGGTCGGCGGCGACCAGGTTCATCGAGTCGTTGGCGATGCGGCGACGGGTGTCCTCGTCGCGGTCGGCCGCGCCCGATCGCCATGCTTCGGCAAGGGCCACAATGTGTTCGGCGTCGACCTTGGACGGATCGGTGATGAACTTGTACGGCCCGAGTTCACCGGTCTTCTTGTCGATGAAGCCGTAGTGGTCCTGCCAGCCGCCACCGGCCGCCACCTTCAGGTCGCAGGTCTTGGCGTCGAGGGTGACCTTGCCGTTGGCGTCGCGCAGCATCATCACTTCGCGGCTGGTGCATTTCGTGTACTGCGCCAGGTCGCCGGTGAAACCGTGCTCGGGCTTGTTGGTGTCCCAGTGCGGGAACTTCTCGCGCGTGTAGCCCGTCATCGGGCCTTCCTTCGCGACGACGAGAGTGGCGACCAGATCGCCGACTTCCTTGCCCGACACCGTCGCCGCGCCCGCGGAACCCGGGCCGGGCGCGGTCGGACTCACCTTGTCCAGGAACGTGTTCGCGAGGGTGACCACCACGGCGATAACCGCCGCCGCGGCTAGGGCGAGCAGGGCTCGACCCAGGGGAGAACCGCTGATCGAAGACCACTTCATGCCCGTACCACCCAGATGCTCCGTCGAAAAATGAACCGGCACAACCTAACGGCCGCGCCGGGTGTCGTCAGTGATTGTCCGCTATGAGGTTCCGCACAGCACAGCGCGAACTGATTGCGGCTCAATAGCGTTCATCTATCGACGGAGGTGACCGGCGGCGCCGAAGTGCAAACCCATAGTGATGGAGATCACAATCGATCAATCGGGCAGTGATCCCGTTTCGGGCGGAATGCCGGTGTCCAGGAACCGGATCAGGCGTGCGATCCGCGCGGCATGGTCGACGCAGCGCTGGAATTGGCTGCCGAGCAACGCCATATCGATCGCGGCCTCGGTGCTCACGTCGGCTTCGGTGAGGGCGGTGCGCAATTGCTTGCACAGCGTCTCCATCGCCTCGACATCGGCGCTGCCCCCGGCGGCGAACCGCCCGCTCGCCACCGACGCGCTCACCCGCGCCACGCACCCGGCCGCGAGCGTGCCCATCGACACGAGTTCGGCGATCACCGGTGCGGGCGCGACCGCGGCCGGATGGGCCCGATAGACGTACTGCCCAGCGGTTTCCGTGCGCCGCCCGATCCGCGACAGCTCACCGGCCACCTGAATCGCGGTCACCACATGACGCAGATCGCGCGCCACCGGCGCCTGCAGCGCGAGCAGCGCCATGGTGCGGGATTCGCAGGCGGCGAACATCAGCTGTAGCTGCTCGTCGAGCGCGAACACCTCGTAGGTGGCCGCGAGGTCGGCGCCGGCCAGCGCCTGGGTAACCCGCTCGGTCGCGTCATGGGCGACGCGCGACATCAGGGTGAGGTCGTTGGCCAAAGCGACGAGCTCGAGGGTGAACTGGGTCCGCACGCGCTGAATTGTTCCCCATCGAGGGGGTGTGAGTGAATCCATCGCCGAGATCCGTGCGGTGACGATTCCGGGTGTGCCCGGCCGTAGCTGGAAGGATGGGGGTCATGATTGCCGCGTTGACGACTAAATGGACCCTGTACGTGCCCATCCTCGCCGCGCTCGTGCTCGTACTCAGCTGGGGGCGTTCCGTACCGGGATTGATCGTCGCGCTGGTGAGTGTCGCGCTGGTCGGCGCGGTGCTCTCGGCGGTCTATCACGCGGAGATCGTGGCCCACCGGGTGGGCGAACCCTATGGCTCGCTGGTCCTCGCGGTGGCGGTGACCGTGATCGAGGTGGCGCTGATCGTCACGATGATGATCTCCGGCGGCGACAAGGCGGCCTCGCTCGCTCGCGACACCGTGTTCGCCGCGGTGATGATCACCTGCAACGGCATCTTCGGCCTGGTGCTGCTGGTCGGCGCGCTGCGCAGACGGGTGGCGGTGTTCAACGCGGAAGGTACCGGTGCCGCCCTGGCCACCGTCGCGACCCTGGCCACATTGAGTCTGGTGTTGCCGACCTTCACCACCAGCGCGCCGGGCCCGGAGTTCTCGCCCGCGCAGCTCGCCTTCGCCGCGGTCGCCTCGCTGGCGCTCTACGGGCTGTTCGTGATGGTGCAGACGGTGCGTCACCCCGACGACTTCCTGCCGGTGGAGGACGGCGGCGCGGTCGACGACAGTGACACCCACAGCCACGCGCCGTCCAACAAGGTCGCGTTGATCAGCCTCGGGATGCTGGTACTCGCCCTGGTGTGCGTGGTCGGCCTGGCCAAGGTGGTCTCGCCCGCGCTCGAATCGGCGGTGGCCTCGGCCGGATTGCCGCAGTCGGCGGTGGGTGTGGTGATCGCGATGCTGGTGCTGTTGCCCGAGACGATCGCCGCGGTGAACTCCGCGCGCCGCAATCAGGTGCAGATCGGTTTGAACCTGGCACTCGGCTCGGCGATGGCCAGTATCGGTCTGACCATCCCGGTGATCGCGATCGCGACCATCTGGTTGAGCGGGCCGCTGGTGCTGGGTCTGGGTGCCACGCAGATGGTGCTGCTCGCGCTGACCGTCGTGGTGAGCACGCTGACGATCGTTCCCGGCCGCGCGACCCTGCTGCACAGTGGTGTTCACCTGGGGTTGTTCGCGGCGTTTGTGTTCCTGGCCGCAAGTCCGTAGCTGGGGTGTTGCGGATCACAGGGCAGGTCGACCTGTCATGGAAACCGCGGAAAAGCGACGAGGGTCACCCACTGGAAATTTTGTTGTGACGCAGAGTACCGGTTAGCTTGCTGGAGTTGGCACCGACGCCGAAGCCAGAGAGTGCGGTATGAAAATCACCAAGCCCCGTGCTTCACGAGCGGCCCGGAGGCATCCCTGATGTCTACCGATCTGCACTCCGCGAAGCCGGATTCCGCTACCCAGATCGTCCGCAAGAACTTCACCGACACCGTCGTGTCGTCGCTGCGGACCTTCGGGCGTGCGGTAGATCTCGCACAGCAATCGGTCGGCGGCTCGTTCTCCGACATCGCCCGCAGGCAGTTCCAGTGGCGGGAGACCCTCGTGCAGGCCTGGCGCCTGATCACGGTCACCGCCATTCCCGCGATCCTGATGGCGATCCCGTTCGGCGTGATCGTCTCGGTCCAGGTCGGCAACCTGATCCACAGCCTCGGCGCCGACTCCATGCTCGGCGCCACCGGCGGCCTCGGCGTGATCAAGCAGGGCGCGCCCATCGCCACCGGCTTCCTGCTCGGTGGCGCGGGCGCGGCGGCGATCGCGGCCGACCTCGGCGCGCGCACCATCCGCGAGGAGATCGACGCGCTCAACACCATGGGCATCAACCCGGTGCACCGGCTCGTCATCCCGCGCCTGGCGGCCATGCTGCTCGTCGCCCCGATGCTCAATGTGCTGATCATCTTCGTCGGCGTGCTGGCCGGGTACGCGGTCGCCGTCGGCGGTCAGGGCGTGACCCCGGGTAGCTACTGGTCGACGTTCGGTTCGTTCGCGACCGCCGGTGACGTGTGGGTCTCGCTGCTCAAGGCGCTGATCTTCGGCTTCCTGGTCGTGATCATCTCCTGCCAGCGCGGACTGGAGGCCAAGGGCGGACCGCGCGGTGTGGCCGACGCGGTGAACGCGGCGGTGGTGCTCTCGGTGGTCTCGATCGCGATCGTGAACCTCCTCGCAAGCCAGATCAGTGCCATGTTCCTGCCGACGAAGTTGGCGTGATGGCTGCCTCGTCGTACATCCCCACCTCGCTGCACTGGCTGCGCAAGCCCGCTCGCATCGGCAAGCGGATCGTCACCGCCGGTGAATCGCTCGGCTTCGTCGCGGTGTTCGTCTGGCAGGTGCTGTCCTCGGTGCCACTGACGCTGCGCCGCTACCGGGACGAAACGCTGCGCGCGGTCACCGATATGACCTGGGGACGCGGGTCGATCATCGTCGGTGGCGGCACCGTTCCGATGATGATCGTGCTCGGCCTGGTGATGGGCGCCTCGGTGGGCGTCGAATCGTTCGCCTCACTCGACATGCTCGGCATGGGCCCGGTCACCGGCGTGATCTCGGCCTACGCGACCACCCGTGAGCTGGCCCCGATCGCGGCGGCCATCGGCTTCGCCGCCCAGGCGGGGTGCCGGATCACCGCCGAGATCGGCGCGATGCGCATCTCCGAGGAGATCGACGCGATCGAGGCGCTCGGTCTGCGTTCGGTGCCCTACGTCGTCACCACCCGGGTGATCGCCGGCGCCATCGCCATCGTGCCGACCTTCCTGATCGCGCTGATCCTGGCCTACGGCGCCTGCCGCGGACTGCTCACGATGGTCTACGGGCAGTCGGCCGGTGTGTACGACCACTACTTCTTCCAGTTCATCTCCGGCTTCGACATGATCGCCGCGGTGATCAAGGTGGCCGTGTTCGGCACGGTGGTGATCCTGGTGCACGCCTACTTCGGGTTCTTCGCCACCGGCGGCCCCGAGGGGGTCGGCATCGCCTCCGGTCGCGCGGTGCGCGCCAGCTCGGTGGCCATCATCGCCATCGACATGGTCCTCACGATCATGCTCTGGGGCTTCAACTCGGCGATCAGTTTTACGGGGTGAACTAGATGCCTAACTATGGAATGCCCGGCGTCGCGGCCGATCGGCGCACGTCGCGGCTGACCGGGGTGATCATCCTGTCGGTGATCGCGGCGATCGCACTGGCCTACGTCACCTACTCGAATCTGCGGACCGAAGATGGTCTGCGCATCGCGTTGCACACCGAACACCTCGGTGACGGCATCAGCGCGGGCAGCCAGGTTCGCGTCGACGGCGTGACGGTCGGCGAGGTCGCCGAGGTGACCCCCGGCGCGCGCGGCACCCAGCAGATCGCGCTGCTGCTCGACACCGAGCGACTGGTCGGCATCGACGACAGCCTCGCGATCGACTACGCCCCGACCAACCTGTTCGGCATCGCCGAGATCGAATTGCGCCGTGGCGCGGGCGGTTCGCCGCTGCGCGAGGGCGCGGTTCTCGACCTCACCGGCACGAACAACGACCGGGTCTACGACGCGACGATGAGCGCCATCCTGCGCAGCCTCTCGCAGGTCGGTATGACCGTGACCAGCCCCCAGATGGCCACCGTCGTCTCCCAGCTGGCCGCCGACTTCAAGGCCTTCACTCCGCTGGTCCAGGCGCTGATCACGGTCTCCAAGACCATCGCCGACAACCAGGACGTGATGCCCTCGGAGCTGTTCGGCAAGCTCGGCCCCGCCTTCGACGGCGGCGGTGAGTTCGCGGGCGCCACTATGAAGGTGATCGACCAGCTCAGCGACATCCGAGTGACCCAGGTCGACAAGGAGCGCTACGACATCGGCGTCGGGGTGATCGGCGGCGGCATCCTGCCCGCGCTGAGCACCACCCTGAGCACCGCGGGCGGGCACTTCGCCGAGACCACGGACATGCTCGCGCCGATGCTGCTCGCGCTGGCGCAGATGTCGCCGAACCCGCGCCGGACCGGTGCCGATCTCACCGCGCTGCTGCAGAACCTGCGCGGCGCGATGCCCGACGGCCCGAACGGCCCTGTCCTGAATCTCGACGTCGAGCTCAGCGGTGTCCCCAGCATCGCGGTGCCGCTGTTCGGAAAGGCCGGTGGGCGATGAAGATTCGCGGAACCGCACTGCGCCTCGGCGTTTTCAGCCTGGTGATGATCGCCATCCTCGGCATGGTGTTCACCCTGATCAAGCGCCCCGTCGACGGCGACACCAACGCCCATGACGCACTGTTCACCGACGCCAACGGCCTCAAGGTCGGCAACGACGTGCGGATGTTCGGCGTGCAGGTGGGCAAGATCGAGAAGATCAGCCTCGAAGGCGACAAGGCCAAGGTCGCGATCACGGTCAAGACCGACACTCCGATCTACGACAATTCCAAGCTGGCCATCCGCTACCAGAACCTCACCGGCCAGCGCTATATCGACCTGCAGCAGGCGCCGAACCCGGGCAAGACCATCGCGGCAGGGGCGCGGATCGGCGCCAACATGACCGTCCCGTCGTTCGACGTGACGAGTCTGTTCAGCGGCCTCAAGCCGGTGCTCGCCACGCTGTCGCCCGAAGCGATCAACCAGTTCACCGCGAGCATGCTCGCCGTGATCGAGGGCGACGGCACCGGCCTCGGACCTGCGCTCACCGCGATCGATCAGCTCGCGAGCTATGCCGATGACCGTCAGCAGGTGATCAGCACCCTGATCCACAACCTGTCGGAGCTGTCCGAGCGTCACGGCGGCAAGGTCGGGCACCTGGTGCCGCTGCTGGCCCGGCTCACCGACATCTTCGAGGCGATGCAGCGCAATATCGGCGGTGTCGCGCAGTTCGCGATGACCGCGCCCTCGGTGCTGGCGCCGGTGGACCGGTTGCTCGCCTCGCTGGGCCTGGTCGAGGGCGGCGGCGCCGATGTCGACGCGATGATCCGCGCGCTGTTCCCCGATCCACAGGAAGCCGTCGAGGTGTTCGGCAAGCTCCCCGGTCTGCTGGCCACGGTCGACGCCTCGCTCGCGCGCGGTTTCGCCGACTTCACGCCGCACTGCAGCAACGGCGCCGCCGAGGTGCCCGCGCCGCTGCAGGTGCTGATCGCCGGACAGAAGGTCACCGTATGCAACCGCTGAAGAAGCTCGCCGCGCTGTTCGGCGGCGATCGCCCGATCCCCGATGAAGCGGGCAAACTCGCACGGGAACTGCGGATGGGGATCATCGGCCTGAGCCTGGTCGTGCTGTTCATCATCGCCGCGGGCGTGGTGTACGTGGTGCCGCTGGGCAAGCACACCTACACCGCCGAGCTCAGCGAAGCGCAGTCGGTGCGCGAGGGCGACGACGTGCGCCTGGCCGGCATCTCGGTGGGCAGCGTCACCTCGCTGGAACTGAAGCCCGACAAAGTGCTCATGCAGTTCACCGTGAAAAACGATGTCTTCGTGGGTGATCAGACGTCCCTGGATGTTCGCATGCTCACCGTGGTCGGCGGTCACTACGTGGCGCTCTACCCCGCGGGTTCGAAGCCGCTGGGGGACAAGGCGATTCCCACTGATCGAATCCGCCTGCCCTACAGCCTGATCGAGACCTTCCAGGACGCGACCGCGCCGCTGGCCGCCGTCGACGGCGACACCGTGCGCAACAACCTGGCCGCCGCGAACTCCGCGATCGCGACCTCGCCGGAAGCGCTGCGCACCACGCTCGACACCGTCGGCAAGTACGTCGACATGCTCGACCGTCAGCGCAGTCAGGTGTCGAAGTCGATCGCGGTCGTCGACGAGTACATCACCATGTACGACGGCGCCAAGGCGGATCTGGGCAGGCTGATGGACAACGTCAACATGCTCGAAGACGTGCTGCTGAGCAAGCGGGCCGAAATGGCCGAAGCGGTTCGGTTGCTCACCTCGGTGGTGAATCGCCTCGCGGGACTGGCCCCGACCTGGGACTCCACCCTGAAGCCGCAGGTGCAGGCGCTGGCCGACGCGTTGCCGCGGCTCGGGGAACTCAGCAGTCAGCTCGAGCCCGTCATCGGCACAGTCGGTGCGCTGCAGACCAAGTTGTCGCAGCTGACGACCCCCGAGGCCGGTGTGGTCGTCGACCAGTCGAGCGCCCGCGTGTGCGTACCGCTGCCCGGGAAGGCGTGCTGATGCTGAAACGACTACTCGGATCCCAGGCGTTCATGTCGATCGCCGGCGTCGCGGTGCTCGTGGCGCTGGTCGCGGGCGGCTACTTCGTCGCCTTCGATCCGCTGAAGAAGACCGAATCCTATTGCGCGCTCATGCCCGACGCGATCGGCCTCTACCCGGGTAACCACGTCACCATGCGCGGCATGGATGTCGGCGAGGTGACCGCGGTGCGCAACGAGGGCGCCAAGGTCCGTGTCGAGTTCGAGGTCGACGCCGAATTCGATGTCAACTCCGACGCTTCCGCCACCACCGTCGCGTATTCGGTGGCGGCGGACCGCAATCTGGCGGTGCTCACCACCGGCAAGACCGCGCCGCCGCTCGCGGGCGGCTGCATCACCAAAACGCTGACACCCAAGAGCATCACCGAAACGCTCACGGCGCTGGCCAGCCTGTCCGACGAACTCTCCGGCGGTGCCGCGGGTGCGCCGAGTGCGCTGTCGGACGGCCTGTCCTCGCTCAACCGCGCCACCGAGGGCACCGGCCCGACGGTCAACGAACTCATCCACAAGCTCGGTTCGGCGATGAACAAGCCCGACGCCGACATCGGCCATCTCGCCAGTCTTTTCGACGCGTTCGCCTCGGTCTCGAACCGGGTCTCCGCGAACTGGGGCGACCTGCAGACGATGCTGGTCCGGCTGGCCCCGCTGCTCAACATGGCCTCCGACGACCTGCTCGGCCCGGCCACCTCGTTGTTCGACGGTCTCGGCGAGCTGTTGCCGATACTCAACGATGTCGCCGTCATTCTCGGTGATCCGTTGATCGGCGCGCTCGACGACGTGGTCCCGCTGGTGAAGTTGTTGCGTGCCAACGTCGGATCGCTCAGCGAGATCGTGGCGAAGATGCCCGCGCTCGCCTCCGCCTTCCGCAGCGCCACCGATCCCGCGGGCGGCACCGCGATCACCTACGCGCCGCCGAAGGTCGCCTTGCCCGTCGGTGACGCAGACCAGGTGTGCGGCGCGGTGAACGAGCTGATTCCGGGGCAGTGCCCCGACCCGGCGCAGGGACTGGCCGATGTGAATCTCGTGCAGGTTGTGCTGGGAATGGCAGGTGCTCGATGAACACCCGAAAGATGTTGCGCCGCAGTGTGGTCGCACTCGTCGTCGCGGCCGGACTCGCGGTGGGTGGCTGTGGTTTCGACCCCGCCGAAGTGCCCGTCCCCGGCTCGACCGTCAGCGGTTCGACCTACCGTGTGCAGATCGAGTTCAGCAGCGCGCTGAACCTGCCCGCGAAGTCGAAGGTGATCGCCAACGGCGCCGAGATCGGCATCGTCGACGGTGTGCGGGTGGTCCAGCCCGCCGACGCGCCCGCGGGCCGTGGCGGTTACGTCATCGTCGAGGCCGACATCCTCGACACCGTGCAGCTGCCGGCGAAGTCCATCGCCGAACTGCGCCAGGACACCATCCTCGGCGACATCCATCTCTCGCTCACCACTCCGAAGGACGGCTTCGGCGACCTGCTGCGCGACGGGGGCACCATCCCGATCGAGCGCACGAAACCGCCTGTGCAACTGGAAGACACGATGGCCACCATGGCTCTGTTCGTGCAGGGCGGTGCGATCGGTCAGCTGCAGGAGATGCTCGGCCGGATCAACTCGGTGATGCCACCCGATCCCAAGGAAACCGCGCGCATCTCGGCGGTGATGGGCGCCGACGCCGCCGACCTGGCAGCCCATCTCGACCAGGTCGACCTGCTGGTCAACGGGCTGAGCCGCAATGCGGCGATCCTGCACAACGACACCGAGGAAGCGCTGACCAGCATCCTCACGCCCGAGGCTGTCGCCTCGCTGACGGGCACCCAGGATTCGATCGCCAAGACGATGAAGATCTTCGACGCGCTCGGCCCGGTGGGTTCCTCGCTCACCTGGCTGGCCCCGATCGCGAGCTCCGGTGACGCCGCCGCGACCGCGTTCCTGCCGCTGGCCACCGGCGGTTCGGCCGACCTGCGCTCCTCGACGAACATGGCGCTGCTCACCGCGCTGTTGCGCGACAAGATCATTCCCTTCGTCGAGAACGGCCCGAAGGTGAACGTCACCGGCGTCCAGGTGTCCGAGGAAGACCAGGTGGCGCAGATCGTCACCGCGCTGCGGATGATCGGAATGGTGCGATGAAGATCGGTGCACTGGCCTCCCTCGGCGGCATCGCCGCCATCACCGTGCTCGGCGCGAGTTACCTGACCTTCGGGGTGGTGCGCGTCGACCCGTTCGCCGACTACACCGCGGCCTCGATCGAGATCGCGAATTCCGGTGGCCTCAGTGTCGGCTCGCCGATCCTGCTGACCGGTATCGAGATCGGTGAGGTCACCGGCGTCGACACCTCGGCGAGCGGTCGGGTGCAGGTCGGCTTCCGGTTCGGCGCCGACCACAAGGTGCCGATGAGCAGCGTCGTCACCATCGAGCACCTGTCCTCCCTCGGTGAGCCGTACGTGCAGTTCGTGCCGCGTGACGCGAACGGTCCCTATCTCACCGACGGGCAGCGACTGTCCGGGGAGAACGTGCGCACTCCGATGTCGATCCCCGAGGTCGCGCGGCTGGTCACCAAGACCGTCGAGCAGCTCGATCCCGCGGTCGTCGGCTCCCTGGTCGACACCCTCGGCACGGCGATGGTCGGCACCGAGAATGTCGTCCCCGAGCTGGCAAGGGCGGGCGACCTGCTCGCCGCGGCACTCATGAGCCGCGCACCGGCGATCGGCGAGTTGCAGAACAACTTCGAGTACGTTTCCGGCGACATCGGCTGGGCCGGACCGGCCACCTCGGCCGCCGCGCCCGCCTTCATCCGGTTGAGCCAGGTGATCGACCAGTTCGTCGAATCGGTCGGCCGGGCCACCGAGGGCGATCCGCAGATGCACCTGCGCGAGGGTGGTCTGGTGCCGTTGCTCGAGCAGCTCAGCGCCAAGCTGAACGAGCTCGGCCCCGAGCTCTCCGCCCTGCTGCCCGGACTGCGCCCGCTCACCGAATCGGTGACCGCGACCGCTCCGCAGCTCGATCTGAGCGAACTGATCGCGCAGGCTCTGCACAACACCGACGCCGACGCGGTGAAGGTGCGGGTCGCGATCAAGTAAACATCCGGCAACCATCGGATATAGGTATCTGTCCTGGCCAGTGGTTGTTCCGTCGACCGGAGCGATCTGCGAGCAACCGTACGGTAGCGTGACCGAACGAGGGGAGACTTGGTCCGCGGCAAAGGCGGTGCGATGGCAGAGAGCAGCGAGGGTCCACAAACACGGACCGGCAGCAGTACTCGGATGATCGCGATCGCGGCGGTACTCGCCGCGATACTCGCGCTGGTGGTCGCGCTCGGCCTGGTGATGCGCGCCGACCAGGGTGGTGACGAGGACCCTTCGGTGAATCCGATGGGATCCGACGCCAACGGTCTCCCGATCGCCGGGACCGATCAGGACCAGGAATTCGCGCCCCCGTGGCCGGCCAGGCGGGTCGGCGGGAACTGCTCGGCCGGTGGCATCGTCGCGCATTGGCGCGTCCACGACGACGGCAGTTGGCAGTGCACGGTGACCACTCCCGACGCCCTGCCCCCGGCAGCGGCCCCCGCGCCGCCGCCACCTCCGCCCCCGCCGCCCGGAACCGAACCCGCCCCCGGGCCCGTGCCGGTCGAGGCACCTCCGCCGCCTGCGTTCGAGCCGCCGCCTCCGCCGCCTGTCAACGAGCCGCCCGCCTACGAGCCGCCGCCTCCGCCCGAGCCGCCGCCCCCGGTCTTCGAACCCGAACCCGCCCCGGCACCGCCCCCGGCGCCGCCCCCGCCCCCGCCGCCGCCCCCTGTCCTGCAACTCCCGTTCCCCCTCCCACCGATCCTGCTCCCACCGGCGGCAGCCGTCCGGCCCTGACCGGCGGCGGGTCGATCCCCGTGTGCCGCCGATGTCGGTGAGACTGGTCAGCTATGGACCAGTTGGTGCTGACTCTGGTGATCCTGCTCGCGGCCGTGCTCGCCGAACCACTCGGCGCGCGCCTCGGTCTCGCGCCGTCGATCCTGATGACAGTGTTCGGCTGCCTGCTCGCGCTGATTCCGGCCGTGCCCAGCCTGCACATCCCGCCCGAGCTGATCCTGCCCCTGGTCCTGCCGCCGCTGCTCTACGCTGCCGCGCGCCGCACGTCATGGCGGCAGTTCGCGGAGAACTGGCAGATCATCGCGTTGCGCGCGGTGGGGCTCGTGATCGTCACCGCGATCGCGGTCACCGCGGTCTTCCACGCGTGGAATCCCGCCACCGCGGTCGCCGCCGGCCTGGTGCTCGGCGCCCTGGTCGCACCGCCCGACCCGGTCGCGGCCACGTCCATGGCGGGCAGCCTCGGCCTGCCACGCCGATTGATCGTGACCCTCGGCGGCGAAGGGCTGTTCAACGACGTCACCGCGATCGTCATCTACACGGTCGGAATCCAGGCAGTGGTCACCGGCCTGTTCTCGCCGTGGCACGCGCTCGGTGACTTCGCGATCGCCGCGGTGGTCGGCGTCGCCGTCGGCCTGCTGCTCGGCTGGCTCGGCAGCAAGCTCACCAAGTATCTGGACACGGCCACCGGTCAGGTCGCGGTGAGCCTGCTGCTGCCCTTCGCCGCCTATGGCATCGCCGAGCACTGGGAGGGCTCGGCGGTCCTCGCGGTGCTGGTCTGCGCGCTGTACCTCACCGATGCCGTGACCGAAATCGGCGACCGCGACTATCGCCTGGTCGCCGACTCGTTCTGGGACATCACCGAAATGCTCATCACCGGTTTCGCCTTCGCCCTGATCGGCCTGGAACTGCGGGTGGTCATCGACACCACCGGACACAACTGGCCGGGACTGGCCGGGGTCACCGCCGCGGTGATCGTGGTCGTCGTCGGATTACGCCTGGCTTGGCTGATGGCCACCTGGGCGATCAGCAGCAAACTACCCAACACCGACGAACCGTTCACCTGGCGCGAGGTGATCGTCACCTGGTGGGCGGGCATGCGCGGGGTCGCGACGGTGGCGCTGGCACTGGCCGTGCCGTTCACCCTCGACACCGGCGCCGACTTCCCCGCCCGCTCGGAAATCCTGTTCATCGCGTTCGCGGTCGTGCTGTTCACCCTGCTCGTACAAGGCCCGACCCTCCCACTGGTGGTCCGCCTCACCGGGGTGCACGCCGACACCCGCCAGGAACGCGCCGTCGAACAGGCGCTCTGGACCAGGGTCGTCAATGCCGAACTCACCGAACTCAAAGCGATCGCCGCCCGCGACAACCTTCCGGAGGACGTCTACGAGGACCTCAAGGCGCTCCTGCGCCGGCTGTCCGCCAAAGCCGATCCCGAGGCAGCCGATGCCGACGCGAAAGCCACGCTGGACAAGGAACGCAAACTCGCCTCCCAGATGCGTGCGGTCCGCGCTGCCGTCACCGAGGCGGGCCGTCGGGAAGCCCAAGCCGCTCGTCGCGAACCCGGCATGCCCCCGGATGTCGTCGACCGAGTCACCCGCCGGCTCGACCTCGGCCCGATGCATTGAGCGCGCACCGTTTCCGGCACGGTCGCGCGCCGACCTGCCCGGGGCTCAGCCGATTCCCAGCGAATCTGTGGCGGCACCGATTCCGTAGGTGATCGCCATGGCCAGCGCACCGCCGACCACCACTCGCAGCACCGCGCGTCCGAGATTGCTACCGCCGAGCCGCGCACTCACCGACCCGGTGATCGCGAGGGCGATCAGCACGGCGGCGAACGTCACCGGTACCCGCCATGCGGTGGGCGGCAACACGATCGCCAGCAACGGCAACAGCGCACCGCAGGTGAACGCGATCGCCGAGGAGATCGCGGCCGCCCACGGGTTGGTCAGCGAGCGCGGGTCGATGCCGAGTTCGGCCTCTGCGTGCGCGGTGAACGCGTCGTGGGCGGTGAGCTCGGCGGCCACGGTGCGCGCGGTGGCCGGGCTGAGGCCCTTCTTCTCGTAGATCCCGGCCAGCTCGGCCAGTTCGAAATCGGGTTCGTCGGCCAGTTCTCGGCGTTCCTTGGCGAGCAGCGCCTTCTCCGAATCCCGCTGTGTGCTCACCGACACGTATTCGCCGGCGGCCATCGAGATCGCGCCCGCCACCAGTCCCGCGATGCCCGCGGTGAGGATCGTCTGGGCGCTGTTCGTGGTCGCGGCGACACCGACGACCAACCCAGCTGTGGAAACGATGCCGTCGTTCGCGCCGAGCACTCCGGCACGCAACCAGTTCAACCGGGTCGCAAGACCTTCGGTATGCGGCTCATGCGGATGATCTGACCGGGGCGAACCCCCGGCCTTCCGCGGACGACTGTTCTCTGCGGGCGAGTCCGGCACCCGCTCAGCCTAGTGGGCACAACCAGTAGATCATCGGCTCGCCGCAGACAAGTCGGCCACCGCTCAGTTCCGTCGGGCAATCGGGGAATCAGCAGTGGCCGCCAAAGCCGCGCGCAGCGTGTCGGCCAGACGCACCGCGAGCGCGATCACGGTCAACGTCGGATTGACGTGCCCGTTCGTCGGAAAGACCGAACTGCCCGCGATGTAGAGGTTGTCCACCCCGTGCACCCGGCAGTGCTGGTCCACGACCCCGTGCCGGGGGTCGGCCGACATCCGGGTGGTGCCACTGGGGTGCGCGCAGTCGGTGAGCGGTAGGGGATCGGTGCTGTCGGGCAACGCCGTGGGAACTACTTGCGGTTCGGGCAACCCGAGCCGGGCGAACTCGCCCACGAGCAATGCTGTCGCCCGCCGTACCGTTCGATCCTCCTGATCGCTGATCCGCCAATCCACCTGCGGCAGCGGCATTCCCAGCGGGTCGGTGCGCGTCGAGAGTCGTACCCGGCTGTCGGAGTCCGGTGTCTGCTCCACTACCGCCCGCACCTCGACATGGACCAGCCGGTGTGGCAACCCGGCACCGTCGACCGATCTGCGCCGCGCACCACTGGCCACAAGTCCGGTGTCGGACAGCATGATTCGCAGGTCCTGCCACCGAACCCGGCCGCGCAACAACCGCTTCGCCGAGTCCCACGGATCGTCGTCGGCGGTGATCTCCTGCAACCACAGCGCGCAGTTCACCAGCGACTCGCGCCGCTGCACCGCGGGAGACAACGCCATTCCGTGCAGAAAGGTGTGCTTGCCCCGCGCGCTCTTCACCACGTACTTACCGAAACGATCGAGCGCTGCCCGGGCTTGCGCGGGGCGCAGCGTCGCGACCACGCCGCTGCGATGATCCATCAGGCATCGCCCCACCTGGTCGTACCGATTCCCGATCCCGCCCACGACGGTGCGCCGCGACGCCAGCAGCAGCCGTGGTGTCGCGATTCCACCCGCGGCCAGCACGAACACCCGCGCCTCGACAGTGCGTACACGGCCACCCGCTCCGGTCACCTCGACCGAATTCACATGCGCGCCGGTGGTATCGGTATCGATATGGGTGACCGTCGCGTTCACCAGTACCCGCGCGGTCGGCGCGACGATGTCACGCACCCGCGGTCCCCACCGTTTGCAGTCGAACCGGTTGGCCGGGTCGCGGCTGAACTGCCAGAAGCAGGGGCGCAGCGCGGCGGTGTCGAGTGCGTCGGCGGGTGCTTGCCGCCCGGCCAGCGGCCAGAATTCGTGCTCGGTGAAGCCGGTGCCGTGCCCGAGCCCGGCGTGCGCGGCGGCACGGTCGGCGAAGGGGCGCAGTGCGCTCGCGTCGATCGGCCAGCCGGAGCGGGTGACCCAGGGCCGAGTGGCGAAGTCGAGGTCGTCGAGCACGCCACAGCGCCCTGCCCAGGTGTGTGAGCTGCCGCCGAGCACCCGGTTTCCCGCGATCCGGTGCGGTTGCGCGCGGGGTGCGCCGATGTTCTCGATCGCGGCGAATGCTCTGTCGTCCGCGGTGATCTCGTGTCCGCCGCTCTCCAGCACCAGGACCCGCAGTCCGGCGGCGGCGAGTTCGGTGGCCACCGTCAGGCCCGCAGGGCCCGACCCGATGACGCAGATCTGGGTGCGCAACGCGTCGTCACCGACGGTGCGCAGATCCTCGACAAGCATCGGCGGTCCTCTCACCGGCGGTGCCCCCGCACCGCTGTTCTCACTGTAAGAGCAGCGCCATCGTGTGTCAGTCGGTCTCGCAATGCTGATTGACAAAAGCCCTGATGTACCCGGCGGATTGGCGCACATACATATACGACCAGAACCCCAGCCCCGATTCCGACGGGCTGGCGACCATGGTGATCTCGCCGTCGTAGCACTTCTCCACGATGTACCTGGCGCGCGACACATGCGGCGTGAAGGTGACCACGATGATGTGGTTCCACCCGTAGATCTTTGCGCGCCGGACGATTTCGCGCGCCTCACCATCGGTGGTCCACGGGTCGGGCACGAAACACGAGACACGGAAGGCGAATCGGCCGCCGCAGTACTTGTCCATCATCGGGTCATCGGCGCCGGTGGACTGTGAGATCAGCACCTCGGGGGCGAGACCGCGCTCGGCGAGTTCGATGCCGAGGTCGAACCGCTCGTACGGGGTGCCGCCGAGCACCACGATCACATCGGCGGGCCGCAGCGGGTCGATCTGGGGATGCACGAAGACCGGCCAGCCGGCGAATGCGGCAGCCAGCACGGTGACCAGTGCGCCGACGAGCAACCATCCCGCACGCCGAAAGATCGACACGGCACCGACGATACCGAAATCTCCACGATGGCCGCCGGGCCCGCGATCGAGGCGGACCACACGCTCTTCTGCCGCGGTCCTCCACCAGGCACACTGGAGCCCATGACCGATACCGCCGTTGCCCCCGAACACCTCGACGTCGTCATCGTCGGCGCCGGGTTGTCCGGCATCGGGGCCGCTTACCGGCTGCAGACCGAGCACCCGCATCGCAGCTACGCCGTCCTGGAGGCGCGCGCCGACCTCGGCGGCACCTGGGACCTCTTCCGCTACCCGGGCATCCGCTCGGATTCGGACATGTTCACCCTCGGCTACCCGTTCAAGCCGTGGCGCGCGGCCCGCTCCATCGCCGACGGCGCCGCGATCCTGGACTACATCCGCGAGACCGCGCAAGAGAACGGCATCGACCGGCGCATTCGCTTCGGTGCGCGGGTGATCGGCGCGGATTGGTCATCGGCGCAGGCCCACTGGCGGCTCACCATCGCCCACGAGGGCCCCGACGGCCCCGAGCTGAGCACTCTGACCTGCGGTTTCCTCTATGCCTGCGCCGGCTACTACGACTACCAGCAGCCACACGCTCCCGAGTTCGCCGGCCGCGACACCTTCGTGGGCACCGTCGTGCACCCGCAGTTCTGGCCTGCCGACCTCGACACCCGCGACAAGCGGATCGTCGTCATCGGTAGCGGCGCCACCGCCGTCACCCTGGTGCCCAACCTCGCGGCCGACGCCGCCCACGTCACCATGTTGCAGCGCAGCCCCACCTGGATCAGCGCCGTCCCCGGCCGCGACAAGCAGGCCGACAAGCTGCGCGCGCTGCTCCCCGCCGGTCTGGCCCACCGGCTGATCCGGACCAAGAACATCCTGTTCAGCGTCGGTTTCTACCAGTTCTGCCGCCGTCGTCCCGCCGCCGCGCGCAAGCTGCTCACCGACCTCGCCACCCGCATCCTCAAGGACGACAAACTCGTCGCCGAACATTTCACACCCGATTACGACCCCTGGGACCAGCGCCTGTGCGCTGCCCCGGACGCCGACTTCTTCAAGGCGATGAAAAAGGGCAAGGCCTCGGTGGTCACCGACCGGATCGACGCCTTCGTGCCGGAGGGGATCCGGCTGGTGTCGGGGGAGACGCTGCCCGCCGACATCGTGGTCACCGCCACCGGCCTGCGCCTGTTGGCCTTCGGCGGCATCGCGCCCTCGGTCGACGGCACCCCCGTGCCCCTGGCCGACCAGTTCGTCTGGCAGGGCGCCATGCTCACCGGCCTGCCCAACTTCGCCATCTGCGTCGGCTACACCAACGCGTCCTGGACCCTGCGCGCCGACCTCACCTCCCGTTTGGTCTGCAAAGTCCTCACCCACCTCGACCGCACCGGCAACGCCGCGGTCGTCCCCGAACCCAAGGGCGCGCTCGCCGAACGCCCACTGCTCGACCTGAACGCCGGCTACGTCTTGCGCTCGATCGCGGCGTTCCCCCGTCAGGGCGACCGTCATCCGTGGCGGGTCAGGCAGAACTACCTGCTCGACGCGCTGATCACCCTGCGCACCGACCTCGGCAAAACCCTGCGACCGGTGCCGCGCCGGGTAGCGGAGTTCACCCGCAACGGGTGAGGCGCGGGGTCCGTCGGGTTTCTACCGTTGTCGTGTGCCGTGGTGGCACGTGGCATTGACCTGACGGAAAGGCCCAGCGATGACAGACACGAATCAGCACCGGGTGCGCGACGGAATCGCGGCAGGAACCTCCATCGGCGCTGGCATCCTGCTGGCGGTTGTCGGTGTCCTGCAGATTTTCCAGGGAATCTCCGCGGTCGCCAACGACGATCTCATCGTTGTCGGACCGGAGTACACCTTCCAGTTCGACCTCACCAGCTGGGGCTGGTGGCACATCGTTCTCGGCGCGATCGCGGTCATCGTCGCGATCGGACTGCTGGCCGGTCAGACGTGGGGCCGGGTATCGGCAATGGTGATCGCCGCCCTGTCGATCATCGCCAATTTCCTGTGGCTGCCCTACTACCCGTGGTGGTCGATCCTGATCATCGCCATCGACATCGTGGTGATCTGGGCGGTGGCCACCTGGCGACCGAACAACGCCTGAGCTGTCCTGATCCATCCGACCGACGCCGCCCCGGATCTTCGGGGCGGCGTTGGTCGTCTCAGTAGTCGAGTGCCGTTTGCCCCGACTCGGCGTCGCCGAGCGTGTGGATCAGATGCGATGAGAGCCGTTCGCCCAGGACCGCGAGCTCGGCTTTCTGCGGATCGTCGAGTCCGTCGAGCACCAGCTTGCGCACCGCGACCAGGTAGTCCGGTGTCGCCTCCACCACCTTGGCTTGCCCGCTTGCGGTGAGTACCGCGTCGATACCGCGCCCTGATTCCGTCGCTTCCCGCCGCGCCCAGCCCACCCGCTCCAGCTTCGACACCACGTGGGAGAGCCGCGAAATGGACCCGTGCCCCCGGGCCGCGAGCATGCTCAACCGCATCCGGCGTCGCGGCGCGTCGTGGAGCAGGGCCATGACCCGGTACTCGAAATGGGTCACGCCGAACTCTCGTTGTAGTCGTGAATCGAGTGCGCTCGGTACGCGCATCGAGAGGGTGACCACCGCGCTCCAGGCGCGACGCTCGACCGAGTCGAAATCCTCTATCACCTCGGCCTACCTTCCACCCGTGCGTTAGCTATAAAATTGCTGAACGAGGGCAAACTGTATATCGGAGGGCGGGTCCTGTCTATGCTTGTCGCGTCATGACACCAGGTAGAACGTGTGTTATAGATCATCCACGGCCTGGACAAATGATCAGTTGCCATCTGATCGCCGGGCATCCACCCTCGGCGAGTGCGATGTTCGCCGACGAGCGCGTGGCTTGAATCCGCAGCACCGCGGTGGGCGTGAGCTGGGGAAATGCTGAATCTTCCAGGCGATTTGACTTCGCGTTGGTCGGCACGTAACTTTATTCCAGTCAGAGCGACACGGACACCGACTCAGCCGCCCAGCGGCCGGGACACGAGGTAGGACGTTGAGCGCCTGACTGATCATGTGTTCAGGGTTACTT
>NZ_JBSGSS010000029.1:0-31690 GCF_053606985.1 Nocardia sp. NPDC055165
GTATAAGAGACAGCGATTCGGTGGTGCGGGCCTCTTGTGTGGAACCTAGTCGAGGTAGTCGCGCAGAACCTGCGAACGGCTCGGGTGGCGCAGCTTGCTCATCGTCTTCGATTCGATCTGACGGATGCGCTCACGCGTGACGCCGTAGACCTGACCGATCTCGTCGAGGGTGCGCGGCTGACCGTCGGTGAGGCCGAAGCGCAACCGCACCACGCCCGCCTCACGCTCGGACAACGTCTCCAGCACCGACTGCAGCTGATCCTGCAGCAGGGTGAAGCTCACCGCGTCGACCGCGACGACCGCCTCGGAATCCTCGATGAAGTCACCGAGCTGGCTGTCGCCCTCGTCGCCGATGGTCTGGTCGAGCGAGATCGGTTCACGCGCGTACTGCTGGATCTCGAGGACCTTCTCCGGCGTGATGTCCATTTCCTTGGCGAGCTCCTCCGGCGTGGGCTCACGGCCCAGGTCCTGGAGCAGCTCGCGCTGGATGCGGCCGAGCTTGTTGATGACCTCGACCATGTGCACCGGAATACGGATGGTGCGGGCCTGGTCGGCCATGGCGCGGGTGATGGCCTGACGGATCCACCACGTCGCGTACGTCGAGAACTTGTAGCCCTTGGTGTAGTCGAACTTCTCGACCGCGCGGATCAGACCCAGGTTGCCCTCCTGGATGAGATCGAGGAACGCCATGCCGCGGCCGGTGTAGCGCTTGGCCAGCGAGACGACCAGTCGCAGGTTGGCCTCGAGCAGGTGGTTCTTGGCCCGGTTGCCGTCGCGCACGATCCAGTTGAAATCGCGGCGCGTGGTGACCGAGAGCTTCTCGCCCGCCTCGGCGAACTCGCGCATCTTCTCCGCGGCGAACAGGCCGGCCTCGATTCGCTTGGCGAGTTCGACCTCCTCCTCCGCGTTGAGCAGCGCGACCTTGCCGATCTGCTTGAGGTAGGCGCGCACCGAGTCGGCGGAGGCGGTGAGTTCGGCGTCCTTGCGTGCTTGACGCAGCGCTTCGGACTCCTCCTCGTCCCAGACGAAATCGCCGGAAGCCTTGTCCTTCTCGGACGGCTCCGCGGTATCGGCGACCTCGGCGGCTTCCTCGGTGACGTCTTCGACGACGACTTCCTCGCCGACGAGTTCGTCTTCGGCGACTTCGAGATCACCGAGATCGTCGACCTCGACCGACTCGTCGTCGAGCTGCTCCTCACCGCCCTCGCCCGAGGTCGCCTTCTTCGCGGCGGTTTTCTTGGCCGGAGCCTTCTTGGCGGCAGCCTTCTTCGCCGGCGCCTTCTTGGCTACGGCCTTCTTCGCCGGCGCCTTTTTGGCAGCGGCCTTTTTAGCCGGCGCCTTCTTGGCCGGGGTTACGGCGTCGTCGGCATCGGCGTCGGAGGCCGAGTCGGCGGTCTGACGGGTATTCGTGGCTACCACGTACGCCCTTTCGTGACGGTCTCGTGCGGCGTCACGCCAGAGTGGTTTTCCGGCGGAGCGGTCGGTCGGGTTGCACCGGCGATGCGTCGGCCGGGGAAGTCGGCGCTCGTTCACCGACCTTCTCGCGACCGGCCGCGGCCGGAAGGTTTCACCGGCTCACCGCCGGACGTGTTCCATTGTAACGATCCAACCAGGGTACTCATGGCACGATGCCACCCAGGCGTTGCGTCGCAGGCCGCGCCGGGCTACGGCGCGAGGCCCGCATCGATGGCCATCGCCGCGCCGACGATACCCGCGGTGTTCTTCAATACGGCCGGAATCACGGGAGTTCGGTTGGTGAGCAACGGAATCCACTGTTCGTGATCACGGCTGATGCCGCCGCCCGCCACGATCACCTTCGGCCAGAACAGATCCTCGATGTGACCCAACACGCGACTCACCCGCTGCGCCCACTCCGGGTAGGTGAGGTCCTCGTTGTCCTTGACCGAGGCCGCGGCCAGATCCTCGGCGTCGACGCCCTCGATCTTGAGATGGCCGAGCTCGGAGTTGGGCACCAGCACGCCGTCGTAGAGCAGTGCGGAGCCGATGCCGGTGCCGAAGGTGAGCAGCAGCGTCAGCCCGTGGAGGTCGCGCGCGGTGCCGTAGCGGTCCTCGGCCAGTCCCGCCGCGTCGGCGTCGTTGAGCACGGTGACCTCGCGCCCGCCCAGCGCCTTCGCGAACAACGCGCGGGCGTCGGTGCCGATCCAGGCCTGGTCGATGTTGGCCGCGGTTCTGGCGTGGCCGTCGAGCACCACGCACGGCATGGTGATGCCCACCGGTCCCTGCCACCCCGCCTGCGCGACGAGTTCGGCGACCGCCCCGGCGACGGCGTCGGGCGTCGACGGACGCGGTGTCGGGATCTTGATGCGCTCATGGGTGAGCAGGCCGGTGGCCAGATCGACCTCGGCGCCCTTCACCCCGCTGCCGCCGATATCGATACCGAATGCGTGCCCCCGAGTGGACATGGTTCAACCCCTTGCTGACGTGGTCGAGGTGCCTGGCAGACACCAGGGAGAAGAGTAGCGGTAGTCACCCCTCGCGCGACGAGCCACGACATGTGATGCGATGGGTGGGTGCCCGAATACACCGAGCCCGAGACCGTAACCGCCCCCACCACATCCGCCGATTACGAGCAGTTGCGGCGCCTGGCCGTCGAGCTCGCCGAGACGGCCGCCGCGCACGTGCGTGCCCGCAGGCCCGAGGTATTCGCCGACGACGGACCCGTGGCAGGCGCCGTGGCCACCAAGGGGCACGTCACCGATCCGGTCACCATCGTCGACACCGAATCCGAACAGCTGATCCGCAAGCTGCTCGCCGAGCGCAGGCCCGGCGACGCGATTCTGGGGGAGGAAGGCGGCGGCGATGTCGGCGCCACCGCCGCGGGTGCCGTCACCTGGGTCGTCGACCCGATCGACGGCACCGTGAACTTCCTCTACGGGCTCCCCGGCTACGCCGTCTCGGTGGGCGCGGTGGTCGACGGCAAGCCCGTGGCGGGCGCCGTGGTGGACGTCGTCGCCGCCACCACCTACAGCGCCGCACTGGGCGCTGGATCGCACGCTGTGCGACCGGACGGCACCCGGGTGACACTGCGCTGCAGTAGCGAGGATTCGCTCTCGGTGGCCCTGGTAGCCACCGGCTTCGCCTATGGCAGCGCGCGCCGGGCCCGCCAGGCGCAGCTGCTCACCGAGATCCTGCCGCGGATCCGCGACATCCGCCGCCTCGGCGCCGCCGCCATGGACCTGTGCCATGTCGCCTCGGGCAGGCTCGAGGCGTACTACGAGCACGGCCTCAACGCCTGGGACTGGGCCGCGGGTGCCCTCATCGCCGCCGAAGCGGGTGCGATCGTGCGCGTCCCCCCGGTCACCGTCGGCGGGGCCGCGGGCGAACTGACCGTCGTCGCGGCCCCCGGTATCGCCGGGGACCTCACCGACCTGCTCGACCGGGTCGGCGCGCCGACGGCGCTACCGGACTAGATCGCTCAGCACTTGACTTCGCGTGCGGCGTCGAGGAGGTCCGGGTCGATCGAGGACGAGCTCGCGCCGGGGGCCAGGTTCTTGAGCGACCGAAGCACTGCCTCGGCGTCGGCGCCGGGTCGCAATGATTCACCGAACGCCTGCCCGAGGACCAGATCGACGGTGTCGTCGGTGCGCGGATCCTCGATCAGCTCGGCGCAGGGCGCGATCAACTGCACCGAGGCGGCCGCGGGCCGACCGTTCACACCGAACCGGATCTGACCGGTGCAGGTGAGGTCGCCGCTGACATAGACCGGATCGTTACCGACCTGTGTCCCCGGCGCGCCGGCGAAGCCGAGGTCGGCCAGTGCCGCGCCGATGTTGCCCGCCTGGCCGCTCTTGCCGTTGGCGTTGAACACCCGCACCCGCGACTCCGACAGGGCCGCCGGGTCGACCTCGGCGAGTCGCGTCGGACCCACCCGGGTACCCAGTGCCGCGGGCTGCGGCGCGTTGGTGGCCGTCGGCGTGCTCGGCGCGTTGCACGCCATCGGTTCGTTGCTGTCGTCACGGGTTCGAAACGCCGTGATCCAGACGAACAGGCTCACCAGAGCCAGCACGAGGACGAGCGCGAGCCAGAGCTCGGGCCGCCGCCGCGGAAAGGGTTTGCCGTCGCGATCTGTCGCGCTGCCTTCGGTGATCAGTGAAACCACGCGCTCACTCTACGAGTCCCGCGGCGGTGCGCGAGTCGGGGAGGTCTCGGCGAGTTTCCCGGCAGGTGACGATTCGTCGTCGGTTTCGGCTCGGCGCGGGTTTGATTGCGACTTTCGTCCATCGGTCCGCTATTGTCTGGCCGCCCAGATCGAATATTTACCGGTGAAACGGTGGTCGGTCGCGGGAACAACAAGGGCATGTCCTGCGTTTACCGAACGCTGTCGGAGTAGATCGCTGGTCGATCGAACCTGATAGACGACCGGTGCACGTGTGAGGTGCACCACCGGCGGGGCGGTACGAACGCCGGAACCCTGCGGGGTTACGGCAATCGACTGATCCGGGATATACGGAGTAAGGACTGAGGGGAAGACGACATGGCAACCGACTATGACGCACCGCGGCGCACCGAATCCGACGAGGTGTCGGAGGATTCGCTCGAGGAGCTGAAGGCCCGCCGCAACGAGGCGCAGTCCGCCGTCGTGGACATCGACGAATCCGATACAGCGGAATCGTTCGAGCTTCCCGGCGCGGACTTGTCCGACGAGGTACTCAGCGTTCGGGTGGTCCCGAAGCAGGCGGACGAGTTCACCTGCTCGAGCTGTTTCCTCGTGCATCACCGCAGCCGACTGGCCACCGAGAAGGGTGGACAGCTCATCTGCATGGATTGCGCGCTCTAGCGGCAGGCAAGTGCGTGGCACCGTGCGGTCGATCGACCCGCATGGGCTACGCAGACTGATCCGCAGGGATCAGCGAGGAAGGGTCAGCCCGCGCTCGGGAGTCCGAGCGCGGCCAAGACCCGGTCCGGCCTACGCGTACTGACCAACCAGTACGGCGTGGGGTCGTCCGGGTCGTCCAGCACCAGCAATGCCATCGGGCCGATCCAGGCCCGGTGCTGCACATAGGCGGCGGGGTCGAGTTGTCGGCCCAGCGCCGCACTCTTGGCCGTCGGCGCGACGGCCGCGGCGCGCGCGACGAAGCTCACCGGTAGGTGGGCGCGGTCGACGCGCAGTTCCGCCGTACCATCGTCGGCCACGGTGACATCCAGGCGATGCCTGCTCATCCACAACAGAATCCAGACCGGGACCGGCGCCAGCAACACGTACGGCAGCCAAGCCCGCAGACCCGGCGCGCCCATATGGATCTCGGCTGCGAGCAGGCCCGCGATCGCGAAGCCGACCGGCCACCACCACAGCGGCACCCACAGGCGCTCGGAGTAGGGCGACGGACCCTGCGCGCTCGGCGCGCCGTGGTCGGTGTCTGTGGTCGCGGTCGTCGGGGAATGGGGCTGGTCGGGCACCCCTCAACACTAGGTCACCGCACCAGGGCTGCGACGAGAAGGTCCGGCCTCGACCGCGTAGTCTCGACCGATGTGAACGCACTTGCACCGATTCCGCTGCGGCGGCTCGATCCCGGCATCCCTGTGCCGACGCGTGCCCATCCGGGTGACGCGGGCGTCGACCTCTGTACCACCGAGGATGTGATCATCGAACCGGGCGAGCGGGTGCTGGTCGGTACCGGGATCGCGATCGCGTTGCCGATGGGCACGGTCGGCTTGATCCACCCCCGGTCCGGCTTGGCGGCGAAGGCCGGTCTGTCGGTGGTCAACACGCCCGGCACGGTCGACGCGGGTTACCGCGGTGAGATCAAGGTGTGCCTGATCAACCACGACCCACGCACCGCCATCGAGCTGCGTCGCGGCGACCGCATCGCGCAGTTGCTGGTGCAGCGGGTCGAGTTGGTCGACTTCGCCGAGGTCGACGATCTCGACGACACCGCCCGTGGCACCGGCGGGTACGGGTCGAGCGGCGGGCATGCCGGCCTGGCCGACAAGGAGGCGTGATGGGTCTGTTCGGAAAGAAGAAGCGCGCGCGTGACGACGCCGCCGACGACTACGTCGACTACGACGACGTCGAGTACGACGAGGCGGACTACGACTTGGACGCGGACTCCGACGAGTACGACACCGACGAGTTCCAGCGCCCCGACTTCGCGCGCCTGGACTTCGACGACGCTCCGACCGATGAGCGCATCTACGGCAATTTCGACCATGCCCCCGATGCCGCCGCGGGCCCCTACGACATCAGCGAGGTTTCCGACGAGGCCATCTCGCGTCGCCTCGATCTCGGCTCGGTGCTCATCCCGGTGCCCCAGGGCGGGCAGTTGCAGGTGGAGATGAGTCCCGACGGCACCCCGCAGGCGGTGCACCTGGCCACCGAGCACGGCAGGCTCACGGTCGCCGCCTACGCCGCGCCCAAGTCGGCGGGTCAGTGGCGCACGGTCGCCGCGGATCTGGCGGAGTCGCTGCGCGGTGACGGCGCGAGCGTGGCTGTCGAGAAGGGCCCGTGGGGCCGCGAGGTCAAGGCGATCACCGAGGGCGCCGATCTGCGTTTCATCGGTGTCGACGGTCCTCGCTGGATGATCCGGCTGGTCGCCGCCGGCCCCAAGGGCGCCGTCGACGACCGCAGCCCGCTGATCACCGCTGCCCGCGCGGTCCTGGCCGACGCCGTGGTCCGCCGCGGCACCGACCCCCTGCCCGTGCGTGACCCGCTTCCGGTGGTCCTGCCCCAGGAACTGGCCGAACAGCTGGCCGCCGCCCATCAGCAGCAGGTCCAGGCCCAGCAGGACGCGCTCGAGGCCCAGGCGGCCGCCGCGGCCGCTCCGCCGCCCTCGGCCCTCCCGCCGAAACTGCCGGACGAGCCGCGTCGAGGCGCGGACGGTTCGGCCATGCAGCAACTCGGCCTGAACTAGGCGTGGCTCCGCCGCCTCTCCGCGACTTTCGCCGGTCGTGGGGAGGTGGTTCGGCGGGTGAGCGAGCCTGCGGTTCGGGGCGGGTGTGGTGTCGGGGGTATCCGAACGAGTTACCCGTGTATTCGCGAAATCAGTTGTCCTGCAAGGCTGTTCGTTGCGTGAGAGTCGCTGGTAGCAGCGCGCTCAACTCTGCGAACCCGGTGTGCCCGAGGATCGCCGGGTCGGCGCCCAGCTCGGCGAGTGTCACCCGGTGCAGTCGGGCTGACGGCAATGTTGCCGCCCATTCCTCAGCGACGGCGATCGGGTGGACCGGGTCGTCGCCGGCGCCGACGACCGCGACCGGCACGTCGTTGCCCGCCAAGTCGTCCAGCGACGGCCACGTGTACGCGGCGGCCTCGTCCAGCGCGGCGGGCAGGTGCGGCCACTGCCCACGCCAGGACTGGGTCAGTGCGTCGGCCAGCCAGGGTGGACTCGAGGCGCGCATCCGCTCCAGCACCGCCTCCAGACCGTCGGCTCGCAGTTGCTCGGCGGTAACCGCGGCGCTCAATGCGGCTGGGCACGCGGCGGTTTCGGCACCCGTCCAGGCGGGTAATGCTGTGATGACACCGACTACCGCGGTACGGTGCTCGGCTGCCCAGTCGAGTGCGATCGCGGCGCCGAGGGAGATGCCCGCGGCCAGGACCGGACCGCGCGCCGCGGCAGCGTCCAAAGCCGCGGTACAGCTCCCGATCACGGCCTGCGGGTCCGGTTCGACGGCGTGGAAGGCGAGTCCGTACGCGAGGGCGGCAGGCCCGAACGCGCGGGCCGCGAAATCGGCGTCGGAGCCGGTCCCCGGCAGGGCGACCACGGTGACCTGGGGTGGGGTGCGCAACACCGACCGAGCGTAGCGGCCGGGCGTTTGCCCATCTACAGTGGCGGTGTACGGCCAACTAGCGGGAGAAGCGTGACATGTCGTCATCCACGGGCGGACACAAGTCGGGATCGGGTCCGGACTCGGGATATTTTCGCCGACTCGGTCGTCGTCTCACCGCCGATATCGACCAGCTCGACGCCGAGGAATTGGCTGAGACGGCCGATGCGTCCGGTGCCCGGCGGGCCAAGGATTGCTGTCGTGGCGAAGAGGCGACGATTCTGGGCAGACTCCGCAGTGTCGAGGCGTGTCCCAAGGCGGCCGGTGCCACCGTGCAGGCCGAGTTCTTCGACGGCACCGATGCCATCACCCTGGTGTGGATCGGGCGCAGGCGCATTCCCGGTATCGAACCGGGCAGGCGCATTCTGGTCCGTGGTCGCGTCGGCGACCGCGACGGCCGCAAGGTGATCTTCAACCCCTACTACGAATTGCGCGGGAACAGCTGACGTATGCCCTCCAGCGACGAGTACCGCACTGCCGCGGACCCCGAAGCCACCGTGGCGTTGCCCGTGGTCACCGATGAACAGGTGGACCCGGAGATCGACACCGAGGTCGACAAGGCCGAACAAACCTTGCTCGAGCAGCTCGGCGGTTTCAGCGGCCTGATCTATTCCACCCTCCCCGTTCTGGTTTTCGTCCCGGTGAACACCTTCGCGGGCCTCACCGTGGCCATCTGGGCCGCTCTCGGCGTCGCCGCCGCCATCCTGATCTGGCGACTGGTGCAGCGCAGCCCCATCCAGCCTGCCGTCTCCGGCTTCCTCGGCGTCGGCCTGTGCGCGCTCATCGCCCAGCGAGTGGGGGAGGCCAAGGGCTTCTTCCTGTTCGGCATCTACACCAGCCTGGTGTACGCGGGTGTGTTCGCGGTGTCGATCCTGCTGCGCAGGCCGCTGGTCGGGGTGATCTGGGGCGCGCTCAACGGGCACGGTCACCGCTGGCGGGCCGACAAGCGCATCCGCAAGCTCTACGACCTGGCCACCGCGGTCTGGGTGGTCGTGTTCGGCGCCCGCTACCTGGTGCAGTCGCAGCTCTACGACACCGACCACACCACCTGGCTGGCCGTGGCGCGGATCGGCATGGGCTGGCCGCTCACCGCGGTCGCCCTGGTGGTCACCGTGTGGGCGGTGCGCCGCGCCGGGCACCTGCCCGCCGAGAAAGCCGACAAGCCCGGCGCCGGAACGGAATCCGTGCCCGCGTAAGGGTGGTCAGCGCGCCGCCGGAGGTGGGGAAGTACCCACCCTGGGGTATCTGGTCGCGACCGGCTGTTCGTCGCACGATCAATGCGTAGGAAAAACGCGATGATCGTGAGAGGACCGGCGACCATGATGGCAACCGAGCACCGAAATGAGCGACCGGCCACCGCAGCACGCCGCGACGCCGCCAAGACCCCGGCGCCCGTGCTGTCGGAGAGCAAGCGCCTCGGCGCCGAACTCGACGCGCTGATCGGCCCGGCCGCCGCCGGTGATCGCGACGCCGTCGCCGAGATCCTGCGCCTGGTGCACCCGGTGGTCCGCCGGTACTGCTCGGCCCGTATGGGCGCCACCGGGCATCTCACCGTGACTGCCGACGATGTCACCCAGGAAGTCCTGATCGCCACTGTCACCGCCATCCCGCGCTACCGCGATCAGGGCAAGTCGTTCCTGGCCTTCGTCTACGGCATCGCCGCCAACAAGGTCTCCGACGCGTTCCGTCGCGGCAAGCACACTGCCTACCCCACGGCCGAGCTGCCCGACAGCGCCAGTACTTCGGCGGGTCCGGAGGAGTGGGTGCTGGCCTACGAGCGCCGCGCCGCCACCCTCGAACTGATGAAGGTGCTCGCGCCGAATCACCGAGAGGTGCTGCACATGCGCATCGTGCTCGGCTGGAGCGCGGCGCAGACCGCCGAGGCCATCGGCACCAGCCCGGGCGTGGTCCGGGTGATGCAGCACCGCGCGCTCAACAAGCTGCGCGCGGAACTGAAAGTGGCGTAGGGGCTTACGGCCGCACGCCGTGCGTCGCCAGCGTGAGTCGCAGATCCTCTTCGGCCTCCACCGAGGTGACGAACAACAGTTCGTCGTCACCCTCGAACGGATCGTCGGGTTGCGGCACGATGACCCGGCCACCGCGCAGGATCGTCACCAGCGCGGTATCGCGCGGCATCTTCAAGGTCCGCACCGGCTTGCCTGCCAGCTGGGTGTCGGCGGGCAGGGTGATCTCGACCAGGTTGGCCTGCCCTTGCCGCAGCGTCATCAGCCGCACCAGATCACCCACCGATACGGCCTCCTCGACCAGCGAGGCGAGCAGCCGCGGCGTCGACACCGCCACGTCGACGCCCCACGACTCGTTGAACAGCCATTCGTTGCGCGGATCGTTGACTCGCGCCACCACCCGGCGCACCCCGAACTCGGTCTTGGCGAGCAGGGCGTGCACCAGATTCGCCTTGTCGTCGCCGGTGGCCGCGATCACCACCTCGTAGGTCTCGAGATCGGCGTTCTCCAGCAGCGACAGCTCGCAGGCGTCTGCGTGCACCCAGACGGCGTCGGGGATGGCGGCGGGATCGATGTGGTCGAGCTGGCGTTCGAGCAGCATCACGCGGTGTCCGCCGCGTAGGAGTTCCCTGGCGATCGAGCGCCCGACCGCGCCCGCTCCGGCGATGGCGACCTTCATGTGTTCAGTCCTCGCTCAGTGGGGCCTTGGCGGCCAGGGCGATCGCCTCGCCGACTGTGCCGGACGTGGCCGCGACATAGACGACGTCGTCGGCCTGGACGATCGTCTTGGATTCGGGCAGCAGGCCCTGGCCGAAGCGCAGGATGAACGCCACCCGCACCTGCAGGTCGCGTTCCAGATCGCGCACCGTGCGACCGGACCAGTCCTCGTGCAGGGTCAGCTGGGTCACCGCGACCGCGCCGGTGGGATCGCGCCAGGTGGTGGTCGAGTTGTCACCGATAAGGGTGCGCAGGAACCGGTCGGTGGTCCACGGCACGGTGGCGATGGTCGGGATGCCGAGTCGTTCGTACACCTCGGCGCGTTTGGCGTCGTAGATGCGAGCGACGACACGTTCGACGCCGAACATCTCTCTGGCCACTCGCGCCGAGATGATGTTGGAGTTGTCACCGGAGCTCACCGCGGCGAAGGCGTCGGCGCGCTCGATCCCCGCGCGGGTCAGCACCTCACGGTCGAAGCCGACGCCGATCACCTCCTGCCCGGTGAAACCCTCACCGAGGCGGCGGAAGGCGGTGGGATCCCGGTCGATGACCGTGACCTCGTGACCCACCCGGGTCAGCGCACGCGCCAGTGACGAGCCGACACGCCCGCACCCCATGATCACTACGTACACCGTGCACCCTCGTTCCTTGCCTACCCGTGGCGTCCGGCAAGGACCGTACCCGCCGGATGCTCCCATCGCCCATTTTCCCCGCGCCGACGCGGGGCAAACAATCCGGACATCGCCGTGACGCCGGTGAACGTGCGCGCGAAGGTGCTGGTGAACTCCTCTATGCTCAGCCCGGTGTCCAAGTTGACGACGGCAGCCAAGCGTGTGCTGCTGGGCAGGCCGTTCCGTAGCGATTCGCTCGGCCACACGTTGTTGCCCAAGCGTATCGCTCTTCCGGTCTTCGCCTCCGACGCGATGTCGTCGGTCGCGTATGCCCCGGAGGAAATCTTCCTGGTGCTGTCGGCGGCGGGCATCTCGGCCTACGTGTACGCGCCGTGGGTCGGTCTTGCCGTAGCCCTGGTGATGGCGGTGGTCGTTGCCAGCTACCGGCAGAACGTGCACGCCTACCCTTCCGGTGGCGGCGACTACGAGGTCGCGACGAAGAACATCGGGCCCAATGCCGGTTTGACGGTCGGCAGCGCGCTACTGGTCGATTATGTGCTCACCGTGGCGGTGTCGATTTCGTCGGCTGCGTCCAATATCGGGTCGGCGATCCCGTTCGTCGCCACGCACAAGGTGTTGTTCGCGGTCGTGGCGATCGCGATCCTCACCGCGATCAACCTGCGTGGCATCCGCGAATCGGGGACCGCCTTCGCGATTCCCACCTACGCGTTCATCTTCGGCATGTTCGCGATGCTGGCTTGGGGCCTGTTCCGTACCTACGTGCTCGGCGACGACATCCAGGCCGAGTCCGCCGGTTTCGGGCTCAACGCCGAAGACGAGCACCTCTACGGCTTGGCCTTCGCCTTCCTGATCGCGCGTGCCTTCTCCTCCGGCTGTGCGGCGCTGACCGGTGTCGAGGCCATCAGCAACGGTGTGCCCGCGTTCCGTAAACCCAAGTCGCGCAATGCCGCGACCACCTTGCTGCTGCTGGGTTCCATCGCGATCGTGCTGCTGATGGGCATCATCATCCTGGCCCAGAAGATCCGCGTCGTGTACGCGCACGACCCCGCGCACCTGGTCGGTGCGCCCGCCGATTATCACCAGAAGACCCTGATCGCGCAGATCGCCGAAGCGGTGTTCCACGGCTTCCCGATCGGGTTCTTCTTCATCACCATCGTCACCGCCCTGATCCTGGTACTGGCCGCCAACACCGCGTTCAACGGTTTCCCCGTGCTCGGTTCGATTCTTGCCCAGGACCGCTACCTGCCCCGTCAGCTGCACACCCGTGGCGACCGGCTCGCGTTCTCCAACGGCATCCTGTTCCTCTCGGGTGCCGCGATCGCGTTCGTGGTGTTCTTCGGTGCCGAGGTGACCAAGCTGATCCAGCTCTACATCGTGGGTGTGTTCGTCTCGTTCGTGCTGAGCCAGACCGGCATGCTGCGGCACTGGACGCGTCTGCTGCGCACCGAGACCGACCCGGCACAGCGCAGGCAGATGATGCGTTCCCGGGTGATCAACGCGATCGGTCTGACCGCGACGGGCGCCGTGCTGATGATCGTGCTGGTCACCAAGTTCTTCGCCGGCGCCTGGATCGCGATCCTGACGATGGTGGCGATCTTCGTCGTGATGAAGCTGATCCACAAGCACTACGACTCGGTCTCGCGCGAACTCGACGAATCCGACTGGGACGGCGTGCTGCCCAGCCGCACCCACTCGCTGGTCCTGGTCTCCAAGCTGCATCTGCCCACGCGCCGCGCGCTGGCCTTCGCGCGCGCCACCCGCCCGGACACCCTGGAAGCGGTGACGGTCAACGTCGACGACGCCGACACCCGCAAGCTGGTGCGCGAATGGGAGAACAGCGAGATCAACGTGCCGTTGAAGGTGATCGAATCGCCCTATCGCGAGATCACCAAGCCGGTGCTCGAGTACGTCAAGCGGGTGCGCAAGGACGCCCCGCGCGACGTGGTCACCGTCTTCATTCCCGAATACGTGGTCGGCCACTGGTGGGAGCAGGTGCTGCACAACCAGTCCGCGCTGCGGTTGAAGGGCAGGTTGCTGTTCGAGCCCGGTGTGATGGTGACGAGCGTGCCGTGGCAGCTCAGTTCCTCCACCAGGGCCAAGCAAGCAGCCGATGTGAACGCACCGGGTTCGGTGCGCCGAGGTTTCGAACGACCAGGACGTCGCGAATGAGCGGCGCGCCGGTCGAGGGTGAGAGTGGGTGTGGCCGTGAGTGATTGGAGCGGACAAGAATTCGAGGTGCGCCTCGGGGCGCCCGGGCACGGTGGGTTCATCGTCGGGCGCCACGAGGGCCGGGTCGTGTTCGTGCGACACGGGCTGCCCGGTGAGCTGGTGCGGGCGCGGGTGACCGAGGATCGCGGCGGTTCGTTCTGCCGGGCCGACGCGGTCGAGATCATCGAGGCGTCCCCGGACCGGGTGCCCGCGACCTGTCCGGTGTCCGGGCCGGGCGGTGCGGGGTGCTGTGACTTCTCCTTCGCGACGCCCGCGGCGCAGCGCGCGCTCAAGGCCACGGTGGTGGACGAGCAGTTGCGCCGGTTGGCCAAGATCGAGCGTGAGGTGACGGTCGAGCCGATCGCCGGTGATTCGGGTGAGGTCACCGGTGGTTGGCGCACGCGGGTGCGGTTGGTCGTGGACGGCGCGGGGCACGCCGGTGTGCACCGTTACCGCAGCACCGAGGTGATCGCGGATCTGCGCTGCCCGCAGCCTGTCGCCGGTGCGCTCGACGGCGTCGCGGACCGGTTGTGGACGCCGGGGGCCGATCTGGTCGTCGCGCTCGACGGTGACGGTGTTCGTCATATCGTGGAACTGGCCGAGACTCCTGCTTCGGGTCCTGCCGGTCGCCCGGAGACACCGCGTGGCGCGAGCCGCGGTCGTGGCCAGCGGCCGGGGCGTCGTCGTGAGTCGGCGCCGCCGACGGGTGACGAGCGTGGGGCGATCCGGGACCGGGCGGCTTCGCGGAAGTCGGCGATGAACGCGCCTCGTGAGGAGTGTGTGGTCGAGGGTTCGGGTCGCGTCGTCGAGTATGTGGCGGGGCGTCGCTGGGAGTTGTCGGCGACCGGGTTCTGGCAGGCGCATCGCGGTGCGGCGCAATGTTATTCGGACCTGATCGCCGAGTGGTCGGGGCTCGCTCCCGGCGGTTCGGGGTGGGATCTCTACGCCGGTGTGGGCGTGTTCGCTGCCCGCTTGGCCGAGCAGGTGGGGCAGACCGGGGCGGTGACCGGTGTCGAATCCGCTCGTTCGGCGGTTGTCGACGGGGTGGCGGCGCTGGGGGATCTGCCCTGGCTGGAATTGCGTAGTGAGCGGGTCGAGCCGTGGGCTCGAAGTGCTTCCGGTAGGCCCGATGTCGTGGTGCTCGATCCGCCGCGGGCGGGGGCGGGCAAGGATGTCGTCGCCGCTGTCGCCGATGCCGATCCGCGCCGGATCGTTCATATCGGTTGCGACCCGGCGGCTTTCGCTCGTGATCTGGGGTTGTACCTGGATGCCGGCTATCACCTGACGGAGCTGCGGGCCTTCGACGCCTTCCCGGCGACGCACCATGTCGAATGCGTCGCGCTGCTCGACCGCTGAGTGTTCGGTGATCCCGGACGATTCCACCGATAGAAAGAGAGAGTTCGCGCTACATTGTCTCAATGGTGGACGTGAACGACGCACGCCGGTTCGTTGTCATCGGGGGTGGGCTGGCCGGGCTGGCCGCCGCCGTATGGCTGGCGGAAGCCGGTGAACAGGTGACCCTGCTGGAGCGGCGAGGTCGGCTCGGCGGCCGCACGCAGGCGATGCGGGTCGCCGAGGTGGACGACCTCGCCGACAACGGCCAGCACGTGGTGGCCAGCGGATACCGGAGCCTGTGGCGGTATCTGGAGAGCGTGGGTACGCGGCACCACGTGGAATTCCCCGGCGCGGGGAGCCTGCGCTGGCCGGGTGGTCGCGCAGTCATGTTGCACACCAAGGGTTTCGCAGCCGTGCGCACACTGATGGGTGCGCATCCCGACGCGGGACCGCTGGAGCGGCTGCGTGCGCTGCGTTCCGCGCTCACCTTGGTGCGCCAAGCGCTGTGGCAGCCTGCCTACCTCGCCGACATCACCACCGACGAGTGGTTCCGGCGGCTGGCGATGCCGCCGAAAGCGCGCGAGGCCCTGTGGGATTGGCTCGCGCTCGGCATCGCCGCGGAACCGGTGGACAGGGAGTCGGCGAAGGTGTTCGCCGATGTGCTGGCCACCGGGGTCCGGATCGGGATGCGGACGCGCACAGGCGTGACGATCGGCTACCCCACCGTGGATCTGGACACCCTCTACATCGCCGGTGCCGAGAAGGTTTTCGAACGCCACGGGGTCGACGTGCGCTACCGGGCGGTGGCCCGCAAGGTCGTCATCGTCGACGGCAAGGCGACCGGGGTGCAGCTGGCGGACGGCTCGGTCGTCGACGCCGACGCGGTGATCTGCGCGGTTCCGAACACCAATATCGGCGGGCTCCTCGACGACCTGCCCGAACACGCCGAAATCTACGCTGCCGCAGACAAACTGGGTTTCACCCCGATCGTGAGCACGAACCTGTATCTGGACCGGCCGCTGAAAACCAAGTCGGCCATGGAGGCGCTGATCGGCGGCACCGGAGTGATCGATCAGGTCTTCGACCGGCAGCGCATGCATCAGCGCGCGCCCGATGGCACCTGGCTGTACTGCCTGACGACCAGCGGCGCCTACGAGCAGATCCACAAGAGCAACAGCGAGATCGTCGCCGAGCAAATGGATCTCATCCGCCGCTATTACCCGGAAGCCGCCGACGCTCAGGTCGTCACCGGTCATGTGGTGAAGATGCCGAAGGCGACCTTCTCCCAGGTTCTCGGCACCGACAACCTGCGCCCCGACCAGCGCACCTCGGTCCCGAACCTGATGCTGGCCGGCGATTGGACCCGCACGGACTGGTGCGCCACGATGGAAAGCGCCGTCCAGAGTGCCGAACGCGCCGTCGAAGCGCTGCTCGCGCAGCCGGAGTAGACCGGCCGCGCTAGTCGAGGGCCCAGGTGACGCGGACGCTTGCGCCGACTTCGGTTTCGCCGGGGACCACGGGAACCGGGGAGCCGGCCCGGGCCATCAGCATGGGGGAGGAGTCCATTTCCGCGCTGATGTCGTAGGCCCGGGACGTCGGCGGCGAGGTGTCCTCGGTGATCTGGAGGACAGCGCCCAGGCTCACTCCGGCGCGCGTCGCGTACTGCTCGGCTTTCGCCTTCGCGTCGTCGTAGGCCGCGTCGCGGGCTTGCTCGAGCAGGGGGGCCGGGTCGGCGACGCCCCGGGTGAGGCCGCCGAGGCGGACGTCGTCGCCGCCCGCGTTCACCGCGGCGGCGACCGTTTCGGCGGGGTCGATGCCGGTGCCTTCGCGCAGCGACACACTGAGGCCGGTGGAGGCCAGGTATCCGGCGATCTCGTTGCGCCCGTTGTCGGTGTAGACGGTTTCGGTGCGCACGCTCAGGCCGCTGGTGGCCATGTCCGCGTCACTCACCCCGGCGGTTCGCAGTGCCGCGACGACCGCGCTCACCCGGTCACCGGCACGCCCGTAGGCCCCGGCGACGGTGTCGGCGCGCGATTCCACCGACAACGTCAACCGGATCAGATCGGGGACCGCGCGCACCACGCCGCGCCCGAAGGTGGTCGTGCTCGCCTGCCAGGACTTCTTGCTCACCGCGGTACTCCTGTCGGTCGAAGGCTGCTGTGCTGCTCAACGTCTCGCGTGAGGACCGAGTTCCGCCGGGCGGTCAGTAGTTCTCGGCGTTGCCCGAAATGGTTCGGACAGTGGCTTCCATCTGCGCGTACGCCCCGGCCGCGAGCCGTTGCAGCAGGGCGAGTTTCAGTTGCGGGTGCTGCTCGGCGAGCTCGTCGAACACGGCCGCGCTCATCACCGCCACCCGCAGCCCGGTTTCGGCGACGATGTCGTTGACGAAATTCTCGCCGGTCAACATCGGGATCTCGCCGAACGACATCCCCGACGACAACGTCACCAACCGGTGCACCCGCCCGTCGGTACCGGCGAAGGTGGCCCGCACCCGCCCGGCGAGAATCAGATACAGCCCGGACCGTGGCTCGCCGCGCTCGGCGATCACCTCGCCGCGGGCGAAGGTGCGGGCGACGAAATCCGCGCACAGCCGGTCCCGGTCGGCGGGGGCGAGTCCCACCAGCAGCGGATGCTCGTCGAGGTCGATCGACGCGGCGGCGCGCGTTCCCGGCGGCCGATGCCGGTCGAGCACGATGTCCTCACACCATTCGGTCGCGGTGTCGCGATCGACGAACACCCGCCCGCGCGGATCGTCCGGATCCAGACTCGACACCTCGTGACCGAGCTTGGCATCGGGATCGACCAGCGCCACCCGGCTGCCCCGGCGCACCAGTTCGGCCTGCAACTGCTCGACCATCCCGCGAGCCACCTGACTCACCTCACCGACCCGGCGCAGGTCGATCACCAGCGCGTCGAGCTCGTCGGCGTTGCCTTCGATCGCCCGCACCGCCCGTTCGGCACCGGCGAACAACAGGTCGCCGTGCAGCTCGTAGACCCGCGCACGGTCACCATGGGCGGCCAGCACCTCGGCGTCCTCGGGGGTGCGGCGCAGTCGCGACGGCAGCTGCGCGACCGAGTAGTCGGCGCGGATCGCGGTGCGCGCCGATCGGGTCACGTGACAGAAGTGCAGTTCGAGCCGCCGCGACAGCTCCCGGCACGCCGCCACCCCGCGCACACTGTTGCCCTGCCCGTCCAGCCTCGGTGAATACACCGAGATCCCGAGCTGACCGGGCAGCACCGCGATGATCCCGCCGCCGACCCCGCTCTTGGCGGGCAGCCCGACCGTGGTCACCCAGTCACCGGCGGCGTTGTACATGCCGCAGGTGGTCATCACACTGAGCACCCGTTCGGTGAGCGAGGTCGACAGCGCCCGTTCACGAGTCTTCGGATTGACTCCGTTGTCGGCCAGGGTCGCCGCCATCACGGCCAGATCGGTGCAGGTGATCTCGATCGAGCACTGCCGGAAGTACCGGTCGACCACGTCGTCCGGATCGACGTCGATGATGCCGACCGAGCGCAACATGTACCCGATCGCCCGATTGCGGTACCCCGTGCGGGCTTCGGATTCGTAGACCGCCTCGTTCATCGTCAACTCGCGTCCGGCGAAGCGGGAGTAGCAGCGACGGACCCGCTCGAACTTGTCGGCGGCGTCGCGGCCGTCGATCAGCGAGGCCGCGGTGATGGCCCCGGAGTTGATCATCGGGTTGCTCGGGCGCTGAGTGTCGGGTTCGAGGCTGATCTCGTTGAACGGTTCACCCGACGGCTCCACGTCGATGTGCTCGGCCACCCCGTCGAGTCCGCGATCGGCCAGCGCCAGTGCGTAGGTGAACGGCTTGGAGATGGACTGGATGGTGAACCCGATGCCGGTGTCGCCGACCTGGTAGACGAGTCCGTCGGCGGTCGCCAGGCACAGTCCGAACGAATCCGGTGCGACGGCGGCGAGCTCGGGGATGTAGTCGGCGGGTGCGCCGGAGGTGTCGTCGCGACAGACCGCGTACACCTCGTCGAGCATGCCCGCCACCACACCCGGGTCGATCGTGCGCGTCGCGCCGTGCGGTCGAGTCACAGCGTCACTGTAGGTCGCAGCGCTGGTGGCCCGGTCCTGGACGCGCAGGGGAGATTGTCCTCACAGCCCAGAACTCGGTGAGGTAAGCCTTGGTCGAACCCGATTTCTGCCCGCGCGTCCTGTTCACCGGGCCTGCGGCGGTATCGTCGTCGCGACCGTAGCGCTCGCCGTGCCCGTGCTGGGAAGGGCCCGCGAGCCTGTGCCCGTCCCGCGGGCAAATACACTGGGCTGATCACAATGTAGTCCGGAGGGAGCGAGTTCAGGTGGGAGTGCTGTCGCGGGTGGATTCACCCGAAGATCTGCGCCGGCTGAGCGTGCCGCAGCTGCGGGAACTGGCGGACGAGATCCGCGAGTTCCTGGTGCAGAAGGTCGCCGCCACCGGAGGCCATCTCGGCCCCAATCTCGGGGTGGTCGAGCTGACCATCGCCTTACACCGGATTTTCGATTCGCCCGCCGATCCGTTGATCTTCGACACCGGCCACCAGGCGTATGTGCACAAGATCCTCACCGGTCGCAAGGATCGCTTCGACTCGCTGCGCAGCCGTGACGGTCTGTCGGGCTACCCGAGCCGCGCCGAGAGCGAACACGACTGGGTCGAGTCCTCACACGCGTCGGCCGCGCTGTCCTACGTCGACGGCCTCGCGAAGGCGTTCGCGCTCACCGATCAGGACCGCACCCCGGTCGCGATCGTCGGGGACGGCGCGCTCACCGGCGGTATGTGCTGGGAGGCGCTCAACAACATCGCGGGTGCGCCCGATCGCCCGGTGGTGGTGGTGGTCAACGACAACGGCCGTTCCTATGCCCCCACGATCGGTGGGCTCGCCGACCGCCTGACCGCCCTGCGCACCCAGCCTGCCTACGAGCACGCGCTCGACGCCGGGAAACGCATCCTGAAAAGCATTCCCGCCGTGGGTGATTCGGCGTACTCGATGGTTCACGCGCTCAAGGCCGGGATCAAAGACGCGGTGAGCCCGCAGGAACTGTTCTCCGATCTGGGCATGAAGTACGTCGGCCCGGTCGACGGCCACGATCTCGTCGCGCTCGAGGCGGCGATGCGGCGCGCCAAGGACTTCGGCGGTCCGGTCGTCGTGCACGTGGTCACCCGCAAGGGCAACGGCTACGAGCACGCCGAGAACCACGTCGCCGACCAGATGCACGCCTGCGACCCGATCGACCCGCTCACCGGCCGCCCGCTGGCGGGCAAGAAGGCCAAGGGCTGGACCGCGGTGTTCTCCGAGGAGCTCATCGAACACGGTGCGCGCCGCGACGACATCGTCGCCATCACCGCCGCCATGCCGGGCCCCACCGGTCTGGCCGCGTTCGGCGAACGCTTCCCAGAGCGCATGTTCGACGTGGGCATCGCCGAACAGCACGGCATGGCCTCGGCCGCCGGTCTGGCGCTGGGTGGTATGCACCCGGTGGTCGCCATCTACGCCACCTTCCTCAACCGCGCGTTCGACCAGCTCCTGATGGACGTGGCACTGCTGAAGCAGCCCGTCACGGTCGTGCTGGATCGCGCGGGTGTCACCGGCCCCGACGGCGCCAGCCACAACGGCATGTGGGACTTCTCGCTGCTGGGCATCATCCCCGGCATCCGGGTCGCGGCCCCGCGCGACGGTGCCACGTTGCGGGAGGAGCTGGCCGAAGCGCTCGCCGTCTCCGACGGCCCGACCGTGCTGCGGTTCCCGAAAGGCAGTGTCGCCGAGGACATCACGGCCGTGGAACGTCTCGACGGGCTGGATGTGCTGCGACTGGCCGTGCCCGGTGCGGGCTCCGCCCAGTCCCAGCACGGTGACGTCCTGATCGTCGCCGTCGGCCCCTTCGCCGACACCGCGATGAAGGTCGCCGAACTCCTCGAACCCCAAGGCATTTCGGTCACCGTCGTCGATCCGCGCTGGGTCATCCCGGTGTCGGACACCTTGGTCAAGCTCGCGGAGAACTACCGCCTCGTGGTGACCGTCGAAGACGGCGGCCTGCACGGCGGCATCGGCTCCACCGTCTCCGCTCGCCTGCGCGACGCGGGCCTGGACGTCCCCACCCGCGATCTCGGTGTGCCCCAGCAGTTCCTGGACCACGCCTCCCGCAACGAGATCCTCGAAGAACTCGGCCTCACCCCCGACGCCATCGCGCAGCGAATCGGCGGCTGGCTGCAATCACGCTGATCAGAGCCGGATAACGCCCGCCGCGTGTCGGGCGTTGTCCGCCTCGGGCGTTGCGTACCCTCGCTGCCGAACGGTCCACTCGGGATTCCGATCGGCGGGAGAGCTCATGGCGAAGGTGGCGATCGTCGGGGCGGGCGTGATCGGTCTCGGCTGGGCGAGGCTCTTCGCCCGGGGCGGCTGGGACGTCGCACTGGCCGATCCGCGACCCGACCTCGAACAGATCGTGGCCGACGATCTGTCGGGTCTGTCGGTCACCGCCCACGCCGAGGCCGGATCGGCCGCCGAGGGTGTCGACTATGTGCAGGAGGCAGGCCCGGAACGGCTCGATTTCAAGCACGAGGTCTTCGCCGAGCTGGCCGCAGCCACCGCCGATGACGTGGTGCTCGCCTCCTCCTCGTCCTCGCTGCTGCCCACCGACATCGCCCAGGGCAGCTCCGCGGCCGGCCGCATCCTGATCGGCCACCCCTTCAACCCGGCAGACCTGATGCCCCTCGTCGAGGTGGTTCCCGGCGCGAAGACCGCCGATGCGGCGGTGGTCCGGGCGATGACGGTCTATCGCGAGCTGGGCAAGACACCGATCCGGTTGCAGCGCGAGATCCCTGGTTTCGTCGGCAACCGCCTGCAGAAGGTCTTCAACGACCAGGCGATCTACCTGGTGCAACAGGGCATCATCGCCGCGGAAGACCTCGACGACCTGGTCAAAGCTTCGCTCGGACTGCGCTGGGCCACCGTCGGCCCGTTCGAGGGCATGAACCTCGGCGGCGGCCCCGCGGGCATCCGCCACCTGATGGACAACGTCGGCTCCCAGATGACCTTCGACATCGGCTCACCGGACAAGTCGGCCATGGGCATGGTGGTCCAGCAAGTCGACGCCGCGTACGGCAACGGCGAGCAGCAGTACGAGCAGGGCGTGTCGGCCCGCGACGAGAAGACCCGCGCGATCCTGCACGCCCTCGGTGAGGATGCCTGAGACCGCGCGGCCCGACGGCGTCTAGTGGCCGGGCCGCCGGGCGACGACGGCGAAATTCAACGGGATGCGCGGTGCGCCGTCGGGCAATGTCCATCCCTGCTCGCAGGGTACGAGATCGGCGAACGCGGGCCAGTCCATAGTGGGCAGCTCGGTCAGCGCCTCGATGACGAGCCCGGCTCCGAGCAGCGCGCCGACGATCTCGCCCAGGTCGTGGCGCCACTCATGATTGGTCGTGTGCGCGATCTGCCCTTCGGATTCCTCGGTGTAGGTCCCCGAGTCCGAGTAGCTGCGAGCGCCGCCACCGCCGAGATAGTCGTCGTCGATCTCCCACGGTTCGAACTGCATCGCACCCAGAATCGGATGGTCGTCGCGGATCACGAACACCCCGCCCGGTTCGAGCAGGTCATGGATCGACCGCGCCCACGCGGTGAGCTCCGGCAGCCAGACGATGGTTCCCGCACTGGTCACGATGGTGTCGAAGCGCCGATCGAGCAGGGAGGAGGCGAACCGCGCGTCGCCTTCGACCCAGGTGATGTCGCGACCGTCGGCCTCGGCGATCCGCGCGGCGTGCCGCAGCGAGTTCGGCGACAGATCCAGTCCGTGTACCTCGATCGCGCCCAATCGCGCCCAGGACACGGTGTCCGTCCCGATGTGACACTGCAGATGTAGCAGGGATCGCCCCCGGATCCCGGATTCCGGTAGGTGCGGGGCCAGTACCGCGAGATCGTTGCGCACCACCGAGGAAATGTCGTCCGGATCGGCCAGAAAGGCGTCGACGTCGTACATCCGCGAACGCGCGTGCACGTCGGCCCGGTCGTCCCAATTCGCGCGGTTGGCGGCGATCGCTTCGGCTTCGAGCACTGCATGACCTTTCGACGGCGGTGTGACGGCGAGAATCAACGCTAGTTGGCGGGCCACCGTCGGGTCGACTGGTTTTGTGCCGCCGGGTCTCTCGGCACGCATCGGGTTGCCGAGACGGGTCGCGTCGCTCAGGGCGTGCGGCGGATCGGGGAGTATTCCTGTTCGGGGCGGCCGGTGGTGCCGTAGCGAAGTTGCATGCGTAGATCGGCGGTGGTGACGAGGGCAGCCAGGTAGCGCTGGGCGGTGGCCCGTGAGATTCCGATGGCGGTGGCGACCTCGCCCGCCGACATCGGGGCGGTGGCCCCGTGCACCGCTCGGAGTACGAGTTCCCTGGTGGGGGAGGCGGCGGCGGAGCCCCGGTCCGGGGTTACCGGGGTGGGCCGCAGCGCGTCGAGTGCCGCGTCGACCTCGCGTGCGCTCACCTCGGGGACGGCGAGGATTCTGCGGTAACGGGCATAGCCGGCCAGTCGGGCGGCGAGGACGGTGTGATCGAACGGTTTCACCAGATACGCCAGCGCTCCCGCCGCCGAGGCGGCGCGGACCGTGGCCGATTCGGTGGCAGCGGTGAGCATCATGGCGTCGCAGTGCAATTCGCGCACCAGGTCGATGCCCGAACCATCCGGCAGATAGACGTCGACCAAGGCGAGATCGATGGCTGTCGTGGCGAGTGCCTGCCGGGCGGCGGCAACGGTGTTGGCGACCGCGCCGACAGCGAATCCGGGTAGCGCGCCGACGATTCCGGCATGCATGTTCGCCACCCGGAAGTCGTCATCGACCACGAGCACGGTGTAGTCGGGCCGGTTCACGACACTTCTCCCTCGCTGAGCACGCCGGGTAGGCGCGCGATGAACTCCGCCCCGCTCAGTTGTCCACCGGCGCCGGCCGCCGAGGCCAACCACACATCGCCACCGAGCGCCCGAGCGACCTGCCGCGACAACGCCAGCCCCACCCCACGACCCCCTGGCACCCCGCCACCGTGTTTCGTCGAAACCCCGTCGGCGAACAGCGAATCCACCAGTTCCGGTCCGATTCCCGGGCCGCTGTCGGCGACGGTGATGTGCAGCGTGGATCCCTCCTGCACCAACTCGACCTCGACGAGCGCGCGGGCCTGCGCGCCGGACTCGTCCGCCACGGAATCATCGCGGATGCGTGCGTCGAACTCGGCGGGCACGTCCGGCCCCGTGGCGGCTTCGACGACGCGCACGGCATCGATGGCATTGTCGAGCAGATTGCCCAGCACTGTCGTCACATCCACCGGCGCACCGAGATTCGCGTCCACCCAGGTGCTCGGCCCCAGCCGCAACGACACCCCGTTCTCCCTGGCATGAGCGGCCTTGGCGGCGAGAAACGCTTGCAGATACGGATCGCGCACCGCATCGATCCCCGGCATCGCGGCCCCGAGCGGCCCCGACCCGAGCAGCTCGTCGATGTATTTCGCGGCCTCGCTGGGCCGATCGCCGTGCAGCAACCCACTGAGCAGGTGCAATCGGTTGGCGAACTCGTGCCGCTGCGCCCGCAACACCGTGCTCATCGACCGCACCGCGTCCAGCTGCCGGGTCAGCGATTCCACATCGGTCCGATCGCGCACATCGAGCACCGCCCCCAGCGCGCGCCCGTCGCGGGTCACCGTCCTGGCGGTGACCACGACGATCCGATCGCCGATCGCCGCCTGCACCGGCTGCCCGTCGGCGGCGCGAAACGCCTCGAGCACGCGCGGCGTGAGCCCGATCGAATCCACCGAACGTCCACTGTCCCCGTCGATTCCGAGCAGGGCGCGCGCCTCGTCGTTGATCACCGTCGTGCGCCACCTGGCATCGACCGCGACCACCCCTACGCCGATCCCGTGCAGCACCACATCCTGTTCGCGCACCAGTTCGGCCAGCTCGGCGGGCTGCAAGCCCAGGGTCAACCCGTGCCACCGCCGTGCCAGCAACACCGACCCCGCGATCCCCGCGAACAGCGCGCCCATCACCAGGACGGCGGCCCGGCGCAGGTCGCTCACCAGCTGATCGCTCACCGCCTCGGTGGAGATGCCGACACTCACCTCGCCCACCACCCGATCCGAACCGGGCTCGCGCACCGGCACTTTCGCCCGCACCGAGTCGCCGAGTGTGCCGTGCTCGCGAATCACCACCTCGCGCCCTGCCAACGCCTCCGAGGGATCCGTGCTCACCTTCTGACCCAGCCGCGCCGGGTCGGGATGCGCCAACCGCAACCCCGCGTCATCGGTGATCACCACGAACAGTGCCCCCGTCCGCAGGCGCGCCGCCTCGGCCGTCTGCTCCAGTTCCCCGCTCGCGAGCTCCGCGCGGAGCAATGGCCCCGGCTCCAGCGCCGCGTACCGGGCGACCTCCTCGCGCACCACCGGATCACTGGCGACGGTGCGTGCGATGGCCAGAGCCCGCTGCCCGTACTCGGCCGACAACCGCTGATCGCTCAGGTAGGCGAACACCCCGAACGCCAGCCCCAGGATCAACGCCACCAGCGCGACCTGCAGCAACACGATCTGCGTCCGCAGCCGGACACCACGGGGGAACAGCCTCACCGGCTCAGTGTAGGCACCCCCGGTGACCATGAGCACAATGCGCACAACGTCCGTATCGCTGCTTGCGCCGGTTGTGCGCACAAGCGCGCGCCCTGTGACCCACAACACTTACCTTTCGATAGCGGCCGCGCATCACACCAAGGCGGCGCCGGACACAGGAGCAGCAATGAGCAATCCACTCATCGAACTCCGGGGCGCGACGAAGCGCTTTCCCGGAACCGACGGTGGCATCCACACCGCGGTGAAGAACATCGACTTCACCGTCGCGCCAGGCGAATTCGTCGCGGTGGTCGGCCCGACCGGCTGTGGCAAGTCCACCACCCTCTCCCTGGTCTCGGGCCTCGAGCCCACCTCGGCGGGGCGCACGCTGGTGCGCGGCAAGGATGTCGACGGCATCCCCGACGGCATCGGTTACATGTTCCAGCAGGATGCCGTGCTGCCGTGGCGCAGCGTGCTCGACAATGTCGCGCTCGGCCCGCGCTTTCGTGGCGTGTCCAAAGCCCAGGCGAAGGCGAAGGCCGCCGAATGGGTGCGCATCGTCGGGCTGGCCGGGTTCGAGGACTACTACCCGCACCAGCTCTCCGGCGGCATGCGCAAGCGCGTCGCACTGGCCCAGACCCTGGTGAACGAACCCGAGATCATGCTCATGGACGAGCCGTTCAGTGCGCTCGACGTGCAGACCCGCCAGCTCATGCAGGACGAACTGCTGCGCGTGTGGGCAGGCACCGACGCCGCGGTGATCTTCGTGACCCACGACCTCGAGGAGGCCATCGCCCTGGCCGACCGGGTCGTGGTGATGACCGCGAGCCCCGCGACCGTCTGCGGTGACTTCCGCGTCACCCTCGAACGTCCGCGCAATGTCGAAGAGGTGCGCCTCACCGAGGAATTCCGCGACCTCTACCGGGAAATCTGGGAAACGCTGCGCGATCAGGTCGAGGCGGCTCGCACGAAGGGAGCGACCCGTGTCGCTTGAGACGATGACCGCGATCGCCGCGACGGCGCCGGAGGTCGAGGCGGAATCCGAGGAGCAGATCCTGGCCCGGGTGAAGGCCAAGAACCGCAAGTCCAAGCTGCGGGTGTGGGGTCTACGGGCCGCGCTGATCGTGCTGTGGCTGGGATCGTGGGAGCTGGTCGCCAGCGTCTGGATCGACCCGTTCTTCTACTCCAAGCCCTCCCTGATCTGGGATCGGCTGGTCGAATGGTTCACCGAGGGAACGCAGTTCGGGTCGATCTGGCTGCAGATCTTCACCACCGTGCAGGAAGCCGTGCTCGGCTTCGTGATCGGCACCGTCGCCGGTGTCGTGCTGGGCACCTTGCTCGGCCGCAGCCGCTACTGGGCCGACGTGCTCGCCCCGTTCATCAAGGCGCTCAACGCCGTGCCCCGCATCGTGCTGGCCTCGCTGTTCATCATCTGGTTCGGCTTGGGTCTGAGTTCCAAGGTTGCGACCGTGGTGGTACTGGTGTTCTTCGCCGTGTTCTTCAACGCCTTCACCGGCGCCAGGGAAGTCGACGGCAATGTCATCAACAACGCCCGCATCCTGGGTGCGAGTAAACGTCAGATCCTCGGCTCCATCGTGCTGCCCAGCGCCACGACCTGGATCCTGTCCAGCCTGCACACCGCCTTCGGGTTCGCGCTGATCGGCGCGGTCGTGGGTGAATATGCCGGTGCCAGTAAAGGTTTGGGCCTGCTGATCTCCAACGCCCAGGGCACCTTCGACGCGGCAGGCATCTACGCGGGCATGATCATCATCACCGTGGTCGCCCTGATCGCGGAATCGCTCATCGGCTTCGCGGAAGGGCGCCTGCTGAAATGGCGTCCCTCGCAGGCACAGTCGGGTCACGGGGTGTAGACGATGAGATACCGCAAGCCCTTCGCACTGGCGCTGCTCGCGATCAGTTCGCTGCTGCTGGCCACCGGATGCCGCGATTCGCGGTCCATCCCGATGGCCGACGGCAGACCCCAGATCACCATCATGGTCGGCGGTCTGGAGAAGGTGATCTACCTGCCCGCGATGCTCGCCCAGCAGCTCGGCGCGTTCGAGGCCAACGACATCGACGTGAAGCTGCTCGGCGAACAGTCCGGCGCCAGCGCCGAAACCGCCCTGCTCACCGGTGACGTCCAGGCCGTGGTCGGCTTCTACGACCACACCATCGACCTCCAGGCCAAAGACCAGTGCCTGCAGACCGTGGTCCAATTCGCCGACGTGCCAGGCGAAGTGGAACTGGTCTCCACCGCCGACGCCGACACCATCCGCTCGCCCGCCGACTTCCGCGGCCGCAACCTCGGCGTCACCTCGCTCGGCTCGTCGACCGACTTCCTCACCCAGGCGCTGGCCGGTCAGGAGGGTCTGAGCACCTCCGACTACACCAGGGTGAAAGTCGGTGCGGGACAAACCTTCATCGCGGGCATGAACCACGACGGCATCGACGCGGGCATGACCACCGACCCCACCGTGGCGAAAATGGTCCAGTCCGGTGACGCGAAGATCCTCACCGACATGCGTAACGAGGAAGGCACCCGCGCCGCACTCGGCGGCCTGTACCCCGCCTCATCGCTGTACATGAAGTGCGACACCGTTTCCGCGCACCCGGAGATCGTCCAGAAACTGGCCAACGCCTTCGTCCAGACCCTGCGCTGGATCGACACCCACAACCCCGACGAGATCGCCGCGAAGATGCCGTCCCAATACGCCGGCAGCGACCCCGCCCTCTACGCGAAATCCATCCGCGACTCGATCGGCATGTTCAACGGCGACGGCCTGATGAAACCCGAAGGCGCCCAGAACGTCCTCCGCATCCTGGGCCGATACTCCCGCAACGTGGCCCCCGTCCGGGACCGCATCGACCTCGAAGCCACCTACACCAACCAATTCGTCGAACAAGCGCACCGAACCCCGGCCCAGTAACGCCATCGACCCCTGCCGTGACTCATGGCAGGGGTCGATGCGTGTCTATCGGTAGGCGGGTTCGTTGTCTTCGCGATAGATCGCGATGGCCGATTTCATCAACCGCACCAACGACCCTCGGGCATCGCCGGTATCACCCGGTCGCGCCTCGATCACAGAGCCTCGTTCGGTGACCAGGTAGCGCCCATCCGGGAAATCCATCACGTGGAAGCCCTGTGCGGGTTGTGGCCGGTTGTCCGTCGCGGCGCCCGGATAGCCCGCCACGTATACCAGCGTCGACCGGGGCCGCCCGAAGAAATCATCCGCCTTCTGCTGCGGCGTGCGCCGGTCGGCCGCCCACGGATCGTAGGGTGCTTCCTCGTCGAAGTCGTTGCTGTTCATCGAGAACACGTCCCCGCCCGCCGCCCCCGTCTTCGGCAGCCGGGCAAGGAGCTTGTCGGGCAGCTGTTCGATCTCGAGCATGCTCATCCGGATGTCACCGCCCTCGTGGTCGAGCGGCACCCGCTGCTGTTCCACCAGCACCGCCTGCTGCCCCCGCACCGCCGCGAACGACCGCAACTTCTCCCCGTCGCCGTACCCGGCGAGCTCGAATCGCGCTTCCGGCTCGAGCAGAATTTGCAGCGCCGCGTCCAGCGAGTGGTCGAACATCGGCAGCATCCGCTGGGCCTCGTCCTGCCACAGCCGGTCGTAGTCGTCCACGGTCACCGCATCCGCCTGCGTTTGCAACGGATAGGGGAGCACATCGCGATCCGCCGCGCGCCACAGCACCGTGAAACCGAGCGCACTGAACTGCCACTGTCCCTGGCTCATGCGCCGATCACCGGCGGCACCGTCTTGGCCCGCTGATCCTCGCTGAGCCCCGTGAGTTCTTCACCGTTCTCCTGATTGATCAGATAGTCCTTCGTCCCGGATTCCTTCTCGTCATCGCCCTTCCCGCCCTTCCCGCCACCGGCACCCATACCGCCCATGCCCGACATCCCGCGGCCCGAACCGGCGGAACCCGCCCCTCCTGCACCGGCACCGCTCTTTCCCGCGGCCGCGCCACCCGGTGTGCCCGGAACGGCCGCTCCCGGCACGCCGGAACCCGGTGTCCCCGCACCGGGCGAACCGCCACCCGGAGAACCACCGGTCCCCATCGGTGTCGTCGACGCGGGGGTGGTGCCGGTCGGTGAAGTCGGCGTGGTCGGCACGGTGGACTGCGGTGTCGTCGCCGCAGGCTCCGTGCTCGACGGTGTCGTGTCGTCGCCGGTGTCGTCGTCGGAGGGGTCCTCCGTCGTCGTCTCCGTGGTCGGCTGTTCGGTCGTGGGCTGTTCGGTGGTGGGCTGTTGCGTGGTCGACTTCTTGTCGGTGGTGTCGTCCTTGCTGCCGTTGTCATCGCCCGGCTTCGAGCCGGTGTCCAAGGGGTTGTACGGCTGGGGGACGAGTGGGACGTCGGTGTCCGCGATCTTGATCGCCTCGTAATAGATGCCCTTGACCACCTCCGCCCCTTCCGATTTCGCGGTATCGGCGTTGTGGCTGTCCATCTTCCAGGTGGGTCCGGGGATGTAGCTCGCGATCCCGCTGAGCGTGGAGCCTTCGTGCGGCTGGACCCGATCCTTGGCGATCTGCATGGCCGACTCGACCACCTTCACCTTCTCGGCCATCATCTGCGCCGACGACAGCAGGTTTCCCGACTTCTCGACATAGTCCTTGATGCCCGCACCGGCGCTGGCTCCCGCGTTACCGGTCCACTTCTCCCCGATCGCTTTCCCGATTTCGGTGTCGTAGGTCTTGAAACCCTGTTCGAGCTTGTTGCGCAGGGTCTCCCAACGGGTGTGCAGCGTGTTGACATCGGTCATCGACATCGCGGAGACCCGCTCGTACAGGTCCGACATCTGACTCGGTTCGTCGTACGAGACGACCTGCGGCTTCTGGTAGGCGCCGTCGAATTCGTTTTTCAACTCCGCCAACCGATTCCGTGCGATATGCGCGTCCGGGCTCTCGTCCGTCGAGCGGGTCGGCTTGCTACCGTCGGCGTAATCCTTCAACGAGAGGTATGTGCTACCTCCCGGAATGGAGTTGACGACTGCCCTACCGACGACATTGTCCAAGAATGACATTCTTAACCACCACTGGGAAGGTTGGCGCCCTGTGAAGTCAGCGCTTGCGCTTGGGCTATTTGCTGGTCTTCGTACTTCTTCACCGAGATCTCGATGGTGTCGCGGATGAGCTCGAGGACCGCGATATGTTCCTCGAAGGCGGTGTTGAAATCTCGTTCTCCACCAATGGCTTTCATGCCCAGCATCTTGGCGAGTTCGTCGGCGGCAGTGAACCGTCCAAGGCCGGTGACCGTCGACAGCGGTTGCAGGTCGCTCTTGAGCCGGATGAACAGCGCTATCTGATTGTTGCTCGCATCGCGGCAGCTTGTCGCAACCGAGGGATCCAGGTAGAGGCGACCAGCTTTTGCCTCCTCGTTCAGGTATTGCCAGCGGGACTTCTCATCAGTTGGAGCCATCGCACCCCCTAATCTTCTAGATGGTTCACTTCGGAAACAGTGGAATAATCGCTTCGGCAATGGGATCGAGACGCTCGCAGGGCGGCATCGACTTCGACTTCGTACTGATATTCAGCAGGTCGATTTGTGCGAGCCCGCTTGCGGTCGGGAATGCGATGGAGCATTCCTCGTTCGCGTCGTTGTGGGTTTGCCGGTACTGCACGCCGCTGCGTCCCGCGACGACGACATCAGTAAATGCGATATTTGTAGGTTTTTCTCGCACTTCTTTGACAGTGTGGATCGTCGAATACACGTGGATGCCGTAATTCGGAGGGAACTCGGCATCTTCCCACCCGCAGATCTTCCACCCTGGTTCTTCTGCCCCAAGAATCCCCGACCGCTCGGATGCCACATCCAACCCTAGGCTCGTAAGCATCGAGTCGGGGATCTGCGTGCACGGATCCCACAATGCAGCGGTAGCCGCAGCTTGATCCGTGGTCGCACTCGGTTGCGCGTTCCCACTCTCGGTGGAAGAACACCCCGCCACCGCAAGCACCCCACACAACACCGCGCTCACCAACACAGACCGTCGCAGCACGAGCATCCTCCGTCTTCCCCGATCACCGAGCCACACCGTCCGGCCGAGCCCGCACCAACCCACGGCCGTCCGCATGCTCCCCGCACTCGGCCACCCCGTCGTTGCGCACAGCCTACGACACCACTGCACCCAATTCACCTCACCGCCCCCGCCCCATGAAACCTCCTCGACTCCACCGAGTTCCGCCGTGCGAGAGTGCAGACAACCTTCGACAACAACCCACGGCGACACCCGACGGTGGCGAGTCATGCGCTCGAACATCGATCCACCCCACCCACAGCATCACACTCAATCGGCCACTGAGATGGCACTCCTTCACACCCTTAGACGCACCGAAGCCCCTTCCGGTTCCATCGATTTCACCGCACGGACCAACCCTGTCGTATCCGCTACGCTCGGCGATTGGCACTGCGTGCCGCAGGTCTTTCCTGCCGGTTCTTTTCGGTGGTTTCGACCTGGTCGATCAGGTTCGAC
>NZ_JBSGSS010000030.1:0-31014 GCF_053606985.1 Nocardia sp. NPDC055165
GAGATGCGACGAAGGAGCGATTCCGCGGCGCCTAACCGGCGGCCCCTCAGGGCCGCGGACACGCGCGCGCCAGCGCGCCAAAAACACAGCGTCAAACAGTCCCGGGACTACCGAACTCCGAATCCCGCCCTAAAGGTCGAACGTCTCCCCCGGCGACACCGCGTGCACCGGCCCCGAGAAAGCCGCCTTGGCCTCCGCGATCACATCTTCACGCGAAGTCCACGGCGGAATGTGAGTGAGCAACAATTCCTTGGCCCCCGAGCGGGTGGCGATCTCGCCCGCCTCGGTCCCCGAAAGATGAATCCCCGGAGGACGATTCGCCGGATCATGAGTCCACGACGCCTCGGCCATCAGCACATCCGCACCCTGCGCCAAGTCGACCACCGCATCGCACATCGCCGTATCACCGGTGTAGACGAAGACCCGGCCGTCGCCCGCGGTGATCCGCAGCCCATAGGACTCCGGCGGGTGGAACATCCGCCGAGCTTCCACCGTATGACCGGGCCCGAACGGAATCGGCGTGTTCTCGACCCACGCCTGCGAGTCGATCACATCGGACCAGTCGTCGGTCTCGCCGCCGATCTCGGCGGACGCATTGCCGATCCGCAGCGCGGAATCGGACGGCCCGCGGACCAGCGCCTTCCCGGTCGGCGGATTCGGGTGGTAGCGACGCCACACCAGCAGTGCGGGCAGATCCAAGCAGTGATCCGCGTGCAGGTGGGTGAGGAAGATATCGACATCGGCCGGGTTCATGTGCTTCTGCAGCGCGCCGAAAATACCGGGGCCGAAGTCGATGACAGTCGGCCGCATATCAGGGCCCGTCAGCAGGTAGCCCGACGCTGGGGAGTCCGGGCCGGACACGCTGCCCGAGCACCCGAGGACGGTAAGGCGCATACCCCCATGCTGCCACGACGTGCTGGTGCTCAATGCAGGATCCCCCCAATTTCCAGACCGGATCCCCGGTTACCGCGTTGGTAGTGCGCGGCCGACCGATGCTCCACGGCGGCGTCGACGTTCATCTGACGAGAGTACCCAGCCCGCGAGCACTCCACCCACCGCCCCGAAAAGATGCCCCTGCCAAGAAATTCGAGGGTCGCTCGGCAGCACGCCCCACAGCATCGAGCCGTAGAACACGAGGATCACCAGTCCCACCACGATCTGGCCCACATTGCGCGTGAACCACCCGCGGCAGATCAGGTACGTCAGCCAGCCGAACACGATCGACGACGCTCCCACGTGCACACTTCCCGCCGACCCCGTGAGCCAGGTACCGACGCCCGCGATCACCCAGATGATCGCCGTGGCCGCGATCCCCCGCCCGATCCCGGAGAGCAGCACGAGGAAACCCAGCACGAGCAACGGCAGCGTGTTGGCGAACAGATGGTCCCACCCGCCGTGCAACAGCGGGGCCCACAGAATCCCGTCGAGCCCGGATACCTCGCGCGGCTCGATTCCCGCCGAGTCGAGTTCGCCGACCGATCCGGGTGGCGAATCGTAGGAGAGCACCATGTCGACGCCCTCGATCACGTACAGCGCCCCCACGAAGCCCAGAATCACCACCGCGGCCCGAATCCACGAACCGCCTCGCGACGCGCCGATGCCCGAACTCGCGTTGCCACGCAGCCCCGAGATCCGATCAGGATCGAACGAGGCACCCACCCCACCGCTCACCGACATCGCCTCCACTCCGGCAAGGGACCGTCGAACAGCCCGTTGACCAGAGCGTACCGAAGCCGGGTCACATCGCGTCAGGCCCAGAGTTGCCCGTCCAGCTTCTCCTCGGCTTCGTCCAGCGTGCCGTCGTATGCCCCGGTGGACAGATACTTCCAGCCGCCGTCGGCGACCACGAACGCGATATCGGCCCGTTTCCCGGCCTTCTGCGCCTTCTTGGCGATGCCGAGCGCGGCGTGCAGGATCGCCCCGGTGGAGATCCCGGCGAAGATTCCCTCCTCGCCGACCAGTTCGCGAGTCCGTTTCACCGCGTCGTACGGGCCCACCGAGAACCGGGTGGTGAGCACCTTCTCGTCGTAGAGCTCGGGGATGAATCCCTCGTCGATGTTGCGCAGGCCGTAGACCAGCTCGCCGTAGCGGGGTTCGGCGGCCACGATCTCGATACCGGGCACGTTTTCACGCAGGAACCGGCCGGTGCCCATCAACGTCCCGGTCGTGCCGAGTCCCGCGACGAAATGGGTGATCTCCGGCAGGTCGGCCAGCAGTTCCGGCCCGGTGTTCTCGTAGTGCGCGAGCGCGTTGGCCGGGTTGCCGTACTGGTACAGCATCACCCAATCCGGATTCTCCGCCGCGATCTGCTTGGCCATCGCCACCGCTTGATTGGATCCGCCCGCCGCGGGCGAGTCGATGATCTCGGCGCCGAACATCGTGAGCAGTTGCCGCCGCTCCACCGAGGTGTTCTCCGGCATCACGCACACGATCCGGTAACCCTTGAGCTTGGCCGCCATGGCCAGCGAGATCCCGGTGTTGCCGCTGGTCGGCTCCAGAATCGTGCAGCCGGGGGTGAGCAGCCCGTCGGCCTCGGCCTGTTCGATCATCCGCAGCGCGGGCCGGTCCTTGATCGAGCCCGTGGGATTGCGGTCCTCGAGCTTGGCCCACAGCCGCACATGATCGTCGCCGTCCCACTGGGGCGACAGTGTCTGCAATCCGACGAGCGGCGTATTGCCGAGCGTCGCGATCAGCGATTCGTAGCGGGCCACGGGGTCAGGCGCCGCCGGCCACGGCGGGCAGGATGGTGACCGACGCGCCCGCGGGCACCTCGGCTTCCAGCCCACCGGAGAAGCGCACGTCCTCGTCGTCGACGTAGATGTTGACGTAGCGGTTCAGCTTGCCGTCCGACAGCAGCTTCTCGGCCAGCCCGGGGTGATTCGCGTCGAGATCGGCGATGAGCGCGGACAGCGTCGAGCCCTCGCCCTGCACCCGCTTCTCACCTCCGGTGATACCACGCATGATGGTCGGAATGGACACGGTTACCGGCATGGGGGCTCCTCGGGGGTGGTGACTGTTCTCGGACGGTTCAGTAGGAATCGACGATGCGCACCGGTTCTTCGGTGACCTCGCCGTCGACGATGCGGTAGCTGCGCAGTTCGTGCTCCTGCGGGTCGCGCGTGGAGACCAGCACATAGTGCGCGTCCGGTTCGGCGGCGTAGGAGATGTCGGTGCGGCTCGGGTAGGCCTCGGTGGCGGTATGCGAGTGATAGATCACGACCGGCACTTCGTCGGCGTCGTCCATCGCGCGCCACACGCGCAGCTGTTCACCGGAATCGAACCGGTAGAAGGTGGGCGAGCGTTCGGCGTTGACCATCGCGACGAAGCGTTCCGGCCGGTCGCTGCCCTCGGGGCCGGCGATGATGCCGCAGGCCTCGTCCGGGTGGTCGGCGCGAGCGTGCGCCACCATCGCGTCAACGAGATCGGCCCTGATCACCAGCACTTCATCGACCCTTTCCACATCCTGCGTGCGCGCTGTCGAGCACCTTCCCCGACAACGACCCACCCTATTCGGGTATTCCGCGGGGTATGCACTCCGGTCCCGGCCGGGTCGTCACCGCAGGCGCGGCAAGTCGCCGAAGGGCTGGTCAGCAGGCAGTTGCGGCCACCGGGCAGCCGCACCACCGACAGTGGGTGACCTTGCGCGAGGCCGCCGATCAGCGCGGAAACAGATCGTAGTAGGCGGGGATCCCGGCGATCGAGGTCGCGGCGAGCACCGCGTCGACGACGGCGCGCTCGACGACCACCGCCGCGGCCGTACACAACTGGTCGAGCAGCAGCAGGTCGGTGGGGAAAGCGGGCGGCAGCGCGAGCGGGGCGACCTCGATCGCGCCGGTGGACAGCGCGAACAGGGTGTCGCCGTCGAGCGGGGAATGCACGGGCCGGATCGCCCGGGCGAGTCCGTCGTGCCCGGTCGCGGCCAGCCGTCGGCAGCCGGCTGGGTCGAGGGCGGCATCGGTGGCGATCACACCGATCGTGGTGTTGAGCACCATGCTCTTCGCGGGGAGCGCGGCAAGTGCGGCGATCTCGTCCGCTGTCGCGTGCCGCAACCCGAAGAAGTCGGGTCCGTCGGTGCCGACGCCCCACGGCAACCCGGTGCGCGGATCGACGACCGACCCGACGGGATTGGCCACGATCACCGCGCCGACGGTCACCCCGGCCCCGGGGCCGTCCGCGAGAACCACACTCGCCGAACCGATTCCGCCCTTGATCGCGCCCGCCCGCGCACCGACACCGGCGCCCGCGGTGCCCCTGGCGAACTCGGTCGACGCCGCCGCGGCCGCGCGATAACCGAAGTCCGCGCCGGGCCGGATACCCCAGTCCCCGACCGGCAGATCGAAGATCACCGCGCCGGGCACGATCGGGACCACCCGACTCGGGTCGGCCGGGTCCATCGGAATGCCCTCGCGGTGTTCCTCCGACCAGCGCATCACCCCGTCCGCGGCGGCGAGGCCGTACGCGCTACCTCCGGTGAGGAGCACGGCATTCAGTTGGCGAACGGTGTTGGCCGGGTCGAGCAGGTCGGTTTCCCTGGTGCCGGGTCCGCCGCCGCGGACGTCGACCGAGGCCGTCGCGCCGCCGGGGACCCGCACGACCGTGCAGCCCGTCGCGGCGCCGGTGCCGAGGGTGACCTCGGCGTCGAGCGCCTGGTGATGCCCGACCAGCACCCCGGCGACATCAGTGATCGAGTTGCGTACTCCGGGGCCGCTGCGCATCATCTCGTCCTTCGTCGGCGATTCCGGTCGTCGCGCTCACGGCGCGAGCGCTTGCAGTAGTGAATCCTGCATCCAGGTGAGCCAGTGGTAGACGTCCAGATGCGGGGCGCGCGGGTCTTCCGGATCGAAATGGTCGGGCGTGTCGTCGTCGATGTCGAGCAGGGTGCCCAGCGCGAGCCGGACATCGGTGAGCGCGGCCAGCCACGCGTCGGCCTGCTCGGGCGTGAGCGCGATCTTGCCGCCCACTTCCGGGCAGCTGTCGAGGACGGTCTGCCCGGCGGCCAGTTTCGCGTCGATGATCTCCGGCTCGTGCAGGCTGCGCAGCGCGCTGTTGAGATCGGCGCGCGTGGCATCGGGAGAACCGGGCTCGGCGCGGTGGAAATCGGGCAGCAGACGCAGCAGTTGCGGATCGTCGGGCGGGGTGGAGCTGCCCGTGCGCAAGCCGGTGAGCGCGGCGAGTTCGTCTTCGGGGGCGTCGGCTGCGCGGTCACTGAGCAGTCCGGACACCGCGCCGATCAGAGAGCGAAGGACGGTGGCCTCGTGCTCGTCCATTTCGGATCGAAGCTTGAGGCCACTCAGTGAGTTCTTCCTGCTCCACTTACGCACAGGCCCAGGTTACTCAGGTCGTCAGTCGCGCTGCATGGTTGCCCAGAGCCCGGCGGCGTGCAGCCGGCGCACGTCCTGCTCCATCTTGTCGCGCGATCCCGAGGACACCACCGCCTTGCCCTCGTTGTGCACCTGCATCATCAACTCGGTCGCCTTGGCTTTGCTGTAGCCGAACAGCTTCTGGAAGATGTAGGTGACGTAGTGCATGAGGTTCACCGGATCGTCCCAGACCACGGTGACCCAGGGCCGGTCCTCGGCCTCCAGGATCTCGGTGTATTCGGTGGTCTCCGGTGTCGCCTGCGGTGCCGACAGTGCGGCGTTCACAGCGTCGGTGACGGCGCCGGCCCGAACGTTATTGCACACGGCCATAAAAACCAGGGTACGACGAGGCCCGCAGGAAACAACACCCGCGGTGACTAGAGTTTCTGGTGTGCAGATCCGTGACGAGTTCGCCGGCAGCGCGCTGCTGACCGACCAGTACGAGCTGACCATGCTGGCCGCGGCGCTGGCCGACGGTTCGGCTCAGCGACAGTGCACCTTCGAGGTGTTCGCCCGGCGGTTGCCGAACGGGCGCCGCTACGGCGTCGTCGCCGGCACCGGCCGTCTGCTCGACGCGCTGACCCGCTTCCGCTTCGGCCCGCAAGAGCTGGCCGTGGTCGCGAAGTTCCTCGACCCGGCCACCGTCGACTGGTTGCGCGAGTATCGCTTCACCGGCGATATCGACGGCTACGCCGAAGGCGAGCTGTACTTCCCCGGTTCACCGATCCTGACCGTGCGCGGCAGTTTCGCCGAATGCGTGCTGCTCGAGACCCTCGCGCTGTCGATCTTCAATCACGACAGCGCCATCGCCTCGTCGGCCGCCCGGATGGTGAGCGCGGCCGCGGGCCGCCGGATGATCGAGATGGGATCGCGGCGCACCCACGAGCTCGCCGCGCCGTCGAGCTCGCGCGCCGCCTACCTGGCCGGATTCGACGCGACCTCCAATCTCGAGGCCGTGCGCAGCTTCGGCGTGCCCGGCGCGGGCACCAGCGCGCACGCCTTCACGCTGCTGCACAGCGGCGCCGACGGCGAACACGAAGCCGCGGCGTTCCGCAGCCAGATCGACACGCTCGGCATCGGCACCACGCTGCTGGTCGACACCTTCGACATCACCCGGGGTGTCGCCACCGCCATCGAGGTGGCCGGGCCCGAGCTGGGCGGTGTGCGCATCGACTCCGGCGACCTCGGCGTCCTCGCCAGGCAGGTCCGCGACCAGCTCGACGAACTCGGCGCCACCGGCACGCGCATCGTGGTCTCCGGCGACCTGGACGAGTACGCGATCGCGGCGCTGCGTGCCGAACCGGTCGACGTGTACGGCGTCGGCACGTCGGTGGTCGTCGGTTCGGGTGCCCCGACCGCGGGCATGGTCTACAAGTTGGTCGAGGTCGACGGCATCGCGGTGGCCAAGCGGTCCAGTCACAAGCAGTCGCGCGGCGGGACCAAGAAGGCGGTGCGATTGGCCCGCGCCACCGGCACGATCGTCGAGGAGATCGTCTATCCCGAAGGCGGAGAAGCTCCGGCCACCAACGGTTTTCAGGTGCGGGAACTGCAGGTGCCGCTGGTTCGCGAGGGCAAGGTGGTCGACGGTGTGGCGACGCTGGCGCAGAGTCGCGAACTGGTCGCACGCGGGTTGGTGAGCCTGCCGTGGGAAGGGCTGAAGCTCTCGGCGGGCGAGCCCGCCGTGCCGACAACGTTCCTCGGCTGAGCGTCGCGGCACGCCGACGTACCGACGACTCTCGACCGCACCGGCACCCGGTCGGCCACCGCGCCGGGGTGGCCGCGCGGCGTCGCGCGGCGGAGAATGGTGCGGTCGAACGAGCTGGAGGATGACATGGGACGCGGTCTGATCATCGTGGACGTACAGAACGATTTCTGCGAGGGCGGCTCCCTCGCGGTAGCCGGCGGCGCGGCGGTAGCGGCCGCGATCACCGACTTCGTCGCCGGTGAGCAGTACGATGCGGTCGTCGCCACCCGCGACTGGCACATCGACCCCGGCGCCCACTTCTCCACCGAACCCGACTACGTCGACTCCTGGCCGCCGCACTGCCGAGTGGGCACCCCCGGCGCCGATTTCCATCCCGCGCTCGATGTCTCGCCCATCCAGGAAACGTTCTCCAAGGGCGAGTACACCGCCGCCTACTCCGGCTTCGAAGGCGCGGCGGCGGACGGCACCTCCCTCACCGATTGGCTCCGAGCCCGCGGCATCGACGCCGTGGACGTGGTCGGCATCGCCACCGACCACTGTGTTCGGGCCACCGCACTGGACGCTGCCGAGGCCGGATTCGACACCACCGTCCTGCTCGATCTCACCGCGGGCGTCGCCCCCGAAACCACCGAGACCGCCCTGACCACCCTCCGCGATGCGGGCGTCGGGCTGCGTCCCTGAATACTTCCCCCATGGACTATCGATTCCCGGCGCACACCCGATCCGCCCTGACGAAGGCACTCGCCGAGACCGACAGCATCCACGACGCCGCCGACACCGTCTTCTGGTCGAACCCGGCCACCGACGACCTCCAGCGCCTCGGCATCGCCGCGTTCGGCAAAATCCCCCCGGCCTTCTCCCACCTGCTGGCCCTGTCGAGCCTGCACACGAGCGTTCTCGACGCGGGCTTCTCGAGCTACCTGAAAACCCGCCGCAGCGAACTCCCTTGGGCCACAAGAGGTTTACGCGCAGCAGGCATGCCGCAACTGGCCGCCGCGGCCATCATCGCCGCCCGCGACGCCTCCCTCAGCTCCCCGAACGACGACCTCGACCGCTTCTGGGAAGACGAACACCAGACCCTCGCCACCCCCGACCAGATCCGCCGCCCCACCGGCGACCGCGCCGAAGACCCCGACGAGATCTACGACATCAACGAACCCGAGGATTTCGAACAGCGAGTCCTCGACTACGTCCGCGATCACATCGACGACTTCGTCCGCGAGTCCTGACCGGGCTCGCCATCGCTCGGGCAAACCTGTCCGAGGGTGCGGATAAGCTGCCAGCGTGCCCGAACTCCCTCCCGTCGCCGACCTGCTCGTCACCGCCGTGCATGCCCTCGGTGGCAAGGAACGCACCGGGCAGACCACCATGGCCACCGCCGTCGACCACGCGATCGACACCAAGGAGCACCTGGCCGTCCAGGCGGGCACCGGCACCGGAAAGTCGCTGGCCTATCTCATCCCGAGCCTGCGGCACGCGGTCCGTACCGGTCGCACGGTGGTGGTCTCCACCGCCACGATCGCGCTGCAACGCCAGCTCGTCGACCGCGATCTGCCGCGCCTGGCCGAGGCACTCACCAAGCCGCTCGGCCGCGCACCCAAGTTCGCGATCCTCAAGGGCCGCAACAACTATCTCTGCCTGAACAAGATCAACAGCGTGATCCCTGAAGACACCGGCGGCGAGGCCGAGCTGTTCGACGCCTTCGCCATCTCCCGCCTCGGCCGCGAAGTCCAGCGCCTCAACGAATGGGCCTCCGACACCGAGACCGGCGACCGTGACGAACTCGCCCCCGGCGTCACCGACCGCGCGTGGCGCCAGGTGAGCGTGGGCTCGCGCGAATGCCTCGGCAAGTCCCGCTGCCAGTTCGGCCAGGACTGTTTCGCCGAGAAGGCCCGTGCGGAATCGGCCCAGGCCGATGTGGTGGTCACCAACCACGCGCTGCTGGCCATCGACGCCATCAGCGGCATCCAGATCCTGCCCGAACACGATGTGGTGGTGATCGACGAGGCGCACGAACTGGTCGACCGTGTCACCGGCGTCGCCACCGCCGAACTGGCCGCGACCGCGATCAGCGCGGCCGCCCGCCGCTGCACCAAGCTGATCGACGAACGCGAGGTAGACCGCCTGGAGGGCGCCGCGGAGGCCTTCCACCAGGCACTGGAGGATCTGCCGCCCGGCCGCTGGGACCAGATGCCCGACGGCATCGCCCCGGTGCTCGCCCTGGTTCGCGATTCCGCCTGGAACGCGCGCACCGCCATCGCACCGCAGGGCACCGTCAAAACCCAGGACGACCCCGACAACGCCGCCGCCCGCACCATGGCCGTGGCCGCCATCGACGACGTGCACGACGCCGCGGTCCGCGCGCTCACCGCGTTCGAGGAAGCCGACCCGGCCGCCCGTCGCGATGTCATCTGGTTGTCGGCCGACGAGATGCGCGGCGTCGCCCGCCGCACCTTGCGGATGGCGCCGCTTTCGGTCGGCGGCCTGCTGCGCAGCAGGCTGTTCGGCACCGCGACAGTCGTACTCACCTCGGCCACCCTGCAGATCGGCGGCTCGTTCGACGGGCTCGCGATCACCTGGGGCCTGCCGTCGCAGTCACGCGGCAAGGTCGATGCGGCCATGGCCAACGGCGCCACCGCACCCGCCGACCTGGAATCGGTGCGCTGGAACGCCCTCGACGTGGGTTCACCGTTCGACCACGCCAAGTCCGGCATCCTCTACGTGGCCAAACACCTGCCCGCCCCGGGCCGCGACGGCCTCTCGCCCGCCTATCTCGACGAGATCGAACAGCTCATCACCGCCGCCGGTGGCCGTACACTCGGCCTGTTCTCCTCGATGCGCGCCGCCAAGGCCGCCACCGAGGCGCTGCGCGAGCGGCTCGACACCCCGGTGCTGTGCCAGGGTGACGATTCGATGGGCGCGCTGGTGCGCAAGTTCGCCGACGACCCGGCCACCTCATTGTTCGGCACCCTCACCCTCTGGCAGGGCGTCGACGTGCCCGGCCCGTCGCTGAGTCTCGTTATCCTGGACCGCATTCCGTTCCCCCGGCCCGACGACCCGCTGCTCACCGCGCGCCAGCGCGCGGTGGAGTCGCGCGGCGGCAACGGTTTCATGACGGTGGCCGCCAATCACGCCGCCTTGCTGCTGGCCCAGGGCACCGGCAGGTTGCTGCGCAGCGTCGACGACCGCGGCGTGGTCGCGATCCTCGACTCCCGCCTCGCCACCGCCCGCTACGGCAGCTACCTGCGCGCTTCGCTGCCGCCGTACTGGGAGACCAGCGATCCCGAGGTGGTTGCCAAGGCGCTGCGCCGGCTCACCGACTCCGCCTGAGCGAAGCCGACGCTTGCAGGTCGAGTCTTGCAATCGAGGTGACCACACTCGTGAATCAGCGAGCGTGCGAACGCAAGACGTGAGAACGTGTGGTGATGATGCACCACGCCGATGGCGAGGTACTCGGCGAATTTCTGGTCAGCGCAAGATCTTTGGCCGAGTACCGCGCGATGTTCCATCTCTCCGACGATGATCTGGCTGGGCGCCGTGTCCTCGATTGCCCCGGTGGCGCAGCAAGTTTCGCGGCCGAGGCAAGCGCCATGGGTGCCGAAGTCACCGCGATCGATCCCATCTACGCCACCCCACCGACCGAATTGGCCGCCCGCGCGACCCCCGAAACCGAACGCGCCGTGGCCTGGGCACACTCCCACGCCGACCGCTACCGCTGGGACTGGTACGGCTCCACGACAGAACACGCCGCGATCCGCCGCGGCGCCGCCGCCCGCTTCGCCGACGACGTGCGCGCCGCGCCCCACCGCTATCTGGCCGGCTCGTTACCCTCACTCCCGTGTCCCGACGACGCGTTCGACCTGGCCCTGAGCTCGCACCTGCTGTTCAGCTACGCCGACCGGCTCGACGCCGACTTCCACCTGGCCGCCCTGCTCGAACTGGCGCGCGTCGCCACCGTCGAAACCCGCGTCTACCCGCTGCTCGACTACACCGGCGCCCCACTCGACGACCTCATCGACCACCTGCGTACCGAACTCCACGACAAGGGCATCGCCACCTGCCTGCAAAAGACCGGGTATGAGTTCCACCACGGCGCCGACACCATGCTGACGTTGCGTCCGGCGGCCTGATGGGCGAGTGCGGGCGGGTGCGGCGGCCCGCAACGTGCACGCCGAGAACGGTTCGCCGCCAGCCGTACCCGCTTTCATGTCGTTTTCCTACCGAAGTCGGTCCGCCGCCGAGCGCCGTCGACCCGGCGCGGTAGGTTCTTAGTCGTGCATACGATGTGGGCCGGCCGGTAGTACGGCCGTGGCGGAGAGATCTCGAGGCGTGGCACTCCCGCGCACGACCCTGACGCTTCTTCTGCTACTCGGTACCGCCGCCTTAGGCGTGACGCTGCTGTTCACCACCATGGATCCGTGGATGGACAGCGGCGGGATTCTCGTCGGTGGTCTCGACGTGCACATCTACCGCGACGGCGGCTGGCGGGTCGTGCACGAACGGGCGCTCTACATCGAGCCGACGCACTATGGCCTGCTCTACACCTACACGCCGTTCTCGGCCGTGGTCTTCCTGCCGCTACTGCTGGTGCCGTGGGCGCACGTCACCACGACCTGGATGGTGCTCAACCTGCTGGTGCTGTTCGGGGTTGTGCTGCAGAGCTTCCGGATGCTCGGCTACCGCACCACCCCCGGGCTGGCCGCCGTCAGCGCACTGCTCACCCTGGCCTGCACCTTCGCCGAACCGGTGCGTACCACGCTGTACTACGGGCAGATCAATCTGGTGCTGATGCTGGTGGTGCTGTGGGATTTCTCCCGCGCCGAGAACAGCAGGTTGCGCGGCATCGGCGTCGGTATCGCCGCGGGTATCAAGCTGACTCCGCTGTATTTCATCGCCCAGTATCCGGCGCAACGCCAGTGGCGCGCGGCCGCGACCGGTGCTCTCACCTTCCTCGCGTCGATCGGTCTGACCGCGCTGACCCTGCCGAGCGACTCGTATCAATACTGGACGTCGACGTTCTTCCATTCCGGTCGCATCGCCCCGGATGTCCACCCCGCCAACCAGTCCCTGCGCGGTGCCATCGCCCACCTCACCCACGGCCCCGCGCCGGTGTGGTTGTGGCTGTTGATCGCCGTGCCGATCGCGCTGGTCGCGCTGTGGCTGGCCGCCGTCCTGGTCCGCCGGGGCGAACCCCTGCTCTCGGTCACCCTCGGCGGCCTCACCGCCTGCGCGGTCTCCCCGTATTCGTGGGGTCACCACTGGGTGTGGTTCGTTCCGCTGCTGGTCTACCTGATCCACCGCGCTCAGACCCGCGCGCCGTGGTGGCTCGCCGCGGCCGCGCTCTACCTGTCCATCGCCGCCTGGACCTACACCTACACCCCCACCTGGGTGAGCGTCGGCACCTTCCTGCTCCCCCCGTGGTGGCCGCTGCCCCAGGTCCTGATGAACATCTACGTGATCATCTATCTGATCACCCTCGCGGGCATCGCCCTGCGCCTCCGCGCCCGCAAACTTCCCCCGGCCCCCATCGAGCCCGCCATCGATCTCGCTGTCCCCGAACAGCTTTCACCCGAAACCCGGGCCGTCGCCGCCCCACACCCCGACGACGACCGCCCGGCGATGATGAACTGAACTACCCGCAGGACCAATCGAAAACGCCCGACTCCAGATCGAGCTGGGCGTTGCCGCCGCCGAAGTTCATCCCGGAGATCTCCTCGATCTCCAGGTAGTACGGGGTCAACCCCTCGGGCAGCGCCTGCACGGGGAAGGCGGTGCCGCCGAGGTGGGAGCGGCCGAAGAGCGGCTCGGCCCACGTGGTCCAGCCGGAATCCTCGGTGAGCGGGTCCTGGTACTTGGTGTTCGGCTCGTATTCGACCGGGGGAACGCCCACGTTCGGGTCGGCGATGCGCTCGGCGAGCCAGACGCCGACGGTGGGGTGCACGTCGTCCCACGCATTACAGCCCTCATCGCTCGCGGTCGGGGAACCCGGCTTGCGAACATCGGCGGGCGGGGCGACGGGGCCGCCGGCGAATTCCTTGTCGGTGAGCCAGATCAGCGCGAAGGCGCCGCCGATCTCGTCGTGCATGATCTGCAACTTCGGGTGCAGGCGGGTGGACACGAGATCGCGGGCAAGGGGATCGTCCGACGAGGCGTCGGCCTCGACCGCGTCGGTTCCGGCGAACTGCCCCTCGCCCTGGAAGAGCGCGATGGCGGGGAACCCGGGTCCGCGACGCTGGAAATCGGTAGGCAGGCGCAGGGTGAGCGCGTGCATCATCGGCAGGCCGGTGACAGGTCCGCGCGGCCACGTCGCCGGATCGATGGCCGGTCCCTCACTGCCGATCCAGCCGGAGCGCACCGGCGCGTCGAGCACCAGCGGATCACCCTCGGGCGTCTCGGCCAGTTTGTCCGCCGAGTCTCCGAAACCCAGGTCGTAAGCCTTCATCGCAGCTCTCCTCTTCCATCCGCGGACAATGCGTGGCGCCGCTGTGTACAGGCGCCGCCACGAGGTTAATCGCTGCCACCGACTCCCCGCGCGTGCTCCGTGGAACCACGGACGTACGGGCGATGACGAATCAGCTCGAGGCGGCGCGGCAACCGAACCCCGGTCACCGCGCCGCCTCTCGACGATCAGCGTGCTGCGTCAGATCAGAGCACAGCCTTGAAGATCAACGTCACCACCGCGGCCACGACAGCGAGCACCACGGCCCCACCGCCCCACACCACACCCTGTCGCTGCCACGGCCGCCCGGCATCGAGCGAGAAACGCCCCGGTCCGGTGAACGCCAACGCCGCGGCGGCCAGCGCGAACAGCAGCGGCGTCGTGAACCCCGGTACCGACGGATCCGCCGGGAAGAGCCCGCCGCTCCACAGCACGTTGATGGCGTTGATCATCGTTCCGAGCACGATGGCGGCGGCCAGCGGCGTGAACAGCCCGAGCACCAGCAGCAGCCCACCGACCAGTTCGGCGAGCCCCGCCAGGGTGCCGAAGAGTTCGCCGGGGTTGTAGCCCATGGCGGTGAAGCCGTCGGCATTGGCACGCCAGCCTGGTCCGTTGAACCAGCCGAACAACTTCTGGGTTCCGTAGGCGGCCATCAGTCCACCGAAGCCGACGCGCAGCACCAGCAGGCCGATGCCTGCGGCGGTGGTTTCGTCGGTGGTGGCGGTAGGAGTCAGGCGGGTAGCGGTGTCGGTCATCGTGTCCTCGTCTGCGAATCGGAAACATCCCCGCAATCGGACCGCGGTCCGATTGCCTTCCTCGATCACAACCCTGGGTCCGGTACCACTATTTCACGCCGTTCCGGGCAATTCTGTGACACCAGTCACAATCGATCGAAAAGGGCCGCCCCATCGGGGCGGCCCTGCTCGCAATTCCTCAGATCACCACGCCATGGTGGCGTAGCCGACCAGGGTCTCCTCGGACTCCTGCGACAGCTTCCACATGCCGCCGATGTTCTTCCAGGTCACGGGGATCGGGAAGGCGTAATCGCCGAGGCGGCTGTTCAGAGTGGCCGACAGAGTGTCGCCGTCCACGGTGACCGGGCCGGAGACATCCCAGCTGTAGCCGGGGATCCGGTTGACGGTGTCGCGCACGACCGCGAGGCTGCCGCCGTTGCCCGACTCGAGCTCGGCCGACGAACCGTTCATGGCCGCCTGCAGCTTGCCGTACAGCTCGCCGACCGAGGGCGTGGCCGGTGCGGCGATCGCGACGGGGGCGGTGGCGACAACAGCGGCGGTAACCGGCGCGAAGATGGTGGCAAACGCCATCGACGCGGCAACGAGCGAACGCTTCATGGGTGGATCTCCTCTAGTTAGGCAAGCCTAGGCTAGCCTGAGTATAGACACACCTATGGCCGCAACGTCTACTCGACCAAGAAGAAGAAGTACGCGAGAAACAGCACCATCAGCGCCCACATGGCCGGGTGCACATCCTTGATGCGACCCTTGGCGACCATCACGATCGGGTAGAAGATCATGCCCATCGCCAGACCGTTCGCGATCGAGTACGTCAACGGCATCATGATGACGGTGATGAACGCGGGCACCGAGTACTCGAGGTTCTGCCAGTCGATGTCGCCGAGCGAACGCGCCATCAGGATGCCGACCACGATCAGCGCGGCCGAGGTGATCTCGGCCGATCCGGCGACCACCGAGAAGATCGGATAGCAGAACATCGCGATCAGGAACCAGCCGGCGGTGGTCACCGCCGTGAGCCCCGTTCGGCCACCCGCCGACACACCCGCCGTCGATTCGACATACGCGGTGGTGGTGGAGGTACCGATGATCGCGCCCGCGGTGGTACCCACCGAGTCCGCGGCCATCGCGCTCGCCGCGCGTGGCAGCGTGCCGTCCTTGTTCAGCAGACCGGCCTGGTTGGCGACGCCGATCAGGGTGCCCGAGGCATCGAAGAAATCGACGAACAGCATGGTGAGCACGACCACGATCATCTGGCCGGTGAACGCGTCGGGCAGATGGATGATCGCCTGACCGAAGGTCTGATCCAGGCCCTTCGGCATCTCGGCGATACCGTCCGGCACGCCGACCAGACCGGTCACCATGCCGAGGACCGTGGTCGCGACGATGCCGTACAGCACCGCGCCGTGCCAGCCGATCACCAGGAAGACCACGGTCACGATCAGCCCGAACAGGGCGAGCAGGGTGGTGCCCTTGGTGAAATCGCCGAGGGTCACCAGCGTCGCGTCACTGTTGACGACGATGCCCGCGTTCTTCAGACCGAGGAACGCCACGAACAAGCCGATACCCGCGCCGACCGCGAACTTCATCTGCAGCGGGATCGCGTTGAGGATCCGTTCCCGGACCTTCGTGACCGCCAGAACGAAGAAGATGATGCCCGAGAGCAAGGTGCCCGAGAGCGCTACCTGCCACGGGATACCCATGCTGAGCACCACGGTGTACGCGAAGAACGCGTTGAGACCCATGCCCGGCGCGAGCGCGATCGGGTACTTCGCCCACAGGCCCATGACCAGCGTGCCGAAGACGGCGGCGACGGCGGTGGCCGTGAAGACCGCCTGCATCGGAATGCCCTTGTCGCCGAGGGCGCCTTCGTCACCGAGGATCGACGGGTTCACCGCCAGCACATACGACATCGCCAGGAACGTGATCGTGCCCGCCATCGCCTCGCGCTTGAAAGTGGACCCACTCGACGAGATACCGAAGTATCCGTCGATGCGCCCTCGGGCACGGGTTAGGACGTCGCTGGCCATGACTCTCCTCAATGATCGACCCAGGAACGGTAGCGGAAAGTTCACTGAATCGAATAACCCGGCGCCTGTGTCACCGTGTACGGTTACGCGCCCGCGACGGCCACCAAGCCCAGTTCGGCGTCGGACGCGAGCAGCGCGTTGTGGGGAAGCACACGGACCGTGTACCCGACAGCACCCGACAGCGGGACCGGAGCCTGGATCGAATACAGCTCGCTGCCCTCGTCGGCGCCGATGTGGCGCATCTCGATCGTGGTCGTGTCGGAGAGGTCGTCGGTCGGCGAGACCCGGCCGAGTATCGCCTGCACCACCACATCCGACGGCGCGAGCCCGCCGAGGTCGACGCGCGCGTGCAGTGACAGATCCGCGCCGATCACCGGGGTGTCGGGCAGGCCCGAGCTGTCGACCTGCGCGATCCGCACCGACGGCCACGCGGCGTCGACGCGCCTGCGGTACTCGGCGACCGCCGCGGCACCCGCGAACTTGTCGGCGGCGGCCCGGCCGAACGCGGCGGCCGCCGGTCCGTAGTACTGCTCGGCGTAGTCGCGCACCATCCGCGAAGCCAGGACCTTCGGGCTGGTGGTCTGCAGGGTGTGGCGCACCATCTCGGTCCAGCGGACCGGCACATCGCCGGCGTCGCGGTCGTAGAAGCGCGGCGCCACAGTGCGTTCGACGAGTTCGTAGAGCGCCGAGGCCTCGAGATCGTCGCGGCGCGATTCGTCGCGGACACCGTCGGCGGTGGGGATGGCCCAGCCGTTCTCGCCGTCGAACATCTCGTCCCACCAGCCGTCGCGGATGGACAGGTTGAGGCCGCCGTTGAGCGCGGACTTCATCCCCGAGGTACCGCACGCCTCGAGCGGGCGCAGCGGATTGTTCAGCCACACATCGCAACCCCAGTACAGGTAGCGGGCCATCGACATGTCGTAGTCGGGCAGGAAGACGATGCGATGACGCACCTCGGGATCGTCGGCGAACCGCACCACCTGCTGGATCAGGGCCTTGCCACCGTCGTCGGCGGGGTGGCTCTTGCCCGCCACCACCAGCTGCACCGGCCGTTCGGGGTCGAGCAGCAGCGCGCGCAGGCGTTCGGGGTCGCGCAGCATGAGGGTGAGCCGCTTGTAGGTGGGGACGCGGCGGGCGAAACCGATGGTGAGCACGTTCGGATCGAAGACGTCGTCGATCCAGCCGAGTTCGGCGTCGGCGGCGCCGCGCTGTCGCCAGGAATCGCGCAGCCTGCGCCGCACTTCGTCGATCAGGACGCCGCGCAACGTGTTTCGCGTCGACCACAGCTCACCGAGGTCGACGTCGCTGAGCTTCTCCCAGCCCCGCGCCTCCTCGACCAGTTCGGGCCCGACGAGTTCGCGGGCCTTGTCGATCCATTCGCGCGCGGCCCAGGTCGGGGCGTGCACGCCGTTGGTGACCGAGCCGATCGGCACCTCGGCCGCGTCGAATCCGGGCCACAGCGCCGCGAACATCTCCCGGCTGACCTCGCCGTGCAGTTTCGATACCCCGTTGGCGCGCTGGGCCATGCGCAGACCCATGTGCGCCATGTTGAACACCGAGGGATCGCCCTCGCGCCCGAACGCGAGGATCCGGTCCACGGAAAGCCCCGGCAGCAGCGCGGATTCGGACTCGCCGTGTGAGCCGCCGAAGTACCTGCGCACCAACGGCATCGGGAAACGGTCGATGCCCGCGGGCACCGGGGTGTGCGTGGTGAAAACGGTTCCCGCCCGCACCGCGGCGAGCGCGGTCTCGAAATCCAGTCCACCCGCGATGAATTCACGCATGCGCTCGACGCCGAGGAAACCCGCGTGGCCCTCGTTCATGTGGAAGACATCGGGATCGGGCAGGTCGTTGGCGCGGGTGTAGGCGCGCACCGCGCGCACGCCGCCGATACCCGCCAGGATCTCCTGCTTGATGCGGTGATCCTGGTCGCCGCCGTAGAGCCGGTCGGTGACGGCCCGCAGTTCGGGGTCGTTCTCGGCGATATCGGAATCGAGCAGCAGCAACGGAATCCGCCCCACCTGCGCGATCCACACCCGTGCCCGCAGTACCCGCCCCTCGGACATGCCGACGTGGATGAGCACCGGCGAACCGTCGCTGGTGAGCAGGCGCAGCGGCAGGCCCTGCGGATCGAGCGCCGGGTAGTGCTCCATCTGCCAGCCGTCGGCCGACAGCGATTGCCGGAAATACCCCGAGCGGTACAGCAGCCCGACGCCGATCAGCGGCAGCCCGAGGTCCGAGGCGGCCTTGAGATGATCACCGGCGAGGATGCCGAGGCCGCCGGAGTAGTTCGGCAGCACCTCGGTGACACCGAACTCCATCGAGAAATAGGCGATCCCGGCGATGTCGGTGCCGGTCTGCTCCTGGAACCAGCGCGGCCGTGTCAGGTAGTCCCGCAGACCCGCGGCGGCCGCGTCGACGCGCGCGCGGTAGGCCGGGTCGGCGGCGAGCTCGTCGAGCCGCTCGGCAGGGACCTCACCCAGCATCCGTACCGGGTCCTGACCGACGGTTCGCCACAACTCGGGGTCGAGCTCGGCGAACAGATCCTGCGTCGGGCCGTGCCACGACCACCGCAGGTTGGTCGACAACTCACCCAGCGCGGCGAGCCGCTCCGGCAAATGGGCACGGACAGTGAACCGACGAAGTGCCTTCACCCCGGAAGAATAAACGATCGCGCCCGCACTGGGGGTCTAGGTGAATCGGGCAGCGAACTCGGGGCTCGGCGGGACCTCGGTGATCACATCGATCAGGACGCCGGCGGGGTCGGCGACGATGAAGTGGCGCTGACCGAAGTCTTCGGTGCGCAGGTCGAGCTCGGCGCGCAGGCCGCCGGTTTTCACGAGTCGGTCCCACTCGGCGTCGACATCGTCGACCTCGAAGTTCAGCACAACACCCTGTACGGGTTTTCCGAAGCCTGCCGGGATCGTGGGGTGGGTGGGGTCGAGCAAAGCCAGTTCGTAGGTCGGCTCGTCGTCGGCACCCGGCCGCCGCAGGCTGACGTACCAGTCCGCCTCGAAGACGATCTCGAAGCCGAACCAGGCCGTGTAGAAGTCGCGCGATTGCGCGATTCGGGTGGTGGCGAGAACGGGGTAGTAGCTGCTGAGTTTCATGGGATCACCTTTCACATACCGTCGGTATGTATCGTACGATAGTTCACATACCATCGGTAGGTCAATGGGAGGGCACTCGATGAGCTCGACGGCACGGACGCGGCAACGCGAGGAGACGCGGCGCATCCTGCTGCACGAGACCAGGGCGCTGTTCGCCGCGAAAGGCTATGCCGCAGTAGGGCTATCGGAGATCGTGACGTCCGCCGGGGTCACCAAGGGCGCGCTGTACCACCACTTCGACAGCAAGGCCGACCTGTTCCGTGCGGTCCTCACGCAGGTGCAGGAGGAGGTGGGCGCGCAGGTGGCCGCCGCCGCGGACACCGAGTCCGACCCCTGGACGCAGCTCACCACCGGCTGCGCCGCGTTCCTGCGAGCCTGCGCCGACCCCCGTGTCCAGCGCATCCTGCTGATCGACGGCCCCGCCGTCCTCGGCTGGCACGAATGGCGGGCCATGGACGAAGCCAACTCGGCTCGCCACCTCGACGAAGCCCTGCGAACCCTCGTCGACGCCGGTGTCCTTGCTCCGCAACCGATCGCCCCGCTGACCCAACTGCTCTCCGGCGCGATGAACGAAGCCGCGCTGTGGCTGGCCACCACCACCGCCCCCGGCGCGCTCACCGACACCATCGCCGCCCTCGATCGCCTCCTCGCGGGCCTGCGCATCGCCTGACCCCACGAAATCCGTTCGCCATACCCCGGCACTCCGTGTCACCATGCACCGATGCCGCACTGGGTCGATGTCCTGCCCGAATTCCTGGTCGCCGCCATCATCTTGGCCGCGCTTCCCGGACCCGCGACGGCGCTGTTCCTGCAGCGATCGGTACGCGACGGGCGCTCGGCCGGTCTGGCCGCGGTAGTGGGCAACGAGATCGGCATTCTCGGCTGGACGCTCGCGGGCGGCACCGGGCTGTCGATCCTGCTGGCGGCCAACCGCTGGCTCAACACCACCATGCACGTCGTCGGCGCCGCGGTGCTGATCTGGCTCGGCGTGCAGTCGTGGCGCCACGCCCGCGGCCACCACGACGAGTTCGGCGCCGCGCTCACCGCGAAACTGCCCGGCGGCAACTCGCCCGCCGCCGCCTTCCGCGCCTCACTGATCTCGATCGCCGCCAACCCGAAGGCCGCCGTCTTCGGCATGACGATCCTGCCCCAGTTCCTCCCGGACGAAGGCCCCGTCATCCCCACCCTCCTCATCCTCGCCACCATCCAGGTCGTCGTCGACGGCGCCTGGTGCGTAGGCGTGGTGCTGGCCGCCGACCGAGCGGGCGCCTGGCTGCGCCGCGCGGCAATCCGCCAACGGATGGAACGAACCCTCGCCGCCATCCTGGTGGCCCTCGGCCTCGGCCTGGCCGCGGACACCCGCTGAACACCCCGTCCTCCCCCGGCCGCCGACGCTCCCCACCCAGCGAAAGTGCAGTAAGTTAGCCGAGTGACCGGCCGGATTGCCATCGATGACATCGCCCCGTCCATTCCCGGCGGCCGCCCGGCCAAAGCCGCAGTCGGCGAGGTGTTCCCTGTCCGCGCCGTCGTCTGGCGCGAGGGTCACGACGCGGTAGCCGCCACCCTGGCGGTCCGCGCCCCCGGCTCATCCCGGATCACCCGCATCCGGATGACGCCCGACTACCAGCCCGACGTGTTCAACGCCCTCTTCACCCCCCACCTCCCCGGCGTGTGGACCTACCGCATCGAAGGCTGGAGCGACCCCCTCGCCACCTGGCGAAGCGCGGTCGAGGCGAAGTTGTCGGTCGGCCAGTCCGCCGCCGACCTCGCCAACGACCTCGAGATCGGCGCCGTCCTGTTCGAACGCGCCGCCCAAGCCGTCCCGAAGAAGCAGTTCGAACGCCTGCGCGCCGCCGCCACCGCCCTGCGCGGTGACGAACAACTCCCGGCCCGGGTCGCGCCCGCGTTCTCCGAGGAGGTCGCCGAGATCCTGCGCGCCACCCCGCTGCGCGAGATGGTCACCCGGGGCACCCAGTTCTCGGTCCTGGTCGAACGCCGCCGCGCCCTGGTCGGCTCCTGGTACGAGTTCTTCCCGCGCTCCACCGGCGGCCGCGACGCCGACGGCGCCCCGATCCACGGCACCTTCGCCACGGCGGCCCGCGCACTCCCCCGCATCGCCGGCATGGGGTTCGATGTCGTCTACCTCCCGCCGATCCATCCGGTCGGCGAGGTGAATCGCAAGGGCCGCAACAACACTCTCACCACCGAACCCGGCGACGTGGGCTCCCCCTGGGCCATCGGCTCGGCGGACGGCGGACACGATGCCGTGCACCCGCTACTGGGCACCGAGCACGACTTCACCGAATTCGTCTCCGAGGCAACCGCTCTCGGTCTGGACGTCGCCATCGACCTGGCCCTGCAATGCGCCCCCGACCATCCGTGGGTCGCCGCCCACCCGGAGTGGTTCACCACCCTGCCCGACGGCACCATCGCCTATGCCGAGAACCCACCGAAGAAGTACCAGGACATCTACCCGGTCAACTTCGACAACGATCCCGACGGTCTCTACGCCGAGATCCTGCGGGTGGTCCGGCACTGGATCTCGCTGGGCGTCACCATCTTCCGCGTGGACAACCCGCACACCAAGCCCGCCGATTTCTGGGAGTGGCTGATCACCGAGCTGCGCCGCACCGACCCCGACGTGATCTTCCTGTCCGAAGCGTTCACCCGCCCCGCCCGCCTCTACGGCCTGGCCCGCCGTGGCTTCAGCCAGTCGTACACCTATTTCACCTGGCGCGTGCACAAGTGGGAACTCACCGAGTTCGGCTACGAGATCGCCGCCAAGGCCGACGAGGCCAGGCCCAACCTGTTCGTGAACACCCCCGACATCCTGCACGAGAGCCTGCAGTACGGCGGCCCCGGCATGTTCGCCGTCCGCGCCGCCCTCGCCGCCACCCTCTCCCCCACCTGGGGCGTGTACTCCGGTTTCGAGCTGTTCGAACACGAGGCGGTCCGCGAGGGCAGCGAGGAGTACCTCGATTCGGAGAAGTACGAACTGCGTCCCCGCGATTTCGCCGGCGCCCTCGAACGCGGTGAATCGCTGGAACCGTGGCTCACCCGCCTGAACGAGATCCGCCGCAATCACCCGGCGCTGCAGCAGTTGCGCTGCATCCACTTCCATCACGTCGACAACGACGCGCTGATCGCCTACTCCAAGGTCGACCCGGCCACCGGCGACGCGGTGCTGGTCATCGTGAACCTCAACCCCTATGCCGCCGAGCAGGGCCACATTTCACTAGATCTCCCCGCCATCGGCCGCGAATGGCACGACCACCCGGTGGTCTTCGACGAGGTGAGCGGCGAGGAATACCACTGGGGCCAGCAGAATTTCGTGCGCCTCGACCCCACGCGCGCGGTCGCGCACATCCTGTCACTGCCCGCAGTCCCGGCCGCGGCCCGCGCACCGCTGGCCTACCGCGAGACACTGTGATGAAGCGCCGCGATCTCCTGCTGCTGGCCGCGGGCACCCATCCCGACCCGCACACCGTCCTCGGCGCGCACGCCCACGCCGACGGCACCGCGGTCCGTGTCCTGCGCCCCCACGCCGACGCTGTGACGGTGCTCGTCGGGGAGTCCGAACATCGGCTGAAATCGTTGGGCCACGGCATCTTCGACGCGATCCTGCCGTATCCGCAGATCGACGACTACCGCATCCGCGCCGAGTACCCCGGCGGCCAGACCGTGATCTCCGCCGACGGCTACCGCTTCCTGCCCACCGTCGGCGAACTCGACCTGCATCTCATCGGCGAAGGCAGGCACACCCGCCTCTGGGAGGTTCTCGGCGCCCACCCGCGCCACTACACCACCCTCGACGGCGAAGTCGACGGCACTTCCTTCGCGGTGTGGGCCCCGAATGCCCGCGGCGTCACCGTCTTCGGCGATTTCGACCACTGGAGCGGCACCTCGGCCCCGATGCGCGCGCTGGGCAATTCCGGTGTGTGGGAGGTGTTCGTGCCCGGCGTCGGGCCGGGCACGCGGTACAAGTACCGGATCCACGGCGCCGACGGCCGCGTCGTGGATCACGCGGACCCCCTTGCCTTTTCGACCGAGGTTTCCCCCGCGACCGCCTCGGTGGTGGCCGGCACCGACCACGTGTGGACCGACAGCGCCTGGCTCGACCGACGCGCGAAAACCGACGCGGTCCGCTCCCCCATGAGCGCCTACGAAATCCACCTCGGTTCCTGGCGACCCGGCCTCGACTACCGCGAATTGGCCCACCAGCTGGCCGATTACATCCGTGCGACCGGATTCACCCACGTGGAGCTGCTGCCGGTCGCCGAGCACCCCTTCGGCGGCTCGTGGGGGTACCAGGTCACCTCGTACTACGCCCCGACCTCACGTTTCGGCAGTCCCGACGACTTCCGCTACTTCGTCGACCACCTCCACAACGCGGGCATCGGGGTACTGCTCGACTGGGTCCCCGCGCACTTCCCCCGCGACGAATGGGCACTTGCCCGTTTCGACGGCACCCCACTCTACGAACACCCCGACCCGCGCCGTGGCGAGCAACTCGACTGGGGCACCTACGTTTTCGACTTCGGGCGCAACGAGGTCCGCAACTTCCTGGTCGCCAACGCGGCCTTCTGGATCTCCGAATTCCACATCGACGGCCTGCGCGTCGACGCCGTCGCCTCGATGCTGTACCTGGACTACTCCCGCCCCGACGGCGGCTGGGAGCCCAACATCTATGGCGGCCGGGAGAATCTGGAAGCGGTCGACTTCCTGCAGGAACTCAACGACACCGTGCACGGCGCCCATCCCGGCGTGGTCACCATCGCCGAGGAGTCGACCACCTGGCCCGGCGTCACCCGCGGCACCGACGTCGGCGGCCTCGGTTTCACCATGAAGTGGAACATGGGCTGGATGCACGACACCCTCGGCTACCTGGGTCGCGACCCGATCCACCGCTCCTGGCACCACAACGAGATGACGTTCTCGCTGGTCTACGCATGGAGCGAGAACTACGTCCTGCCGATCAGCCACGACGAGGTCGTGCACGGCAAAGGCACCCTGTGGACCCGCATGCCCGGCGACGACTTCGCCAAGGCGAGCGGCGTGCGCACCCTGCTCGCCTACATGTGGGCCCACCCCGGCAAGCAACTGCTGTTCATGGGTCAGGAATTCGGCCAGTTCCGCGAATGGGACAACGACCGCGGCCTGGACTGGCAGGAACTGGACAACCCACTCCACCAGGGCATTTCAACAATGGTCGCCGATCTCAATCGCACCTATACCGCCCACCCCGCGCTGTGGACCCAGGACGCCACCCCCGGCGGCCACTCCTGGATCGAAGCCGACGACAGCACCGCCAACGTCTTCGCCTTCCTCCGCTGGGGCACCGACGGCAGCGCGGTGGCGGCCGTGTTCAACTTCTCCGGTTCCCTCCGCGAGAACTACCGCATCGGCCTGCCCCACCCCGGCCCCTGGCACGAGATCCTCAACACCGACGCCCACGAATACGCGGGCTCCGGCATCGGCAATCTCGGCATCGTCACCGCCGTCGACACCCCCAGCCACGGTCACCCCGCCTCGGCCACCGTCACCATGGCGCCCCACAGCGCCCTCTGGCTGTCCTGGACGGTCTAACGATCCAGGTCGACCCGAATCGTCAGCAGGTCCGTACCGAACGCCCGCACCGCGGTGCTGTTGTAGCGCGGCAACTGCCGCAGTCTGGCCCGCGCGTCGTCCCCGGGCAGCAGCACGGCGGTCCCCGGGTACCAGCGTCCGCCCAGACGCACCCTGACCTTGTTGTCGGCTTTGATGTTGCGCACATACTGCGAGCGATCGCCGAACTCGGAGACCAGCCAGAACTCGTCGCCGACGCGCCGACCACCGATCGGGGTGACCCGCGGCTGCCCACTCACCCGCCCGACCGTCTCGAGCAACTGCTGACCGGGCAGTCTGCCCAGTATCGGATTCAGTCGCCGCTGCAACGCGGTGACGATCCGATGCTGGATATCGTTCTTGGACGCCATATTTCGACCGTAGCACCGCTCACTCGCAGCGAAGCCGCCCCGGCGGTGTTCGGCCGGGGCGGCTTCGCAGCGATCTGAGCACGGCGGTCGGTCGAAGGTGACCCGAACGTGGCTGGGCTGTGGGTGTCAGTACAGGGCGGCGGCGAGCTTGCGGCGGGCCGCGATCACGAAGGGCTCGGCGGGGTCGAACAGCTCGAACAGTTCGAGCAGGCGGGTGCGCGCCTTGGTTCGGTCGTCGCCCGCGGTGCGCTTGACGATCGCGATGATCCGTTCGAAGGCCGCCTCGGGGCGCTGTTCGAACATTTCGACGTCGGCGGCGTCGAGGGCGGCATCCAGGTTCGCCGGGTCGGCGTCGGCGGTGGCCACCACCGCCGGATCGAGCTGCTGCGCCCTGGTCAGGAAGCGCAGCTGGCGCAGGGCCGCCTTGGCTTCCTCGTTGCCGGGTTCCTCGGCGATGATCGCCTCGTAGGCCGCCTCGGCGCCGGCGAAGTCACCTTCGGACAGCTTGTCCTCGGCGTCGACGAAGCGCGGATCCTCGACCTCGGGTTCGGCGGGGGTCGCGTCGGGGTCGCCCTCGAGCTTGCCCGCGGTCGCGTCCATCACCGCATCGAGCCACTGGCGGACCTGCGGGTCCGGCTGGGCGCCTTCGAAGTCGGCCAGCGGCTGCCCACCCGCCACCGCGATCACCGTCGGAATGCCCTGCACACGCAGCGCCTGGACGATGTTCATATTGGCTTCGGCCTCGATCGCGGCCAGATCCCAGGCGCCGCGGTCTTCGGCGTTGAACCGTTCGAGCGTGCGAACCAGCTCGACGCTGCCCGCGCTGCGCTGCGAGAACAGCACGACCACCACGGGCACCTGCGTGGAGCGCCGGATCACCTTGGCTTCGAAATCCGCCTCGGTGACCGTGTGGTTCCCCGAGGCCGGAGCAGCAGCAGCGGCACCGCCGGGCGCGGCGGGCGGCTGCTTCAGCGCGGACAGATCCACCGCGCCGGACATGGCGGCGGCAGCGGCGGGCGAAGGACGGCGGGCAGCGGGTCGAGTCACGGTTTCCAGTTTGTCACGAAGCCGTCGGGGCGGCAGCCGCGGAGCCCTCGCTCGCGTCGGCGCTCAGCTCGCCCAGCTGACCGGTGCGCACCGCCCAGACCTCGAAGATCACGGTGAACAGCGGCGGAATGCTCGACGCCAGCGCCAGCACCGTGGTCTTCCAGTTCCAGTTCAGCTCACGCGAGGCCAGCAGCGCGGACAGCACGAACAACACGAAGATCCCACCGTGGACCGGGCCGAAGATCTTCACGCCGATCTCGTTGCCCTCGGCGGGCAGGTACTTGAACGCCATACCGGTCAGCAGACCGATCCAGGACAGCGCCTCGAGCACCGCGAAGAACCGGAACCGGCTGGCCGTTGACCGCAAATCGAAGAAACCCATGCCCACCATTGTGCCGCATGATCTACGACACCACGTAGTTGGACCGGTCACAGCGAAAGCCCTGGTACTCACGAGGAATACCAGGGCTTACGTGGTCGAACAGGATCAGGCGGGAACGCGGATGATCAGCGCGTCGCCCTGGCCGCCACCGCCACACAGCGCGGCGGCACCGACGCCACCACCGCGACGCTTCAGCTCCAGCGCCAGGTGCAGCAGGATGCGCGCGCCCGACATGCCGAGCGGGTGCCCGATGGCGATGGCGCCACCGTTGACGTTCACCTTCTCCGGGTCGTAGCCCAGCTTGCGGGTCGAGGACACCCCGACGGCCGCGAACGCCTCGTTGATCTCGATCAGGTCCAGATCGGCGGGCGTGATGCCCTCCTTCGCGCACGCGGCGAGGATCGCGTTGGCCGGCTGGTCCTGCAGGGTCGAATCCGGCCCGGCGACCTGGCCCGCGGCGCCGATCTCGGCGATCCACTCCAGGCCCAGCTCTTCGGCCTTGGTCTTGCTCATCACGATCACCGCGGCCGCGCCGTCGGAGATCTGCGAGGCGGTGCCCGCGGTGACAGTGCCGTCCTTGCGGAAGGCCGGACGCAGCTTGCCCAGCGACTCGACGGTGGTGTCGGCGCGAATGCCCTCGTCCTCGGTCACGTAGACCGGGTCACCCTTGCGCTGCGGCACGGCGACCGGCACGACCTCGTCTTCGAACAGCCCGTTCTTCCACGCGGCGGCGGCGCGCTGGTGCGAGGCCGCGGCCAGCGCGTCCTGATCCTCGCGGCTCACCTTGTCCAGGTCGTTACGATCGTCGGTGAGCAGGCCCATGGCCTGGTCGGTGATCACGTCGTGCAGGCCGTCGTAGGCCATGTGGTCGACGAGGGTGGTGTCGCCGTACTTGAAGCCCTCACGGCTCTTGGGCAGCAGGTGCGGGGTCTGGCTCATCGACTCCATGCCGCCGGCCACCACGATCTCGTGCTCACCCGCGCGGATCAACTGATCGGCCAGCGCGATCGCGTTGATGCCCGACAGACAGACCTTGTTGATCAGGATCGACGGCACATCCATCGGGATGCCCCCGGCGATGGCGGCCTGGCGCGCGGGCAGCTGCCCCGCGCCCGCCTGCAGCACCTGGCCGAGGATCACGTAGTCGACCTGCTCGGGCGCGACGCCGCCCTTCTCGAGCGCGGCCTTGATCGCGACACCGGCCAGATCCGAGGCCTTGAAGCCCTTCAGACCGCCCAGCAGCCGACCGACCGGGGTACGCGCACCGGACACGATGACAGAAGTGGTCACGAAAGCCTCGCATTCATTGAGTCGATCCTCGCGGACGCACACAGCAGCACCGCACGCGTACAGGAGTTGGACTCCACGGTAACCGGTATCGGCCCGCGCCCGGCACGCAGGTCCGCGCTAGCTTCGTGGGGTGACCAATGAGAACTTCATCCCCGCCGACTACGTCATCGCCGTCGACCACGTGGGCATCGCCGTGCCCGACCTGGACACCGCGGTGGCCTGGTACACCGACAACCTCGGCATGGTCGAGACCCACCGCGAGGTGAACGAGGCCCAGGGCGTCGTCGAAGCCATGCTGTCGTGCCCCGCCGCCGCCGACCGCGCCACCGCCCTGCAGTTGCTGGCCCCGCTCACCCCGGAGTCGACCATCGCCAAGTTCATCGACCGCAGCGGCCCCGGACTGCAGCAGCTGGCCTACCGGGTCACCGATATCGACGCGGTTTCGGGTTTCCTGCGCGGGCGCGGAGTGCGTTTGCTGTACGAAGCCCCTCGACACGGGACCGCCGATTCCCGCATCAATTTCATCCATCCGAAGGATGCTGGCGGTGTGCTGGTCGAGCTCGTGGAGCCGAACCCGGATGTTACGCACTAGTACGCCGGTACTGTCGGTAAATCTCGGCGAGATCACAATCACGGTCGAGTCTCCATAGGCTCGCTCGAGGCTGTATTTTGTGTGCCATGTCGTCACCTGAGTCCGATCGCAATCGCTTCGTTGCACTGCCCTTCACCGTTGTGCGCAAGGGTTATGCGCAAGACGAGGTGCGCAACTACTTCGACCGCTTCGACGCTGAGCTCCGCGTCACCGCCACCGACCGGGACGCTGCCGCAGCGCAGGCCCGCAATCTCGCCAGCCAGCTGGAAGATGCACGTGACGAGATCGACGAGCTCCGCAAGGAGGTCGACCGGCTTTCCGTGCCGCCGACCACCGCCGAAGGCATGTCCGACCGCATCTCGCGCATGCTGCGCCTGGCCTCGGACGAAGCGTCCGAGGTCCGCGCGCTGGCGCAGGCCGAAGCCGCCGAGATGGTGTCGATCGCCGAGCAGCAGGCCACCGAGATGCGTGGCAAGTACGAGTCGCTGCTCGCGGAGACCAAGGAGAAGCGCGAGGCGCTCGAGATCGAGTTCGAGCAGACCCTCGCGAACGCGCGCACCGAGTCGGCCAAGATCATCGAAGCCGCCCAAGCCGATGTCGAACGTCTGGGCAAGGAGGCCGAAGCCAAGCGCAAGGCCACCCAGCAGGACTTCGAAGCCACCATGAACGATCGGCGTACCAAGCTGACTCGGGCCATGGAGGAGCTCGAGGCCACCAGTCGCGCCGAAGCCGCCCAGCGGATCAAGGACGCGACCGACGAGTCGAACCGCCTGATCAGCTCCGCCACCCAGACCTCCGAGCGCAAGATCGCGCACGCGAAGGAACTGGCCGAGGAGATGCGCGTACTGCGCGGCCGGGTGCTCGCCCAGCTGCTCGGTATCCGCGGTCAGCTCGATTCCGTGCCCGCCATGCTCGCCGCGGTCAACCGCGAGAGCGAACTGCTCGACGGCACGCCGGAGCGCAAGTCGATCAGCAACAACGGCAACAAGTCGGTGTCGAGCTCGCGTCAGAACAAGGCCATCCCCGAGGTCGCCGACGAGGACATCGTCGATGAGGACCGCGAGAGCGCCGACGTCAACTAACCAGCTGTCGGACTCGTCACGACATTCACCCGGAAAACCGAAGGCCGCCTCGAATCATCGAGGCGGCCTTCGGTTTTCTGTCTCTCAGGTCACGACCAGCGACGGGTGATGCCGCGAGTGCGCCTGCCGTTCCAGCAACCCTGGTGCCAATGCCTGCGGTCGTCCTCGCCGCCCTCGACGGCCCAGGCCACGATGTGGGCGACACCGATCGCGATCTCGTGGTCGCAGCCGGGGCACCGATAGGGCTTCACCGCCCGAGCGCCGGGAACCGTTCGCACGATATAGGTTTCGTCGCCCGGGCCGTCCTCGGTGCGGCCGTACACGTCGCCGATCGGCTTAGGCGCCGCAGAACGTCCGCTGCGCGGTCTACGTCGCGGCATGACACTCCTCCTAGAACAAGCGGAAAACGTTGCTCTCCGTGCCGCGTAGCTCGTCGTAATCGAGCGTGAGGCACCGGATTCCACGGTACTCGGCCAGCGTCTTCGCCTGCGGCTTGATCTGCTGTGCCGCGAACACCCCGGCCACCGGGGCCAGCAGCGGGTCGAGGTTGAGCAGTTCGAGATACCGGGTGAGCTGCTCGACACCGTCGATGTCACCACGCCGCTTGATCTCCACCGCCACGGTGGCGCCGTCGGCATCGCGGCACAGCAGATCCACCGGGCCGATCGCGGTCATGTACTCGCGCCGCACCAGGGTGTACCCCTCCCCGAGCTTCGTCACGTGTTCGGCGAGCAGCTCCTGCAGATGCGCTTCGACGCCGTCCTTCACCAGGCCGGGGTCGACTCCGAGCTCGTGCGAGGAATCGTGCTCGATCTCCTCGATGGTGATCCGCAATTCCTCGCCGGCCTTGTTGGTCACGACCCACAGCGCCTCAGCCGTCACCGGCTCCGGAGTCTGTCCGTCCCGTAACGGCCGTACGCCGTCGGGCAAGGCGGCGGGCATCGCGTCCGGCACTTCCTGCTCCACCAGCCAGCACGGCGGACTCATCCAGTTCAGCGGCTTGTACGAGCCGCCGTCGGAGTGCACGAGCACCGACCCGTCGGCCTTGATCAGCAACAGCCGACGAGCCATCGGAAGGTGGGCGGTCAGTCGACCGACATAGTCGACCTGGCAACGAGCAATGACGAGGCGCACCCAAGCACTGTAGGCGACGACCCTGGGAACGCAAAAAGGCCCTCCAACCGAAGTTGGAGGGCCTTTCGCAAAGATGTTCCGGCAGTGTCCTACTCTCCCACACCCTGTCGAGTGCA
>NZ_JBSGSS010000031.1:0-28822 GCF_053606985.1 Nocardia sp. NPDC055165
GGTTAGCCACCGGGGCTTGCTCCTTCGTCGCCTACGCCCCGGCGGCTAACCGGCGACCCGGCCGCGACCGGCCACTTCGTGGCCGCTGCTCCCTAGGGGTCGCAGGTGGTGGGTGGGAGTGCGGTCATGGCGGGTCTGGGGTTTGGGCGGTGTGGGTGTTAGCTGGCTACCGGGGGATCTTCGGCGTCCAGTGCGGCCAGTAAACGGGCGCGCAGGGACGGTGGCGGTGGGGTGGGGGTTGTGGACGCGAGCTGGGCGAGAGCTTCGCGGGTATCGCGAACCTCTCGCAGGAACTGCGTACACAGGGTGGAGTCTTCGGTATCGATGATGGTCTGGATCGCGTGATGGTCTTCGTCGTCGATCAATCCGAGCGCGACGGTGTGCGCGAGATCGATCTGGGCTTCGTTCATCTCACGTCACCCCCAAACTTTTCTTCAGTCGTGTCAATCCGTCCCGAATTCGGGACTTAACGGTCGGTAACCCGATGCCGAGGTATGTCGCTACCTCCGCGTAGGTCCGCCCGCCGTAGTAGGCGAGCGAGATCGCCTCGCGCTGGGTCTCGGTGAGGGTCGAGAGTCCGCGCTGGACGGCCTGTTGTTCTAGTCTGCGTTCCACCTCCTCGGTGACCTCGTCGAATTCGTGTCCGAGCACCCGGATCCCGTACGCGACCTCGCGCTGGGTGTGGGCTTGCTCGGCGCGAACCCGGTCGACCGCGCGCCGGTGTGCCAACGTCATCAGCCAGGTCACCGCCGACCCCTTGGCGGGGTCGAAACTCGTAGCGGTACGCCAGATCTGGAGATAGACCTCCTGAGTGGTCTCCTCCGCGTACCCGGGGTCGTGGAGCACCCGCAGGACCAGGCCGAAAACGCGCGCGGACGTTCGGTCGTACAGCTCGGCAAAGGCCTGCTGGTCGGACAGGCCGCATCGTTCCAGCAGTGCAGCTAGCTCGACTCCTTCGGCCGCGCGTGCGGTAACCGCAGAATCCACGCTCGGTGGAAAGGCTTCGCTTCGGAACCCATTCTGTGTCATCGGTCACGAATGTAGCCCGAGGCTATGACCTCCCCGCGGCCGGGGGTGCCCTTTATCCGGGTGCCAGCTGTTTGCTAGAGATTCGGCGCGCCACGGCCAGCGGATTGGAACAGATTTGCCAACCCGGCCAGACGGGCCCGGTCGACCTCAGACGGCCATCCGTCGCCGGTTGCGGCGGGCGTGCATCTCGCGTTCGGTCTCGGACATGCCGCCCCAGATGCCATAGGGCTCGCTGACCTTGAGGGCATGGGTGCGGCATTGCATCAGCACGGGGCAGGCCCGGCAGATCTCCTTGGCGCGCATCTCGCGCGCTGTGCGGGCGCGGCCGCGTTCGCCGTCGGGGTGGAAGAAGACCGCGGAGTCCTGACCGCGGCACGAGCCGCGCATCTGCCAGTCCCAGACATCGGCGTTCGGTCCGGGAAGGTGGGTGGGCATGGGCATGTGAACTCCTTGAGGCGCGAGCTCGTCAGCGTTGTCGAGCGAGTGGTGCGGCAGGTCTTCGCGCCACCCGGTGGGGGTGGCCGGCTCGACGGTGCCTGACGGTGCCGCTCGGAGGTCGCTGCGATTTCGCGCGGCGCCAACCGTGGCGATGAGCTACGTTAGGTGCAGGCGGGAATTTCCGTCAATAGTTCGGCGCATGAGTTCAGTAAATCTGCAACGCTGAAATTTAACCTACTCACTATTTACATTTCACACCCGATCCCTCCATACTGTTTGGTTGGCTATGGATCGGGTGTCTTCGCGTTTCCGAGACATCCCATATTTTCCCAGGTCGCGCCGGTCGGGGCCTGGTTCGTGCCGGCGACGGCCAGGGCCGCTGGGTGTGCTGGATCACAACGGCCTCCGCGCCCGGACTGCGTGCAGATGGCGAAAACGGGGCGTGAAGGTTAATTGCGCGAAACGCATGTGAATTCGAGACTTTCCGGTAGTGGCATCGGGGAGCGGAGATTTACCTGATGGCAACATCGACACTCGAGCGAAATGCTGATTGTTTGCTGATTGCCCCTCGTCGATCCATAACATGGGCGCTGCCCGGGGCGGGTGGCGGCTAGAGTCTCGTCGTGCAGACAATGGCCTCACCCGCGGATATCGGTTCCGAAATACTCGTTTCGACTGCTTTCGGGCCCACTCCCGGCCTGGCCGCTACGGAGTTGCCGGAGCCGGCGGACCCGTTGTCGCGGTGGTACCGCGCGGTCGCGCTCGGCGGCCAGGGCCGCTATGCCGCCGCCCGTGCCGACCTGCTGATATCGGCCAGAACCGCGACCGATCCCGGCCTGAAATCCCTCGTCGAGAGCACCCGTGGATCGCTGCTGCGCCAGCTCGGTGATCACGCGGGTGCGGCAGCGTTCGACGGTCGCGCCGCGGCGATCGCGCTCGGCGCTTCCGGAGCGTCGCGCGCCGAGGCGCTCGCCGACGCGTATACGGGCCTGGCCGCCGATGCCCTCGGCACCGGACGACTCGCGCTGGCCCGCACACTGCTCGGCCGGGTGCGGCCACTGCTCGCCGCGGCACCTCCGCGAGCCGAGGTGCGCTGGCACTGGGTGCGCGCCGAGACCGCGCTCGCCGGCGGTGAAGCCGACGCAGCGCTCCGCGACGCGGTCGCGGCGGTCGAACTCGCCGGGGCGCTTCCCTCTGTGCGTCACCAGGTGAAATCGGCGCTGCTCGTGGCGGCCGCGACAGCTGCCACAGGTGACCTCTCCGGGTCCGCCGAACTGGCCGTGCGAGTCGACGCGGACTGCCGCGAAAACGGCCTTCTCCCACTGCGCTGGGCCACCGCGATGCTGCGCTCGGGAGTCGCCGAACCGGCTCCGGCGCGCGCCGCGGCGGGCGAAGCCGCAGATCATGGCGCCCGTCTACGGGCCTGGGGTGGGGACATCGCCCCGCTGGGTGCCTGATTCGCTCCGGATGATCTTTCTGAGAGCACGGTTAGAAGCGGCCACGCCCGCTGGCGGCCGATCCGGGGGTCGCTATTGTTAGTGCCGTTCCGCCATTTCGGTGGAAGCTCGGTCACATTCGACCGCGCCACTCGTAACGCCAGGAAAATCTCTGACGATGACGCATATGGGCGAAGAGTTGGACCTCGCCGTCGCTGCGGCTGCGCAGGGCGACAGGACCGCTTTAGCTCGGGTATTGGAACTGGTCCGTCCCTTGGTGGTTCGCTACTGCAGGGCCAGGATCGGAGCCGCGGAGCGCGGACAGCTCTCCGCGGACGATGTTGCGCAAGAGGTCTGTTTGGCTGTGATGACCGCCCTGCCCCGCTATCAGGATCAGGGTCGGCCCTTCATGGCCTTCGTGTACGGAATCGCTTCGCACAAGGTCGCCGACGCCCATCGCAACGCCGCCCGTAACAAGGCGGAGGCGATGGCCGAAGTACCAGATGTCATATCCACCGACCACGGGCCGGAACAGCGGGCTCTCGACTCGGAGACGAGCAGGCAGATGAACACTCTGCTGGCCACGCTCCCCGAGAAGCATCGAGAAATCCTGATCCTGCGTTTGGTCATGGGTCTGTCAGCAGAGGAAACCGCAGTCGCCGTGGGCAGCACGGCGGGGGCGATACGGGTTGCCCAGCACAGGGCACTCGCGAAACTGAAGTCACAAGTGGCGAGGGCAGGTGAAATGTATGGCTAGGGATGGCGAGCGCGGTCTAGGCGACCGGAAAGTTTGGCAGCGCGGATCGCACGACAGCGGTCCCTACGCCGCCGAGGATGCCGGTGACTCCGGACCGGTCGACATTGCGGCGGTGCGCAGCGATGATGCGCTGATCGACGCGATCGCGAGCGATGGTCCGGTCCGCACCGACAGTCCCGAAGAGTTCCAGCTGGCGTCGTTACTCGCGGATTGGCGGGCCGACCTACTGGCCGAGCCGATGCCCGCGGGCCCTGATCTCGACACCGTGTTCGCGGCCGTCAATCAGGAGATCGGCGCGCGGCAGGTTCGAGTCGGAGCTTCCTCGCGCGGACGTCTACGACTGGTCCGCCCGATTTTCGGGGCAGCGGCGGCACTGGCGCTGGTGTTCGGCGGTATCACGGCCTTCGCTTACAGCGCGGCTCCCGGCGATCCGCTGTGGCGGGTCAAGGAGGTCGTGTTCAGCGAGCAGGCACAGTCCACCGTCGTACAGTACGCCGACGAAGATCTACTGGCCGCACAGAACCTGCTCACCTCGGGCAATCCGGAACAGGCGAAGGCCAGGCTGGAACAGGCTTCGGCCAACGCGGGCCAGGTCGACGATCCGGCCAAGCGTGACGATCTGATCGCGCGCTGGAACCTGCTGCGAGATCAGCTGATCAAGGTCGCCCCGGAGATCGGCGCGCAACTGCCGCCGACCACCACCGCGCCGACCAAGCCCAGCTCGCCCGTTCAGGTCCCGCCGACGACGAATCCGGGTACCACCGCGCCGGTGGCGCCTACCGCTCCAGGAGCGGGTACCACCGATCCGTCGACACCGCCGCCGGTCATCATGCAGACCCCGGGCCCGGGCCCTGGCCCGGAAACCAAGCCGCTGGTTCCGGTCGAGCCGTCGCAGCCGCCGGTCGAGCCGACACAACCGCCGGTGACCCCGCCGGTGACTGTCGACCCGACCACACCACCGACCACCATCGTCGAATCACCGCCGGTCGTCACTGTGCCGACGACGGTGGTCCCGACGTCCGCACCGCTGCCGAGCTTGCCGCCCACGCAGCAGGTGCCTCCGCCGGCGACCATCCTGCAGTCGCCGCCCGCGGTGCCCTCGCCGTAGCAGCACGATGAATTGAACTAAAGACGAAGGCCCCGAACAGGTTCGGGGCCTTCGTCTTGTGCTGGGGCATTTCCGGTGTGGGCCCGCGTATTCCCCCCACGCACGCGTGACCGAGAGTGGAGGAGGGCGGGCGCCGCGACGGACTCAGCTGTGCCGAGTCGCCGGAGAGCTCAGTTGTCGAACCCGTCGAACCCGTCGCCGTGGAACGCCTCGTTCATCGACGCGTCCGCGTAGCCGCGGCAGTAGTCCCACGTGACATAAGCCTCGGGGGTGGGGTCGTAGGCGGGTTCGTGTGGACGGACAGTGCCGTCGACCAGTAGCTGTAGGAGGTTCGCCCGCAGCATGTCCCAGTCGTGATAGTGATCTTGCCGACAATCCTCACAGCTGACGACCAGACCGCGGATACCGCGGTGGGCCAGCAGGGCTTCGTATACGGCGAGGTCTGCGAGATCTTCCTCGACCGCGAGGCGCTCATGAGGATCCAACGGCTCACCGGGCTCGATCGCATCGAGCGCGGCGGACGGGTCGGAGGGGTCTCCGGCGAAGGGATCCGGCGGCAGGCCAGGTGGTAGATGGTCACGCACATCCCCACGGTACGCAGTACTTGGTGCATCGCGCCAGCGATGCACCGGGCAAGTTTTGCGGAAGGGCTCACTTCACAGGCGTCTCCGGGCGCCGGATACCATGGAATACAGGCGTCGGCGACTTTGTTCCAGCCGACCATCCGAAAGCTTTTTCCGCTCGAGCACCGACGCACTGTGTCTACCGCGTCGGTAGCTATGACGACCAGGAGGGGTCGATCCGAATGAGTAATCCCGTGTCGGGCGAACGAATTGCGGTGCGCCCTCCTACGGGGGGCGACGATCCGACCAAGATCGCCATGCTCGGCCTCACGTTCGACGACGTGCTGTTGCTGCCTGCCGCCTCGGATCTCATCCCCAGCTCGGTCGAGACTTCCAGCAAGCTGACCAGGGACATCACCCTGCGCACGCCGCTGGTGAGCTCGGCCATGGACACCGTCACCGAGGCGCGCATGGCCATCGCCATGGCGCGTGCGGGCGGTATGGGTGTGCTGCACCGCAACCTCTCGGCCGCCGATCAGGCCGCCCAGGTGGAGACGGTGAAGCGCTCCGAGGCGGGCATGGTGACCGACCCGGTCACCTGTCGTCCCACCGATACCCTCGCCGAGGTCGACGCCATGTGCGCCCGCTTCCGCATCTCGGGTCTGCCGGTGGTCGACGAGACCGGCGCGCTGGTGGGCATCATCACCAACCGCGACATGCGCTTCGAGGTCGATCAGGACCGCCGCGTGGACGAGGTGATGACCAAGGCGCCGCTGATCACCGCCCGTGAGGGTGTCACCGCCGAGGCCGCGCTGGGGCTGCTGCGTCGCCACAAGATCGAGAAGCTACCGATCGTCGACGGCAACGGCAGGCTGCGCGGGCTGATCACGGTCAAGGACTTCGTCAAGACCGATCAGTACCCCAACGCCACCAAGGACCGCGACGGCCGCCTGCTGGTGGGCGCCGCGATCGGTGTCGGTGAGGATTCCTGGTCGCGGGCCATGACGCTGGCCGACGCCGGGGTCGACGTGCTGATCGTCGACACCGCGCACGGCCACCAGTCACAGGTGCTGCAGATGGTCGCCAAGGTCAAGGCCGAGGTCGGTGACCGGATCCAGATCGTCGGCGGCAATGTCGCCACGCGTGCCGGTGCTGCCGCGCTCGTCGAGGCGGGCGTCGACGCGGTGAAGGTGGGTGTGGGCCCCGGCTCCATCTGCACCACTCGTGTGGTCGCCGGTGTCGGCGCGCCGCAGATCACCGCGATCCTCGAAGCCGTCGCCGCGTGCAAGGCCGCCGGCGTGCCGGTGATCGCCGACGGTGGCGTGCAGTACTCCGGCGACGTCGCCAAGGCGATCGCCGCGGGTGCGTCCACGGTGATGCTCGGCTCGCTGCTCGCGGGCACCGCCGAGTCGCCCGGCGACCTGGTGCTGGTGAACGGCAAGCAGTTCAAGGCCTACCGTGGCATGGGCTCGCTCGGTGCGATGCAGGGCCGCGGCCAGGCCAAGTCGTACTCCAAGGACCGCTACTTCCAGGACGACGTGCTCGCCGAGGACAAGCTCGTTCCCGAGGGCATCGAAGGCCGCGTTCCGTTCCGCGGCCCGGTCAACCAGGTGATCCACCAGCTCGTCGGCGGCCTGCGTGCCGCGATGGGCTACACCGGTTCGCAGAACATCGAGCACCTCCAGGGCGCGCAGTTCGTGCAGATCACCGCGGCGGGCCTCAAGGAGAGCCACCCGCACGACATCACGATGACCGTCGAGGCCCCGAACTACACCGGGCGCGGCTGAGTACAATAGATGCGTTTGTGCGCCGGGAGGTACGCTCCCGGCGCACAAGGGCAATGCAGGCAGGCTCCGAGTCCGCCGTCTACCGGCACTCCCGGCCCCGCACGACCCGACCTCGAGGAGGGTCCGCCGCGCAGCGGCGGTTCGCGGCCGGGTCGCCGGCCAGGCGCCGCCGCGTAGGCGACGAAGGAGCAAGCGGCGGTGCCTGACCGGCGGCCCGTGGTGGCCGCGAACTCGAGCGCGCCAGCGCTCCAAAAACACAGGAGCAACTGTGCGTGACATGGTCGAAATCGGTATGGGACGGGTCGCTCGTCGGACCTATGAGCTCGACGACGTCGATATCGTGCCTTCGCGGCGGACGCGTTCGTCGAAGCTGGTCTCGCTGGCGTGGCAGCTCGATGCCTACCGTTTCGAGATCCCGGTGCTCGCGCACCCCACCGACGCGCTGGTCTCGCCCGAGTTCGCGATCGAGCTGGGTCGCCAGGGTGGCCTCGGTGTGATCAACGGTGAAGGCCTCTGGGCCCGCCACGCCGACGTGCAGGCCAAGATCGACCAGCTGCTCGATCTGGTCGACAAGGGGGGTTACGAAAAGGCCATCTCGCTGCTGCAGGAACTGCACGCCGCGCCGATGCAGCCCGACCTGCTCGCCGCCGCTGTCGCGCAGGTCCGTGCGGCCGGGGTGACCACCTCGGTGCGTGTGAGCCCGCAGAACGCCCGCGCGCTGACCCCGGCGCTGCTCCAGGCCGGTATCGACCTGCTGGTCGTGCAGGGCACCATCATCTCCGCCGAGCACGTGGGTGGCGAGGAGCCGCTCAACCTCAAGACCTTCATCGCCGAGCTGGATGTGCCGGTCGTGGCCGGTGGTGTGAGCGATCACCGCACCGCGCTGCACCTGATGCGCACCGGCGCGGCGGGTGTCATCGTCGGCTACGGCTCGTTCCCCGGCGCCACCACCACCGGTGAGGTGCTCGGCATCGGCGTGCCGATGGCGACCGCGATCGCCGACGCGGCCGCGGCCCGTCGCGATTACCTCGACGAGACCGGCGGCCGGTACGTGCACGTCATCGCCGACGGTGACGTGGCCACCTCGGGTCAGCTGGCCAAGGCCATCGCCTGTGGCGCCGACGCTGTGATGCTCGGCGTGCCGCTGTCGGCGTCGGCGGAGGCGCCCGGTCGCGGGTGGTACTGGCCCTCGGCGACCGCGCACCCCTCGGTGCCGCGCGGTTCGTTCCTGCCGGTCGACGAGGCCTGGCTGGACGGCCCCGACGGCGCGGCGGCCCGTCCGAGCCTCGAGCGCGTGCTCTACGGTCCCTCCGACGACCCGTTCGGCTCGCTGAACCTGGTCGGTGGCCTTCGCCGTTCGATGGCCAAGGCCGGCTACTCCGACCTCAAGGAATTCCAGAAGGTCGGGCTCAGCGTCCGCTGACAGGCCGCCCGCGCTGACGAACGTGGGTCAGTGAGACCCGATCCCGCAGGAACCGGGAGATCGCGGTATTGACCGGTTCCGGGTGCGTCATCGTGACGGCGAGACGGGCGCCATCGATCTCCACGAAGGTGGAGGCGGTGAGCCCGTCCGCCAGCGTGCGGGCCCGGTCACCCGCGATGCCGCTCTGCGTGGCGTGGATGATCAGTGCCGGGCAGGTGATCTCGCGTAGTCGGTCGAGTACCGAGTCGCGTCCGAGTAGGCAGCCGACGGCGGCGTCGAGCCCGCTGTGGGCGTCGCCGACCCAGCGGCGGGTCCAGATGTCGCGGTACCAGGTGTCGTCGCCGATGAGCCAGTCGGCCAGTCGGCCCGCGGCTTCCTCGCGGGAGCTGCGGTCGTGCCACTCGTCGAGGAATCGCTGGGTGGCGGTCGACTGGTCGAGGGTCGGCCCGTGCGCCTCGGTGCTGATCAAGATCAGCGCGGCGACCCGTTCGGGTGCGACCAACGCGGTCCGCAATGCTGTGAAGCCCCCTTGCGCCGTCCCGCCGACGATCGCGCGTTCGACGCCGATCGAGTCGAGCACCGTCAGCGCGTCCCTGGCCGCGGTCCAGTAGGTGAAGGGCAACCGCTGGTCTCTGGTGCGGCCGTGACCGCGCGCGTCCCAGGCGACGATCCGGAATTCGGGTGCGAGCGCGGCCTGCTGCGAGGCGAACATCGTGCGATCCATGAAGAATTCATGGGCGAGCAACACCACCGGACCGGTGCCACCGCTGTCCTCGTAGTAGATGTCGGCATCGATCGCGCGGGCGAATGGCACGAGCACGAGGATAGCCAGAGCCGCCGCGCCACGCCCAAGAATGGGGGCGCGTCGTGCACAGTCACTACGGCGAGTCCGGCCTCCGGCGATGCCCGCTGCTTGCTCGTCGCACCCCGTCACTAAACTGTGGCGGTGGCAGATACTCAGAGACCGGTCCTCGTCGTCGACTTCGGCGCGCAGTACGCCCAGCTGATCGCCCGACGGGTGCGTGAGTCACGGGTGTTCTCCGAGGTGATTCCTCACACGATGACCGTGGAAGAGATCGCCGACAAGCAGCCGCTGGCCGTGATCCTGTCCGGTGGTCCGTCGAGTGTGTATGCCGAGGGCGCACCGCAACTCGACGCGCGGCTGTTCGATCTCGGCGTGCCCGTGTTCGGCATCTGCTACGGCTTCCAGGCCATGGCACAGGCGCTCGGCGGCACCGTGTCGGAAACCGGCACCCGCGAATACGGTCGCACCGAGCTGAACATCGACGGCGGTGTGCTGCACGGCGGCCTGCCGACCATCCAGCCGGTGTGGATGTCGCACGGTGACGCGGTGACCGACGCCCCCGAGGGCTTCGAGGTCACCGGTACCACCGCGGGCGCCCCCGTGGCCGCGTTCGAGGACCGTGCGCGGCGCCTGGCCGGCGTGCAGTATCACCCCGAGGTGCTGCACTCCCCGCACGGCCAGCAGGTGCTCAGCCGCTTCCTGCACGAGCTCGCGGGCATCCCCGCGCAGTGGACCCCGGCCAATATCGCCGAGTCGCTGATCGAGAGCGTGCGCGAGCAGATCGGTGACGGGCACGCCATCTGTGGCCTGTCCGGCGGTGTCGACTCCGCCGTGGCGGCCGCGCTGGTGCAGCGCGCGATCGGCGACCGGCTCACCTGTGTGTTCGTCGACCACGGTCTGCTGCGGGCCGGCGAGCGCGAGCAGGTCCAGCAGGACTTCGTCGCCGCGACCGGCGCCAAGCTGGTGACCGTCGACGCGGTGGACAAGTTCCTCGGCGAGCTGAAGGGCGTCTCCGATCCCGAGGAGAAGCGCAAGATCATCGGCCGCGAGTTCATCCGCTCCTTCGAGGACGCGGTCGCGGGCATCGTGCTCGAGGAGGGCGCTGCCGCAGGCGCCGCACCGAAGGTCGAATTCCTGGTCCAGGGCACCCTGTACCCGGACGTCGTCGAATCCGGCGGCGGCACCGGCACCGCGAACATCAAGAGCCACCACAATGTCGGTGGCCTGCCCGACGACCTCGAGTTCGATCTGGTCGAGCCGCTGCGCCTGCTGTTCAAGGACGAGGTCCGCGCGGTCGGCCGCGAACTCGGGCTGCCCGAGGAAATCGTTGCGCGCCAGCCGTTCCCGGGCCCCGGCCTCGCGATCCGCATCGTCGGCGAGGTGACCGCCGACCGGCTCGATCTGCTCCGCCAGGCCGACGCCATCGCCCGCGAGGAGCTCACCGCGGCCGGCCTGGACAAGCAGATCTGGCAGTGCCCGGTCGTGCTGCTGGCCGACGTGCGTTCGGTCGGTGTGCAGGGCGACGGCCGCACCTACGGTCACCCGATCGTGCTGCGTCCGGTGTCGAGCGAGGACGCGATGACCGCGGACTGGACCCGGCTGCCCTACGACGTGCTGGAACGGATCTCGACGCGCATCACCAACGAGGTGGCCGAGGTCAACCGCGTGGTCCTCGACGTGACGAGCAAGCCGCCGGGCACCATCGAGTGGGAGTGAACTAGGCCGGTCGCGGCGGCGCCGCCTGGGTGAGCAGGAGCCTGCCCAGGAGGAAGCCGCCGGCGTGCGGCCGGTGGGTGACCGGCGGCAGGACCTTCGCCAGTGGGGTTTCCGGTCTCTTCTCGGATTCGTCCATTGCCCTTGTCTTTCAACTGGTCCCGTCAACAGCAATGGCCCGTCGTGATGACGGGCCATTGCTGTTGCCTGAGTTGTCTTCGGTCAGTGGTGTTTACGGCTGGGGGCCAGCGTGAGCAGCAGGCCGATGACGATGGCCGCGATCACCACGCCCCAGCCGATGGGCAGGATCCCGCCGTCGTCGGGGGTGGGTGCGCCCAGCAGTGCCCAGACGCTCACGGCCAGTGCGATCAGGCCGATGGTCAGCAGGGTGAAGGCGGGTCGGCGGGTGGGCTCGGTGCCGGTCGGATCAGCCACGGGTCACCACCGCGTCACCCAGGTGCATCTTGACGTGCAGGTCGAGGACCGGTGCGCCGGGGGTGTTCGGCCCGCTCAGTCCGTCTTTGCAGGTCGAGTTGGAATCGGCCACTCGGATGTCACACGTCGTGTTCACCGTCATCCCTTCGGGCAGTTGCACTTTCGCGTCACCGATGTTCACCGCGACTTCGACGCTGCGTGATTCGGTGAGGTTCAGTCCGCGCAGGTCCAGCGTGCCCGAACCGATGTCGAGGGCGTAGCGGGGCTGCAACTCGGTGACCGAGGTCGGCGCCCAGACACGGTCGCCGACGGCGGTTTCGCTGAAGTCGATCGGCCCGATCAGGGAGGCCAGCACCACGAACCCGGCCAGCGGGGCGGTGAGGATCAGCAGCCCGTACCCGCGCCGCAGGAACGCGCCGACGACGAGGCCGAGTCCGACTACGGCCAAGGCGAACGCCGCGATCCGTGCGGGGGTCATCCATTCGACGCCCGATGCCGCTGCCGCACCCGCCAGCGCCGCGGCCAGGATCGCCAGGCCGATGGTGACCGGGGTCAGCCGGGAGCGTGGACGTTTCGGTGCCGGTGGCGCGACCGGTGCGTAGCGGGGTGCCGCTTCCGGGAGTTCCCAGGCGAGGGGGGCGACAGCGAGCGGGTCCCAGCCGTTGGGCACCTGCGCGTTGATCCGCGGGGGCTCGGGTGCGGGAGAGATGGTTCCGGGGACGTCCTTGCGCAGGACGGCGGTGGCGCCGGTTTCGTTCGCCTGTGGTTGCGTGGCGGGCCGCATGCTCTCGTCGGTGCCGGCCGGCTCGACGACCTCGGTTGTCGGGTTGTCCGCCCGCTTGTCGAGATCGACGGGTGGAACCGAATCGGCCGCCTGCTCGCTCGTATCCGACACGGCGTGCGGAGTCGACGCGTCCGAGGCGACCTCGCGGTTGTCCGGATCCTCTTGTCCGGGTTCGCTGGCGGCCGGTGTCACGGTGATCCGGGTGGTCTCGACGGAATCCACAGCAGCGCTGCCCGATTCGTCGATGTCCTTGTGCAGGACGACCGTGTCGGTCGCGTCGACTCGCAGCAGCGGCGCGGATTCGGCGGTGGCCGTGCGGGTTTCCTCGCGGGCGAGCGCCGGATCGGGAACGTAGGCGTCGGGGAGTTTGGTGTAGGGCGTGTACATCCCCGTCGGCGGCACCTCCGGGTTGTACGGGTAGCCGCGCACCGGGACCCCGGTCGGGTAGCCCGCGCCCGGGTAGCCCGTCGTGCCGAGCGGAGCGCGGTAGGCGTCGAATCCCGCGGGCAGCTCAGGATGACGCAGATACAGCATCCACCAGCCTGCGAGCATCAGCCCCATGCTGACCACCCCGGACCCGCCCATTCCCAGCCCGATCGGCCCCATGGTCGACACGGCGATAGCCAACGCGACGATCAACACGATCGTCTTGGTCTGCGAATGCGAACCTCGATCGTGGGCCGACAGGGCCTGCGCCGCCGACATCTCGTTGCCCGCCGACCCCAGCACCAGCCAGGCCAGCAGGTACAGCACGATCCCGGCCCCGCCGAAGATCGTCGACACCACGAAGGCCACCCGCACGAGCACCGGATCCACCCCGTACCGCAACCCGAACCCCGCCGCCACCCCGGCGATCGGCCCTTGCCGAGGCAGCCGGACGGGCCGCGTCTGCCACATCTGGTGAACCTGGTCGGCGAAGCTCGTTCTGCTCATGCCATCCATGGTGTGCCGAGCCGCCCCTTCCGCACATCGGGGGTAACCCTGATAATTTGATCTCAGGGATGTTCCCGATGCCCACCCCACGCGATGCGTGCCAGTATCGAGAGCATGGATCCGTCTGTTTCCGCCCGCACTGCCGCCCAGGGGTCCGCGACCCCGTCCGGGCCCGGCGCCGCCGCCGGGAACAACGCCACCCACGGGCCTTCCGACGGCCCGGGCGCAGCGGCGAATCCGCGGTTCGGTTGGCACCGGCCGCGTGGTTTCGTAGAGCGCTCGTTCGGGGGTGAGCCGGTGGTCTATGGGCCGCCGCAGCACTACGCGCCGCCGCCGCAGTATCGGAGCGCGCCGGGTTACGCCCAGTATCCGCAGGGTTATGGCGTGCCGCGCGGCTATCGGCCCATGCTGCCCGTCCCCGGCCCCGAGCCGGTGGGTGCGCCGATGCCGGAGACCCCGCGCCTGGTCCGTCGCAGTGGTGGGCGGGTGGTGGGTGGAGTCGCGGGTGGTCTGGCCGACCATCTCGGTGTCGACGTGATCAAGGTGCGGCTGGCGTTCGTATTGCTGTCCGCGCTGGTCGGCGCGGGACTGGTGGCGTACGGGCTGCTGTGGATCTTCACTCCCGGTGGCGCGGACGCGGCGAAACCGACCGGTGACGAGCGCAGGCAGGCGATCGGGCTCGCCCTGCTCGGGCTCGGACTCGCGGTGACGGTGGGGTGGTTGTTCCAGGGGACCGCGGCGAAGGTGATCGCGCCGATCGTGGTGGTGGCGGTCGGCGCCGCGCTGGTGTGGCGCGAATACGATGTCGCCGCGCCGGGGCCGCGGGCCCTGTTCGGGCTGCCCGCGCGACCCTCGGTGGTCACCTGGTCGCGCATCGTGGCCGGGGCGACGCTGATCGTGGTCGGGCTCGGTGTGGTGGTGCTGGCCAGGATCGATCTCAGTTCGCTCGGGTCGGCGCTGATCGCGGTGGCGGTCACCCTGGTCGGCGCGGGTCTGCTGACGGTGCCGCTGTGGCTGCGCATGGTCCGCGCGCTCAATGCCGAGCGCGGCGCCCGCATCCGCAACGAGGAACGCGAGGAGATCGCCTCGCACCTGCACGATTCGGTATTGCAGACGCTCGCGCTGATCCAGCGCCAGGCCGAGGATCCGCAGGAGGTGCTTCGCCTGGCCCGCAGTCAGGAGCGTGAACTGCGCAAGTGGCTCTTCGACGACACCGCACCCGCCCAGTCGAGCCTGGCCACCGCGCTGCGCACCATCGCGGGCGAGGTGGAGGACCAGCACGGTGTGAAGGTCACCCCGGTCACCGTCGGCGATGTGGCGATGGACCCCGGCGACACCGGCGCGGGCCTGCCCAAGGAGCATTTCACCGCCCTGCTCGGCGCCACCCGTGAGGCGCTGGTCAACGCCGCCAAGCACGCCGAGGTCCCCGAGATCGACCTGTTCGCCGAGACCGAACCCCACCAGGTGAGCATCTTCGTGCGCGACCGTGGCGCCGGTTTCGACGTGTCGGCGGTGCCTGCCGATCGGCGCGGGGTGGCCAAGTCGATCTGTGCCAGAATCGAGCGCCGCGGCGGTACCGCCGTGATCGACTCGACCCTCGGGCGTGGCACCGAGGTGCGGATCGTCATGCCGCGCACCGACTCCGGGACCTCCGAGCCGGACGAGGTCGCGAGCGACGACGCGCCGACCACCGCAGGCCCGGATGACCACGCGCCGACGCGGGACCATCCGGCCGATCACTGAGCGCGATCGCACCGACCCGGGCCGATCTCGGCGCCCGGACGCCGCGGTGTGGTACCGATGACAGCAGGTCGATCGAGCGGTTCGAATGAGGAGTCTGGTAGTGAGTGTGCGGGTGTTCCTGGTCGACGATCACGCGGTTTTCCGGTCGGGGGTGCGGGCCGAGCTGAGCCGGGAGACCGACATGGAGGTCGTCGGTGAGGCCGGGGCGGTGGCCGAGGCGATCGCCGGGATCGATGCCACGAAGCCGGACGTGGTGCTGCTCGACGTCCACATGCCCGACGGTGGTGGAGTGGCGGTGCTGAGCGGGATCGCCACGGGGCCGGTGTGTTTGGCGTTGAGTGTGTCCGACGCGGCCGAGGATGTGATCGCGGTGATCCGGGCGGGGGCGCGTGGGTACGTCACCAAGACGATTTCCGGTGCCGAGCTGGCCGACGGTATCCGCCGGGTCGCGGGTGGGGACGCGGTGTTCAGTCCGCGGTTGGCCGGGTTCGTGCTCGATTCGTTCACCGGGCGCTCGCCGGTCCCCGAGCCGCCGCTCGATCCCGAATTGGATTCACTCACCCCGCGCGAGCTGGAGGTGCTGCGCTTGCTGGCGCGTGGATACACCTATCGGGAGATCGCCGAATCCTTGTTCATCTCGGTGAAGACCGTGGAGACGCACGCGTCGAATGTGCTTCGTAAGACGCAACAGTCGAACCGGAACGCGCTGACTCGATGGGCGCATCGGCGCCGCATCGAGTGAAGCTCGGCTCTACATCACGGCGATGATGATCGCGATCAGGATGATCAGGCCGATCAGCACGCCCGCGCCGATGGCGAGGGGGGCGCCGTTGGGGAGGTTGTCGACGAAGCTGCCGGTGCGCTGCTGGGGTGCGGCGGCGGTGGCGCCCACCGGCGCGCGGTGCGGGCGCGGGAGGGGGGAGGAATTGTGGCTACGCAGGCCGCTGGCGGAGTTACGGGTGGACCAGGCCGGGATGGTGCCGTCCTCGGTGCGCAGCGGCACACCGAGGATGTAGGCGCCGGTGCCGGGTCCGAAGGCGGCGGTGAGGATTTCGTCGCGGGCCTCGGCCATGGTGGGGCGGCGCTGCGGCGCGGGCTCGAGCATGTGCAGCAGCGGCTGGGTGAGGATGCCGCTGCGGGTGGGCGGGATGATCCGGCCCATCGCGGCCGCGGCGACGACGTCGTGCTCGTCGGAGTCGAAACCGAACGGCGGCTGGCCTTCGAGTGCGGTGTAGAGGGTGGCGCCGAGGGAGAACACGTCGCTGGCCTCGGTGGGCCGGGCGCCGCGCGCGACCTCGGGCGGCAGGTAGGCGGGGGTGCCGGTGATCACACCGTCGGGTTCGTCACCCTGGGTGTCGCCGGCGCCGCGCGAGATGCCGAAGTCGCTGAGTTTGGCCAGGCCCACACTGTTGCCGCGGTCGGCGACGAGGATGTTGCCCGGCTTGATATCGCGGTGCACGATGCCCGCGGCGTGCGCGGCGGCCAGCGCGTCGGCGACCTGCGCGCCGATCTGGGCGACCTCGACCGCGGGCAGCGTGTCGACCAGCGCGAGCGCCTTGGCCACGCTGCGCGAGGGTAAGTACTCCATGACGAGCCACGGCTCGCCCGCCTCGATCACCACGTCGTGCACGGCCACGGCGTGGATGTGCGACAGCTTGGCGGCCACCCGGCCCTCGTGCACGATGCTGCTGCGGATTCGCTCGGCCTCGGCCGCGCTCAGTCCCGCGGTGGACAGCACCTGCTTGATCGCGACTTCCCGGTTCAGCAACCGATCGGTCGCGAGCCAGACCGCACCCATGCCACCCCCGCCCAGCTTGGACTGCAGGCGGTAGCGACCCGCGACCAGGTAGTCGGGGCCGATATGGGGACGAGCACGTTCGGTCACGGGTGCGAGGGTAGCCGAATATGGCGCTGACTGGCCGGGATCTCCGGGGTGCTGCGCGGTGGACACGGGGTGGGGGTGGGTGTCACGCTGGTCGCTATCGAACGTATATTCGAATACGATCGATAGCTGAAACGGTGCTGCCGTTTCGGCGCAGGGCGGTTTTCCGCTCGCGGGTCCATCGTGGAAGTAGGTGGTGTTGATGGGTTCGGAAGCGTTGTCGCCCGATGCGGGCATGATCGACGAGCTGCGCAGGCGGATGGCCGCGGTCCCGGGCCGTGGTGAGTCCGCGACCGGGCATATGCCACGTGAGCAGCCACTACGCCGAGATCTGCTGCCTGTTCCGCCCCCACTCGCCGATCTGTTGCCCGATGGTGGGCTGCCGAAAGGCGCGGTCGTCGCCTACACCGGCGCACACTCTCTGCTGACGGGAATGCTCGCCGCGGTTACCGGGAGCGGCGGCCACGCCGCGGTCGTCGGCCTGCCCCGGCTCGGTTTGCTGGCCGCTGCCGAGATGGGTGCCGAGCTGTCCCGGTTGGCGGTGATCACCGACCCCGGCCCCGACCCCGCCGAAGTGGCCGCGGTCCTGCTCGACGGCCTCGACCTGGTAGTCCTCGGCCTCGGCGGCCTCGCTGTTCCTCCGTCGCGCTGCCGCGTCCTCGCCGCCCGCGCCCGCAATCGCGGTGCCACCCTGGTGGTCGCGGGCGAATGGGCCAACCCGACTCTGCGCCTGGACTCCCGCGTCACCGGGTACCGCGGCCTCGGCCCCGGTCGCGGCCGCTTGCGCTCGGTCTGCCTCGACGTGCGCGTGAGCGCCAAGGCCGGCCAGACCCGCCATGGCCGTATGGACCTGTGCGCCCAGGTCGGCCGCACCGAATGGCTGCCCCGCGAAACCGTCAGCGGTGCACCGGAAGTCACCGCGCTACACGAGGCCGTCTCATGATCGCCGGGCCGTTGTCAGGTTCCGGCCGATGGGCGTGAGGAGACCTACCGACTGTCCGGCGGCCGCCCGGACGATCGCCGCGGGTCTCCCGTTCGTTCCCGAGTCGCTCTCGGCACGCCGTTGCGGTTACCGATCGCCCACCGCATTCGTGGTGGGTGGCTCGTTCGGACGTGGCGTGGCGTGTGGATCGGTGGTGTCGTCGTGACGCGCGTTGAGCGGGTGCTCGCGGTGTGGTGCCTGGACTGGCCCGCGGTGGCGGCGGCCGCGGTGGAGGGAGTGTCGGCGGAGCGACCGATCGCGGTGTTGCGGGGAAGTTCGGTGGTGGCGTGTTCGGCGATCGCGCGGGCCGAGGGTGTGCGGCGGGGGATGCGACGGCGGGATGCGCAGGGATGTTGCCCGGAACTTGTTGTCGTGCAGGATGATCCGGATCGCGATGCGCGGTTGTTCGAGCCGGTGGTCGGCGCTGTCGACGAGACGGTGCCCGGCGTCGAGGTGTTGCGGCCCGGGCTCATCGTGCTCGGGGCACGCGGTGCCGCACGGTATTTCGGCTCCGAGGAGGCCGCGGTGGTGCGGTTGATCGACGCGGTCGCCGTGGCGGGAGCCGAGGCGCAGATCGGGATCGCCGATGCCATGTCGACAGCGGTGATCGCGGCACGGCGCGGGGCGATCGTGGCGCCGGGGGAGGGCGCGGAGTACCTCGCTGGGCTCCCGGTCGCGGAGCTGGCGGTGGAGCCGAGCCTGGCCGCACCGCAGCGCGCGGAGCTGGTCGACCTGTTGCGCCGCTTGGGTTTGCGCCGCATCGGCGACTTCGCGCGCCTTTCTCCTGCCGAAGTGGCCTCCCGGTTCGGCGCCGACGCCGTGCTTGCCCATCGCACCGCCCGCGCCCTGCCGGAACGTCCACCGTCGGCACGCCGGCCCGCTCCGGAACTGACCGTCGAGCTGGCCTGCGATCCGCCCATCGATCGGGTCGACGCGGCCGCCTTCGCGGGCAGGCAGCTGTCCACCCGGCTGCACGCGGTGCTGTCGGCGGCGGGGGTGGCGTGCACCCGGCTCGCCGTGACCGCGCGCACCGAGACGGGTGAGGAGCTCACCAGGATCTGGCGCTGTGCTCGCCCACTCACCCCCGCCGACACCGCCGACCGCGTCCGCTGGCAACTCGACGGCTGGCTCACCCACCGCGCCCGCCCCACCGGCCCGATCGTCGCGCTCACCCTGGAACCGGTCGAGGTGGTCGCCGCCGGTGCGCTGCAACTCGGTCTGTGGGGTGGTGAGGGTGAGGAGACCGAGCGCGCCCGCCGCGCCCTGGTCCGCGTGCAGGGGCTGCTCGGTGGCGAAGCGGTCCGCATCGGCGTGCTCAGCGGCGGGCGCGGGCCCGCCGAACGCATCACCATGATCGCCCTCGGTGACGAGCTGACCCCCGCCGCCGACCCCACCCAGCCCTGGCCGGGTCGTCTCCCCGAACCCGCTCCCACGCTGCTCCTGCTGCACCGCCCGGTCGTGCATCTGACCGCCGCCGACGGCGCCCCCGTCCTGGTCACCGATCGCGGCCTGTTCACCGCCGTCCCCACCCGTCTGCGCTGGGGCAGCAAGCAGTGGGCGCTGCTGGGCTGGGCGGGCCCCTGGCCGATCACCGAACGCTGGTGGTCCACGGCCGAGCCCACCTCCCTGGCCGTACGCGTCCAAGTCCAGCTCGATGCCGACCCTACCGAGATCCGCGCCGTCCTGCTCGTCTACGACGCGATGCACTGGCACGCCGAGGGCGTCTACGAGTAGCCCACCACCCCGGTTCTAGAGTGAAACGACGCTTGTCCGGGACAGTCCCGGAAGGCTCGGTCGTGGGAGGAGCGCTGTGAACCCGTTCGAGGGCATGCTGTGTACGGCGGCCGCTGCCGATCTTCCGCTGCTCGGTACCGCGGGACATTTCACCGGATGGCTGTGTATCGAGCATCCCGGTGCGTGGGGCGGTGATGTGATCGGTGACGAAGTGCTCGGTCCGGAGATCACCGCCGAACTCGCGGCGCGTACGTCGGCGGCGCAGGTCCGGCCGACGCTGATCCGCCGCCCCGGCCGCAACGAGTTCACCGGTACCCGCACTGTCCTGCTGGTCAGTTCGCGGCCGGAGGGCTCCTGGTGTGAGCGGTTCGAGATCACCGACTTGCGCCAGCTCTTCGACATCGACCTGCATCTCGTCGACGGTCCGGCGCCGGGAATCGGTGTGCGCGTGGACGATCCGGTGGTCCTGGTCTGCGCGCACGGCAAACGCGACCAGTGCTGTGCCCTGCTGGGCCGCACGATCGCCGCCGCCCTCGCCGCCGACTACCCGGGCCGGGTCTGGGAGGCCTCGCACACCGGTGGTCACCGCTTCGCCCCCGCGGTCGTCCTGCTTCCCTCCGGCCTCACCTACGGCCGCGTCGACGCCACTGCCGCCAAGGCGATGCTCGCGGCGGCCGACGTCGACGAGGTCTCCCTGACCGGTCTCCGCGGCCGCAGCTGCTACCCCCCGATCTCCCAGCTCGCCGAAGTGGCTGTGCGCGAGCAGGTCCCGGCCGATGCCACCGCTCTCACCGTCCAGCCCGACCCGGCCCCCACGCACGACCCGACCGTGGCGGGCGCCGCCATCGTCACTCACCGCGACGGCCGCCGCTGGCGCGTCACCGCCCGCACCGTCCCCGCCGCCCCGCGCCAAGCCAGCTGCGGTGCCGCCCCCAAACCGGCCACCTACTTGGAACCCGCTGCGATAGAACAACTTCCCGCGCTGTCTCGCGCGCAGTCCGAACGTCCCACGGATCGCTGACTCATCGACTGCGGACGACTCGGCTTCTGGGCAAGCTTCACAGTGGACTACTGGAACTACGGCGCGGTGGCCCTCCCGCACGTCGTCCGACGGGCTTAACGTCGACTCCATGATCGACATCCGGGAAATCGGCGAGGACGAAACCGAGCTGGCGGGCCCGGCTCTGCTGGAGCTTCGCCCACGGTGGGAGACGGCATCGCGCCTGACCGAGTTCATCGATAACGAACTCCGCCCCGCGGGCTACCGTCTCATCGGGGTCTTCGAAACGGGTTCCCCCGCGGCACTATCGGTGGCAGGGTTCCGTGAATCCCACTCCACCGCCTGGGGCCACCACCTCTACATCGACGATGTCTCCACCCTTCCCGTGGCGCGCGGTCGAGGCCATGCCGACCGTCTGCTCGACTGGCTCACCGCCGAAGCTCGGCGTCTGCGGTGCACGGGGGTCCACCTGGACTCCGGCGTCGGTCCTACCCGAGCCGCCGCCCACCGTCTCTATATGCGCCGTCATCTGACCATCACCGCCCACCACTTCACCCTCGACCTGCAGTGAATCGTGGCGGACCCGGCAGCACTGAATCCATGTGGGTGCGAGACGAACCGAGTGACTACGCGGGGGTCACCAGTGTGTGCCGGGTACCCAGCGGGCCGCGCGGCGCAGGGCGGTGCCGGTGGCTTTTCGGGCGGCGGAAGGGGTTTTCGGATCTGCCCGGGGTGCCGGTGCGGGGGCCGGGGTGTCTTCGGCCGATTCGCCCTTGGCCGCAGGGGAATCCGGCAGTGCGCGGTAGTAGCGGTGCAGGATGCGGTCGCGGAGTTTGGGGGTGATGATGCCGCCGTATTCGGCGAGGGTGCCGAGGGGAACATCGATGCGTTTGGGACGTTCGGTGAGGGCGCGCACGATCGTGCCCGCGGCCCACTCGGGGGATTCGGACGGCCCCTGGTCGCCGCTGGGGGCGATCATCGGGGTGCGCACCAACGGCATGTGGATGGTGGTGAACGTGACTCCGTCGGCGAGGGTTTCGACCGAGGCGACCTCGGTGAACTTGTCCAGGGCCGCTTTGCTGGCGAGGTAGGCGGCGAAGCGAGGGGTGGCCACCTGCACGCCGGCGCTGGAGATGTTGACGATGTGTCCGAAGCCGCGTTCGCGCATCTGTGGCAGCAGCGCGAGGGTCATCCGCAGCGCGCCGAAGTAGTTGACCGCCATGGTGCGTTCGAAGTCGTGCAGGCGATCGGTGGAGCGGTGGATGGCGCGGCGGATGGACCGGCCCGCGTTGTTGACCAGCATGTCGACGTGGCCGTGCTGGTCGAGGATCGCTTTGACGGCCGAGTCCACGGATTCGGAGTCGGTGACATCGCACGGGTAGCCGTAGGCCTGCCCGCCCGCGTCGACGATCTCGGCGACCACCGCGGCCAGTTCGTCGGCGCGGCGCGCGAGCAGGAACACCACGCCGCCCTTGTCGGCGACCGAGAGTGCGGCGGCCCGTCCGATCCCGGACGACGCACCGGTGATCACGACATGCCTGCCGGTGAGATCGCGCCGCTTGCGGCCCCGTTCACCTGGAGAAACCTGAGACATCACTGCTCCTTTGCAGCTCGTTGCCTCGAACTTACTCCAAAGTAAGTTCGAGGGCCAGGGTCGCCGGAAAACTCGAAAATATGTTCGAGTGGCTCTCGCTAATGTTCGAACATATGTGCGATACTGATGCACATGGCGGACGATCGGATGGCGGACATCTATGCCGCGGTGCGGCTCGGCGGTGGCGACCCTGATGCGGCGCGCGCGGCGCTGACCAGGCTGTGGAGTGAGATAGGGGAAGGCGGCGACCCATTGCATCGCTGCGTGGTGGCACATCACCTGGCGGATGTGCAGGAGTTGCCGGAAGGTGCCTTGTTGTGGGACCAGCGGGCGCTGGCCGCGGTGTTCGGGCCGGGCATCCCGCTCGATGAGGGGCTGCGCGGGTTCCTGCCCTCGCTGTATCTGAACCTGGCCGACAGTCATCGCCGCGTCGGTGACTTCGAGATGGCGCGGATGCAATTGGCCATCGCGCGCGGGCACCTGGATGTGCTCGCCAACGATGCCTACGGCGCGGTGATCCGCACCGGTCTGAGCCATGTGGAGGCGGCGCTGGAATCGCGGTCGATGGAGCGCTTGCCCGCGAATTGAGTAGTCCGCCAAGGGGAAAGGGTGCGGTGATGCGGGGGTCGTGAGAGGAGCGGGTGCATGGGCTGGAGCAACGGTCCGCCGACCTGGTCGGAGCTGGAGCGGGTGCTCTCGGGCAAGCCGAGCGGCAGGCCTACGCAAGACTTGCACCCGGGCGACGGCGGCGACAGTCCGGCCTGGTCACGCAAACGCGGCGAGTACCACGCCGTCGAGCTCGACCGGCCGACCGGCCCGACGGTGCCCTACGCGGAGCTGCACACCCACTCCGCCTACAGCTTCCTCGACGGGGCGAGTCAGCCGGAGGAGCTGGTGGAGGAGGCGGTGCGGCTCGGTCTGGAAGCGCTCGCGCTCACCGACCACAACGGGTTCTACGGGACCGTCCGGTTCGCCGAGGCGGCCAGGGAATGGGGAATGCCAACGGTTTTCGGTGCCGAACTGTCACTGGGAACCGATGCGGAGGCGGCGCCGGGCCGAGGGGATGCGGTCCGGCGCCGTTCTGTCCCTCGGGGCGGGGTGCGTTTCATGCCGGGTCGAACGCAGGCGCACGAAGCAGATACTGATGGGCCGAGCGGGGACACGGCTGACGGCGGTCTGCGCGATGCCGGCGGTTCGGCCGAGCCGCGAAACGGGCACGCGAACGCGCCGGACTCAGTGCCGCGCACTGGATCTCCTGACCCTGACGGTCCGCATCTGCTGGTCCTCGCCAGGGGCCAGGAGGGTTATCGGCGGCTGTCGCGAGAGATGGCGGCGGCGCATATGGCCGCGGGGGAGAAGGGTGTTCTGCGATACGACCTGGACGCCCTCACCGCGGCGGCGGGCGGGCACTGGCATATCCTCACCGGCTGCCGGAAAGGTCACCTGCGCACCGCGCTCGAACACGATCTGCGCGGTGGCGATATCCGGCTGCCGAAAGCCGAAGCGGCCCTGCGGGATCTGCTCGAACGATTCGGCGCCGATCGGGTGAGTGTGGAGCTCACCCATCACGGCATCGCCACCGATGACGAGCGCAACGCGCTGCTGATCGCGCTGGCCGACCGGCTCGATGTTCCCGTACTCGCCACCACCGGTGCGCATTTCGCCTCTCCGGCGCAGCGTCGCCGGGCGATGGCGCTGGCCGCGATCCGCGCCAGGAGCAGTCTCGACGAGATGGCGGGCTGGCTCGCGCCCACCGGCGGCGCGCACCTGCGGTCGGGTGCGGAGATGGCGCACCTGTTCGCCGACTACCCGCACGCGGTGGCGAACGCGGCGGTGCTGGCCCGCGAATGCGCGTTCGACCTGGGGTTGATCGCCCCGAAGCTGCCCCCGTTCGACGTGCCCGCCGACCATGACGAGAATTCGTGGCTGCGCGAGCTCGCCCTGCGTGGTGCCGCCGAGCGCTACGGGCCGCCGGCGCGGAACCCGCAGGCGTACCGGCAGCTCGAGCACGAGCTCATGGTGATCGAGAAGATGGAGTTCCCCGGCTATTTCCTGGTGGTGCACGACATCGTCGAGTTCTGCAAGAACAGCGACATCCTGTGTCAGGGCAGAGGCTCGGCCGCCAACTCCGCGGTCTGCTATGCCATCGGCATCACCAATGTCGACCCCGTCGCCAACCAGCTGTTGTTCGAGCGGTTCCTCTCGCCCGAGCGCGACGGACCGCCCGATATCGATGTCGATATCGAATCCGACCGCCGCGAGGAGGCCATCCAGCACGTCTACGCCAAGTACGGTCGCGACTACGCCGCCCAGGTGGCGAATGTGATCACCTATCGCGGCAAGTCCTCGGTGCGTGATGCCGCACGCGCACTGGGCTTTTCACCGGGGCAGCAGGACGCGTGGAGTAAACAGGTGAGCCGCTGGTCCGGGGTGGCCGCCGAGACGGGCACCGATATCCCGGACGCCGTGCTCGAGCTCGCGGGCGAACTCGACGGTCTGCCACGGCATCTGGGGATCCACTCCGGCGGCATGGTGATCTGCGATCGGCCGATCGCCGACGTATGTCCGGTGGAGTGGGCGCGGATGGCCGGGCGCAGTGTGTTGCAGTGGGACAAAGACGACTGCGCCGCGGTCGGTTTGGTGAAATTCGACCTGCTCGGCCTCGGCATGCTCTCGGCGCTGCACTACATGATCGACCTGGTGCGCGAGCACAAAGGCGAGCAGGTCGAACTGCACGCGCTCGATCTCACCGAAGCCGGTGTCTACGAGATGCTCTCGCGTGCCGACTCGATCGGGGTGTTCCAGGTGGAGTCGCGCGCGCAGATGGCGACATTGCCCCGGCTGAAGCCGCGTACCTTCTACGACCTGGTGGTGGAGGTGGCGCTGATCCGGCCGGGGCCCATCCAGGGCGGTTCGGTGCACCCCTACATCCGCAGGCGCAACGGCAAGGAAGCGCCGGTCTGCGATCATCCCGCGCTGGAGAACTCACTCGCCCGCACCCTCGGTATTCCGTTGTTCCAGGAACAGCTGATGCAGATGGCCATCGACGTGGCCGGTTTCAGTCCCGCCGAAGCCGACCAGTTGCGCCGCGCCATGGGTTCCAAACGCTCGCCGGAGAAGATGGAACAGTTGAAGGACCGCCTCTACCAGGGCATGCGGGACCTGCACGGCATCACCGGCGCTCTCGCCGACCGCATCTACGAGAAGCTCTACGCCTTCGCCAATTTCGGTTTCCCCGAGAGTCATTCGCAGAGTTTCGCCTCGATCGTGTTCTATTCGTCGTGGTTCAAGCTGCACCATCCGGCGGCGTTCTGTGCCGGGCTGTTGCGTGCGCAGCCGATGGGTTTCTACTCACCGCAGTCGCTGGTCGCCGACGCCCGCAGGCACGGGGTGCGCGTGCACGGCCCCGACATCAACGCCAGCCGTGCCGAGCCCACCCTCGAGAACGCGGGCACCGAGATCCGGCTCGGCCTGTCGGGTGTGCGGCACATCGGCACCGACCTCGCCGAGCGCATCGTCGCCGCCCGTGCCGAACACGGTCCCTTCGCCTCGATGCTCGACCTCACCGGTCGCGTGGAACTCACTGTCGCCCAGTCGGAATCGCTCGCCACGGCGGGAGCGCTGGACGTTCTGGTCGATACCGAACCGCGCGCTGCCGGCGCTGCGACGCACGAACCGTTCACCGGCGACAGCCGGAGTTGGGCAGCAACACCTGCCGCGCGAGCTTTGGACGCGGATCATCGAGTGCTCGAACAAGGTTACGGCCCGCCGGATTCAGCTGTGCCAAAGGATTCGCGTGGCAGCAGCGTGCGCAGGGCGGCATTGTGGGCGGCGGGCGCGGCGGCTGTGGAACGTCCGGATCGCCTCCCCGGCACCGGTCCAGCCACTGTCGCCCCGGCGCTGCCCGGCATGAGCGCGCTCGAACTCGCCGCCGCCGATGTCTGGGCCACCGGCATCTCGCCGGGCTCCTATCCCACCGAATTCCTTCGCGCCCATTTGAACTCACTCGGGGTGGTGCCCGCGTGCGATCTGTTGCTCGTCGAGGACGGCTCCCGCATCCTGGTGGCGGGCGCCGTCACCCACCGTCAGCGCCCCGCCACCGCCGCGGGCGTCACCTTCCTCAACCTCGAAGACGAGACCGGCATGGTCAACGTCGTCTGCTCGGTCGGCCTGTGGACGCGCTACCGCCGCCTCGCCCAGAACGCCACCGCCCTGCTCATCCGCGGCCGCATCCAAAACGCCGAGGGCGCCGCCAGTGTCGTCGCCGACCACCTCGAACACCTCGACCTGACCATCGTGGCCCGCTCCCGCGACTTCCGCTGAGATTTTGGAGCGCTGGCGCGCTCGAGCGGGGCCCTGGAGGCCCCGATCTTCCCTCCCTGCGGGTACTCCTTCGTCGCACCCTCCGGTCAGTCCAGATCGGGGCGGGCCCCTTTGGGTAGAGACATACAGGGGTTACCCGGCCCGGGGTGTGCACGCATGGGGTGATGTGTCCGCCTAGTTGAACGCCAGCCGGGGGTCCGCTGACGCACTACGCTGCGAACATGCGCAAGCTTGCCGTGGTGATGATCGCGTTGCTCGGACTCGTGTTCCTGGTCGGGTGCGGCGACGACGACAGCGAGGACCATGCCGGTAAGGCGTCCTCGCCCACTGTCATGGGCGGGCCCGCTCCCGCGGTGACGCCCGGTTTCCGGGAGGGCGCCCCGCAGCAGGACAGCCCGGCGCCGACGGATCAGTCGAACCGGAAAGAGGTGATCACCGGGTCGGTGGATGTCACCTCGGGGGACCCGATCGCCGCCGCGGCGACCGTCACCGAGCAGGTCCGCGCCGTCGACGGCCGGATCGACAGCCGCACCGAACAGCCCGGCACCGACAAGCGTGCCGCTCGGGCCGTGCTCAGTGTGCGGGTGCCCGCCGACAAGACCGATGCCTTCATCACCGGGCTCGGTGGGGTGGGCACGGTGACCCGGGTGAGCACCAACCGCGACGATGTCACCATGCAGTGGCAGGACCTCGACGCCCGCATCCGCGCCCTGCAAGCCTCCGCCGACCGGCTCAAAGCGCTGATCACGAGCGCCACCAACACCGCCGACCTGATCGCCGCGGAGGAGGCACTGTCGAGCAGGCAGGGCGAACTCGACAGCCTCACCGCGCAGAAACGCAGCCTCGACGATCAGGTCGCGCTGTCGACGCTCACCATCACCCTCACCGCCGACGACGAGAACGCACCCGGCGACCCGGACAACTTCTGGGACGGCATCGTCTCGGGCTGGCACTCGCTGATCGACTGGTTGCAGGACGCGATCGTCTTCGTCGGCAAGGCCGTACCGTGGCTGGGCTTCCTCGCGGTGATCGGCGGATTGCTGTATGCCGCACTGCGATTGCTGCGCAGGCGCCGTCGCACCGCAGCGCACGTGTCCACCGCTCCCGCACCCGCACCCGCAGCCACCGCTCCCGCGCCTACCGCACCCGCAGCGACCGCTCCCGCGCCTACCGCACCGGCAGCCACCGCATCCGAGGTCGGCGCATCAGGCGCACCCGAATCGGCAGCATCCGGGAAGGAGACCCCCGGTGCCCACAGTGCGGGCGACGATCAAACCGAACAGCCGTAAAGGCCCACTCGTCGAAACCGCCGAAGACGGCACTCTCACCCTCTATGTCCGCGCCCCGGCCGTCGAGGGCAAGGCCAACAAGGCCGCGATCGAACTACTCGCCGATCATTTCGGCGTAGCCAAGTCCGCCGTTCGGCTGACCGCCGGCGCCACCTCACGGTTCAAGCGATTCGACATCGACTGAGTCAGACCGCACCCGGAAAGCCCAGCTGCCGCCAGGCTTCGTACACCGACACCGCCGCCGCGTTCGACAGATTCATCGACCGCCGCCCCGGCAGCATCGGAATGCGCACCTGCTCGGTGATCTGCGGATCGGCCAGTACTTCCGCGGGCAGACCGGTGGGCTCGGTGCCGAACAGCAGCGCGTCGTTGTCGCGATAGGCGATATCGGTGAAACGCGTGGTGGCCTGGGTGGTGAAGGCGAACACGCGGCCGGGCCGGATCGCCGCGAACGCCGTCGCCAGGTCGGGATGCACGGTCACCACCGCGAGGTCGTGGTAGTCCAGTCCGGCCCGGCGCAGCTTGGACTCCGAGAGGTCGAAGCCGAGCGGTTCGATCAGGTGTAGCGCGCAGCCGGTCCCCGCGGCCAACCGGATCGCATTGCCGGTATTGGGCGGAATCACGGGCTCGTGAAAGATCAGGTGCAGCACAGCGGACCACTCTGTCATGCGCCACCCCGTCCGCGCGCAGGCGGTATCTGGAACAATCGGGCTCGTGAACGAGGCGGAGACGACCGGCAAGCACCGGGTCGCGCGGTTGAGCGCGGGGGAGCAGTACCTGCGCAGTCATCTGCCGATGACCGTGGTGACCGCGCTGATCGTGATCGCGGTCGGCTTCGTCGCGTGGGATCGGTGGCGTCGCGGCGCGCTGATCTTCGGCAGCGCCGCCCTGGTGGCCGCCGCGTTCCGGCTGTGCCTGCCGACCGTGCAGGTGGGATTGCTCGCCGTGCGCAGCCGCCCGTTCGACGTGGCGGCGCTGACCGCGCTCGGCAGCGCCATCGTTTTCCTGGCCGCCACGATCAACACCCTCGGCGTCAGCTGAGACAGAACCGGGCGCGGGCGGAC
>NZ_JBSGSS010000032.1:0-22860 GCF_053606985.1 Nocardia sp. NPDC055165
TTCGTGCTAAACTACTCGGTGTTATCCAGACCGGCGGCAACGGGCCTTATCGGCCGGTTCCCACCGCTTTCACGGTTTTCTACTCCCCCCTACCCGTGATCACGGAGCGGGCGGACTCGTCTGTATCCGGCCGGAGGTGCCGACTCGTAGTCCCGACCGCGCGCTAGGCACCACCAAGCGACATGGACGTCACCGTGCGCGTCGAGCAACCGTCCGGCGCGGCCTGCCCTGCCAGACGCTCATCGATCCAGCGCAGGACCGCGGGAGTCGCACTGATCGCGAGGCTGACGTGCTCGCTCGATTGGTCCCGCGTATACGTGACTCGCGCCCCCGATGCGCACCACTGCGCCACCGCCTTGTCGGGCCCCGCGATGGTGACGATCTCGTCGTGCACGGCGTCCCTGGGCCGCGCGCACTCCGTCGAGCGCGGCGTAACCCGGCTGTCTCGGGGTGAACAGTGTCCCCTTCGGCCCCTCCCGGTCGGGTACGGAAATCGCATGACCGGACGACAACATCTGGTCGATCTGAACGAGATCCAGCGAGGAGTCGTACTTGTCCGGCGCACCTTGTCGGAGCAGGTAGGAAGGCGCGCACTGTGGGGCCGAGGCATCCGTGGCAGCCTGATAGGTGATCAATCCTTTGACCTGCCCGGTTCGTGGGCGCAGCACGGGTCCGCACTACCGACCGCTACGGGAGTACCGGTCAAGCACAACGAGGCGCGTCACGTGCGTCGGGGAACGGATTCGGCCAACGCCGTGCGGGCATCGATCAGGTATTGAGCGAGGTCGCCGCCTTCATGGAGCCAGACTCGGTACGCGGAGAAGAAGCACGCCATCCCGATCTTCGCCCACAGGGCCGGTCGCACGTCGCTGTCGACAGCGACACCGAGTCGGCGGGCCAGGTGGTGTTCGATGAGCTTTTCCACGGCGGCCTGTTTGGCCAGGTCGCGGGCTTGTAGCGCCGGCGTGCTGGTGATCAGGGCGTCGCGAGTGCGCGCCTGTGCGAGTTGTTCGCCGCCGAATCTGCTGATCAGCGGGGTGATGACGACGGCGAGGGTGGTTTCGGGGTGTTCGCCCTCGGGCCGTTCGGCGAGGAGTCGGGCCAGGTCGGCACGCAGGTCATCGTCTTCGGGGAAGACGAGCTCTTCTTTGCTGGTGAAGTAGCGGTGCAGGGTGCGGGTGCCGACTTCCGCGGCCGCCGCGATCTCGGCGACAGTGACGCGGTCGAAGCCTCGTTCGGCGAACAGGCGGAACGCGGTATCGACGATGGACTGCCTGGTCCGTTCCCGTTTGAGTTCCCGCAGCGACATCGAGACAGTGTCGCACGACTCCACAATCTGGCAGGCTATGCCATATGACATCAAGTGACAGAACTATCGTGGTCACCGGCGGTACGAGCGGACTAGGCTACGAATGCGCCAGGAACCTCGCCCTCGACCCGCGCAACACGGTGGTGATCACCGGTCGCGACGCGACGCGAACTCGGGAACTGGCCGCGGCGATCGGCGCGCACGGCATGGCACTCGACCTGTCCTCGCGCCCGTCGGTCGGTGGGTTCGTCGCCGAACTCGTCGCCGCGGACCTACCACCGCTGTCCGGACTGGTGTGCAACGCGGGCGTTCAATTCACCGGCCGGACCCTTACCTCCGACGGCATGGAGGCGACGTTCGCCACCAACCACCTCGGCCACCTCGGCCTCGTCATCGACCTGCTCGCCCACTTCACCGCACCCGCGCGAATCATCGTGGTGTCCTCGGGAACTCATGATCCCGACCAGTTCACCGGGATGCCGCACCCACTGCGCGCCACTGCCCGCGAACTCGCCTATCCGCCGCTACCGACCGAATCGGCACAGCGCGACGCTCGCCGCCGCTACACCACCTCGAAGTTGGCGAACCTCCAGACCGCCTATCACCTCGCTCGCGAGTTGGCCCCACGCGACATCACAGTGAACGCGTTCGACCCTGGCCTGATGCCTGGAACCGGATTGGCCAGGAACGCGAGTGCCGTCCAGCGGCTGGGCTGGAAGACGATCGCCCGCGCCCTTGTCGTACTCCCTGGAGTTCGCACACCGCGTAGGTCCGGCGCGGATCTCGCATGGCTGGTCGCAGCACCTGACCGGGAGACAATCACCGGTCAGTATCTGGTGCGCCGCACACCGGTCCGGTCCTCGGCCGCGTCCTATGACGAACGAGTGCAGCACGCTCTCTACGGCGACAGTCTGGAGTTGCTCGCCGAGCTGGATGCCCGGGCGGATCGCTGATCGGCGACACGCCCCGGATTATCGGGGCTGGACGGCGAGGCGGGGACCGGCAATAGTCCGGGGGTGCGATTGGGTGTTGTGGTGGCGCGGGCGGTGGCCGGTGTGGCGTTGGTGCTCGGGATGGTGGCGCCGGCAACGGCGGAACCGGTGAATGTGGCGTTCACGTGGACGCAGGAGTATTTGACCGCCCCTGACGGCACGCGGCTGCACGCCGATGTCCTTCGGCCGCCGGGTGTGGCCGCCGATGCGCGGACTCCGGTGCTGCTGACGGCCAGTCCGTACCGGGCGCATCTGGCTTACCTGTCCCAGCCTCGCCCGGGTGGTGGGCCCTCGACCGACAACTTGCCGGTCGAGTGGGCGCTGCGGGCCGGGTACACGTATGTGATCGTCGATCTGCGCGGATTCGGTGGGTCCAACGGGTGCCCGGATTTCGGTGGCCCGGGGGAGCGGTCGGATGTGGCGGCGGCGGTGGAGTGGGCGGCGAGCAGGCCGTGGTCGACGGGGCGGGTCGGCGTGGTCGGCACGTCCTATGAGGGATGGACCGGGATGATGGCGCTGGCCGCGAAGCCGAAGGGGCTCGCGGCGGTGGCGGCGTTCGAACCGGTCGTCGATCCGTACTCCTACCTCTACATGCAGGGCACGGCGTGGAAGTTCGGCGGAAAACCGTTGACCGAGGACGGTATCCGCCCCGCCGACACCGCGGGCGCGGAACACCTGGCCATCGCCTCGACCCCCGCTCACCCCGATGACGGCGACGAGTACAAAGCCAATGCCGTCCAGATGACCCAGGACTGCGCCGCCCGCTACCTCGCCCTCACCACCGACCACAACGGCGCCAACCCGGATTGGCGCGAGCGCGACATGGTCGAGGCCGTCCGCGGCAACACCACCCCGATGTTCCTCGGCCAGAGCTTCCTCGACTCCAATACCCGCGCCGACCGCATCATCGAAGCATGGGAAGCCAGAGGCCCCGGCGAACACCGCGCCTGGTTCGGCCAGTGGGGCCACTCGGACTGCCGCGAGAAGTGCGGCACACCCCACTTCGCCTCGGAGCTCTACGCATTCCTGGACAAACACGTGGCGGGCGCCGATGTCGAGGTACCCGGACCGCCGGTGACCGTCGGCCAGTTCGATGGTGGGTGGCGCGGTGAACCCGCCTGGCCGCCTACTGACGCCCAGCGCACAGCCATCGCATTGCGCACCGGCAGCTACAGCGATCGTGGTCTGTTGCCCGGCGCGGACCGGGAAATCTGGTCGATCTCGGCCCCGGTCGCCGAGCCCGTGCACCTCGCAGGCCGCGCCACTGCCGCGCTGACCCTCAGCGGCCCGCCGGAAGCGACTGTCGCACTGGAGCTCTACGACATCGCCCCCGACGGACGCGCCACCGTCATCACCCGCGGTATCGCCCCGGTCCGCTCGGAATCCGGGATCCGGCTGCTCTGGCAGGATGCCCGCCTGGCCACCGGCCACCGACTCGGCGTCCGGATCACCAACGCAGTCGACGACGTATGGTCGCACACGCCGACGAACGCCGCCGTTACCGTCACTTCGGCACGCCTCGACCTACCCCTGCTCACCACCCCGCGGGAACTGAATCTCCCCGGCGGCGTCCCCATCTGGCACGCACGATGGCGAAGCGAGGAAACCATCGCACTCCAGCCGGAGATGGTGAACGACCCCGCGCTCCGGATCGAACTCACGGCTCCGGCCAGGTGAGCGTCGCGGACCGATCTGGCTGTCGGCCCAACTAGCGGCTGCTGCTCGTCGGGTGGTCTTGCGGTGCAGCAGAGACCGATTCGCCCCGCAGAGCACGCGCGATGAGATCCGGATGGGTCAGGTGCGGATAGTGGCCGGTGTCGGCGATCGTGGTGACCGGCCGATCGGTCGGCTCGACCAGTGGGTCGTCCGAACCGACGATGATGTCGACCGGAACGGTGACCCGGGTCAGCTTCGCGGCGAGTTCGTCTCGGGAAGCACCGGCGGCGCGCAGGGCCGCCCACGTGCGCTGGGCAACGCCAGGTCGTCGCAGAGCCGCGAGAGCGGAGGCAATGGCAGGACCCTCCGGAATGCCCAGTCGCGCAGCCACTGTCGCGGCGGACATCCGCTTGACGACCTCGGCGGCGAGGGGCGAACCCGTCAGCCGGGAGGCGGGCTGCTGGAGGAAAGCGGGCGCGATCAGTACCAGCCGTGACACCCGATCGGGATGGCGCAGCGCGAATTCGATTGCGGCCCAAGAGCCCAGCGAATGACCGACGATGATCGGCCGTGTCCGCACCGGCGCCATCAGTTCCTCCATCCAGTCGCCGGTCGACTGCGCGGACACCGCCGAGCGCCCGAGCCCGGGAAGGTCGGCCGCCAGGGTAGGGGCATCCAACTCCCGCACCACGTCGGACCATGATTCGCTGTCGAGCGGAACCCCGTGCAACAGAACATATTCCGGGTCGCTTCGCTCGCCGACCAACCAGGTCCCGTCACGGAATCCGGATTTCGGTGTGGGTGCGACGGTGCCGTTGCGGCCGGCGACGATCCCGTCGGCGTAGGTGCGCAACAGTTCGTCGACCGGCGGATGGCTGATGCCGAGACGCTGTGCGATGGCGTCGCTTCGGCTGGTGTCGTACCGGTCGCTGCTGAGAAAGGACAGCGCTTCGGGATCGGCGTGGGTCACTGCCCTGGGCAATCGACGAACCAGCGCGGTCGGCAGCGTGAAGCGCGGCGCGCCGACGTGCAGATGGTCGGCGACGAGCCGAATCAGTTCGGGCAGTACGGGAGTCGCGGCATCCAGCAGCGGATAGGACTTGCCGACTGTATCGGCGTGCGTGGGCAGCCCCACGATGAACCGGGCCACGTAGTCGAGATCGACCACCGGAACGAAGGTATCGGCCGAGCCCGGCAACGCGGGCAACCGGCCCTGCCAGAGATTGTCGATGATGTCGGAGAGGCCGAAGTACTGGCCGGGTCCGAGTACTCCGGCAGGATTCGCCATGGTCAGCGGGATGTCGCGCTCGGCCGCGAGCCGCCGCAGCAGGGCATCGGCCTCGACCTTCGACGCCTCGTACGCGCCGCTGCCGTAGTCCTGCTCGCCCCCGTCGTCGGCCGCGCGATAGCCGGTGATGTGGACGACGCGCCGCAGATCCGGTTGCCGTGCGGCCCATTCCAGCACGTGCACCGCCCCGTCGAGGTTGACCCGCCGCGCCACCTGCGCATCCAGCCCGAACTTCATCAACGCGGCCGCGTTGTACACATCACGCACCCCTTCGACGGTGTCGCCCAGCGCGAGATCCGGTTCGCCGATATCGGTGGTGGTGATGGTCAAACCGGCGGTGTCGACACGCTGCCCGTGGAGCCAGGTCCGCAGCCGATCCTGACTGCCCGCACGCAGTGCGGCGGTGACGGTGTTCCCGTTTCGCAGCAATTCGGCGACCAGGGAGCGGCCGATGAACCCGGCGGCGCCGAAAACGACGGAGTCGGTGTGTGCCATGGTGTCCTACTTTCAGTAGACCGATTTACATATTTTCAGGATATGACGCGAGCTGCGGGTCGGGAACGGCTCAGATCAGCATGTCGATGGTGTCGGCGAGGTGCTGAAGTGGTTGGCGGGAGCGGTGGGTGCGGGCCAGCACCAGCCCGCCTTCGATCAGTGCGAGCGCGACCGTGGTGATCCGTTCGGGTTCGGGGTGGCCGAATCCGATCAATCGTTCCCGGATCGCCTCCTCCCAGAGTCGATAGGTCGCCGAACAAGCCTGCTGCACAGCATCGTTGGTCGACGCGGTGTCCAATGCGACGGCCGCCACCGGGCACCCGACGGTCCAGTCCGACGCTTCCAGCTGATCGCCCAGCAGGTTCACCATCTTCCGCGCGAAATCTCGCGCGTCCGTCGCCTCGACCGTGCGGATGATCGTCGCGATGTCGGTGCCGCTCTCGGCGAGCGCCGCCGCCACCAATTCGTCCTTACCGCCCGGGAAATGGAAGTACAGCGACCCGCGTGGCGCACCGCTCTCCTGCACGATCTGGTTGAGTCCGGCGCCGAAGTATCCGTGCGACTCGATCAGCGACCGCGTCGCCCTGATCAACTTGCACCGCGTTTCGGCTCCCTTTTTGCCCACCCGCTAAAACTAGACTGGTCTACATATTTTTGCAATGGCCGACCGCTCGCCCGGTCGCAACCAGCCTTACCCGTGGCGTGACGCCAGCAGTTCGGCGGCGTCCCCGCAGAGTCGGTCGAGGATGGCCGCCGCAGGCTCGATATGGGTCACCAATCCCACACCCTGACCCGCATCCACCGGTGCGAGCCGAGGATCGTCGTCCGCGATCGCCGCGCGTAGGCGGTCGGAATCGGGCACGTCGTCGCCCTCGAGCCGCGACCACGGATCCGTGAACTCGTTGCGCAGGACGCGCGCCGGATAGATCGGTGGCCAGGGCAGATCGAGTGCCTCGTCGAACGCGGTGGTGACGGTGGTGCTGCTGGAATCGGCGGCGAGCATCGCGAGGCGGGCGGATTCTGGCAGCAGAGATTCTTCCGCGGCGGCCAGGCAGGTCCCGAGCCACGCGCCCGCCGCTCCCGCCGCGAGCACGGCCGCGAGCGTGCGCCCGGAGCCGATGCCACCGGCGGCCAGGACCGGGACGGTCGCGATGTCGAGGACGGCGTCGAGCAGCGGCAGCAAGGCCAATCGGTCGGCGCCGTGGCCGCCACCTTCGCTGCCGCGCGCCACCAGAATGTCGATCCCCGCGTCCTGCGCGCGGTGGGCGCCCGGTGCGTCGTACACCTGGGTGACGGCGAGGATGCCCGCCGCCCGCACCAGGGGCACCCAGGAGAAATCAGCGCCGAAACTGACCGAGATAATCCGTGGACCCGCGGCGATCGCAGCCTCGAGCAGCCCGGTTTCGCGGGCGCGGACCCAGTCGACCAGCCCGATCCCGTCCGGTGCTCCGGCGACATCCAGTTCGCGGCGCAACGCCGCCACCGATCCCGCACTGCCCATGCCGATCATCCCGAGCCCGCCGGCCGCGCTCACCGCCGCCGCGAGCCGTCCGCCTGCCGCGCCGCCCATCGGCGCGTTCACCAGCGGCACCCGCAGCCCCAGCGATCGTGACCACTGTGTCGACAGCGTCTGCTCTGACATCGGTGCACCTTTCGCCACGGCTATGACCCATCCATCATGGCAGCTGATCGGCACAGCATTCCCGAAGCGATGCGTGCCGGGAGGCCTGGGCGGACGGCCGATTCGGAAAAGGATGGGTGACAACGTCATTCGTCATGCGACCTGCTCCGGGGATCGGCGGCGCGCCGCGCGGAACGAACCTCGGCGCCGAATACGCGGTGCGCGTATGTTCGACGGCAATGCCAGACGAGGAGACAGGATGGCGATGACGATCAGAGATCGCGTCGAACAGCTGGTGACCGAGCCGCCGATCGTGTTCGGCGAGCCGATCGACACTTCCGGCGGCGCTACGGTCATCACCGTCTCGCGCGGTGGTGGTCCGCTGCGGCACCCTCGTCCGGTCGGTGTGTTCGTCGTCCACGAAGGGCGCGCGCACTGGACGCCCGCGATGGACGCCAATCGCATCGCTCAGCTCGGCGAATGGATCGGCCTGCTCACCGGGGTCATCGCGGCGCTGGCGATTCTGCGTCGCCCGCCGTGGCCGGACCTGGGCCGCCGGAGCCAGTGAGCCCGTACAGCGCGAGCGTTTCGAACCGCTGCCACGCCTGGACCGGTGGTGTCGGCGCGGTCGGCTCGATCACCGGACCCAGCACGCCGAGCAATGCCCACGACAGGAACTCGATCGTGCCCGCCGGCTGCTCACCGAGGAGCTCACCGACCAGGTCGGCGACACACTGCCGATAGGCGCGCACGACGGTGGCGGTGGCCTTCGGCCCGATCAGCGGGCGATACACCTCGGGGTACTGCGCGGCGAGATGGAACATCACGCGCAGCGGTGCGAGCGGAGAACCCGGTGTCGTCGTGCGGATGATCTCGCGGCGCAGGAACTCGGTGCAGCTCACCAGCAGCAGGTCGTCCTTGTCGCGGTAGTGCGCGTAGAAGGTGGATCGCCCCACGTCGGCGCGGCCGATGATGTCGCTCACGGTCACCTTGTCGTAGCCGCGCTCGATCATCAGCTCGATCAGCGCTTTGTGCAGCGTGTCCCTGGTGCGTCGAACCCGGCGATCAGGGTGCTCGGCCATTGCTTCCTCCTGCACGGTTTCCCCGGATCTGTTCGATAACGGACACCTCCGGCGATTCTGCTCCTGGTGACGTGCGCGGCAGCGCCCGAGGATGAACTCATGTCCCGAAATCAGCTTCTCACCCCCATGTTCGTCGACGACGCAGGCACCGGTCTGGTCATCGCGGGCCTGCGCCGCTACAACCTCTTCACCACGGTGTTCTTCCTGGGCAGGCACCGTCGTCTGCTCGCCGAATTCGTCACGCTCTCCGGTGCGCGTCGGGGTTCGCGTGCCCTCGATATCGGTTGCGGGCCTGGCAAACTCGTGCGCGGGCTCGGCAGAGCGGTCGGTCCGAACGGTGCCGCCGTCGGTGTCGATCCCTCCGCCACGGCGGTCGCCGACAACCGCGACCGGGATCGAGCCACCCATCATCGCTACGTGGTCGGACCGGCGCAGTCGCTGCCCCTGCCCGATGCCGAATTCGACGTGGTCACGTGTACTTTCGTCATGCACCACATCCCCGAGTCGCAGCGTGACGCCGCGATCGCCGAAATGTGGCGGGTGTTGCGGCCGGGCGGACGGCTTCTGCTCGCCGACGCGTCCCCCTCCCCTCGGATGCGGACAGTTCTCGTACCGTTCTTCGGTCGCGGTGGCGATCCGTTCGCCGATGCCGATATCCGCCACTACACCGTTCGGGTCGAGGCCGTCGGTTTCACCGATCTCAGCTATACCCAGAGCCGCGACCAGACGGGCATCCTCACCGCGCTGAAACCGGTCGCCCCCCACTGATCCGGGAAACCTGTCGGTGCCCTCGGCTAGGGTCGATCTCGACACGATCACCAATCGAGCACGGGGGTGCGGCATGGAGTTCGATCAGCGCGAAATCGAGGCACGGGAGTTCGCCCTCGCGGCGCATGGCGATCAGCGCTACGGCGACCATCCCTACGCCACCCATCTCGCGGCCGTACGGGGTGTCCTCGACGATTTCGGCTACGGCGGTGAACTCGCCCTCGCTGCCTGGCTCCATGATGTCGTCGAAGACACCCCGGTCACCGTCGAGGACGTCGAATCGCGTTTCGGCCGTGACGTTCTCGACCTGGTGTGGGCGGTCACCGGAATCGGCCCCGACCGCAAGGCGCGAAACCAGAACGCCTACAACAAGATCGCCGCGCATCCGAGGGCCGTCATCCTCAAACTCGCCGACCGCACCGCCAATGCCGAAGCCAGCCCGCCCGCCAGCAGCTGGATGGGCATGTACCGCACCGAACACCCCACCTTCAAGGCCCACCTCGGCGAACTCCTCGCCGACGACCCCACCGTGGCCCGCATGTGGGAACGCCTCGACCGCCGCCTCGACCCCTCGATAGCCCCGCCCACCGATCAGTGGGCCGATATCGACGCGTTGGTAGCCGCGGGCGAACACGAAAAAGCCATTGCGGCAGTACAAGCGGCCTTCGACTGCGGTCCCGGCGAGGCAGAATTGATTCTGGCCGAGCGCTCCTGAAACGAGCAATTGACGGCCGGGCGAATCCGAACCCGTACTGGCCCCACCGCGGCCGGGCCCCGTCGCATGCCGAGTAGGCGAGCAGCCCGCATCAGGCGGAGGGGTGTCCGGAGGCGTTCGGCCGGTCTACCGCGAGCAGTTGACGGGCAGCGGCGACCGCGAGCTCCTCGTCCAGTTGCTCGTGGCCGGAGGTGCCGCCGCCACCGGGTCCACCGTCATCACTGATGACGCGTCGGGCCGACAGGTGGATGGCGTCGACGCCCGCCCGGTGCAATGCCGGAATGTCACCGACGGCGATCCCGCCACCCGCCATGATCTGGATGCGCCCCGCCGCGTGATCGACCATCGTGGCGAGTTCATCGAGTCCCTCGGCGCAGGTGGGTGCCCCACCGGAGGTGAGCACCCGGGTCATGCCACCGTCGATCAATGTGTTGAGCGCGGCCGCACGGTCGCGGATCTGATCTATCCCACGATGAAAGGTCAGCTCTATGCCATCGACAGCGACACCATCGAGAACACGACTCAGCCCTTCGCCATCGACCCGGTGGTCCGGGGTGAGCGCACCGATCACCAGACCGGCCGCACCAGCCGAAACTGCCGCGCGCGCATCAGCATTCATCACCGCGAGCTCGGCTGCATCGGCGTACACGAAACCTCCGGCCCGGCACCGGATCAGCACATGGACAGGAATGCCGGTTCCCACCACAGCCTCGATCGTCCCGATACTCGGCGTGAGCCCACCCGTGCTGCCCAGCGCCGCACACAATTCCACCCGATCCGCCCCGGCGCGGCGAGCGCCGAGCGCGCCTGCCGCGTCCTGCACCGCGAACTCGAGGGCGGTCACGTCAGAACGACTGCCAGGCGGGCTTGTTCGCCAGCGCGTACTTGTAGTAGTCCGCCAGCTTCAACTTGCTCGCCGCGGCCTCGTCGATCACCACCGTGACGTGGGGATGCCACTGCATGACCGAGGCCGGGCAGAACGCCGACAACGGTCCTTCGGCGGCGGCGGCGATCGCATCGGCCTTCCCCGCGCCGAGCGCGATCATCACCAGGTGCCCGGCCTCGTTGATGGTGCCGAGGCCCTGGGTGAGCACGTGATGCGGCACATCCTCCGGCCCGTCGAAAAAGCGCGCGTTGTCCTTACGCGTCTGTTCGGTCAGCGTCTTCACCCGCGTGCGGGAGGTGAGCGCCGACCCGGGCTCGTTGAACCCGATGTGCCCGTCGGTGCCGATCCCCAGCAACTGCACATCGACCCCACCCGCGGCGGCGATGGCCGCGTCGTACCGGCGGCCCTCGCCCGCCACGTCACCCGCCTCCCCGTTCGGGCTCAGCACCCGCGCGGGATCCAGGTTCACATGGTCGACGAACTCCGACCGGATGACCGAGAAATACGACTGCGGATGATCTTTCGGCAAACCGACGTACTCGTCGAGCAGGAAAGCGCTGGCGGTGGTGAAGTCCAGCTCGCCCTCCCGGTACCGGCGCGCCAGCTCCTGATAGCTCCCCAGCGGCGACGACCCGGTCGCCAAGCCGAGGATCGCGTTGCCGACTCGCACATAGCCGCCGACGATATCGGCGACCGTACTCGCCACTTCGTTTTCGTCAGCCCGGATCACGATCTCCATCAGATTCCTTCCGTTCCGGCGACGAGCACCCGCCGCGGCCGCAATGACTGGTCGGTGACAAGAATGTCGGCACGCGCACCGACGGTGAGACTGCCGCGTTCGCCCTCGAGACCGAGAACACGAGCAGGGGTTCGAGTCGCGGAGACGACCGCATCGGACAGCGGTATGCCCGCGATGTCGACGGTCCAGCGCAGCACGTCGACGAGCCGTGCCGTGCCCCCCGCGATCGCCCCGGGCGAACCGTCATCGGTGGCCAGCCGGGCAACGCCGTCGTGGACCTGAACATCGAGGGCGCCCAGCCGATAGCCGCCGTCACTCATGCCCGCCGCCGCCATCGCATCGGACACCAGCGCGATCTGATCCGGGCCGACGGTATCGAACACCATCGTCACCGTCTCCGGCGCCAAATGCACACCGTCAGCGATCAATTCGACCACTATCTGGCCTCGCCCGGCCGCGGCCAGACAGGCGGCGACCGGCCCGGGGGAGCGGTGATGCAGTGCGGGCATCCCGTTGAACAGGTGCGTGGCGGTAACAGGGCCACCACTGGCCTCGGCGATGCGCGCCGCGGTGGTCGCGGCATCGGCATCGGTGTGCCCGAGGCTGGGCAGCACATCATGTCGGCGCATCGCGGCCAGCAGTTCATCGAAATGCGCGGTCTCGGGCGCCAGTGTCATCGACCGCACCGTCCCGCGGGCGGCCGCGTAGAGTCGCTCGAACAATGCGGGATCGCCGGGAACGATCGCCGCGGGATCCTGTGCCCCGCAGCGGATCGCATTGATGAACGGGCCCTCGAGATGCACCCCGAGCAATACCCCGTCCTCGACGAGATCGGCCAACATCGCCGCCTGTGCGATCAGCACCTCCGGCTGAGCCGACACCAAGCTCCCCATCAACCCGGTGGTGCCGTGCGCCCGATGATGCGCCGCCGCGACCCGAGCGCCGTCCGCATCAGCATTGGGAAACCCGAACCCGGCCCCACCATGACAGTGCAGATCGATCAACCCCGGAAGCACCAGATCATCACTGGATGCTGGAAGCCGATCGGGTGCAGGATGATTCGCCGCATCGCCGACCCAGGTGATCAGCCCGTCCTGGAATTCGACGACGCCGTCGGCGATGTCACCCTCGACCGTCCCGACGAGACGACCCCGCACGATTCCCGTCACCACGAACCTTCCCCATCACCGGAGCCGTGCCCGGCCCCAACACCTGAACGACCCGATACGCCATCCACCACAGCGGTCACGGACCGCCACCGGACACCGCATCGCGATCCGGCCGACGGCCGGATCGTGTGCACAACAACCTTTTTCACGCCCGCCCGATGATCGCCGCGACCGCCGCCCGCCCCACCTGCGGATTCCGTGCCGCACACGCCGCGTCGGCCGCGTCCTGGCACTGCTGCACATCCACCGCGGCCAACGCCGCCCGTACCGCGGGCAACGCGGGCACCGACATCGACAAACTCGTCACGCCCAGCCCCACCAGCACCGGCGCCAACGTCGGATCCGACGCCGCCTCACCGCACACCCCGACCGACTTACCCGCCGCCGCGCCGGCCGCACCGACCATCGCGATCAGATCGAGCACCGCGGGCTGCCACGGATCGAGCAGCTGCGCGAGCCCGCCCGCCATTCGATCCACCGCGCACGTGTACTGGCTCAGATCGTTGGTTCCGATGCTCACGAAGTCGAGATGCGCGAGCAGATCGGCGGCGCGCAACGCCGCCGCCGGGATCTCGATCATCGCCCCGACTTTGGTCAGCCCGGATTCCCGTGCCAGCGCGGCGAATCCGGCAGCCTCGTCCGCGGTGGCGACCATGGGCGCCATCACCCACAGGTCCGCTCCCGTGGCCTCGCCCGCACGGGCGAGAGCCGTGAGCTGCGTGGCCAGAGTTTCCGGGAACACCGTGCCGATCCGCAGCCCGCGCACACCGAGCGCCGGATTCTCCTCGGTGCCGAGATCGAGAAACGGCAGCGGTTTGTCCGACCCGGCATCGAGTGTCCGCACGACGACTCGTCGACCGGCGAACTGTTCGAAAACAGCTGTGTACGAGGCGGTCTGCTCCTCCAGCGACGGCGCGGACGTCTTCCCGAGATACATGAACTCGGTGCGGAACAGGCCAACCCCCTCACTGTCGATGGGCCCGGCCTTCGCCGCGTCGTCGACGGTGCCGATGTTCACCAGCAGCTGCACCGGCGTTCCATCCGCGGTGTGTCCCGGCCCGCTGGCCGCCGCGATCCGCGCCTTGTCCGCCGCTGCCTGTTCCAGTGCTGCCTGCTGATGCTCGGGACTCGGGTCGATCACGACCTCACCGGTGGTGCCGTCGAGCAGCACCGGCACACCGTCGACGAGCCGATCGGTATCCGGACAGTTCACCACCGCCGGCAACGCGAGGGACTTCGCGAGAATCGCGGTGTGGCTGGTCGGCCCACCCTCGGTGGTGAGCAACCCGACCACATCACTGTCACCCAGCATCGCCGTATCGGCAGGTGCGAGATCGCGCGCGACCAGCACGAACGGATATCCCGGCTCCGGAATCCCCGGCATCGGCAGCCCGAGCAGTACCGCCACGGTCCGCCCGCCGATATCGCGCAGATCGGTCGCCCGCTCGGCCATGTACCCGCCGAGCGCTTCCAGCTTCGCGCAGAATCCCTCGAACGCCAGGTGCACCGCGTGCGCCGTCGGCATCCCGGCGGCGAGTTCCTTCTCCGTGGCGGCGACGATGCCCGGATCACGGGCCATCGTCGCCGACATCGAAAGAATCTCCGCCGCAACACCACTCACCCGTGCGGCCCTGGCGGTCATCTCGTCGGACACGCCACCGAGCGCGTCCTTGACCCGGGCGAGCTCGTCGGCGACCGAGCCGCCGACGGGATCGTGCGCCGATGTCTCGAGCTGCGATCCGAACCGCAACCACGGCGCGCACACCACGCCCGGGCTCACTCCGAGTCCACCGATCACCTGCTCCGGCATCAGGCGGCGTCCAGATCCGAGGCGACGAGTTCGGCCAGCTGGTCCAGAACCGCGTCGGCCCCCTCGGCGTGCAGGGTCACCTCGGCCCCGTGTCCCGCGCCCAGCGTCATCACCGCGAGCACGCTGGCCGCGTCGACCGGCTCGCCACCTCCCAACGAGATCCGCACCGGCACCCCCGCGGCCTGCACGGCCTGCGTGAGTTTCGCGGCGGGCCGCGCGTGCAGCCCCACCTCGGATCCGACGATGACGGTGCGGGTGCTCATTGCCTCACTCACCTTCCAGTTTCTTGTCCAGCTTCGTTTCGACTTCGGCGACCGAGGGTGCGTCGGTTCGAGTATCGCCCGTGGCCGTCAGAGCAGTCTCCGCTTCGACCAGGGCCGCGTCGGGCACACCGGCTTCGACATCGGTTTCCGCCTCGCGACCCGGCGTGCGCAGGTTCCACTTCTTGATCACGAAGCTGAAGAGCGCGTAGTAGATCACCGCGTAACCCAGCCCGATCGGGATCAGCATCCAGGCATTGGTGGCCTTGCCGAAGTTCAGCAGGTAGTCGATCGCACCCGCGGAGAACGTGAATCCGTCGTGGATACCGAGCGCGTTCACCAGCGCCATCGATGTGCCCGTCAAGATCGCGTGCACCACATACAGCGGCCACGCCACGAACATGAAGGAGAACTCCAGCGGCTCGGTGATGCCGGTGACGAACGCGGTCAGGCCGGTGGAGAGCATGATGCCGCCGACCAGCTTCTTCTGCGACGGGCGCGCGTTGCGCCAAATGGCCAGCGCGGCAGCGGGAAGCGCGAACATCATGATCGGGAAGAATCCCGTCATGAACGTACCCGCGGTCGGATCACCGGCGAAGAAGCGGTTGAGGTCACCGCGCACGAGCTGGCCGGAGGCGTCGGTGTAGTCGCCGACGAGGAACCAGACCGTGGAGTTCAGGATGTGGTGCAGCCCCGTCGGGATGAGCAGGCGGTTGGCCGCGCCGTAGATGCCGCCACCGACGACCGAGTTGTCCGCGACGGTCTCGCCCACCCAGGTGAGCGCGGAGTTGAAGGCCGGGTACAGGAACGCCATGCCGACGCCGACGACGAGGCCGGTGAACGCGGTCAGGATCGGCACCAGCCGCCTGCCGTTGAAGAAGCCGAGGAAGTCGGGCAGCTTCGTGCGATAGAACCGCTGCCACAGTATCGCCGACAGCAGACCCATCACGATGCCGGCGAGGACGCCGTAGTTGATCAGCGCCTGCGCGCCCTTCGGGTCGGTTTTCCCTTCGAGCACGATCGGTGACATCGCTTCGAACACGCCGTTGATCACCATGTAGCTGACCACCGCCGCCAGTGCTGTCGACCCGTCGGCCTTCTTCGCCCAGCCGATCGCGATACCGACGGCGAAGATCAGCGGCAGCCAGGTGAACACGGCCTGCCCGGCTGCCGAGATGACCGAGGCGGTGCTCTCCAGCGCGGAGAAGCGGCCGAGGAGGTCGTCCTGGCCGATGCGCAGCAGGATGCCCGCCGCGGGGAGCACCGCGATCGGCAGCATGAGGCTGCGACCGAGGCGCTGCAATCCCGCGAACACCTTCGATTCTTGTTGGGGTGTGTCGGTAACGGCAGTCATGTCGACCTTCTTCGTGCCGGCTTCGCGGCGGTCTCGGCGAGGGAGGACCGGCTTGCCCGCCGATCCGGGTTAACTGTTGTGAACCGGTGTACCTGACGGGTACTGTCCGGTCATAACCAGTTGCCAGTTTGACCAGGTGGAGGTCGGATGTCAACCGCTGAATATGATGTGGCGCACATTCGAGACTCCCATACTGGTACTGGCAACCACCGCCGAAAGGGAGAACAGATGTCCAAAGCGGAAGCGATCGTCCAGGGCTTGGGCGGCGCGGACAATATCGTCGAGATCGAGGCCTGCATCACCCGGTTGCGCACCGAGGTGAAGGACGGTAGCAAGGTCGACGAGGCCGCTCTCAAGGCCGCGGGCGCCCACGGTGTCCTCAAGTCGGGCACGGTCGTGCAGGTCGTCGTCGGCCCCGAAGCCGACACCCTGGCCGACGACATCGAGGACATTCTGTGAGCATCCCGGTCATCGCGCCGCTGCCCGGCAAGGTGGTGGCCCTGTCCGAGGTCCCCGATCAGGTCTTCGCCGAGCAGATCGTCGGTTCCGGCGTCGCGCTCGACCCAGACCGCACCCGCGGCACCCTGACGGTGACGGCCCCCATCGCAGGCAAGATCCTCAAACTCCACCCCCATGCCTTCGTCATCTTCGGCCACGGCGTCGGCGTCCTGGTCCACCTGGGCATCGACACCGTGAAACTCAAAGGCGAAGGCTTCGAACTGCTCGCCACCGAAGGCGACACCGTAGAAGCCGGCGCCCCCATCGTCACCTTCGACCCGACGAAAACCGCCGCCACCGGCTACTCGGTCATCTGTCCCGTCGTGGTCATGGACTCGGCAAAAGACTCCGTCTACACCGACACCGTCGGCACCACCGTCGAATCCGGCAGCCTCCTGTTCGATTCGCCATAGCCACCCTGACCTGCTGCTGAACCTTTCGGCGAGCCGACCCGTAGTCCGTATCAGCGGGTCGGCGTCGATTCGTATCGCGTCAACAGGAGGATGACCGATGACCGGAGCTGAGCAATCCAGTGAGCAGTTCGCCGAGCGGTTGTTCGGGGCCGCGCTCGGGACCATCGACATTCTGGCGGTGCATCTCGGGGATCGGCTCGGCTGGTATCGGGCGTTGGCCGAAGGTGGGCCCGCGGATGCGGGTGAATTGGTCGCGCGGGCGGGTGGAGATCGCCGGTATGCGCAGGAGTGGCTCGAGCAGCAGGCGGCGACCGGGATTCTGACGGTGGCCGCGGACGGGCGGTTCGCGTTGCCCGCCGGCGCTGCCGAGGTGCTCACCGACCCGAGCAGTCTCGACTACCTTGCGCCACTGGCTCGTATGCTGGCCGGTGCCGCCGCCCAGATGCCCGCGCTCGTGCGCGCTTACCGCGACGGCGGCGGCGTCGGTTGGTCCGAGTACGGCGCCGACATGCGCGAATCCCAGTCGGACATGAACCGCCCCTGGTTCGAGCACCGTCTCGCTGCGGGTCTGGCCGGGGTCGCTGATATCCACGCGCTGCTGTCGCGCCTCGATGCCAAGGCGGCCGATATCGGCTCAGGCGGCGGCTGGTCCGCGATCGCCCTTGCCCGCGCCTACCCGGAGCTGGCGGTCGACGGCTACGACATCGACCAGCCCTCGGTGCGGATGGCCACCGAAAACGCCACCGACCTCGGTGATCGCGTCCGCTTCCAGCACGCCGACGCCGCCACCGATCTCCCCGAATCTACCTACGACGCGCTGTTCGCGTTCGAGTGCCTGCACGACATGCCGCACCCGGTCGAGGTACTGACCTCGATGCGCAAAGCCCTGCGTCCAGGTGGCGCGGTGATCATCATGGATGAGGCCGTCGCGCCGGAATTCACCGCACCGGCGAGCGATATCGACCGCCTGATGTACGGGTTCAGCCTGCTGGTCTGCCTGCCCGACGGCATGGCACATCCCGACTCCGCGGGCACCGGCACCGTCATGCGCACGGCGAAACTGGGGGAGTACGCCGAGAAGGCAGGTTTCACCGCCGTGGAAGTCCTCCCGATCGAGGACTTCGGATTCTGGCGGTTCTACCGGCTCACGGTCTGATCGGCGAGCTGTTCGGTCTCGACCCTCCAGCGCCTGGCGAGATCGTCGAAATAGCGCTGGCTGCTCCACAATCGGTAGTTGCCGATCACGTAGACCCGCCGCCGAGCCCGCGACACTGCCGTATTGAGCACATTCGGATTCGTCGCCGCCCACCGTCGCGACCCACCTGCCGCGGGCGATGTCCCCAAGATCAGCACCACGACCTCGGCCGAATTGCCGTGCATCGCATGGACAGTGCCCACCTGCCGCTGCGCGAACTCCGCACCGAGCACCTCACGCGCGATCTCCTGCGCGCCATGGGCGACGTCGCGGAACGGGCTGACCACACGGATATCGGCCGCTGCCACCCCGTCCTCGGTCAACCGCGCGAGCAGCGCGGCGAGCGCTTCGCCTTCGCCGGGAATCCAATTACCTTCGGCCCGTGCGGATCTGACATCGATCCACCGATCGTGCCCGGGAAACTCCGGTCGATCCGGCGTGGCGAACACCAGCAGGTCATCGTCATAGGCAATGTGATGTGTGAGCTCGAAAATCGGCCGGTCACTACGCCGATGGACCCGCAACGGCGTGCCGACCCACACCGGCGCGACCGAATCGGAGGGCATCAGCCAGGTCCCGTACCGCACCCCACGATCAGCAGCCTGGCGTGCCGACGCCTGATCCGGCATCCACTCCGCATCGAGCCCGTACTGCTGTACGAATGCTTCCTGCGCCGAAGTGGGCAGTACACCGACAGGTCCCAGCTGACGATGATCACCGACGATCACCGCCCGCCGAGCCCGCCACAATCCACCGGCCACCGACTGCGGCGCAGCCTGCCCGGCATCGTCGACGAACAACCATCCGAGAGCCTCGGACCCCAGCCCGGCGAACAACCGGGGCAGTGCGGTGAAGGTCGTGGTGATCATCGGCACCGCGAAGAACAGTGTCTGCCATGCCGCCGCAACGGTTTCTGGCTTCGGCTCCACCGCGAGCTCACCACGGATCAACGCGATGGCGACGATGAGATTGTCGCGAATCCGCGGGGCCGCGTTGAGCAGAAACGCACGATGCAACTTCAACGCCGACAGGAACAGCTCACGCCGCGCGCTCGCGTACTGCTCGTCCGCCCACGGATTGCACAGCTGGAACTGCTCGTCGTCACCCGCCACATCACCGAACGGGATGGTGCGCGACCAGTTCTCGCGCCCCCGCTCGATAACGTCGAGCGCCGCCGCCCGCCGCTCCGTCAACTCGACGTGTTCGCGAATCAGCGTGCGGCCGTTCTCGGCGGCCTGCGCCCACTGCTCCCGCGTGTACTCGACCTCGGTCTGGCGCCGCCGCATGTCCGCCTCGGCGATATGTCGTTCGCGCAGCAATTCGTTGCTGCGCGCGCTCCACCGCCGTCCTGCCCGGAATCCTGTCGAGAGCGATGCCACGAACCCCGGCTTCTGCCCGCCGTGCTCGCTGAGGAACTTGCCCGCCCGGTGGTGCGCGGCCTGCGCGGCCCGCAGATGCTCGGTGGCCAGCTGATGACGTTCGCGCCAGTGCGCGTGCGCGTCATCGGCGTTGGCGATCTCGGCCGCCGTCGACTGCAATCCCGCGTTCATGGTCGGCAGCTCGGCGACCGCGTCGGCGACGTTCTGGCGCGCCTGCGCGAGTCTGCGCACCTCGGCGCGGCGCGTGGTGAAATCCCGCACCGCGGTCGGCCAATCGGGAATCGAATCCGGGTCGGCCTCGGCCTGCTTGAGGATGTCGAGCATCCCGCCGTTCGGTGTCCCGGTCTTCCGTTCGGTGGCGAACCGATCCCCGAACCAGAACTGTTCGGCGAACGTTCGTCGCGTCCCACCCAGTGCCGCGGCGACCAGTCCCCACGCCGGTGCGCCGCCGACGAGTTCGGCCAGGTCGGTGAAGTGATTGAGCTCGCCATCGATCGCGTCGCGATGCTGGATCTCGGCGACCACATCGGCCGCGGTGGCATCGCTGCCGGTCGCCAGCACCACTTCGAACCCGGTCACACAGTTCGCCAATCGGTGCGCGCCCACCGTGTAGTTCTTCGCCACCTGCACCTGCTCGGTGATCCCGGCGAACACCGCCATCGGATCGTCGAACGCCGCCAGCTGCGCGGCCCGCTCGACCAGAATCCCGGCCAGTAGGTCTCGCAGCATCGTCGTCGTCCCGGTGCCCGGCGCACCGTGCACCGCGAAAATGCCCGCATCGTCGCGCAATTCGGACAGCGCGCGATCGACCGCGAACTGCTGTCCGGAAACCAGCGGATCGCCCGGCCAGCGTCCGTCCGGAATGAGATGAGGGAGCAGGCCCTCGACGACCGCGTCCTGGCGTCGACGGACATCGATCCGGTCATCGAGCGGCAGCGACTCCGCCGCCGAGAGGTAGTCACGCAGCGCCGCACCGATGTCGCCGCGCTCCACCGCTTTCGCGAGCTCGGCGAGGTCCGTGCCGAGCCCGCTGTTCAGGCGATCCTCGGCAGCGTCACTGTCGGCGTCGCGCGCCGCGACCTGGATGCACGCCACCCGCACACCGCCGGCCCGCAATTCCGATCGAATACCCAGCGCGGCACACAGTTCACCGGTGAAGATCTGCAGGTCGCGGCCGGTCAATCGGGGGGCATCGACGACGTCGTCGTCAGACAGAACGGCGAACCGTTCGGCGAAGGCCAACGCCGACATCCCGGCGAGACCGGGCGAGATGACGCCATCCGCTCCCGCCGCGAGCACCGAAGCCGCTACCCCGCGGCCTGCCACGTCCAGCGCACGCCACCGCGGCGCCGGACCCATCTGTTCGGCATCGGGGTGAGTTTCTCGCGTCAGCGTGTCGAGCGCGGCGGTGAACGCCGCCGAGTCGTGGTCGAATCCGTCGGCCCAGCCGACGTCGCCGGGCCCTGGTGCGCGCAGCCGGTTCACGGCCCACGCCAGCCCCGACAACGTCGCCGAGCCTTCGACAACCACTCCGCCGTCGGTCAACGTCACCGCGAAAGCCGCTGTGGTCCCGGCCCGTCGGGCGTCGGCCTCCAGCTGGTCCTCGCCGAATGTCCGCACCAGCGCTTCCCGCGCGCGCCCCACCTCGAACAGTCCGCCGTACACGACGAACTGCCACACTCGCCCGGTTTTCAACGCGGGCAGCGCGGCGAGGTTTTCCCATGGCGCGCGGTCATCGGGCGCGAGATCGACCACCAGTCCGCCGGTCTCGACGTCGGGAACAAGCTGCGGGCCGAACAACTCCACTGTTTGCCAGAAACGCACGAGCCGCGCGGCGTGCTCGGAACCGCCCACGATGCACCCCAATCCGGTCGGCGATCATTGCAGACAACCCCGATCACGGTACGCGATCCGGATCCCTCGAGCACGCCACCCCGGCGGTCGCGCCTGCCGTGGCGAGAACATCGGTGCTGGTCCTGCCGCCGCGGCGAGCACCTCGCCGCCCACAACCGCCCCGGAAAACCCTTTGACCCATCAACCTTGTGCCGCGCACGCTGAGACCATGGACGACTTGGCCCACGCCGCAGACCGATTCGTGCTCGGTGAGCTCCACGGTGCGGACCTGTCGATGGCCGCCGCCGAGGCACTCGCGCGTGGACTCGACAGTCCAGCATTGGTAGAGCTCGCCTGTCTGCACCGGACGGACTGCGGTGCCGCTCCCGAACTGTTCCGCACCGCGATGGCCGAGCTCGGGCTCGTGCACGACTGGAGGGCGCGAGAAGTCGACGTCAGGGTCGGGCTGGCACGAGCTCACGCGACAGCCCTGCTCGCTGCTGATGCCGCGCCGGCCTTCCCCCATCTGGTCACAGCGCCTCCCGTGCCTCGGTCGGCACGGCCCGCGAGATTGCGGGAGTTCGTCGCTTCTCTGCGCTCCCGGCGCGCTATCAGCGCAGAAGCATCTCCGCCACGGCTTTCGGCGCTGCCAGCCATTCACGAACGTTGTTGCGTACCTCGGTGACCTGCCTGCACTCGCAATAGGCCACCACCCCGTCGGCCTCGATACCCACGGCCCGGCACAGCGCGACCGCGCGGGGGAGATGTTGGTACTGGCTCACGATGATCGCCCGGTCGATGCCGAACAGCGACTTCGCTCGCTCGCAGGTCTCCCGCGTGGAAAGGCCGGCACGATCGGATCGGACGATGGCCGGGTCGATGCCGTGGTCGAGGAGATAGCGCGTCATCGACGCGATCTCGTCGCCCGACGAGCCGCCGGCATCCCCGGACAACAGAATCGCCTCGGCCTTGCCCGCTTCGACCAACTCGATCGCCACATCGAGACGTCCCTGTAGATAGGCCATCGGAGTTCCGTCCGTCCCGACTTTGGCACCCGGGACGATCACGACGGGTGCGCTGGGCGCGGCCGCGACATCACTTCTATGACCGGACGACAAACTCCACATAGCGATGTTCGCCCCAGCTGTCACCAACGCGAGGCCACCCGCCACGACAAGTCCGGCTCTCGCCATGCGACGCAACCGCTGACGCTTCCCGCTATGTTCCTCCGCCATGCGCACTTTCATACATGAACACTGCGAAAATATCCCCTGACTAGGGGATTTGACATTGCAATTCGCGACACGTAACTTTATTCCAGTCAGAGCGACACGGACACCGACTCAGCCGCCCAGCGGCCGAGACACGAGGTAGGACGATGAGCGCCTGACTGACTGC
>NZ_JBSGSS010000033.1:0-21364 GCF_053606985.1 Nocardia sp. NPDC055165
GGCGGCCCGGCCGCGGACCGGCCACTTCGTGGCCGTCCCTCCCTAGGGGTCGGGAGTGCGGTGGCTGGGTTGGGTGGGTTGTTGAAGACGGGGACAGGGACGGGGACAGGTTGTTGTGGGTCCGGTCAGAAGCTGTGTTCGGGGCCGGGGAAGGTGCCCTGGCGGACTTCGGCGGCGTAAGTGGCCGCGGCGGTGCGGAGTTCGTCGCCCACGTTGCCGAAGCGCTTGACGAACTTGGCCGTCTTGCCGCTGGTGTAGCCGGCCATGTCCTGCCAGACCAGCACCTGGGCGTCGCAGTCGGCGCCCGCGCCGATGCCGACGGTCGGGATGGTCAGCTTGCGGGTGACCTGGCCCGCGATCTCGGCGGGGACCATTTCCATGACCACCGAGAACGCACCGGCCTCCTGCACGGCGATCGCGTCGGCGACCAGCTGCTCGGCGCCGTCGCCTCGGCCCTGGACGCGGAAACCGCCCAGGGTGTTCACGCTCTGCGGGGTGAATCCGATGTGGGCCATCACGGGGATGCCCGCGGAGGTGATCAGCGCGATCTGCTCGGCGACTCGTTCGCCGCCCTCGAGCTTCACCGCGTGTGCGCCGCCCTCCTTCATGAAGCGGATGGCGGTCGCCAGCGCCTGCTGCGGCGAGGACTCGTAGGTCCCGAACGGCAGATCGGCGACGACCAGCGCGTGCGGGGCGCCGCGCACGACACCGCGGACGAGCGGGATGAGCTCGTCGACGGTGATCGGCACGGTGGTGTCGTAGCCGTAGACGACATTGGCGGCGGAATCGCCGACCAGGAGCACGGGGATACCGGCTTCCTCGAACAGCCGGGCGGACGAGTAGTCGTAGGCCGTCAGCATCGACCAGCGCTCACCGTCGGCCTTCATCTGCTGGAGATGCTGGACGCGGGTCTTGCGGCGTGGCTTGTTGTCGGCGGGAGTGGCACCGTAGGCAGGAGTCTGCTCATCGGATACGGACATCATCGTCCCTTTCGTCTGGTTCCTCGAGGCCCATACCGGGTCCCCGGGCGTTTCTGACCACCTCAGTGTGCCACCTGCGCCCGCACGGGTTTAAGGCCAGGCGCCGGTGTGATCGGTCACACCGGGCGATTCGGTTACCGTGATGCGAGCCCGTTCGGGCGCATTGTGTGCGCCGCAGGGCGCGGAAAGGTGGGCCCACTGTGCAGCGAGGCCGGCTCGTCGTGCTCCTCGGCGCTGTCTCTGCGTTGATCGTCACCGGATGCGGCACCGGCGGGGACAGCGCGCCGCGTGCTGAACTGCCCCCGCCCCCACCGGGCCTGAACAGCTTCTACGACCAGCAGATCGACTGGGGCTCGTGCGAGGGCTACGGCAGCCCGGAGGACCGGCTGCCACCCAAAACCGAGTGCGCGCGGATCACCGTGCCGATCGACTACGCGCGCCCGGACGGCCCGACCGCCCAGATCGCGCTCTCCCGGATCCCGGCCACCGGCGAGAAGGTCGGCTCGCTGCTGATGAACCCGGGTGGGCCGGGCGTCTCCGGCCTGTCGATGGTCGGTGTCGGCAACCGCACCGAACTGGCGGAGAAGTTCGATCGGGTCGGGTTCGATCCGCGCGGTGTCGGCTCGTCGCTGCCCTCGATCGTCTGCCTCACCCCGCAGCAGGCCGACGCCGAACGTGCCGAGCCGCCCACCGACAACACTCCGGCCGGCATCGCCGAGGCAGAGGACGACAACCGTGAGTACGCCGACCGCTGCGCCCAGCGCTCCGGCGTCGACCTGCTCGGTCACGTCGGTACCCGCGAGGTGATCCAGGACATGGATGTCATACGGGCCGTGCTCGGCGACGCGAAACTGAGCTACCTCGGCTACTCCTACGGCACCCGCCTCGGTTCGGCCTACGCCGAGAAATACCCGCAGAACGTGCGCGCGCTCGTTCTCGACGGCGCCGTCGACTCCTCGCAGGACCCGGTCCAGGAGTCGCTGCGGCAGGCGGCGGGCTTCCAGGGCGTGTTCACCGCCTACGCCACCGACTGCGCGAAGAACGCCGACTGCCCGCTCGGCACCGATCCCGCCCAGGCCGTCACCCGTTTCCGCGAGCTGGTCGGGCCGCTGGAGAAGGCCCCGGCGCCGACCGCCGACCCGCGCGGTCTCAGCTACAACGACGCGATCACCGGCGTCCAGCAGGCCCTCTACAGCGACGACCTGTGGCAGATCCTCACCCAGGGCCTCACCGAACTGCACGCGGGCAGCGGCGACACCCTGCTGCAGCTGGCCGATATGTACGACGGCCGCCGCCAGGACGGCACCTACGCCAACACCCAGGACGCCTTCAACGCGATCCGTTGCGTCGACGATCCGCGCGTCACCGATCCCGCGGTGACCGGCCGTCAGGACACCGAATACCGCAAGGCCGCCCCGTTCCTCGACGACGGCAAGGGCACCGGCGCCGCCCCACTGGAACTGTGCGCCGCCTGGCCGGTGCCCAACACCAGCAGTCCGCATCGCGTCTCGGCCCCTGGACTGCCGCCCACCGTCGTGGTCTCCACCACCGACGACCCGGCCACGCCGTATCAGGCCGGTGTCGACCTGGCCGCCCAGCTGGGCGCCGACCTGATCACCTTCCGCGGCAATCGGCACACCGCCGCTCTGGTGGCGGGCGATCAGTGCCTCGATACCGCGGTGATCGACTACCTCGTCGATCTCGCCACGCCCGCGCCCGGTCTCACATGCTGAGAGCCACATGTGCTCACCGCGCCCCGTCGTGGCCGGTGAGATGTGCGAACGATGTGACGAGATCGCAAACCCGTCTCCGTATGTAACACGGATTTAACGCCGGGTGCTTACGCTCGCCGGTATGGATCGCCAGAAGGAATTCGTGCTGCGGACGCTCGAAGAGCGGGATATCCGTTTCGTCCGTCTCTGGTTCACCGATGTGCTGGGCTACCTCAAGTCCGTCGCCATCGCGCCCGCCGAGCTCGAAGGCGCCTTCGAGGAGGGCATCGGCTTCGACGGCTCGGCCATCGAGGGCTTCGCGCGCGTGTCCGAGGCGGACATGGTCGCGCGGCCCGATCCGTCGACCTTTCAGGTGCTGCCGTGGGCCAGCTCCAAGGGCCACCAGCACTCGGCGCGGATGTTCTGCGATATCACCATGCCCGACGGTTCGCCGTCCTGGGCCGACCCGCGCCACGTGCTGCGCCGTCAGCTGAACAAGGCCGCCGACGCGGGCTTCAGCTGCTACGTGCACCCCGAGATCGAGTTCTTCCTGCTGGAGAACAACCTCAAGGGCGGCTACGAGCCGACCCCGGCCGACAACGGCGGCTTCTTCGACCAGGCCGTGCACGATTCGGCGCCGAACTTCCGCCGCCATGCCATCGACTCGCTCGAATCGATGGGCATCTCGGTCGAGTTCAGCCACCACGAGGGCGCTCCCGGCCAGCAGGAGATCGACCTGCGCTATGCCGACGCGCTCTCGATGGCCGACAACGTGATGACGTTCCGCTACCTGATCAAAGAGGTGGCGATCGACGAGGGCGTGCGCGCGACGTTCATGCCCAAGCCGTTCTCCCAGTACCCCGGCTCGGCCATGCACACCCACATGAGCCTGTTCGAGGGCGAGAACAACGCCTTCGCCGATCCCGACGACCCGAACAACCTCTCGGGCACCGCGCGCTCGTTCATCGCCGGCATCCTCGAGCACGCCCCCGAGATCAGCGCGATCACCAACCAGTGGGTCAACTCCTACAAGCGGCTGATCCACGGTGGCGAAGCCCCGACCGCGGCCTCGTGGGGCCGGTCCAACCGGTCGGCGCTGGTGCGGGTGCCGATGTACACCCCGAACAAGTCGTCGTCGCGTCGCGTCGAGATCCGCAGCCCTGATTCCGCCTGCAACCCCTACCTGACCTTCGCGGTGCTGCTGGCCGCGGGTCTGCGCGGCATCGAAAAGGGCTACACGCTGCCCCCCGAGGCCGAGGACGACGTGTGGTCGCTGACCGACGCCGAGCGTCGCGCCATGGGCTTCCGTACCCTGCCCGGCACCCTCGACGAGGCCCTGCAGGCGATGGAGCGCTCCGAGCTGGTCGCCGAAACCCTCGGCGAACACGTCTTCGACTTCTTCCTGCGCAACAAGCGCCGTGAGTGGGCCGACTACCGCTCACAGGTCACTCCCTGGGAGTTGAAGGAGTACCTGAGTCTCTGAGTGATCCCGAGCCGCCTTGATCCGGGCTGACCGGATCAAGGCTTCCGCGCCGAAAGCCCGCGGCGCCAGCCGCTAGGATCACAGCTATGGTCCGGCCACCGACTGCCCGCTCCGCTGTACCCGGCGTCGGCCGGCTCGGTCTCCTCGAACCGACAGCGGCGGCTTCCCTGCATCAACTCGGCTGGGACAACGTCGACGGGGTGCCGGTGCTCTGGGCACTCTCGCGTTCGCCCGATGCCGATCTCGCCCTGTCCACGCTGGTGCGGCTGCGCGAATCGCTCGAAGACGCATGGCCCGAACTGGATTCTGCGATCCGTTCCGACACCACGTTGCGCGGCAGGCTGTTCGGCTTGCTCGGCTCGTCGACGGCCTTCGGCGACCACCTGGTCGCTGCCCCGGCGGCGTGGAAAGTGCTGCGCGAGAACGAACTTCCCAGCCGTGACGAGCTGATCGCCGACCTGCTCGACGCCGTCGACGCGGCGCCGGAGACCGGACCCAACGCGGGGCCGATGCTGTGGCGTGCCGGGATCGCCGGTCCGGAGGCGGTCGCCTTGCTGCGCGGCAGGTACCGCGATCAGCTGATGTTGCTGGCCGCGGTCGACCTGGCCTCCACCGTCGAGAACGAACCGGTGCCGCCGTACCTGGTGGTCGGCAAGCACCTGTCGGACCTGGCCGATGCCGCGCTCACCGCCGCCCTGTCGGTCGCGGTGGCCAGGGTGTGTAAGAACGGCCCGGTGCCGGTGCGCCTCGCGGTGATCGCGATGGGCAAATGTGGTGCGCGAGAACTGAATTACGTCAGTGACGTCGACGTGGTGTTCGTCGCCGAACCGGCCGACGCGACCGCGACCCGGCTCGCCGCGGAGATGATGAGCGTCGCGAGCTCGGCCTTCTTCGAGGTCGACGCCGCACTGCGCCCCGAGGGCAAGGCGGGGGCGCTGGTGCGCACCCTCGACTCCCACCTCGCCTACTACAAGCGGTGGGCGCGCACCTGGGAGTTCCAGGCGCTGTTGAAGAACCGGCCGATGACCGGCGATATGGAACTCGGCAAGCAGTACCGCGACGCGCTGATGCCGATGGTCTGGACGGCGTCGGAACGTCCCGACTTCGTCGCCGACGTCCAGGCCATGCGCCGCCGGGTCGAGGACCTGGTCCCCGCCGACATGCGTGAGCGCGAGCTCAAGCTGGGCGCGGGCAGCCTGCGCGATGTCGAATTCGCCGTGCAGCTGCTGCAATTGGTGCACGGCCGGGTCGACGAGGCACTGCACGTCACCAATACCGTCGAAGCGCTCACGGCCCTCGCCGCGGGCGGCTACGTCGGCCGTGAGGACGCCGCCAACCTCACCGCCTCCTACGAATTCCTGCGCCTGCTCGAACACCGCCTGCAATTGCAGCGGCTCAAGCGCACCCACACCCTGCCCGCGGCCGATGACGAGGAGGGCATGCGCTGGCTGGCCCGCGCCGCCCACATCCGTCCCGACGGCCGCCAGGACGCGGTCGGCGTGCTCGACACCGACATCCGCCGCAACGCCGTGCGAGTCCGGCGCCTGCACGCGAAACTGTTCTATCGCCCGCTGCTGGACGCGGTCGCCCGGATGGACTCCGACGCGCTGCGCCTGAGCCCCGACGCCGCCGTCCGCCAGCTCGCCGCCCTCGGCTACGGCGCACCGGCCAACGCGCTCGGCCATCTCAAGGCGCTCACCGGCGGCGTCTCGCGCAAGGGCCGCATCCAGGCGCTGCTGTTGCCGACTCTGCTCGAATGGCTCGGTGACACACCGAATCCCGATGCCGGGCTGCTCGCCTACCGCAGGGTGTCGGAGGGGCTCGACGACCAGATCTGGTTCCTGCGCGTGCTGCGTGACGAGGGCGCGGTGGCCCAGCGTCTGATGATCGTGCTCGGTTCCTCGGAGTACCTGCCCGACCTGCTGATCAACGCGCCCGACACCATCCGCATGTACGCCGACGGGCCCGGCGGCCCGCAGTTGCTCAGCACAAAACCCGAAGACGTCGCCCGCGGCATGCAGACCGCGGCCGCCCGCTACGACGACCCGAAACGTGCTGTCGCGGCTGCACGTTCACTGCGCCGCCACGAACTGGCCAGGGTCGCCTCGGCCGATGTGCTCGGCATGCTGGACGTCGCGCAGGTGTGCGCGGCGCTGTCGTCGGTGTGGGTTGCGGTGCTCGAGGCGGCCCTGAGCGCGGTCATCCGCGCCTCGGAGGCCGAACGTGGTGCGCCCGCGCCCGCCGACTTCGCGGTGATCGGCATGGGCAGGCTGGGCGGGATGGAACTGGGCTACGGCTCCGACGCCGACGTGCTGTTCGTCTGCGATCCGCGCCCCGGTGAGGACGAGGCCACGGCCGTGAAATGGGCCAACGGGATCGCCGAGAAGGTGCAGCGGCTGCTCGGCGCACCGAGCGTCGACCCGCCTTTGCAGGTGGATGCGGGCCTGCGTCCCGAGGGACGCAACGGGCCCCTGGTCCGCACGCTGACCGCTTATCAGGCCTACTACGCGCAGTGGGCCCAGCCGTGGGAGGTGCAGGCGCTGCTGCGCGCCCACCAGGTGGCGGGCGATCAGGATCTGGGCGTGCGCTTCCTGCACGTCATCGACCCGATCCGCTATCCGACCGGCGGGGTGTCGGAGGAATCGGTCCGCGAGATCCGCCGCATCAAGGCGCGCGTGGACTCCGAGCGACTCCCGCGCGGTGCCAACCCGTCGACCCACACCAAGCTGGGGCGCGGCGGCCTGGCCGATATCGAGTGGACCGTCCAGCTCCTGCAACTGCGCCACGCGCACGAGATACCCGCGCTGCACAACACCTCGACCCTGCAGTCGCTCGACGTGATCGAGGCCGAGGGCATCCTCGAACCCGAGGACGTCGCGCTCCTGCGGGAATCGTGGATCACCGCCACCGCCGCCCGCAACGCCCTCGTCCTGGTCAAGGGCAAGCCGACCGACCAACTCCCCGGCCCGGGCCAGCTGCTCTCGGCGGTGGCTCGGGTAGCCGGCTGGCCCAACGACGACGGCAGCGAATTCCTCGACACCTACATGCGCATCACCCGCCGCGCGAAGGCCGTCGTCGAGCGCGTGTTCGGGGGATAGTCCGGACATGAAAAAGCCCCGCACCACTGGTGCGGGGCTTTTTCAGTTCACGCCGAAATCAGATGGCGCGGACGTCCTGGGCCTGGGGGCCCTTCTGGCCCTGGCCGACCTCGAACTCCACCCGCTGTCCCTCTTCGAGGGACTTGAAGCCCGAGCCGCCGATAGCCGAGTAGTGAACGAAGACGTCGGGGCCGCCTCCGTCTTGGGCGATGAAGCCGAAGCCCTTTTCGCCGTTGAACCACTTGACGGTGCCTTGAGTCATGTTTTAAAAGTCTTTTCCGTAGGTGAGCCATGGCGATCACTTGCGATCAGCCCAGTCTCAGCAACCCAGTATGCCATACTCGCCAGCAAACCGCGCCTTGCGGTTTGTCACACTGCGATGTGGGCGGCGTATACCGTGGATAACCGGCGTGTCGAGTCGGTCGGCAACCAATGCGAACGCCCCTTTCACATCGCGTCGCGGACTGTGCCAATCTGAGCGGTATGGGTGAGATGAACGCGGGGCGTGGCGGGCACGTCGACCTGGCCATGCGGGTGCTCGACGCACACGTGGCGTTCACCAAGCAGCAGTTGCGCGAGCCCGCCGGCTTCCTCGAGTTCGTCACCGAGGAGATCGACGGCGCGCTCGACGAGGCCGCGGAACTGACCCTCGCGCAGGCGGTGACCCGTGAGCAGATCAAGGCGGTCGCGCACAAGTTCGCCGTGCAGGTTCCCGTCGAGGGCGCTATTCCCGAACTCGTCGGTGAGATCGCCACCCGCCTGTACAACCATCGCGCCAACGACGAGATCGAGGTCGGTGAGCTCGTCGACAACCGCCGCTTCGACGAACTGGTCGACGGCGTAGCCGATCTGGATCTCACCCACCGGCTGGTGCGGCTGGTGCTCAACAGCCCGGTGACCGTCGACGCGTGCGTCGAGGCGGTCCAGCGCGCGGTGGTCACCGCGGTCGACGACGGTTTACACCCCGAAGGCGGTGGCCTGGCCCGGACGCTGCGCGGTGCGCTGTCGCGGCTGGCCGAACCCGCGATGCCCGCGATCGAGCAGGGTGTCGGCAGGCTCACCCGCACCGGTGCGCGATTCGTGTTGCGCGGCAACAGTAGTGACGCCGACGAAGTGTTGCTCGACAGCGCCCGCGAGACCTGGCGCAAACACACCGGCGTCGCCGTCGGCTCGTTCCGTGATCTGGTCTCGGCCACCGATGTCGAAGACATCGTCGTGCTCGTCTTCGAATTCTGGCGCACCTTCCGCGATACCGACTACTTCCGCGCCCTGCTCGACGAGGGCGTGGACCACGTCTTCGACAAGTACGGCGACACCCCCCTTGCCGAATTGCTGGCTGAGCTGGGCGTAGGGCGCGCGGAGATGCTCGAGGAGGCGCTGCGTTTCGGCCCGCCGGTCCTCGAAACACTCGACGAGCGCGGTTATCTCGAGACCGTGCTGCGTCGCAGGCTGGCGCCGTTCTACGCTTCGGACGCCTTCCGGGCAGCGGTGTCCGGGATGGAGTGATCACGCCAGTTCCGTTCGGCCGCTGGCATGTCGGGATGTGTCGGTACGATTCGTGCAACGATGGGGCGCTTGTCTGCCACCGGATCTCGATCGAAAGGCTGCCGTGACACGTCTGTCCACCCTGCTCGACCAGATCGACTCCGGTGCTGTGCTGCTGCCCGAATTCCAGCGCGGCTACGTGTGGAACCGCGACCAGGTGCGTGGACTCATGCGGTCGCTGTATCTCGGGTATCCGGTCGGTGGGTTGCTGGTGTGGGAGACCGGGTCCGAGGAGATCGCGGTACGCGGGTCGACGACCGGCTCGGGGCTGCGCCAGTTGCTGCTCGACGGTCAGCAGCGCATCACCACGCTGTACGGGATCATGCGCGGGACAGCGCCGTCGTTCTTCGAAGGCGACGAGATCGCCTTCACCGGTCTGCATTTCGATGTCGAGCGGGAGCTCTTCGAATTCCAGGTGCCCGGCCGCGATACCGCACCGGCCTGGATCGACATCACCGAACTGTTCGCCCAGGGCCCGATGCACTATCTGGCCAGGTTCCCGGACGAGTCGCCGGAAACCCTTGCCCTCTATCTCGATCGGCTGAACAAGGTTCGCGAGGTCGCCAACCGCGAGTTCAACGTCGAGACCATCACCGGATCGGATCGCACGGTCGACGAGGTGGTCGACATCTTCAACCGGGTCAACTCCGGCGGCACCAAACTGTCCAAGGGCGACCTCGCGCTGGCCACTCTGTGCGCGCAGTGGCCGCAGGCCCGCGGCAACCTGCGCGACCACCTGATCCGCTGGGACAAAGACGGCTACACCTTCACCCTGGACTGGTTGCTGCGCAACGTGATCGCCGTCGGCAACGGCCGCGCGCACTTCGACGCGCTCGGCGATCTGGCGCCCGCGGAATTCGAGCAGGCCCTGGTGGCCACCACGAAACAGGTGGACACCTTCCTCGACACGGTGGCGGGCCGGCTCGGCCTCGATCACGACCGAGTCCTGATGGGGCGCTACGCGATTCCCGTGATCACCCGCCTGCTGTTCCTCAACGGCGGCCGCTTCGACGACGACCTGCACCGCGACCGGGTGCTGTACTGGTACGTGCATTCCGCGCTCTGGGGCCGGTTCAGCGGCTCCACCGAGACGTTCCTGCAACAGGACTACGACACGCTCGAACGCGGCGGCATCAACGCGCTGATCGGCTCGCTGGAACGGCTGCGCGGCGGCTCGCTCGACCTGTGCGCCGACGACTTCGCCGGTGCCACTCGCGGTTCCCGGTTCTATCCGCTGCTGTACATGCTCACCCGCGTCGACGGTTCCCGCGATCTCGGCACCGGCTCCGAACTCGGCATCGAGCAGTTCGGTGAGCGCACGCCGGTGCAGGTGCACTACCTGTTCCCGAAAACCCTTCTGCGCGACGCCGGTTACGAACGCAACGAGATCAACGCGATCGCCAATTTCTGCTTCCTCAGCCCCGGCTCCGAGGCCGAGCTCGGCGAGCGTGAGCCCGCCGACTACTTCGCCGAGATGGAACGCCGCAACCCGGGTGTGCTCGCCTCGCAGTGGATTCCGACCGATCCGTCGCTGTGGCGGGTGGAGAACTACCGTGAGTTCCTGCGGGCCCGCCGCAAGATGCTCTCGGCCTCGGCGGATGCGTTCCTCGAAAAGCTGCGCACCGGCAAGCTGCACCGCCCGACCCTGCTGACGGTGGGTGTCGCCGGAGTGACCATCGGCGATCCCGCGGTGGACCAGGTCAACGCGCTCGTCGACGACCTCGTCGCCGACGGCTTCGGCTTCCCGCTGCTCGACAGTGAGGTCTCCGACCCGGTCACCGGCCGCGAACTCGCTGTCGCCGAAGCCTTTTGGCCAGAGGGCCTGCAGCCGGGCGTCGGCATGCCGGTGGTGCTGGTGCTCGAGCCGTCCAATGCCGACCTCACCCGCTTCGCCCAGCTGGGCTACGCGGTGTTCACCTCTGTCGACGCCCTGCGCGGCTATGTCGACAACCTGCGCGTGGAAGCCTCCGGCGACAGCGGCATCGACGGCCCGGTCGGCGATCTTGCCGCGTTGGCCGACCGCCTGCCCGCCACCTGGGTCGGCAATTCCGAACAGGTCTGGTTCCGCTTCGCCTGGAACCTGCTGGAGCGTGACCGCGCCGAGGGCCCCGACGCGCTGCTCGGACCCGAACAGCTGGCCCTGCGCTACATCGCCCTGTGGGCGCTCACCCGCACCTTCTACATCCACGCTTTCGACCAGGGCAACCCGGGCGAATGGCGCTACTACCTCGGCGACGCCATCGGCCCGAGCCCGCTGGTCCCGCGTGCGTGGCTGGCCCAGCGCGCCGTCGAATCCGGTGCGCTGGCCCCCGGCATGCCGCCCGGCGACGAGGACATCGCGATCGCTCTGGTCCACGGGGTCATCGAGACCGTCGACGAGGTCGCCACCGTGCTGTCCCACCTTCTCGGCGGGCCCGGTCTGTTCGCCTCGCTGTGGGCGTCGGCGGGCGCGGCCGAACATTACGGCTACCCCCTGTCCACCGATCAGATCAACGACCTCATCAACCAGGTGGTCAACGATCCCGAGTCCCGAAAGATCCAGGCCTACAACTGGATCGAGGCGGGTCTGCCGCTCTAGGGCCTACCGGTCGCGCGCTGAAAGGTCGAGACGAAGTCGGTCAGCGCGGTGCGGTCCTCGAGGTCGGCCGGTCGGTAGCCGCGGTCGGCTTCGACCGTGATCGCGGTGCCCGCGCCGACGCGCAGCTCATCCCAGCAGACCGGGAGAACCGGGAGCTGCACGGTGCGCTCACCGACGGTCAGGGTGATCGCCGAGGTGTACTTGTTCGCGACGGTCATCAGCTCCTCGACGGCCCGCTCGGTGAGTGGACCCGCGGCGGAGAACTCTTCGATGTACACGGTCACCTCCCTTCCGGCGGCCAGTGTAGGTCCTCACGGAGTTCCCAAGACAGCCGCAAGAGACCTGAAAGCGGCGCCGCTTAGGGTGACCTCATGATGCGTAAATGGGCGGAACGAGCGTTGCTCGTCCTGGGGTGGGGCGCGGTGGTCGCGGCGGTGGCCGGGATCGTGTTGCATGTCGTGGACTGGCGCCAGAAGTCGATGGTGCTGTTGGCGTCGGGGGCGATGTGGTTGATGCTCGGCGCGGTCGTGGGACTGGTGCTGTTGCTGCTCGCCCGAGGCTGGCGCAGCTCGGGGGCGGCGGCACTGGTGCTGGCCGGGGCCGCGTGGTTGGTGGTGCCGTCCTACATTCCGGAGGCCAGGGCCGCCGATGGGCCCGAACTCGTGGTGATGCAGTCGAACATCCTGTTCGGCCAGGCCGATCCGGTCGCCGTGGTCGGTGCGGTGCGGGAGAACAACGTCGACGTGCTCACCGTCGAGGAGTTGACCGTCGACTCGATCACGGGTCTGCGTGTGGCCGGACTCGAAGAACGACTGCCCTACTTCTACCTGGAACCGGCGCAGTCGGGTGGTGGCGGCACCGGCATCTACAGCCGATACCCGTTGCGCGACACCAAGAAATACGACGGCTTCGTCATGAGCAATCTCTCGGCGACGATGGAACATCCACAGCGCGGGCCGATGTCGGTCTTCGCGTTCCATCCGATCCCGCCGAATATCGACTTCGCTGCCTGGTCGGCCGAGATGCGCCGGGTCGACGAGATCCTCGCGGCGACCAGCGCACCCGCGATCGTCGGCGCGGATTTCAACGCGACACACGACCACTCGGCCTATCGAGCACTGCTCGACGGCGCGTTCGCCTCGGCCGCCGACCAGACCGGCGACGGTGTCCTGCTCACCTACCCGGCGGATCGCCGGTGGGGACCGGTGATCGGGATCGATCACATCCTCGTCGCAGGTGGGGTGGCCGAACAGATCCGCACGCTCACCATCCCCGGCTCCGACCATCGCGCGGTGCTGGCCACGATCCGAATGGACCTGTGACAGTAGTCGTTTACCATGTGAGCGCTCGATCGCGGACCGCAAGGCGGCCGCGTCATTTTTGGGGAGGACAGCGCATGAGAAGACATCGGTTCGGCGCGACCATGGCAGCTTTGATGAGTATCGGCATGCTCGTATCCGGTTGCGGCGCGACAACTGTCGCGAGCGACCAGGCGCAGCCGATCATGGACAATCCATGGGAGGTGGCGGGCGCGGCGTCGTCCACCGGTCCCAGCGGGTCGCGTCCCGGTGTGCCCGACACGGACAAGAAGGCTGACAACGGCGACAACGGCAAGATCGACAAGCTCGCGCTCAACGCCATCGCCGACATCGAAGAGTACTGGCAGACCGAGTATTCCAAGACTTTCCGTGGCAATTTCAAGCCCGCCTCGAAGTACATCTCCTGGTCGGCGAAGGTGCCGGAGTCGGAGTCGGTGCAGTTCTGCAAGAGCAGCACCTACAAGCTGGTCAACGCCGCGTACTGCCCGCTCGACCACACCATCGGCTGGGACCGCACCGTCCTGCTGCCGCTGCTGGTCGACAAGTACAAGGAAATGTCGGTGGTGATGGTGCTCGCCCACGAATACGGGCACGCCATCCAGTCCCAGGCCGACCTGCTGCGCGGGTTCCTCACCGATGCGCTGGTCAAGGAGCAGCAGGCCGACTGCCTGGCCGGTGTGTTCCTTCGCCATGTGGCAGAAGGCAATTCGAAGCACTTCACGCTCAACACCACCGACGGGCTCAACGGTGTGCTCGGCGCGACCGTCGCCGTGCGCGACCGCGACCCCAACGATCCCGACGCCGTGCACGGTTCGGCGTTCGAGCGGGTGACGGCGGTGCAGATGGGTTACACCCAGGGCGCCAAGTCGTGCAAGGACATCAACGAGGACGAGATCGAGAAGCGTCGCGCCGGTCTACCGACTACGTTCATCGATGACGAGCGCGAAAAGCAGCTCGCGGTGGACCAGGAAAATCTGAGTAACCTGGCCAACCAACTGGGCAAGTCGATGCCGTTGAAGAACGTGCCGAAGTTCGACTACACCGGTGTCACCCGCAATTGCTCATCCGTGACGACCACCGAACTGGTTTCTTACTGCCCAGGAAGCAACACGATCGGCACTGACCTGCCCGCCATGGCAAGGCGTGCGGGTGAGGGTTCCAGCAGCAAAGGTGAACCCTTGTCGGCGGTCGTTACTGGCGACTACAACGCCGCTGTAGTATTCGTCTCCCGCTACGCTCTCGCGGTGCAGCAAGATCGCAAATTGTCGTTGACCGGCGCTGACTCGGCCGGTCTGCGCACCGCATGCCTGTCAGGTGTGCTGACCACGAAACTCAGCGACCCGGCCAGCGATCCACGCTTGTCGGCCGGCGACCTCGACGAAGCCGTATCCGGTCTGCTCGCCGATGGCCTCGCTGCCGCCGACGTCAATGGCAAAGTTGTGCCGAGTGGGTACCAGCGACTGGAGGCGTTCCGCACTGGTGTCTTGAACGGCGAATCGGCCTGCCTGACCCAGTTCAAATAGGGCATGCGTTTAGGGCATGCGTTAGCTGTTGACGCCAGGGCTGAGGGTTTTCGCCATCCGAGCGACTACCCGCGGCTCCGCGTATCGACCTCGAGTTCCGGCTTGTTGCATGCCACCGGATTTCGTCGGCCGCCGGCTCGGCGATTTTCGACTCAGGTGCCTTGACGCTTTCCATTGCTGATTGCTGACGCTGACTTCGTGAAAGATGTTCTGTCGCAGAGGAATATAGATTTGACACCGTTGGGTTTTCGGTGAAACATGGTTTTTGTCGGCCGTTGAGTTGGAGGGGCCACCTGGCCGACTGGGGGATTAGGTTGTCCTGCATGGCCATTCTGGAAATGTGAGCACCGAGATGTTGAAAAAGTTCTTGCCCATCGTGATTATCGGTGCGGCCTCGTGCGCAATGGTATTGCCGGCATCGGCGTCGGCAACAGTGGTTCCTGATGGGTTCAGGTCTGCCCTGGTGCACGAGTTCTCGTCTGAGCAGGAATGCTTGGAGTATCTTGCGACGCAGTCCTACTACACGTGGTGTCGACAAAACGAAAAGGTCGATGAGGGGCCAGGGATGACAAATCGACTCGGTAGGTGGCAGCCGCGCTGATGAACTGCAGGCCGACGGCCTAGCCGTCGGCGATGCAAACGGCAAGGTCGTGGTCAGCAGCTCAAGGCGTTTCGCACCGGCGTGTTGTCCGTCGAGGCGGTTTCCTGAACCAGTAGTCAGCGCGAGGTAGGCAGTGACCGCAGGGAGCTGAGGGTGTTCGCCACCGCGCGGGCAGCCTCGGCTCCCTTTGTCACGAAGTGGTTGGTGTAGTAGTCCACGTGCTCGCTGTGCTCGTGGAAGTGGTGCGGGGTGAGCACTACCGAGAACACCGGCACATCGGTGTCGAGCTGCACGCGCATCAGGCCGTCGATCACCGCGGAGGCGACGAAGTCGTGGCGGTAGATGCCGCCGTCGACGACCAGGGCCGCGGCGACGATCGCGTCGTAGCGGCCGGTGCGGGCCAGGCGTTGGGCATGCAGCGGGATCTCGAAGGCGCCGGGGACGTCGAACACCTCGACGACCTCGGGATCGAACCCGAAGCCGGTGTATTCGGCGAGGAAGCCCTCGTGCGCCTTGTTGACGATGGAGCTGTGCCAGCTGGCGCGGATGAAGGCAACGGCGCCGGTAGACGTGGTCATGGGTGGTAAGTCTACTAGTGTCGCCCGCGCAAAAACTTACTGACCGGTAACATGGGTTGACAGCCAGTCGGTGACATCGCCGAGCACCTTCGCGCGCTCGGGCTCGTTGAACACCTCGTGGTAGAGCCCGGGATAGCGCAGCACTGTCACGTCGGTCGAGCCCGCGTCACGCTCGAGCAGATCGGCGCTCGACGGTGAGGCGATCACGTCGGCGGTGCCGTGCACTACCAGCAGCGGTGCGGTGAGCGCGCCGAGACGCTGCTTCACCAGCGCGGTGTGCTGCAGGATCTCCACCGCGGTGCGCGCGGGCAGCTTGCCGCGGAACACCAGCGGGTCGTCGTCGTAGGCGCGTACCACCTCGGGATCGCGGCTGATCGTGGACGAATCCAGGGTCAGCACACCGAGATTCGGTGCGAACCGGGTGAGCAGGGGAGCGGCGAGGCGCTGGAGCGGATTGCCGAGCGGGATGTCCAGCGGCGGCGCGGACACGATGATGCCTGCCACGTCGACCGGTCCGCGGGTCGCCTGGTGCAGGACCACGAGGCTGCCCATCGAATGCCCGAGCAGGAACCGGGGGACACCGGGATGGGCGGCGCCCGCGAGATCGAGCAGGGTCGCGACATTGTCGGCGGCGCCCTGCATCGAACCGATATTGGCCGCCGGGCCCTCGGACAGGCCGTGCCCGATGTGGTCGAGCGCGTAGACCGCGAAGCCGGCCTCGGCCAGTGTGGTGCCGACGTGTTCGTAGCGGCCCGAGTGTTCGGCGACGCCGTGCACCAGCACCACCACCGCGCGCGGTGCGGACTCCGGTTGCCATGCGCGCCAGGCGATCTTGCCGCCGTGGCCCGCGAACTCGCCGGTGTCGGTCGTCATCGTGGCGCTCCTCCTGCTTCGGGCGCCGCGGCGAGCCGCTCGATGAGACGCCGGTTGAACTCGATCAGCCGAGCGTAGTTGAGTCGCGAGATCCGCTCGTCGGTTCCGTGGATCCGTTCCAGATCCGCCGCGGTCAACACGATCGGCGCGAAGTTGCAGCGGGTCGCGGCCAGGCCGTCGTAGTGGCGTGAATCGGTGGCGCCGGGCACGATCCCGGTGGTGGTCACGATCCCGGGCACCACGCTCGACGCCAGCTCGGCGACCATGTCGAAAGCCGGACCCGGCCCGTGGAACCGCGAGGGCTCCGATGCGGGCCCGACGAGGTCGATCGCCACGCCGATATCGCGGATCACCCTGGTGCAGTGCGCCAGCACCGCCGCCACCGAATCACCGGGCAGGATACGGAAATTCACCAGTGCCTCGGCGCTCTGCGGGAGCACATTGGCCTTCACGCCGCCGCTGATCACGGTGGGCGCGGTGGTGGTGCGCACCAGCGCCTCGGTGGTCGGGCCCGTCGCCATGATGCGGGCGACGAGCGGTCCGGCCAGCCTGGACAGCCCGCGTGCGTCGGTGAGCTCGAGCAGCCGGCGTCGCGGTTCGGGCAGCGCCTCACGCATGCGGGCGAGCATGTCGCTGATCACCGGCGTCAGCCGCAGTGGCATCGGATGGTCCTGCACGCGTGCGACCGCGCGTGCCAGCCGTCCCACCGCGGTCTGCTTGCCGGGCATCGAGGAGTGACCGCCGGTCTCGGTGACCGAAAGCCGCACCGTCGCATAGCCTTTCTCGCCGAGCATGATGCTGGCCACCGGCCGGTCGACGCCGTCGGCGACGCCGTCGGTGATCACCCCGCCCTCGTCGAGCAGCAGCTCCGCGCGCACGTCCTGGTCGCGCAGGTGCTGGGCCATCCGGACCGCGCCGCCGTCACCGAAGACCTCTTCGTCGTGACCGAAGGCGAGGAACACGGTGTGGCGCGGGCGAATTCCGGTTTCCAGCGCCGACTCGACCGCTTCCAGGACGGCGAGCACGCGGCTCTTGTCGTCGATCGCGCCGCGGCCCCAGATGAATTCGTCGTCGACGACACCGTCGAACGGGGGATGGGTCCAGCGTTGCGCGTCGTCGACCGGCACCACGTCCTGGTGCGCGAGCAGGATCGCCGACACCGCACCCGGCTCGGCGCCGTCCCAGCGGTAGAGCCTGCTGTGACCGAAGGTCGTCAGTGTCAGCTCGGCGTGCACGCGGGGGAACGATGTCTCGAGGTGGGTGGCCAGGCGCGCGAACTCCGCGTGTGCGGTGTGCGCGGGATCTTCGGTCGACACCGTCACGCACTGCAGCGCGACTGCCAGCCGCCGGGCGACCTCGTCATCGACGCCCTCGGTGACGGGGGGCAGGGCGGGGTTCTCGGTGATCGGGCGCATCTCAGCCATTGTGGCCTTTGGCGTGGGCCGCCGCCCGCCGAACGTGCCCGAAACGCCGGGATCGTCGCGCGGTGTGATGCGGTCAGACGCCCCGGCGGCGCGCCATCTAAGCTGACACCATGGCAGGAGGCAAGGGCGGCAAGCCGTCGAAGGAAGCCAGGGCCGCGGCTAAAGCGGCCCGTAAGCAGGCATCACGCGAACGTCGTCAGCAGTTGTGGCAGGCGTTCAACATGCAGCGCAAGGAAGACAAGGCGCTGCTGCCGCTGATGATCGGCGCACTGGTCGGCACCACGGTGGTCTTCTTCCTCATCGGGCTGATCTTCGACATGCAGTGGTTCCTGCTGCCGCTGGGTCTGCTGCTGGGTGTGCTGCTGGCATTCATCCTGTTCGGGCGCCGCGTGCAGAAGAACGTGTACCGCAAGGCCGAGGGTCAGGCGGGCGCCGCGGCGTGGGTGCTGGAGAACCTGCAGGGCAAGTGGCGGGTCGCCAACGGCGTCGCCGCGACCACCCAGCTCGACGCCGTGCACCGCGTGATCGGCCTGCCCGGGGTGATCTTCGTCGCCGAGGGTTCGCCGCAGCGGGTCCGCTCGCTCATCGCGCAGGAGAAGAAGCGCACCGCCCGCCTGGTCGGTGACACCCCCATCTACGAAGTGATCGTCGGCAACGAGGAAGGTCAGACTCCCCTCAAGGAGCTGCAGAAGTACCTCACCAAGCTGCCGCGCAACATCGACGTCAAGCGGATCGACCAGATCGAGGGCAGGCTCTCGGCCCTGAGTTCGCGCAGTGGTCCCGCGATGCCGAAGGGCCCGATGCCCCCCGGTGCGAAGATGAAGGGCATGCAGCGCGCGATCCGTCGCCGCTGACCCACTCCCGCCACGAGCCCGTCACCTTGTCAGGTGACGGGCTCGCGCCGTTTCAGGCGTTGGGTGAGCGGCCGGTCAGCAGCCACAGAACCCGGTCGTATGCCAACAGGTGGTAACCGACGAGAACAGCCGCCGAGATCAAGGCGAGCCGCGGCAGCGAAGCGGCCCACAGTGCCGCGGCGCCACCGAAGAGCACCGCGAACTCGACGAGCAGCCGGACCGGGCCGGAGACGGGCACCGGTGAACCGCCGCCGCGTCCCGGATCGTCGGGCAGGGTGAACACGCCCCACAGCGTCGCAGCCGCGATCGGCAGGACCACCACGAGCAGGTACCGCCATGGCGAGTCGAAGGCGCGCCATCCGTAGACGCCGAACGAGGCGATGGCGATCAATTCGAGCAGAAAACGTACGGCCAACATGGCCGGATTCAGTGACACGGCTTGATCGTATGGCCGCGCGCGAGTACGAGCGGGCCCAACGGCTCAGCGAGCGTTGACCAGCGCCGTCCCGGTCGCCCGGTCGTGCATGCCGCGGCCGTCGGCATCGGTGAACAGCGCGGGCACCACGAACACCAGCAGCACCTGCCTGGCCAGCGCGCGCACGAAACCCACCGCCACCGGAGCGTCGATGCGCAGCACCCGCAGCTTCGTGAAGTACTGCCCCGGGGTGAACCCGAACAGCGTCACCGCAGCCACGCCGACCACGAACCACACCAGCAGCGGCATCGACGACGACGCGAAGCTGCGGGTGATCACCGCGGCGATCCCGACCGCGATGAACCAGTCGATGAACAGCGCGACGACGCGTCGCCACGTCGGGGCGAGCGAGCCCGCTCCCTCGCGCGGCAGCCCGTACAGCTCACCGGGGTAGCCGGAGATGTCCGAGTCGCCGGGTTCGCCCGGGGATCCGGATAGCCATGTGCCGGTAATACGCGCCATGGGACCCAGGATAGTGGCGCGCGATCGGTCGCCCACGACCGCATTAATGGAGGTCACGTCAGCGCGGGATCACGCGGATGGCAGGATTAGCGTGAAGATCGCACCCGGATGGCTGACATCACCCAGGCATCCGGCTCGCGTAACACTGGCGAAACATAGCCTTGACTGTTGGGAAACACCGCGTCCTTAGCGTCAGGTCGCGACGAACCCCTTCGTAGCGACTGCGCGCAGGTCGTTCGAAAGGGCCAGCATCGCGACTGGCTGGGAACCGATTCGTAAGGAGAGCAAGTGACGTTCAGCACGGCCGAAGAGGTCATCCAGTACATCAAGGAAGAGGACATCGAATACGTCGATATCCGCTTCTCCGACCTGCCCGGCGTCCAGCAGCACTTCTCGATCCCGGCCAAGGCGTTCACCGCTGACCTGGCGGAAGAGGGTCTGGCGTTCGACGGCTCCTCGGTGCGTGGCTTCCAGTCGATCGACGAGTCGGACATGCTCCTGCTCCCCGACTTCAGCACCGCCCGGATCGACCCGTTCCGCGCCGCGAAGACGCTCAACCTGAACTTCTTCGTGCACGACCCGTTCACCCGTGAGGCCTACTCCCGCGACCCGCGCAACATCGCGCGCAAGGCGGAGGAGTACCTGCGTTCGACCGGTATCGCCGACACCGCCTTCTTCGGCGCCGAGGCCGAGTTCTACATCTTCGACGGCATCCGTTACGGCTCCGGCATGAACGGCTCGTTCTACGAGATCGAGTCCGTCTCCGGTTCGTGGAACACCGGCAAGGAGTTCAACCCGGACGGCAGCCGCAACCTCGGCTACAAGGTCCGCAACAAGGGTGGCTACTTCCCCGTCGCCCCGTACGACCACTACGTCGACCTGCGCGACAAGATCTCGACCAACCTGCAGAACGCGGGCTTCGAGCTCGAGCGCGGCCACCACGAGGTCGGCACCGCCGGTCAGGCCGAGATCAACTACAAGTTCGGCACGCTGCTCTCGGCGGCGGACGACCTGCAGCTGTTCAAGTACATCGTGAAGAACACCGCGTGGCAGGAAGGCAAGTCTGTCACCTTCATGCCGAAGCCCCTCTTCGGCGACAACGGCTCGGGCATGCACGTGCACCAGTCGCTGTGGAAGGACGGCAAGCCGCTGTTCCACGACGAGGCCGGCTACGGTGGCCTGTCGGATCTGGCGCGTCACTACATCGGCGGCATCCTGCACCACGCCCCGTCGCTGCTGGCGTTCACCAACCCGACCGTCAACTCGTACCACCGTCTGGTGCCGGGCTACGAGGCCCCCATCAACCTGGTGTACTCGCAGCGCAACCGCTCGGCCGCCGTGCGTATCCCGGTGACCGGCAACAACCCGAAGGCCAAGCGCATCGAGTTCCGCGCGCCGGACTCCTCGGGCAACCCGTACCTGGCCTTCGCCGCCATGATGATGGCAGGCCTGGACGGCATCAAGAACAAGATCGAGCCGATGGCCCCGGTCGACAAGGACCTCTACGAGCTCCCGCCGGAGGAGGCCAAGAACATCCCCCAGGCCCCCACCAGCCTGGCCACGGTCATCGACCGCCTCGAGGCAGATCACGACTACCTCACCGAGGGCAACGTCTTCACGCCTGACCTCATCGAGACCTGGATCAACATCAAGCGCGAGAGCGAGATCGCCCCGGTCAACCTGCGTCCGCACCCGTACGAGTTCGAGCTCTACTACGACGTGTGATCCTGACCTGCGGGAACGGGCCTGATCGGCCCGTTCCGTCCGCAGTGAACGGTTTCGAGTCCGGGCGCCCCGGGTTGCACGGGCGGGGGGGCGCGGGGGTATCCGGCCCGCGGGGGCGGCACCTAGTGCCCACC
>NZ_JBSGSS010000034.1:0-16601 GCF_053606985.1 Nocardia sp. NPDC055165
CAGGGGCACCCACTGTGGGTGCCCGCCGGAGCTTTTCATGATCGTGGGCCGATCTCAGGTGATCGCGCCCGCGGTTTTGAGGGCGATGACCTGCTCCCAGTCCAGCCCGAGGCCCAAGAGGATCTCCTCGGTCTGGGCGGCGAACTCGGGGCCGGGGGCCAGTTCGGGTGCGGTGACATCGAATTGCACCGGATTGGCGACCAATTCGAGCTCACCGGCGCGAATCAGGTACTCGTTGGCCCTGATCTGCGGGTCCGAGCCGACCTGCAGGCTGTCCTGGACCGGCGCCCACGGTCCCGACAGGGTCCCCAGGCGCTCGGTCCATTCGGCGAGGGTCCGGCTCGCGAACGCCTCGCGCAGGATCGCCACGGCCTCCTGGGTATTGGCCGCGATGTCGGCCGACGTCCCGAAACGGGGGTCGGTCGCGAGTTCGGGACGGTCGATGTGGCGACACACGTCGGCCCAGAACTTCGCCGGCTGCAACATCACCAGCGACAGGTAGCGGCCGTCGGCCGTGGCGTACAGACCCGAGAGCGGATTGCTGGGCGCGCCATGGGCACCCGGTACCGGCGCCACCATCGGCTCACCGAGATGGGCCGAGAGCGCGATGGTGTGGCCCATCGCCCACAGCCCGCTCCCGAGCAGCGAGACATCGACCACCGACGGTTCGCCGGTGCGTTCCCGTTTGAGCAACGCCGCCGCGATCCCGCCCGCGAGATTCGTCCCCGAGATGGTGTCGCCGAAGGCGGGCCCCGGGGGCGAGACCATGCCCTCGGTGCCCGGCGGGGTGATGGTGGCGGCGACCGAGCCGCGGCACCAGAAGGCGGTCATGTCGAACCCGCCCTTGTCCGATTCCGCGCCGCGCGGGCCGAGCGCACTGCCGCGCGCGTAGACGATCTTCGGGTTCACCGCGCGGATGTCGTCCACGTCGATCCCGAATTTGGTGCGCGCCTGCGGCAGAAAGCTGGTGAGGAACACGTCGGCCTCGCGGGCGAGGTCGTGGATCACCGCGCGCCCCTCGGGCACCGACATGTCGACGCCGATGCTGCGCTTGCCCCGATTGGCATGTTCGACATTGGGATTGGGGTCACCTTCGACCCGCATCCGGCCGATTTGTCTGAGGCCGCGTTGCGGATCGCCAGTGACCGCGTGTTCGACCTTGACAACATCGGCGCCCCAGTCGGCCAGGACCGCGCCCGCCGACGGCACGAAACCGTACATCGCGACCTCGAGGACGCGAATTCCCTCGAGCGGCCCCACTACTGGGCACCGCCCGACGCGTCGCTCAACCCGACGACCGCGGCGTAGGTCTTGCTCTCGAGGAATTCCTCCAGCCCGGCGACACCGCTTTCCCTGCCGATCCCCGACTGCTTGAATCCACCGAAGGGAGCGTCCGGCTGGAAGTAGTTACCGCCGTTGATGCTGAACGTTCCGCTGCGGATACGCCGGGCGATCCCGAGCGCGCGCTCGGTATCGGCGCTGAACACCGCACCGGACAGGCCGTAGATCGAATTGTTCGCGATACGCACCGCGTCGTCGTCATCGTCGTAGGGGATCACGACGAGTACCGGGCCGAACACCTCCTCCTGCGCGATCTCGCTGTCGGGATCGACGCCGGCGAGCAGGGTAGGCGCGTAGAAGAAGCCCGGATCGACCTTCGTACCGCCGGTGACCAACCTGGCTCCGGCAGCGACCGCGCGCTCGACCAGGCCGTGCACCTTGTCGCGCTGCTTGGCGCTGATCAGCGGTCCCATATAGGTTTTCGGGTCACTGGGATCCCCGCTGCTCACCCAACCGAGATTGGTGGCGACCAGCTCGACGATCTCGTCGTGGCGCGCACGTGGCACCAGCAGCCGGGAGGTGAGCGCGCAGCCCTGTCCCGCATGGGTACAGATGGTGAACGCGGCGAACACCGCCGTGGTGGCGAAGTCGGCGTCGTCGAGCAGGACCATGGCGGATTTGCCGCCCAGCTCGAGGAAGACCCGTTTGAGCGATTCGCTCGCCGCCGCCATGATCTGGCGCCCGACCGGAGTGGAGCCGGTGAAGGTGATCAGGTCCACGTCGGGGTGCGTGGTCATCAGCTTGCCGATCTCGACGTCGGCGGCGGACAACACATTCACCACGCCGGGCGGGATATCGGTGTGCTCGGCGATCAGCTCACCGAGGGCGAGCGTGGCCAGCGGGGTATCGGGGGCGGCTTTGAGCACCACCGTGCAGCCCGCGGCCAGGGCGGGCATGAGCTTGGCCAGGGCCAGCTGATGCGGGTAGTTGTAGGCCACGATCGCCGAAACGACACCGGCGGCTTCCTTCTCGATCCAGCGCCGGTGGCGCTCCCCGCGGATCTCGAGCTCGCTCAGTTCCTCGGTCAACGAGTACTCGGGCAGCAGGTCGGCGTAGAAGCGAGCGATCTCGATCGGGAAGTCGAGCTGGTTGCCGTGGGTGAGCCGCCGGGTGGCGCCGACCTCGGCGATGGTGAGCTCGCGCAGGTCCTCCACGTTGTCGAGCAGTGCCCGATGGAGTTGGTCCAGGCAGCGAGCCCGCAATGCCGCGTCGGTCGACCAGCTGGTCGTGTCGAAGGCTCGACGGGCGGCGGCGATGGCCGCCTCGGTCTGTTCGAGCGTGGCTTCGGGCGCGTAGCCGTACACCTCGCCGGTCGCGGGATTGAGCGAGGCGAAGGTCTGTTCCGCCTCGACCAGCTGTCCGTCTATCAGCAATCGCTTGGTGACTGCCGTGGTCGGCGCGGACGCGCCGATCGAGTCCGTGTCCTGGGATGACATCCCGTCTCCTCGCTGAGCGTTGGAAATGTGATTCTCACTTCTAGAGAACAATATATCCATATGCAAGGGCTCGCATCAGCCGAATGCCGCGACCGACACCGCGATCACCGGCAGCCCGTTCACCAAAAGGCGGACATCAGCCCTTGCGGAGGAAACCTCAGCGAGAGTACGGTTCTCGCAACTGGAAGGGAGATTCTTGTGATCCACACTACAGCGCTGCGTCCCGCGATCGGGGTGGAAGTCACCGGCGTCGCCGATCTGCACGACGACACGGTGGTCAGCCGGTGCCTCGAAGCACTGAAATGGCGCGGTGTGCTGGTCGTGCGCGGTCTGCACCTCGATGACGAAGCGCAACTCGCGTTCTGCCGCGAGCTGGGCACGGTGTTGGCACCGGGCGGCCGGGAGATCTTCACGATCACTCTCGATCCCGCGAAGAACCGGGCCGCCAAGTACCTCGAGGGCACGTTCTTCTGGCACATCGACGACACCACCAACGAGGTGCCGGCCAAGGCCACCGTGCTCACGGCCCGCCACGTCGCCATGGAGGGTGGCGGCACCCAGTTCGCCAGCACCTACGCCGCCTACGAGAACCTCCCCGAAGCCGACCGCAAGCGCTACGAAGGTCTGCGCGTGGTGCACAGCTTCGAGGCGTCCCAGCGGCTGGTGCATCCGGACCCGACCCCCGAACAGGTCGCGGACTGGCGTACCCAGCCGAGCCACGAGACGGCCCTGGTCTGGGAGCGCGCGGACGGCCGCAAATCCCTGGTGATCGGCGCCACCGCCGATCACATCGTCGGCATGGATCCCGCGGAGAGCCGGGCGCTGCTCGACGAACTGCTCGCCTGGTCGACGCAGGAACGCTTCGGCTACACCCATGACTGGACCGTCGGCGACCTAGTGATCTGGGACAACACCGGCATCCTGCATCGGGCGCTGCCCTATCAGGCATCCTCCGAACGCGAACTGCACCGGACCACCCTCGCGGGCGAGGAGGCCTGGGCGTGAAAACCGCGGTGGTCACCGGCGGCGGCTCCGGGATCGGTCTCGCTGTCGCACAACGGCTCCAGGCCGACGGGTATCACGTGGCGACGCTCGATCTGCGCCCGACCGATACCCGATTCGCCCACACCGCCGACGTTTCCGACCCCGAGCAGGTGAGCGCGGCCTTCGCCGCGATCCGCACCCAACTCGGCCCCGTGACGATCCTCGTGAACGCCGCGGGCCTGGACGGTACGGGGCGCTTCGCCAAAATCGACTTCGCGCAGTGGCAGCGGGTGATCGACGTCAACCTCAACGGCGTCTACCACTGCGTTCAGGCGGTGCTGCCCGACATGCTCGAGGCCGGGTGGGGTCGCATCGTGAACATCTCCTCGTCGAGCACGCATTCGGGGCAGCCCTTCATGGCGCACTACGTCGCGGCCAAGTCCGCGGTGAACGGGCTGACGAAATCGCTGGCGCTCGAACTCGGTCCGGCCGGGATCACCGTCAACGCCGTCCCGCCCGGCTTCATCGACACCCCGATGCTGCGCAAGGCGGAGGCGGCCAAGCTGCTCGGCGGCACGATCGACGACCACATCCAGCGCACCCCTGTGCGGCGGGTGGGCCAACCCGAGGACATCGCCGCGGCGTGCGCGTTCCTGATCTCCGAGAGCGCCGGGTACATCACCGGGCAGATCCTCGGGGTCAACGGCGGCCGTAACACCTAGTCGTACCAATCCAGACAACGGGCTCACCGCCTTCCGGTGGGCACCGCGCACACCGAAAGGAATTCCCGTGGGACGTGTCGAGGGCAAGGTCGCCTTTATCACCGGAGCCGCTCGCGGCCAGGGCCGCAGTCATGCGGTGCGTCTGGCCGCCGAGGGCGCCGACATCATCGCCGTCGATATCTGTCAGGACATCGACACCATCCAGTACCCGCTGTCGCGTCCCGAGGATCTGGACGAAACGGCGCGACTGGTCGAGAAGTCCGGGCGGCGCATCGTCACCGTCCAGGCCGATGTGCGCGATGCCGCGCAGATGCGTGACGCGGTCGCGCAGGGAGTACAGGAACTGGGCCGCCTCGACATCGTCGTCGCCCAGGCCGGGATCGCCGGGATGAAGGGCGAGCCGCAGTGGCAGGCCTGGACCGATGTGCTCGACACCAACCTGGTCGGCGTGCTCAACGCCATCCACGCCGCGCTGCCGCATCTGCAGGCCGGCGCGTCGATCATCGCCACCGGGTCGCTGGCCGCGCTGATGGACACCACCAAGGTGGACCAGCCGGGCAAGGATCCCGGCGGCGTCGCGTACATGGTCGCCAAGCGGGCGCTGTCGATGGTGGTGCACGAACTCGCCACCCACATCGCGCCGAAGAAGATCCGCGCCAACGTTATCCACCCCACCAACTGCAACACCCCGATGTTGCAGAGCGAGCCGATGTACCGCTCGTTCCGGCCCGATCTCGAGAATCCGACCCGCGCGGACGCCGAGCCCGCCTTCCACACCATGCAGGCCATGCCGGTTCCGTATGTCGAGCCCGAGGACATCAGCGACGCGGTGCTGTTCCTGGCATCCGACGAGTCCCGTTTCGTCACCGGCAGCCAATTGCGGGTGGACGCGGGCGGATACCTGAAGTGGTACGACTACCACGCCTGAAAGGAATTCCCGCCGTGAAGGTTCGAGTCGATTCAACGCGCTGCCAAGGCCACACGCTGTGCGCGATGACCGCTCCCCGATCATTCGAGCTGAGCGACTTCGACGGTCATTCGTCGCCGGTCAGTGAGACCGTCGCGCCCGATGAGGAGGAGCAGGTGCGTGAAGCAGCGCACTCCTGCCCGGAACGCGCCATCGATATTTCCTGAGAGGACACCGCCATGAGCGTCGACGACGTGGCGACCGACGACACACGCAAGAAACCGAATTTCTCGTTCGACAGAATGACCCCCGAATATCGGGACCAATTCGTCGCGACCACCGAATCCATGCATGAGCAGTGCCCGATCGCCTGGACCGACACCCACGACGGGCACTGGGTCGCGGCGGGCAACCGCGAGGTCTTCGAACTCGCGCGTTGCCCGCACATCTCCAACGACCACGACACGGCCGGGGTCCGGCGCGGCTACAAGGGCATCTCCATTCCGAAAGCCCCACGGGCGAGCGGTGTTCGGGGCGGCATTCTGGAAATGGACGAGCCGGAGCATCGCGAGGTGCGCGCGGCGCTGAATCCGTATCTCTCCCCCGCCGCCGTGGCCCGCTGGATCCCGTTCATCGACGAGATCGTGCGCGCCGCGATCGACGAGAAGATCGAGTCGGGGCGGATCGATTTCGTCGACGAACTGGCCAATATCGTGCCCGCGGTGCTGACCCTGGGCATGCTGGGTATCCCGCTCGCCAAATGGACGATCTACAACGAGCCCGCGCACGCGTCGGTGTACACACCGCCGGATTCGCCGGAGTATCCGCGGGTCGCGGAAATGCATCGGACGATGGGCATCGATCTGCTGCAGAATCTGTTCGAGATCAGGGAGAACCCCCGGCCCGGCCTGATCAACGCGATCAACAACGCGACGATGAACGGCGAGCCGCTCCCCGATATGGAAATGCTGGGCATGCTCGGCCTGCTCATCGGCGGCGGCTTCGACACCACGACCGCGCTCACCGCGCACGCCCTGGAATGGCTCTCGGAGAACCCGGACCAGCGCGAGACACTGAGCCGCGAGCGCGACGATCTCCTCGATTCCGCCACCGAGGAATTCCTGCGCTACTACACGCCCGCACCGGGTGACGGGCGCACGATGGCCGAGGATTGCGAGGTCGTCGGCACCCAGTTCAAGGAAGGCGATCGGGTGTGGCTGTCGTGGGCGATGGCCAATCGGGATCCGGCGGTCTTCGACGACCCGAACGAGGTCATCCTGGACCGACGGCGCAACCGGCACTACAGCTTCGGGCTCGGCATCCACCGGTGCATCGGCTCGAACGTGGCACGCACCGTGTTCAAGCGCATGCTGCTCGCCGTGCTGGACCGGATGCCGGACTACCGCTGCGATCCCGAGACCGCGGTGCACTACGACACCATCGGGGTCATCCAGGGCATGCGGCACCTCCCGGCGACGTTCACTCCGGGCGTGCGGCTGGGAGCCGGACTCGAGGAGACGCTGGCGAAACTCCAGACGATCTGTGACGAACAGCAACTCGCGGCACCCGTCACAGCCCAGCGCGACGCCAGTACCTAGTGAGCAACGCGATGGCCGAGCCATCGGTGAACAACAAGATGGCCCAGCCATCGGTGAGGAACGAGATGGCCGAGCCATCGGGGCGGCCCCTGCCCCAGGTGACCGCGGAGAACGAGTTCTTCTGGACCGCGGGCGCCGACGGGCGCCTGCGGATCCAGGAGTGCGGTTCTTGCGCGGCCCTGATCCATCCACCGCAACCGGTGTGCCGGTACTGCCACGGGCACACCCTCGGGGTCCGGGAGGTCTCCGGCTTCGCCACCCTGGTCGGCTTCACCGTCAACCAGCGGTTCAGCGTGCCGGGGCTACCCGCGCCGTATGTGGTGGCCCAGGTCGCGGTCGAGGAGGATCCCCGGGTTCGCCTGACCACCAATGTGGTGGGCTGCGACCCGGCCGACCTCGTGCTGGGGATGCGGATGGAGGTCGTGTTCGAACAGGACGCGGATGTGTGGTTGCCGCTGTTCCGGCCGACCGCCGAACAGCCCGAACCCGCGCCGCTGCCCGCCGACGAGATCGAACCGCACCGGTTCGGCGAGCACGTGCGGCCGATGATCGGCCGGGACAAGTTCGAGGACAAGGTCGCCATCACCGGGATCGGAATGTCGGATATCGGTCGGCGGCTGATGGTCTCGCCGCTGTCGCTAACGATCTCGGCCTGCGAGCGCGCGGTCGCCGACGCCGGGCTCACCATGGCCGACATCGACGGTTTGTCGACCTATCCCGGCGGCGGCAATGTCGGTGGTTTCGGCGAGGGCGGGGTGACCGCGCTCGAGGCCGCGCTGGGTCTGCGGCCGACCTGGTACAACGGCGGTTTCGAGACCTTCGGTCCCGGCGGGTCGGTGATCGCGGCGATGCTGGCCGTCGCCGGCGGGTTGGCCAGGCACGTCCTGTGCTTCCGCACCGTCTGGGAGGCGACGTACAACGAACTCATGCGCACCGGCAAGATCACGCCGACGGGCGGCCGGACCACCAGTTGGATGATGCCCTTCGGCGCCACCTCGGCCGCGCATACGTTGGCGCAGAACGCCCAACGGCATTTCCATCGCTACGGCACCACCAGGGAAACGCTCGGCTGGATCGCGCTGAACCAGCGCGCCAACGCCGAGCTGAATCCGACGGCGGTCTATCGCGAACCCCTGACGATGCCGGAGTACCTCGACGCCAGGCCGGTCACCACTCCGTTCGGCCTCTACGACTGCGATGTCCCCTGCGACGGCGCGGTCGCCGTGCTGGTCTCGGCGATCGACACCACCCCGGATCTGGCGAAGCCGCCGGTGCGGGTCGCCGCGGTCGGTACCCAGATCCTCGAACGGATCGAATGGGACCAGAGCACCCTGACCCATGAACCACAGGTCCTGGGCCAGGCCGCGCACCTGTGGTCGCGTACCTCGCTGCGCCCCACCGATGTCGACGTCGCCGAACTCTACGACGGATTCACCTTCAACTGCCTGTCCTGGATCGAGGCCCTCGGCTTCTGCGGGATCGGCGAGGCCAAGGACTTCCTCGACGGCGGCAAGAACATCGCGCGCGACGGGCTGCTCCCGCTCAACACCCACGGTGGCCAGCTCTCCCACGGCCGCACCCACGGTATGGGGCTGTTGCACGAGGCCGTCAGCCAATTGCGCGGCGAGGCGGGCCCGCGCCAGGTCGAGGGCGCGCGGGTCGCGGTGACCAGCAGCGGCGGGCTGACCCCGAGCGGTGTCCTCCTGCTGACCAGCGACAACTGACCCGATTCGACCGAGCCACCCCGTCGTGGCTCAGGAGGTGAACCCATGGATATCACCGATGTGGCGCCGACTCTGATCCGGCTCGTCGTCGGCGCCACGATGATCGCGCACGGTCTCAACCACTGGCTCGGTGGCGGGCGGATCGCGGGCACGGCCCGCTGGTTCGCCGGCCTCGGCCTGCGCAACGGTGTCTTGCAAGCCTGGGCGAGTGTGGTCGCCGAGATCGGGGCGGGCGTGCTGCTGATCCTCGGCCTCGCCACACCGTTGGCCTGCGCGGCGGTGATCGCGGTCATGCTCGTCGCCGGGCTGCTCGCGCACCGCGCGAACGGATTCTTCGTCTTCAAGGAGGGGTACGAGTACGTACTCGTCCTGGCGGTGGTCGCGCTGGCGCTGGCCTTCACCGGCCCGGGTCGCCTGTCGATCGATCACGCCGCCGGAATCACTGTCACCGGCTGGGCCGGGGGCGTCATCGCACTCGGCGCCGGCGTGGTGTCGACCACGGGACTGCTCGCGCTGTTCTGGCGCCCGCGGCCCGAACCTACTGCGTGAGTGGCATATCGAATAGGAGGTGCGCTGATGCGCATCGGATTCATCGGGTTGGGTAGTCAGGGTGCGCCGATGGCGCAGCGAATCGTGGCGGCCGGGTATCGGACCACCCTGTGGGCACGCAGACCCGCCACGCTCGAGCAGTTCGCCGAGACCGCGGCCGAGATCGCGCCCACCCCGCGCGCCCTCGCCCAGGCCAGCGACCTGGTCTGTTTGTGCGTGGGCAACGACGCCGACATCCGTGAGGTCCTGACCGGCGAGGACGGCGTGCTCGGCGGACTCGCGCCGGGCGCGATCGTGGCCGTGCACAGCACTGTTCATCCCGACACCTGCCGCGAGCTCGCCGAAACTACTGCGGCGCAGGGCGTTACGTTGATCGATGCCGCTGTGAGCGGCGGTGCGCCCGCGGTCGCCCAGGGGCGTTTGCTCGTCATGGCCGGTGGCCCGGTCGAGGCGGTCGACCGGTGCAGGCCGGTGTTCGGCACCTACGCCGATCCGGTGGTGCACCTGGGCGATACCGGGGCGGGCCAGGTCACCAAGCTGCTCAACAATCTGCTGTTCACCGCGAATCTCGCGACCGCGGCGAGCACTCTGGCGCTCGGGCGCGACCTCGGCGTCGACCAAGCTAAGCTCGGCGAGGTGATCGCGAACGGGTCGGCGAACAGCTTCGCCCTCGGTCGTATCCTGGCCGGCACGCTGGCGCGAATCGGCGAGCACGCCGGGCACACCCTGCGCAAGGACGTCGGGCTGCTCGCCGAACTCGCCTCCGGGGCCGACGCCGAGACCGGTGTCGCGCTGACCGCGGCCGACGAGACACTGAGCCTTATCGGCCATCCGCGATGACCGCCTTGCGGATCGGGTTCATCGGGGTGGGGCGGATGGGCGCTCCGATGGTGCGCCGTCTCGTCGCGGCGGGGCACGAAGTGCGCGCGCTCGGTCGGTCCGGCGACGCGCGTCGGCGGATCACCGAGTTGGGTGCTGAGCCCGTGTCGTTCACGGCCGCGGTCGGCACCGGGGCGGACGCCGTCGTGGTCTGCGTGTTCAGCGACGCCCAGGTCCGCGAGGTGTGCCTCGATACTCCGCTGCTGGCGAGCATGTCCGGCGGGTCGGTGCTCATCGTGCACACCACCGGTAGCCCGCGAACCGCCGACGACATTGCCGCGCAAGCCAATTCCTCCGATATCGGGGTGGTCGACGCGCCGGTCAGCGGTGGGCCACCCGATATCGATGCGGGCACCCTCACCGTGTTCGCCGGTGGCGCCGAAGACGCCGTCGCCCGCGCTCTTCCGGTACTGCGGTGCTACGCGGACCCGGTGCTTGCGGTGGGTCCACTCGGTACGGGCCAGTGCGTGAAGCTGGTCAACAACGCGCTGTTCGCGGCCCAGCTCGGCCTGATCACCGAAGCCGTGCAGCTGGCCGCCGAACTCGGCGTCGACGAGGCGACCCTGCTGTCCGCGCTCCAGCAGGCCAGCGCAGCCAGCCGCGCCGCCGCCAGTGTGGCGGCGAAGGGTTCGGTGGCCGCGTTCCATGCCGCGGTCGGTGAGTTCCTCCGCAAGGACGTCGCCACGGTGCGGACGCTGGCCGCCGAACTCGGCGCGACCATGGGTGCGCTCGACACCGCGATCGACGCGCAATTCCTCGACATCCCGCGCGGCGTGTGACCGAACTGCGCTGCGCGTGACCGAACTGCGCTGTTTGTGAACATATTACGCTGTGCGTGAAGGTATTACGCTGTGTGACCTCGATCGGGATCGCCCTCATGTGGGGGGCGATCCCGATCTCGATCAGGCGCTCATCACGCCACGGACGCGGCGTCGCCCAATTGAATTCGGTTCTCCGACAGGCGATCACCGAGCTGGTTCAGATCGTAGGACTGGCGTGCCATCCAGAATCGCAACACACCGGTGAGCGAGTAGCGGACGAACAGCGCGGCGCCGACGATACTGAGCGCCACCCCGACCAGCGCGAGCGCCAGTGCGTCGCGCTGGGCCAGCGGATCGGAGGTGTTGTGCGCCAAGAAGTAGGCCACCACGGCGAGCGCCGGGCCCGCCACCATCGCGGTCGCGCCGAGGCGCAACCACAGACTCCCCCGGCCCGAGGCGGGATCGGGGATCTTCAATTCGGCCAGTTCGCGAGCGAAGCGGTCGGCACGTGTTTCGGTCATCAGTGACTTCCTAGGTAGAGGTTGGCCAGTTCGCGGCGGAGTTCGCCGTCGGCGGGCCCCTGGTGTTCGATGCGGCCGCGCACCAGCACGGCCGCGTGGTCGGCGATGTCGAGGACGGCGGCGGCGAACTGCTCGACGACCAGCACCGCCACGCCTTGGCGGGCGATCTCACCGACCTGTTCGTAGAGCCGCTCGACGACCAGCGGGGCCAAGCCCATGGACAGTTCGTCGAGCAGCAGCACGGCCGGGTCGGTGGCCAATCCCCGGGCGAGCGCGAGCATCTGCTGTTCGCCGCCCGACATCGTGCCCGCGATCTGGTCGGCGCGTTGGGCGAGAATCGGGAATCGGCTGAACGCCACCTCCTCGATCTCGGCATGGGTCTTGCCGGTGAACGTCATCATCAGCAGGTTGTCGCGGACCGACAGGTTGGGGAACACGCCACGGCCCTCGGGGATCAGGCAGACTCCGGCGGCCGCCAGATCGCGGGGGTCGGCCCCGGTGACGTCTCGGCCACCGAGGACCAGTCGGCCCGCGGTGACCGCACGCACCCCGGCCGCGACCCGCAGGGTGGTGGTCTTACCCGCCCCGTTGGGACCGAGCAGTGCGACCACCTCGCCGGCGCCGACCCGCAGATCGACACCGTGCAGCACCGTGATCGCGTCGTAGGCCGCGCGGACACCGTGTAATTCCAGTGACGAGGTCATCCTTCTCCCAGGTAGGCGGCGAGTACGGCGGCGTCACGGCGGATCACCTCGGGCGGCCCGGAACTGATGATCGCGCCGAGGTCGAGCACATAGAGCTGGTCGCAGACATTCATGACCAGGCCCATGTCGTGCTCTACGAGCAGCACCGCGACGCCGTCGGCGGCCAGCGACCGCAACAGCGCGGCGAACCGCTCGGTTTCGGTGTGGTCGAGGCCGGCCGCCGGCTCGTCGAGCAGGACCACGCTGGGCCGGGCGGCCATCGCCCGGCCCACCTCGACCAGTCGGCCGGTGCCGGTCGGCAGATCGTCGGCGGCGGTGTCGGCCACCTCGTCCAGTCCGAGTCGGTCGAGGAGCCCGTCGACGATCCCGGCGGCGTCGCGCCGGTGGCGCCCGAGTTCCGCGGCGACCAGCAGGTTGTCGCGAACGCTCAAGCGGCCGAACAGTTCCAGCCGCTGAAAGGTCCGCGCCATCCCGTGCCCGGCCCGGCGGGCGGGCCCGAGCCGGGTGACGTCCCGGCCGTTCATCGTGACCCGGCCGGTCACCGGTCGCCGCAATCCGCAGATCACGTCGAACAGGGTGCTCTTGCCCGCGCCGTTCGGGCCGATCAGGCCGGTCACCTTGCCCGCCTCGGCGCACAGCCCGGCCTTGTCCAGGGCGCGGTGACCACCGAAGGTCACCGTGACCTGCTCAACTTCGAGTAGCGATCCCACGATCGAGCATCTCCTTGTCTGCTGTGGTCCACGCCCGATCGATGCCGAGCCATTCGACGGGCACCTGCGCCGGCGTGGGCGGACGGTGGCGCCGATTCGCCCAGCGAGGCACCACGATGGCCGCGATCAGCGCACCCGCGGTGAACACGTAGCCGTTGATGACATCGCCGAGGCGCAACGCCCACAGCAACGCCAGCCCACCGAGCAGCACCGCCATCACGACCCGATCGCGCAGTGCCGCGGCCCATTCGCGACGGATCTGCGCCAGGGCGCCCTGGCCGAGGAACCCGCCGCTGAAGGCGATACCGCCCAGGGCGGGCAGGACATGGACGAGATTGGTCAGCGCCGGGAACAACACGGGAATCGCGTTGAGCGGCCCCGAATAGACAGCGCCGGTGAACAATCCGCTGCCGACCGCGCCCAGCCCGGCGATGACCACGATCAGGAAGATCGGCAGGCCCGCGACGAAACTGAACTGCTCGGCGGTCACCGACCGCAGCTGCATGCCGTAGAGCGCGCCGCCGAGTCCGGCGATCGCCGCCGACAGCGAGAACACCAGCATCTTGGCCGCCAGCAGGTTTCCGCCGAGGGTGGCGTAGGCGGCCTCGCTGTCGCGCAGGGCGATCAACCGCCGGCCGAGCCTGCCGCGCCGCAGCATCCCCACCGCGAATCCGGCCAGCCCGAGCACGATCGCCGCGAAAACGGTGATCTGCGCGGTGCTGGTCAATTGGGTGCCGAACAGGCTGGGGCCGACCAGATCCACCGAGCCCTGGTCGAACAGGGCGATCCGCACCCCGAACACCTCGAACGAGGGCAGGGTGAAGATCCAGCGGTCGAGCACCACCGCGAACGCGGCCGTGCCGAGCGCGAGGTAGACCCCGGACAACCGCAGCGCCGGTAGGGCGATCAGCGCGCCGACGACGCCCGCGATCGCCATGGCGGCGAGCAATGCCCACCACTGCCCGTCGGCGCCCAGATGCGCGTAGGCGACGGCGCCGATCCCGGCGATGCTCAACTGGCACAGCGAGATCTGGCCGGCGAACCCGGCGAGGGGGACGAACGACAACGCGATCACCCCGAAGGCGAAAATCAGGCCGTAGCTGATCAGATCCGCTTCGCTGAGCAGGGTGGCGAGCATGAGCCCGACCACCGCGACGACGACCGCGAACACCGCCGAACCACGCACGCTCGGCAGCGGCACCGGGCTCAACCGCCGATCGCGGCCCCGCAGCCGGCCGTGCGGGAACAGCAGCAGCGCGACGAGCAGCAGCAGCGCGGGCGCGGCCAGCCGCAGTCCGGGCAGATACTCGTTCTGTGGCAGATACCCGGTGAGGTAGCTCTCCAGGCAGCCGACGACGATCGCACCGAGAAAGGTCATCGGCAGGCTGCGCAGCCGTCCGAAGATCGCCGCGCTGTAGGCGCTGACGATCAGCAACGATAGCTGCGCCGCGTCCAGGGCCACCATGGGCGCGATGAGGATGCCGCCGACGGCCGCCAATTCGATGCCGAGCATCCAGGCCACCTGGTTGGCGCGCTGGGGGTCGGCACCGGTGAGCCCGACCAGTGCCCGATCGTCGACGGTGGCGCGCATCTCCGCACCGGTTCTGGTGCGGTACAGCAGGATTCGCAGGGCGATGGCCACCGCCACCGCCACCACCATGGTCAATGCCTGATGCCAGGTGATCGTCACCGAACCCAGGTGCAGCGGTGGTTGGTCGGCGAAGAACCGCGGCAGGGTGCGCGCCACGTCCGGATTCCAGATCCAGCGCGCGGTGAGCATCAGGCCGCTGAGCAACGCCACCGTCATGACGAGTTTCTCGGCGTCACCCAGGCCCTGGGTGGGCGCCAGCGCCTGCGCGAACGCCAACCCGAACAGTGGTGCGAACACCAGCAGCACCAGGGCGACCGCGATCGGCGTCGGCACGCCCCAGCCCACGGTGAACTGCCAGTACACGAAGGCCGAGACCATGCCCGCCGCGCCGTGCGCGAAATTGAAGACACCGGTCGTGGTGAAGGTCAGGACCAGGCCGCTGCCGATGATGGCGTAGATCGCGGCGGTGCTGAGCCCGACGATGCCGAAAGCGATGAACTGCTCCATTATTTGACGTCGCTCATGCTCTTGTTGACGTCGGCCAGCGTCAGCGGGCGACCGTATTCCTTGGTGTAGACGTAGGGCTTCATGTCGCAGCGGAACGGACCGGTGTCGGGCTTGAAGTCCGCGTTCGTCCAGCCCTGCGAGGTCGCCTTCATCACGTTGAAGCACTTGGGCGGCACGGTGTGGGTCGACATGTCGGCGGGCGCCTGCAAACCGCCGGCGGTCCACGCTGTTTCCTTACGGGCGGCCTCCACCACGCAGGTGCGGGTGAGGTTGTCGCCGCAGCTCGAGGCCGCCTTCGCGAACAGCAGCCACTGCACCAGCGAGCGCAGCCCGTTGTAGGTCAGTTTCCCGTCGGGCGCGTACTGGGCGAACAGATCCTTGGCCCGCTGCACCGCCGGGACGCTGGCCGCCGATTCCAGCGGCACGGTCCCCGACAGGTCGGCGAAGTTGTTCTGCGCGCCCAGCGATGTGCGGGCGAGCTCGAGGAACGCGGGGGTGTAGGCGTTGCTGGTGACGTCGACCCAGTCCAGCTTGTAGTCCATGCTGGTGAGCACGTCCTCGAGCTTGGCGAGGCTGCGGAAGTCGCCGAGGAAGATCAGGCCCTTCACGCCCTTGGCCTTGATGGACTGCGCGTAGGGCGTCCAATCCGAGACGCCCGCGGCCGGATAGAGGTCGTTGTAGATCAGGGTCGCGCCCTCGGCGGGCAGCGACTCCCCGTATCGGTCGGCCATCGACTTCACCACCGGTGAGTCGGCCACGATGATGCCGACCGCGGCCGCCGAGGCCGGGTAGGCCTCCTTGAACAGCCACTGATGCATGCCCGCGTAGGTGTCGTAGGGGCGCGCGGAGGAGGCACCGGATCCCACCTGGAGATCGGAACCGGTGTTCTCGGCCTGACTCACCTGCGACGGGAACTCGGGCAGCGTGCACGTGAGCCGATCCTTGACGCCGAGGGCATCGAGTGCGGCGGAGCCACCGACCAGCGCGAAGTCCTCGCGGCAGGCTTCCAGCATGCGCGCGCGGACCTCGAGCAGTTTCGCGTCACGGACATTGAAGGCCAGCTTGCGACCGTTGATTCCGCCGTTGTCGTTGCACCAGGACGTGAAGACCTTGGCGGCGTCGACCAATTCGGGATTCTTCGTGAAACCCATATCGGTGAACACGCCGACTTCGATCTGCCCGGCGGTAACTCCCTGCGTCGGCGCACTCGTCGATTTGCCGGTCTGGCAGACCCCGTTCAGATCACCGAAGTCGCTCGTCACCGCCTTGCCGCCGGGTGCCGCGGCCTCTTCGACCCCGCTGCCGGTGCGGCCGCTACAGCCCGCCACCAGCAACGCGGTCGCCATCAAGGCGATCAGTACTCGCTGCGATCTCACCGATGTCCTCCTGACACAAGCTCGGCGGCCGAGCCCTGTTTCTCATCGAACAAAGCGCCTGTTCTCGGCGCTCTCTATTTCGGAAATCATCTTCTCATCGAAAGAGAATAAAGTTAACCCTTTGAGAAAATATCTGATTCACCACTGTGTAAACACGTGTGGCGGCCCGCGGGCAGCCCCGGGGGCCCCCACATTTATTATAACACAAAAGGGGGGGGGGGGGGCGCCCCGTAGAGTGAACAAGCCGGCGTATGGTGGGGGGGGCCCCAAACACGGGGCCCCCCGGCCCCC
>NZ_JBSGSS010000035.1:0-15659 GCF_053606985.1 Nocardia sp. NPDC055165
TGGGGGGGGGTTTTTTTTTGTTGTGCGGGGGGGGACCTTGTGGGTTGCGCCCCCCCCGATATCCCCCGTGCCCCGGTCACATCACCCACCCCGCCACCGGGTCGGGCCCCCCCCCCCCGCCCCGCCGCTACCTGCGCGTCAGGTCAGGACCAGCCGGCCGGGTTGGACGCCGTTTCGCGGGAGATGCCAGAGCCCGTGTCGGGGAAGGCGCCGAAGCGATCGTTGTGCAGGTGGGCGAAGAAATAGCACATCTGCTCGCATTCGGCGTCGGTGGTCGCGGCCTCGGGGTCGGAGCTGACGGCGTCGTAGTAGTCGCGGCCCATGGCCACGATGAATCCGCGGGCATAGAGGAAGCCGTCGTCGGAGCCGTCGGTGATCGCCTGGAGGTCGGCGCGGTCGATGTCGTAGAGCGCGCGTTCGGCGACGCGGTCGAGCGCGGTCAGTTCCGCGCTGCTGAAATCTGTTGACAGGGTGTTCAACTGGGCGAGGAAGGCGTCGAGTCGGCTGTCGAGGTCGCCTGCTGCCGTCCGCAGGGCCGTGGACGGATCGGTACCGGTGGCCGTCCAGGCCGACGCGATCAGATTCCAGAAACGGGAGATGTCTTCGGGGGTGCTCGTCACCTGCCGGACGGTACTGCTCGGGTCCGACACGGAGCGGGGTTCGAGGTCATCGGTCAGGCACGCAGGAGACGCTGGGCGAGAGCGGACAGACCCGCGGTGATCTGCTCGGGCGACAAGCCGCGTTCGCGTTGCTGGAGGTAGACCTCGGCGGCGAGTGGCGCGAGGACCGTATCGACCAGCGAATCAGGCTGTGGCACAGCGGCTTCGACCAGCAGCGACCGTACGTGCACCGACCAGAACCCGTAGGCGCCGGTGGCGAAGCGGGCGCCGCCGGTCTCCGCGCCGAGCACCAGATGGGCGTGGGCGGTCAGCAATTCGACCATCGCCGCGTAGAAGGCGGCCAGGCGATCGGCTGGGGGAGCGCCGGGGCCGAGCGGGGGTGCGCCGCGCAGGAGCTGTTCCTGGAGGGCGCGTTCGTGCTCGTCGAGGAGGGCGACGGCGATCGCGTTGCGGTCGGGGTAGCGGCGGTAGAGGGTGCCGCGGCCCACGCCCGCGGCCTTGGCGATGTCGTCCATGGTGATCGTGCGTGGGTCGCGAGTGGCGAAGAGGCCGGCCGCCGCCGCCAGGACTTTCGCACGATTGCGGGCCGCGTCGGTGCGTTCGGTGGGTGGCTGCGCGTCGAGCGCCAAGCCGGTGATCAGGTCGGATCGTGGCTCCATGGGTACGACTCTAACCCCGCAACGAATATCTGGACAACATGTCCACTTGTGTTCTATCGTCGAGAAATCGACAAGTGGACAATATGTCCAGTTAGGAAGATGTCATGACTCACCTGCTGCACCTCGACGCCAGCGCCCGGACGAACTCCCTCAGCCGCACGCTGGGCGCCGAATTCGTCCGGGCCTGGCGCGACGCCGAACCCGGCGGCACCTACACCTACCGCGACCTCGCCGCCGAGCCGACGCCGTTCATCGACGAGGGCTGGATCGAACTGTGTGACGCCGTCCTCGCCGCCGGGGCCACCGACCTCGACCGGCTCCCGGAACTCGCCGTCACTCCCGCGGCGAAGGCCGCATGGCGGGTGGCCGAACCGCTGCTGGCGCAGGTGCTGGCCGCCGACGTGATCCTGATCGGCACACCGATGTACAACTACTCCGTCCCCGCCGCTCTCAAGGCATGGCTCGACCAGGTCACCTTTCCCCGAATGTCGCTGGGGGAACGCAGGTTCGTCGTGGTGACCGCCCGTGGCGGTGCGTACTCGCCCGGTGCGCCCAAAGCGGCGTTCGACTACCAGGAGCGCTTTCTGCGCGACTTCTTCGCCGGCCACTTCGCGGTCACCGACACGGTTTTCGTCAACGCCGAACTGGCCAATGCCGTGCAGGATCCGAACCTGGCCCATCTGCGCGACGCGCACGAAGCCTCCTTCGCCGCCGCGCAGGCCGAAGTGCGTTCGCTGGCAAAGGATTACGTGCGATGAGCTGGATAGTGCTCGGCCTGGCCGGGCTCGTCGAAATCGTGTGGTCGCAGACCATCAAACCGACCGAGAATTTCACCAGACTCGGTCCGACCCTGCTCTGCGTCGCGCTCGGCTCGCTCGCCGTCTATCTGCTCTCGCGCGCCATGCAGACCCTTCCGGTGGGCACCGCCTACGCGGTTTTCACCGGAATCGGCGCACTCGGCGCGATCGGTCTCGGTGTGCTCGTGCACAAGGATCCGCTGAGCGCGGGCCGCGCGCTGGCGCTGTCGCTGATCCTCGGCGGCATCGTGCTCGCGCGGGTGACGAATCCTGAGTAACTCTGTCGTACACCCGATGCGAGGATCGGCCGGTCATGACCGGTAAGGTCGGCTGATGGACCAGCCAGTTCGCCCCCCGGACCTGTCCACGCGGCCACACGAGCTCACGGTCGAGCGCGTGATGAAAGCCCAGCCCAGCCTGCTCTACGCGGCCTGGACCCAAGGCTTGGATTTATGGCTGGCCGTTCCCGGATCGGTGCTGATGCGCCCCGCCGTCAACGAGCCCCTCTACTTCGACACCGGCTCGCCCGAAAAGCGCAACCCCCATTACGGCCGCATTCTGCTGCTCGAGCCGAATCGGCGGATCGAATTCACCTGGGTCACCGCCGCCACCGACGGCGTGGAAACGGTGGTCGCCGCCGAATTCCTCAAACAACCACGCGGTATCCGCCTGCGTCTGCGCCACTCCGGTTTCCCCACCGCGGCGATCCGGGATCTACACCAGCAGGTCTGGCCGGACAAACTCGAGCGTCTCGACGAAATCACCAGCGCCACCGTCTGAGTACCCGAGTAGGTTCGTCATCGCCACGCAATACAACTCGAACCGAAAGGATTGCGATGCCGACTCGCAGCGCACGCACACTCTGGTCAGGCGGACTGCAGGACGGGTCCGGGCAGGTCGAACTGGCCAGCTCGGGTGTGGGCAAGTTCGATGTGAGCTTTCCCCGCCGGGCGGCCGACACGGCCGAGGGCACCAGCCCGGAGGAGCTGATCGCGGCGGCGCATTCGTCGTGCTATTCGATGGCGCTCTCGGCGGAGATCGCCAATGCCGGCGGGACGCCGGAAAGCCTCGACGTCGATGCCGATGTCACCCTCGCGCCCGACCCGGCCGGTGGCTTCCGGATCAGCAAGATCAAGCTCACGGTGCGCGGTCGTGCCTCGGGGCTGGATGCCGACGGGTTCGCCGCGGCTGCCCTCGCGGCCAAGAACGGTTGCCCGGTCAGCAAGGCCCTCACCGGGGTGGCCGAGATCGAGCTGGACGCGGCACTGGCCTGAGCGGCGCTCGCCGTCACCGCTGGGTGAACCAGCGGTGCGCGGCGGGGGTGTACATGGCCGGGATCGCGATGACGACGGCCAGGATGTGCACGGTCCGGCAGCCTGCCAGCACGGTCGAGCTGGGGGACATGCCGTCGAACAGGGTCGCGTAGTCGTCGGTCGACAACACCACGGCCAGCGGCTCGATGATCAGCGAGACCAGGCCCACTACGCCGATGCCGACGGTCAGCAGCGCACGGGCCACCCGGCTGCCGTTCAGCATGTACAGGGCCACCCCGGCGACGGCCAGGTAGATGGCGAGCCGGGGTAGCAGACCCGTTGCGGTGGCGCCGAATTCATCGCCACCACGCACGGCGCGCAACAGGCCCTCGGCGGCCCCGGCGGCGAGCGCGGTGACGAGCCCGCCGAAGGCGACATTCACGGCGCGAGGGCGAGTGCTGGAAACAAGAAGGGCAGTGCCGGTCATGACACCGACACTGCCGTTCTCAGCTGCTCGCGAGGATCACCCTGCGGTAGGAACCTTGTCCACTACCGGAGTGCTACGCCGCGAGGCGAATTCCGTGAGTGCGGCGAACGCCAGCCCCAAACTCACCCACAGCGTGGTGGTTTCGGCCAGCGAAGCCACCCGGAAGTTCCACAGGAGGGTGGCGGGGAAGTCGTCGGCCACCTCGTTCACGCCGGGCAGCAGCACGTAACCGACGGTGGTGACCACGACGAACGCGCCCACCCCGGCGATGAGTCGCAGCGTGTCCGACGCGGCGAGCGCACGGTAGGCCGCGACAGCGGCCGCGACGGCCAGCAGGCCGAGCACGACGGCCGCGACCCACAGCCAGGTGCGCTCGTTGATGGTGTCCGGATCGCCCACCGCGGGCGGGTTGGCCGGATATTTGAAGAACGGCACCGCGACGATCGCCGCCCACGCGAGAACCGCCGAGGTCAGCGACAATTGGGGCCCCGACAGGTTCGTGAACCGGCGAGCCACGTTCACCGCCGACGCGAACAACGCGCCGAACGCCATGCCCGCCAAGCCCAGCGCGAGGAACTGTCCCGCCTTCTGACCCGGCCGGCTGACCAGCGGTTCTTCCTCGTCGCCGTGGGAGTGGCCCTGCGGCTCCGCGGCTTCGTGGCCGTGCTCGGCCGGAGCGGCCGCGGCCTCTTCGATAGCGATCGCGGCGTCCACCTGGGGCTCGCCGACGAAGTAGCCCACTGTCGCGGCCAGCAGGCCGGCGATCAAGCCGGCCAGCAGGCCACGCAACAGCAGGGTCTTGAGTGATCCGATCAGTGGCACGGAACACCCAGCAGGTGACGTCCGTCGTGCATCAGCTCGTGCAGGAACATCCCGCTACGCGAGACGGCCCCCTGGTCGAAACCGACCAGGTACAGGGCGAGCAGTGCAAGCAGGACGACACCGACCGTGACGAGCACGGTTGCGAGGGTGTCGAGACCGGTAGACCGGCTGGGTGAATGCGCGATAGCCATTCGGGTCCTCCTCTAGGGATACGCGTCCCACGGTTGAAGTGTGGTGCGAAGGTGCCGGTGTCTGGCTCTCCGGCACCGGGGACCCGGTACTTGGATACAGTGGCGCGACCGCTCCGGATTCACACCGGAATTACCGCGCACCCTCGCGGATGTTCCCTCGAACTGTGACAGCCGCGAGCCACCCACGTCAATACACGCAACCGCATGTCCAGCGGAAACGCCGCTGTCAGCCCTTCGCCGGCACGTCGAGGACGACCTCGAACTCGAGCAGCGAGGCGCCCGTCGACACCGGCTTGGGACGCTCGCCGTCGCCACCGTTTCCGGCGTGCGCGGCACGGGCCGGACCGTCACGCCACGCGGCGAACGAATCCTCCGAATCCCATTGCGTCACTACGAAATACCGGTTGTCACCGGCCACGGGACGCAGCAACTGGAACCCGAGGAAACCGGGGGAGTTCTCCACCGCTCCCGCACGCGCGGCGAACCGCTTCTCCAGCTCGGGGCCCGCGCCCTCGGGAACTTCGATCGCATTGATCTTCACAACAGCCATGCGGACAGTATCGCTGCCGACCGGCGCCGGGTGTTCGCGGCCCTGGCGGGCCTCGCCTCGGCGCGGGGACGGAGCTGGGGCAGTATCGGCGGTGTGTTGTACGACGAAGGCGGGTCCGGGGTTCCGATTCTGCTGTTGCACGGGTTGATGGGGAGCGCGCGGACGTGGGCCGATCAGGTGCCGTGGTTGCGAGAGTTCGGGCATGTCTACGCGGTGGACGCCGCCGGGCACGGCCGGCCGACGCCCGCCGAGCTCACGACGGAGGCGTTCGTGGCCGATCTGGCCGAGCGCACCGCCGCGATCACCGAGCCGATGGTGATCGTCGGGCACTCGATGGGCGCGATCCACGGGTGGGTCTTCGCGGCGACCTGGCCCGAACGGGTGCGCGCGATCGTCGTCGAGGACATCGCTCCCGATTTCACCGGCCGCACCGCCGCCCACTGGGCCGAGCTGATCCACTCCTGGCCGCAACCGTTCGCCGACGAACAGGCGGTGCTCGACTATTTCGGCCCGGTCGCGGGCACGTATTTCCTGCGCGCGTTCACCGCCGCGTCCGACGGCTACCGGCTACACGGCGAGGTGGACACCTTCCGCGCGATCTCCGAGGAGTGGGGCACGCGCGACTTCTGGACCGAATGGAAGTCGCTGCGGGTGCCCACACTGCTCATCGAAGGTGAGCACACCATCACCCCGCCGGGGCAGATGCGGACGATGGCGCAGGTGCATCCCGATGCGGAGTATGTGCGCATCGCCGAGGCGGGCCACCTCGTGCACGACGAACAACCCGAGGCATACCGCGAACACGTCGGCCGGTTCCTGGAGCGCGTCACGAGGTGAGTCGGCAGGTGGTCGTCCCGATCCCCCCGGCAGGTGCCGAGATCCGGCATCACCCGGTGGGGCTTCCTTCGCCCGCGAGTGCGAACAGCCCATCGTCGGTCTGCTCGATCAGCCCGTCTACCAGCAGCGAGTCCAACGCTCGCGCACGCTGACCCGGATCGCGGGTCCATGCCAGGTCGAGGCGAATCCGCTCGACCGGGCCCGACGCGTCTCGCAGCACATCGAGCAGCCGCCCACGGGCCTGACGGTCGGTGCCCTCGTACTTCTGCACCTTCCGCACCACGTCGGCGGCCGGTTTGCCCGCCGTGACCCAGGCGCAGCTCGGCAGCGGGCAGCGGGCGCAGTCCGGGTTGCGGGCCGTGCACACCAGCGCGCCCAGTTCCATCAGGGCGGCCGAGAACCTCGCGGCCCGCGGCACCGGAACAGGGAGCAGCGCTTCGGTTTCGGCGAGATCGCGCGAGGACGGGTTGCCGGGCTCCCTGCCGTGGACCGCCCGAGCCACCACGCGTCGAACGTTCGTGTCCACCACGGGAACTCGCTGCCCGTAGGCGAAACAGGCCACCGCGCGAGCGGTGTACGCACCGATGCCGGGCAGGCTCAGCAGCACGTCGACGTCGGTGGGGACCACGTCACCGTGTTCGGTCGCCAGCACCCGCGCGCACTCGTGCAGCCGCAACGCCCGCCGCGGATATCCCAACTTGCCCCACGCCCGCAGCACCTCCGCTTGCGAGGACGCCGCCATCGCCGACGGCACCGGCCAGCGTGCCACCCATTCGCGCCAGATCGGCTCCACCCGCACCACCGGCGTCTGCTGGAGCATGATCTCGCTCATCAGGATGTGCCATGCGGTCGCGTCCGGTTCGCGCCACGGCAGCGGGCGCGCCGTGTCGTCGAACCAGTCGAGCAGGGCCTGCGCGTCGATGCTCACTGTTCCCGTTTCCTCTGAGCCAGTCTCTCTTTGCCGACGCGTAACGTGGCGGACTCGCTGGTAACCAAGGGTCTGTGCACAATGGTCGGTATGCCTGGTTCCAATCCGATAAGCGCCTGGAAGTCGTTGCGCGAAGGCAATGAGCGCTTCGTCAACGACACCCTGCAGCATCCTAGCCAGGGTGCCGCGGACCGAGCCAAACTCGTCAAGGGCCAAAACCCCCACGCGATCCTGTTCGGCTGCGGTGATTCCCGCGTCGCCGCCGAGCTGATCTTCGACCAGGGGCTCGGCGACATGTTCGTGGTGCGCACAGCGGGCCACGTCGTGGACAGTTCGGTGCTCGGCTCGATCGAATACGGCGTCGAGGTGCTCAACGTGCCACTGATCGTCGTCCTCGGACACGACAGCTGCGGCGCCGTGAAGGCCACCATCGACGCGCTCGACGGCGGCGAGGTGCCCGGTGGGTTCATTCGCAGCGTGGTCGAGCGGGTGACCCCGTCGATCCTGGTCGGGCGACGCGAAGGGCTCACCTCACTCGACGATCTCGAAGCGCGTCACGTGGTGGAGACCAGCAAGCTGCTCATGCAGCGCTCGATGATCATCTCCCAGCGTGTTGCCACTGGTCAGTGCGCTATCGCGAGCGTCACCTACAAGCTCGAAGACGGTCGCGTGCACCTGCGGCGCACTGTCGGCAATATCGGTGAGGTGGTCTGAACCGTCGGCTTCTCCCCGGTTCGGCCCCCGACACGCCGAGGTCATCGAGCGCGCCCCTGCGCGCTGCGCTTACCGTTGAGGCGTGCTGGAACCGAATGGACCGCTGTCACCGGAGATCTACTGGCGCCGCCGTGCACTCGCGATCGGCGTCATCGTCGTCGCGCTCGCGATCGTGATCTGGCTCGTCACCATGGTCTCGCGCGGTGGGGACTCGTCCGGCGCCGACAACGCGGCCGCGAGCACGACCACGTCGGCGGAGTCGAGCGCGTCCGAGACGAGCTCGGCGTCGAGTAGTGCGTCGTCGAGTAGTGCGTCGGCCACGCCCATCAGTGGGTCGGTCACGCCCAGCGCGACGACGACCGCCGCCGATCAGCCCGCGGCACAGCCGTGCCCGGATCAGTCGCTGGCGCTGAAGGTGACGGTCGGCCAGCCGACCTATCGGGTCGGCGACCAGCCCGCGTTCGGCACAGTGATCACCAACATCTCGTCCGCGGCCTGCTCGCGTGACCTCGGCGCGGGCCCACAGTTCCTCGTCTACACCCTCGACGGCCAGCGCAGGCTCTGGGCGAGCAACGACTGCAACCAGGACGATCCGGCGGAGATGAAGACGCTCAAGGCCGGTGAACAACTCTCGTACAAGGGCACCTGGTTCGGCACCACCTCGCAGCCGCAGTGCGCGGGTGACCGCCTCCAGGTGCCCGCGGGTGCGTACATGGTCGTAGCCCAGCTCGGTGCCGTTCGCAGCGCCGCGGAGCCGTTCAACCTCGCCTCTTGACGCCGCGCTCCCGCATGCCGGGGGCATTGTGCGGGTGCGCCATAGGTCACATGTTCAAGATGGGTTGATTTGCAGCGTTCGCAAGATCGGCGGTGCCGTCAATGGATATTGGCGCGGCATTGGCGAACCGGCGCTGAATCAGGCGATTGCCGCAGTTATTCCACCGCCACCACTTCGCGGGGTGCGCGGGATTTGCGGAGTTCGGCCAATCGCAGTGCCGATCGCAGATCCCCGACCTCGTGGATACGCATCGTGCCGGTCTTGGTTTTCTCCGAACCGGGCGGAACGAGCGCGGTGGTGAACCCCAGCCGTTCGGCTTCGGCCAGGCGTCTGCCGAGCCCGGTGACCTTGCGAACCTCACCCGCCAGCCCGACCTCGCCGAGGATCACCCACCCCGCGGGCAGGGCGATGTCGGCCTCGGCGGAGGCGATGGCCAAGGCGATGGCCAGGTCGGCGGTCGGCTCGAGCAGGCGCATCCCGCCGACGGTCGCCGCGTACACATCGTGCTTGCCGAGAAATACCCGGCCTCGGCTCTGCAACACCGCCAGCACCATGGCGACGCGGTTGTAGTCCAGCCCGCTCACCGCCCGGCGTGGCTGCGGGATCTCGGTCTTGACGGTCAGCCCCTGCACCTCGGCCACCAGCGGCCGTTTGCCGTCCATCGCGACGGTCACCGCCGTACCGGGGACGGTGTCGGTGCGATGGTGCAGGAACAACCCGGACGGATCGTCGACGCAGGCGATGCCGTCGTCGTGCAGTTCGAAGCAGCCCACCTCGTCGGCGCTGCCGAACCGGTTCTTGATGCCGCGAACCATGCGCAGCGACGAATTCTTGTCGCCCTCGAACTGCAACACCACGTCCACCAGGTGTTCGAGCGTGCGCGGGCCGGCCACGTTGCCGTCCTTGGTGACGTGTCCGACCAGCAGCACCGCGATTCCGGTCGCCTTGGCCAGCGAGGTCAGCGCCGCGGTGACCGCGCGCACCTGGGTGACACCGCCGATCACCCCGTCCACCTCCGGTGCCAGCATGGTCTGCACGGAGTCGACGACCAGCAGCGACGGCCGCACCTGCTCCACATGCCCCAGCACGATCGACAGATCCGATTCGGCCGCCAGGTACACCCGGTCGTGCACCGCACCCGTGCGATCGGCCCGCAGCCGCACCTGCCCGGCGGACTCCTCGGCGGTCACGTACAGCGCGGTCTCTTCGCGCGCCGCCGCCCACCGGAACGCGACCTCGAGCAGCAGCGTCGACTTGCCGACTCCCGGCTCGCCGGACAGCAGCACCACCGACCCCGGCACCACCCCGCCCCCGAGGACCCGATCGAGCTCGCTCACCCCCGTCGACCGCGCCTGCGTGACCTTGGCGTCGATCTGCGACAGCGGCGCCGCCGCGGTACTCGGCAGCATCGCTCGCCGCCCTGGAGCAGCGGTGGACGCCGAAACGGCCACCTCGTTCACCGTTCCCCAGGCACCGCAATCAGGGCACTTACCCACCCACTTGGACACCTCGTGCGTGCACGCGGAGCACCGGAAGACTGCTTTGGTCTTGGCCACACGCGCACCCTACGGACCCGGACCGACACAAAAAGGAAGAGCCGCCGCGAAGTTCGCGACGGCTCTTCCTCACGGCTGGTGTCAGTGACCGCCCGCGCCCTCGGGCGCCGGGCCGGACTTCTCGTTCTCGATGCGCGGGACGGCCGCGGCATCGACCGGGACCGACACCTGCACGGTGCCCGCGTCCTTGAAGTTGAAGGTGACGTTGTAGGTCAGGCCGGGGACGATGTCCTTGGACAGGCCCGTGATCTCGATCGTGGCCGGGGTCTTCACCGGGTCGTTCGAGGGGATGTCGATACCCGCGGCGCCGGTCGGCGCGGCCCCGGTGGTGGTCGGCGCCGCCGAGGTGGTGCCGTGGTGATCGTCGGCCGCGGCGGGCTTGGTCTCACCCGGTCCCACGACCACGGTCTGCTGCGGCTTCAGCACGAACTTGGGGTCGCCCGCGGCTCCGGTGATCTTGACCTGGCCCAGGTCGGTGCTCACGCTGGTCAGCTCGTCGGTGACGGTCTCGCTGTTGTTGATGATCGACAGCGCGATCACCGCCTTGCCGCCCTTGTCGTGCTCGGCGGCGGCCTCCGGATACACGATGTGCACGTTGCGCAGGGCGATGGCGCCGACGTTGGCGTGGTTGCCGTTGATCGCGGCGGCCTGCGTCGAGGTCTGAGTGTGCTGGCCGGCACTGCAGCCGGTCAGGGCGATGCCCGCGGCAGCGGCGAGCGCGGCAACCGTCACCATGCGACGTCGCGCCGAGTGGGCGGTCACAGCTTTCAGGGCAGTCACGGTTTGTCCTCCATGTCGACCGGGCTCACTCCGTCCACACGGGGATCGGAGGGTAGTAACTAGGCAGCGTAGTAGTTCACTTCGCGCGGGTGACGTTCGGGCTCGCGACGCGCGGGTGCGGAAGTAACAGTTCGGTGTCTCGAGGGGGTTTGCCGGATCGATGCCGGGATCGCGCTGTGCGATAACCTGTCGCTGTGCTGGTGGTTAACCCGTTCTGCCACAACACAATGCACAACAATTCTGTATTGTCAACCCCTGCGATGGCCTCGTTGTGGCCCTGACCTGCACAGTTGATCGCGCCGTTATCGAGTCGCATGTTAAACTGTGAACATCGAAAGGGGCACGGGACACATGATTTTTAAGGTCGGAGACACCGTCGTTTACCCCCACCACGGAGCGGCGCTGATCGAAGCAATCGAGACCCGCACCATCAAGGGTGTGCAGAAAGAGTATCTGGTCCTGAAGGTTGCGCAAGGCGACCTGACCGTTCGGGTTCCCGCAGAGAACGCTGAATACGTCGGCGTCCGTGACGTCGTCGGCCAAGAAGGTCTCGACCGCGTCTTCCAGGTGCTGCGCGCGCCACACACGGAGGAGCCGACCAACTGGTCCCGCCGTTACAAGGCCAACCTCGAGAAACTCGCCTCCGGCGATGTGAACAAGGTGGCCGAAGTGGTGCGTGACCTGTGGCGTCGTGAGCAGGACCGCGGTCTGTCCGCCGGTGAGAAGCGGATGCTCGCCAAGGCTCGTCAGATCCTCGTCGGTGAGCTCGCGCTCGCCGAGGGCACCGACGACGGCAAGGCCGAATCGCTGCTCGACGAGGTCCTCGCCGCGGCTTCCTAGAAACAAACAAACAAGTGCGACCTGTCGTAGCACTGGTCCCTGCCGCCGGTCGTGGCGTGCGCCTGGGTGAACCCACCCCGAAGGCGTTCGTCGCGGTCGGCGGCACACCTATGGTCCGGTTGGCCGTCGACGGTCTGATCGCGTCCGGTGCGGTGCACCGGGTTGTCGTGGTCGTGCCCGCCGAGCTGGTCGAGGCCGCATCCGCGCTGCTGTCCACCACCACCTCGCTGACCGGCGGTTCGATGCCCCCTGTGCCGGTGCAGGTGGTGGTGGGCGGCGCCGAGCGCACCGATTCGGTGCGCGCGGGCATCGCCGCCGCGCCCGACGCCGCGTGCTATCTCGTGCACGATGCCGCACGAGCGCTCACACCACCGGAACTCATCGCCCGGGTGGCCGCCGAGCTCCAGGCAGGCAGCCAGGCCGTGGTACCCGCGTTGCCCGTCGTGGACACCGTGAAGTCGGTCGACGACGCGGGCATCGTCACCGGGACCCCCGATCGCGCCCACCTGCGCGCCATCCAAACCCCCCAGGGCTTCGCCGCCGACCTGCTCCGCCGCGCCTACGCCACCGACGATGGCGCCACCGACGACGCCGGCCTGGTCGAACGCCTCGGTGTCGCCGTGCACACGGTCCCCGGTGACCCACTGGCATTCAAGATCACCACCCCCCTCGACCTACGCCTGGCCGAGGCGCTGCTGGCTGACGGCGGTCGTTCGCCTGCCGTCGGGCGTCCCGGCGTCGAGCAGGCGGTCGCCCGATGAGAGTCGGTATCGGCAGCGACGTGCACCCCATCGAGCCGGGACGGCCCTGCTGGATGGCCGGTCTGCTGTTCCCGGATGCCGACGGCTGCGCGGGCCACTCCGACGGTGACGTCGCCGCCCACGCGCTCTGCGATGCCCTGCTCTCCGCCGCCGGCCTCGGCGACGTGGGCGCTGTCTTCGGCGTCGGCCGCCCCGAATGGGCCGGTGTCACCGGGGCCGCCATGCTCACCGAGGTCCGCAGGCTGCTGGCCGACGAAGGCTTCGAAATCGTGAACGCCGCGGTGCAGGTCATCGGTAATCGCCCGAAGATCGGCCCCCGCCGCGCCGAAGCGCAAAAAGTGCTCGGCGAACTCCTCGACGCCCCCGTGTCGGTGTCGGGCACCACGACGGACGGTCTCGGTCTGACCGGTCGCGGCGAGGGTATCGCCGCTATCGCCACCTGTCTGATCGCGGCGTGTTCGTAGCCCCTACGGGCCACTGAACCTTTCTTTCCGCGCATTGCTTTTCGCCGATTCGATCAGCCGTTCCGTTCACTACGGCGCCACGAACCGGCCGGTCAACCCCACCCCAATCCCACCGACTAGGATCGAATGCCGTGACCTTGCGCCTTTTTGACACCGACACGCGGACCATGCGGGAATTCACCCCGCTGGTCCCCGGCCGTGCCTCGGTGTATCTGTGTGGGGCCACCGTGCAGGGGCAACCCCATATCGGTCATGTGCGCAGTGGCGTCGCCTTCGACGTGCTGCGTCGCTGGTTGCTCGCGCACGACTACGACGTGCAGTTCATCCGCAATGTCACGGATATCGACGACAAGATCCTGAACAAGGCCGCCGAAGCGGGCAGGCCGTGGTGGGAATGGGCCGCGACCCACGAGCGCGCGTTCGACAAGGCCTACGAGACCCTCGGCGTGCTGCCGCCGTCGGCCGAACCGCGCGCCACCGGTCACATCACCCAGATGATCGATCTGATGCAGCGCCTGATCGAACGCGGCCACGCCTATGCCGCCGACGGCGATGTCTATTTCGATGTGGTGAGTTGGCCGAATTACGGTGAGCTGTCGGGCCACAAACTCGACGACGTGCACCAGGGCGAGACCCCGACCCGCGGCAAGCGCGACCCCCGCGACTTCACGCTGTGGAAGGCCGCCAAGCCCGGCGAGCCGAGCTGGCCGTCGCCGTGGGGTCCCGGTCGCCCCGGCTGGCACCTGGAATGCTCCGCGATGGCCGAGTTCTATCTCGGCGCGGAATTCGATATCCACTGCGGTGGAATGGATTTGATTTTCCCGCACCACGAGAACGAGATCGCCCAGTCCAAAGCCGCGGGCGACGGTTTCGCGCGTTACTGGCTGCACAACGGCTGGGTGACGATGGGCGGGGAGAAAATGTCGAAGTCACTCGGCAACGTGCTCTCGGTGCCGAATGTCCTCACCCGGGTGCGCCCGGTAGAATTGCGTTTCTACTTGGGCAGCGCGCATTACCGCTCGATGCTCGAATACTCCGACAAGGCACTCGACGACGCGGTCGCCTCCTATCAGCGCATCGAAGCCTTCGTGCAGCGAGTGCTGGACCGAGCGGGCGAAGTGCCCGTCGGTAAATGGACCGACGGATTCGCCGCCGCGATCGACGACGATCTGGCAGTCCCGAAGGCGCTGGCCGAAATTCACCACGTGGTGCACGAAGGCAATCGCGCGCTGGAAGCGGGTGCGGTGGAGACCGCGGTCGAACTGGCCGGTCAGGTGCGGGCGATGCTGGGAATTCTCGGCGTCGACCCGCTCGACGAACAGTGGTACACCCCCGCCGACAATTCGGCGGCGATCGACGCGCTCGACGTGCTCGTCCGCACGGAGCTGGATCGCCGCGCGAACGCGCGGGCCGACAAGAACTGGGCAGAAGCCGATGCCGCACGGGATCGGCTCATCGCCGCGGGTATCGAGGTAACCGATACCCCGCAGGGGCCGGAATGGTCGCTGGGCGCATCGAGCGGAAAGGCGAACTGATGGCAGGCAATTCACAGCGACGCGGAGCAGTCAGGAAGAGCGGCACCAAGAAGGGTGCCGTCGCCGGTTCCGGCGGGAAGCATCGCCGCGGTCTCGAGGGCAGGGGCGCGACGCCGCCCGCGTCCGAGCGCACCAAGCACCCCGCCGCCAAGCGGGCCAGAGCGGCGGCCAAAGCCAATGCAGCACAGGGTCGTCCGACCGGAAAGTCCGGCGTCCCGCGCGCGGGACGCAAGTCCGACGAGGGTCCCGAGTTGGTGCTCGGCCGCAACCCCGTGCTCGAGTGTCTGCGCGCCGACGTGCCGGCGACCGCCCTGTACGTGGCGGTCGGCACCGAGAACGACGACCGGCTCTCGGAGAGTGTGCAGCGCGCCGCCGACATGGGCATCTCCATTCTCGAGGTGCCTCGCACCGATCTGGACCGGCTGAGCGCCAACGGAATGCACCAGGGCGTGGCCCTGCAGGTGCCCCCGTACCGCTACGCCCATCCCGACGATCTGATGGACCGGGTGAAGTCCACCGCCGAGCCCGCCCTGCTGGTCGCGCTCGACAACATCACCGACCCGCGCAACCTCGGTGCCGTCATTCGCTCGGTGGCCGCGTTCGGCGGTCAGGGCGTGGTGATCCCGCAGCGGCGCAGTGCCAGCGTCACCGCCGTGGCGTGGCGTACCAGTGCGGGTGCGGCTGCCCGCCTTCCCGTCGCCAGGGCCACCAATCTGACTCGCACACTGAAGGATTGGGCCTCGCAGGGCATCCAGGTCATCGGCCTCGACGCCGACGGCGACACCACCCTCGACAACTTCGACGGCAGTGTCCCTACGGTCGTGGTCGTGGGTTCGGAGGGCAAGGGCCTGTCGCGTCTGGTGCGCGAGAACTGCGACTCGATCCTGAGCATCCCGATGGCGGGCCCGGTCGAGTCGCTGAATGCCTCGGTCGCGGCGGGTGTCGTTCTGGCTGATATTGCCCGACAGCGCCGTTTGGGGTGATGGCGCGTACCGGGTTCGAGTTGTCCGGCAGGCGCTGGCTGTATTTTTGGAGCGCTGGCGCGCTCGAGCGCGGCCCCTGGGGGGCCGCGAGTTAGCCGCCGTTGCTG
>NZ_JBSGSS010000036.1:0-15290 GCF_053606985.1 Nocardia sp. NPDC055165
TGGTACTGCACTCGACAGGGTGTGGGAGAGTAGGACACTGCCGGAACATCTTTGCGAAAGGCCCTCCAACTTCGGTTGGAGGGCCTTTTTGCGTTTTCCAGCCGGCCATCCCCGCAGTTCGGTCAATCTTGGCTTCTCCCAACCTGTCTGGCCGTCTGGGACTAGCCTGTGCGTGTGAGTGCAGAACTCCCGCCCAACGAGGGCGAGCCGAAGGCGCACGTCCATGGTCGTGCCAGCCTCGATGCGCAGAATCGCAGCACGCAGAACGAGTCGTACACCCGCCAAGTGCGTTCCAGTACCAACTTCGGTGTGTGGCGACGTGACGCCGAGGTGAGCAGCAAGGGCACGAAGGAGAAGCGCCGGACCGTGCAATTGGTGGTGGCCGGTGGGTTTCTCGTCGCGGGGGTCGTCGGCGCAGCACTGGTCTTCATGGCGTTTCAACCCGACGCCAGCGGAGATGCGCCGGTGAAAGGCGGTGCCGTGACGTCGGTCGCCCAACCGGCCGCGCCGGTCGATGTCACCACGGCGGTCGTACCTACCGCAGTGAAACCGACTGTGAGTGCGACGATCTCGGCGCGCACGCCGACAGCTCTGCTGACGCAGCCATGCCCCGCCGGCACGGTCTGTTGGTGGGACATGCCCGACTTCAAAGACTTGCTTCACTCGCTACCGCACGGTGAGGTGCCCTCGATCGGACCGGAGAGCTGCCTGGAGTTGGGCGTCGCCAGTCTCGGCCCGCGGGGCGCCGGCTCGGTGGTCAACGGCGGCAGTGTCCCGCAGACGTTCTGGGAGAACGGCGACTGCACCGGACGTTCGTTCGTCATGAAGCCCGGAGAACAACTGGCGAAACTGCCGATATTCCCGTTCTCCGTCAGCGGGTAGCGGCCGCACCCCTGTGCTCAGGGATTGGGTTCGGCGGTGCGCAGGAGTTGCAGCAGACCGTGCACCGCGGCTTCCTGCCCCGCCGACAGCGGATCAGTGGCGAAGTGCATCAACTCGTTCCGTACATCGCGCACCTGCTCCACCAGCTCCAGGACCTGACTGTGATCGAGGCGCCAGCCGAGCTTGCGCCAGCGAACCGGGTCGCGCAGTAGGTACACATAGCCACCGAAGGTCAGGTGCGCCGCTTCGGTGGTGTGGGCGCGCCTGTTCTTGGGGGCCGCGGCTTTGATGTCGTCGGGATCGAGATGATCGTTGGCGGCGCGGCGCAGCCGGTTCTCTGCCTCCTCGATCAGCACGAAAGGCTTTGCCAGCATGCCGAATTGGTGGGTGAGATCCGATGCGGTGAGGATGCCTGTCACGCGCGCGCGGTCAGGGCTGCGCACGAAGATGAATCCGTTGTCGTAGATGGCGTCGATCTGGTCGAGCAGCGGAGCGTCGTGGTCGACGACGACGGCGGGCACGGTCGCTTCGGCCAGGGTCGGGTGGTCACCGGAGATATGGGCTCGGCCGATCGATTCCCAGGTGATCGCGCCGTGATAGGTCCCGTCCTGATCGATGACGGCGAGTTGCGAGAACTGATGACGCACCATGGTCGTCTTCGCGACGGTCAGGTTCACATGCGAGGGCACCGACGTCAGCGTCGCGGGCAGATCCCCCAGCCGACGGGTCATCGGTTCCGGGTCGGAGACGTTCTCCACCGCGCTGGAATCCCGTTGCCGGACTTCGCTGTCCGCCGCGAGATCGGCAACCGTGTCGGGCTCGGCATCGAGCGGCACGATGGTGACGATGTCGCTGAGCGCACCCTCGGTGAACGGCGGCCGGGTGGTGAGCCCGTTCTCGGCGAGGGCGGATTTGATCACCTCGATCGCCGCCGCGGTACGCCGCTCGAACTGCCAGTGCTCGAGCAGACTGCGGATGGTGAGTTGACGGGGATTGCCCGCAGCATGGGAACTCGCCTCGGCGAGTAGCTGGACCGAATCGGTGGCCACCTCGTCACTGTCGAATCCGGGATCCGTCCCGAACTCGGCCAGATGGGCGATGCGAGCGGCCGCATGATTGCGGTGGATTCCGCAGGCGGTGAGCAACGAACCGAGACTGGCGCGCAGGTCGGGCCGCAACGCCTCCCACACGATGTCGGTTCGCAGCCAGTCGACCTTCCTGACCTGGCGGAATTCCTCGGGCTCGGCCTCGCGATACTCGTACTGGCCGACCACCCGCCCGATCGCGACATAGCCGGTTTGCAGCTTCAGCGGCATGACAACCAGGTCGTCGTTCGCGATGTCGGTGCCGAATTTCCAGAGTTGCCCAGCCCAGTTGCCGACCACATTGGGGGTAGCGAGGGGATACTTCTCGCGCAGTGCTGCCTTGAGCTCTTCCCAGGTTCGATAGCGGCTGAGGTCGCCCATTTCGTCCCAGCCGACGATGGCCAGGCCCTCGTCGAGCGCGCGGTGTTCGCGCTGGCCGTCACGGCCCGACCGGATGAGCCACGCGCGCGGGTTGTCGTACACAGTTCTGATCCTCCCAGTTCAGTCCGACAGGTAGGCGACCCAGAGATAGTCGCGGGCGCGGCTGGTGGCGACGAGTAGCTGTCTGGCGAGCATCTCGGCTCGGTCCCTGGCGCCGCCGGACAGCGCGTCCAGGTCGGTCGGTGGTTCCTCGGTGATATGAAAGACGGCGGCGAAGTCCATCCCTTTCGCGCGGCGTACCGTGCCGACTTTGACCGGTTCGACCTGCGAGCCGTCGTAGTTCTCCAGCGAGACAGCCTTGATGCCCGCCCGGCGCAGCACCCGCAGGTATCGCGTGACCTCGCTCGGCCAGTTGACGATCACGGCGATCTCGGCCCCCGGCGGCAGGTGTGCGTCACGGAGCGCGCGGGGGAGTAGCCCGTCGATGTCGCGACGGGGGATGTGAACGTCGGCTGCCCGACCGTCCGGCAGCGTGGGATCGCTGTCACGAAGGATGACACCGGCCCCGCCATCGAGATCATCGACGGTGTTGCCCGCCTCGATACGTTGTGAATACCGCAGCACCGCTTCACGATTGCGGTAGTTCTTCCGCAGCACGCGACCGCGCCCACCGGCGAGCGGGATCCCGGCCTCGGACAGGGTGCAACCCCCGGCGTAGACCTGCTGCTGTCCGTCGCCGACCAGCAGCAGCTGTGCGTCGGGTCCGCCGCCCGCTATCTGGTGCACCAGCTGCAGTTGCCGAAGTGTGAAGTCCTGCACTTCGTCGACGACGACCATGGCGTACGCCTCGGTGCTGTCGAGTGGGCGGGCTCGAAGTTCGTCGACGGCGAGGGAGATGACATCGTTGAAGTCGTGGGCATGCCGCGCGTCCAGGACTTCCTGGTAGGGCTGATACCAGTGCTCCCAGACGAATTGACGGCGGGTCGACCGCAGGCTGATTCCCTCGCGACCCACCCGCTGCACGCGCTTGTACGACTCCAGATCGGTGATCCCGCGGCCCTTGATGACCCGATTGATCTCGTCCTGCCAGTAGCCGTGGTCGGTGCCCTCGACCCGCCCCAACACGCCGCGGGCACCTTGCCACGACTTGGCGAACGCGGCATCGACGGCTTTGTCGTTCAACCGGAATGCGACATCACGGCGGTCCAGGAACGCCATCGCCCACGCATGCAGCCCGGTGAACTCGGCGCGCCCGGCGGCGTGTGGCGCGATCTGCGCGAAGCCTCGCTCATGGTAGGCGGGCAGGCTCTTGACGAATGTCGTGAAGAGCAGTCGCCCAGGGTTGCGCTTGGCGAAGTGCGCCATGCGCTGCAACGCGACGACCGACTTTCCGGTGCCCGCCGGACCGCTGAACCGGGCAGGGCCGGTGAAGGTGGCGTGGACGAGCGGCACCTGATCGGGGTCGAGGAACGTCATCCAGTCGCTGAACGGTCTGGCAAGCGCGGAGGATCTCGCGTCCTCGCGGAGGTCCTCCTGGTCGAATAGGCCACCGGCGTCGATGGTTTCGGCCTCGGGGGCATCATCGGCACAGAGGTAGCGATGCGTGGGGAGCTTCTCCGCAGCGGTCGCCGCGAGCTCGCTGACCCGTTCAGCGCGCATCCGCTTCTCACGACGGGCCAGCGTCTCGACGAAACCGGCCTCGTCGACGACGAGATAGCGGCCGTCCGAGGTAGCCCGCGCGCCGCGCGGCATGAGCAGCACGACATCGACAGAATGCGGTACGAACTGGGCCCCGCCGACAACGAGCCTGGCGAAGGTCCGTTCGGCCTCGCCGCGGATCTTCAGGACCTCGGCCGAGCTGGGCAGCGCTTCGGTGAACACGAGTGCGAAAACCCCCGTGCGCCCCAGCGCGTACGCCGCGATCCGATCGGGCACGGGCGAACCGCTGTCCACGAGCAGATGCCAGCCACGCACAGTGAGCAGCCCTGCCAGGAACCGACGCTGCCCCGGTGTCAACTGTCGTTGTTCGGCGAGTGTGCGCTCCGCCCACCGTGCTACCCGCTCGCGATGAATATTCGGCATCGATCCCCCTCCGGATGCCGGCGCCGCGCAGCTGATGGAGCCGTAATGCGTTGAGTATCAACATAGTTGACATCGGCTGTGCAGGCATGTGGATCGGCGCCCGCGCTGGGGGCGGGCTTGCCTGCTGATCTGTTGCACTGCCGCGAGCCTCGGCCCGACCGCGGTCATGCGATCGACGTATTTCCAGCCGTGTGCTCCGTCGTGCCAAGCTGTCCGGTTCGCTTCCGTACGAGGGGATTCTGTTCATGCAACGTCATCTGGCACCTGTCGCCGTCTTGGCCGTTCTGGCCGGTGTAACCGGGTGCGGGAGCGTCGATTCGCCGACTACACCAGCCGCCGCGTCCGCGGCATTATCCGAAATCGTCGCGCTGCAGTTCGTTCCGCTGGCCCAGGACGAAAGCGCCCCGATGGACGCGCCGCGCTTCGTCACCCCGGCACCGGCGAAAGTCACCATTGCGCTCGCGACCGCTCCGGCACCCGTCACCGCCCTGGCACCCGCCACCGCGACCACTACGCCCTCGGCCGCCGCTCCACTTCCCGCCACGACGCCGGAGCTCGCGCCCGAAAGCTCCACTACAGCAGTGCCTACCACGGTGCCCACACCGAAGGAGACGACACCCGCAGTCGGTGTCGCGTGCACCCCGCCCGGCGACGACTACGCCACCGCGGCTGACGGAAGCACCCTCAAATGCACCAAAGCCGGGGGCCCGAGCGCGAAATGGGTGCAATCAGTGCCCCTGCTCGGTACTCGCACTCCGGGTGCTCCCTGCGAGGTGGGCTCGGGTGTTGCGACATCGCCCGACGGTGAGGAGATGTTCTGCCTCGGTGAGGGACCGGACACCAATGTGTGGACCGTTGTGAATTGACGCCTGACCCGAATGCTCGGGGCAACGACTTTGCTGGATTTCCGAGTCACGCCTGCTGCCATAGCGTCTCACCCGCACGGCTTTCGACCGTAGGAGTGACGGATGGTTACAGGGGTGTTGGCTCAGCGGGAGCCCGAGGTCGATGGCATCGAGCGGGAGGCCGTGGAGCGGTGGCATCCGGCGGTCCGCGTGCTCTTCCGGTTCGGGTTCATCGTTGTCGGTATCGGGATGGCGGGGGTGTGGCTGCTGCACGCGCTGCTGCGCACCCTCGGTGTGCCACAGGAGATGGTGAGCGAGGTCGCCGAATGGACGGCGTTGCATCCGCTCACCGATTGGGTCGGCACCCAGATCTTCGGTGTACCCATCGATTACACGGTCACCGGTAGCGGAGACACAGCGGCGAAATGGGTGGCTGTTTTCACCCTGCTCCTGGTTGCCGTGCCGGTGACCGCCGCCTGGTCGGTCCTCGACCGGCGCCGCCCGAACTACACGCGACTGTACGAGTGGTTCCGGTTGCTGTTGCGAATCTCCCTGGCGAGCGCCCTTGTGCTGTACGGGATGATCAAGGTGCTGCCGTCGCAGATGTCGTTCAATCTCGAGCGACTGGTCGAACCGTTCGGTCAGATGAGCCCGATGGCGGTGCTGTGGGCGCAGTCGTCGCTGTCGGAGCCGTATGAGATGGCACTGGGTGCGGCGGAAGTCGTTGCGGCGCTTCTTCTCATCCTGCCGGTGACCGCGGGGATCGGGTCTGTTCTTGCTGTCATTGTGGCGTTGCAGGTGCTCCTGATGAATCTCACGTTCGATGTGCCGGTGAAGCTGTTCGCCCTGCAATTGTTCTTGTACGCAACAGTATTGGCCGCACCGGATGTGATCCGGATCGTTCGGGCCCTACTCGGCCACACCGTCGTAGCTCGAACGTCGACACCCTTGCTGTCCACTGCGCGTGGCAACCGAATACTGCTGGCAGCCCAGGTGCTGATGGGAGTGTGGCTGCTCGGTGCCACGACCGTCGAGGCATACGACGGCTGGCACACCTATGGCAACGCACGGCCCAAGTCGCCGCTCTACGGCATCTGGAACGTCACCGAGTACTCGATCGCGGGCGAGCAGGTGCCCGCACTGGTCGACTTCCGCCGATCACCGTCCAACAGCACAATGCCGAGCGCCACCGAACGATTCCGCCGCATCATCTTCGATATCCCCCAGGGCATGACCGTGCAGCGGCTGGACGATTCACTGGTCTCCTTCCCCGCCCGAATCGACACCGACCAGCACACCCTCACGCTGTCGAAAGACACGGCGCACCAATGGAAGCTCGCGACATTCAGTTATGTACAGCCACAATCGGATCGGCTGATTCTGGAGGGCATCCTCGGTGGGCGTCCGATACGAATGCAGCTGGACCAGGTTGATCTGGCACAGTTTCCGGCTGTTTCGCGGGGATTCCATTGGGTGCAGCCAGCGCCCTATTACCGGTAGCAGGATTCATTGCACCCCAATGGAATAGGTCTCATCCGCCGGCAACCGACGGGATGATCATCACCTCGGTACGTGCGCCGACAGCGGTGTCCTGGCCGTCGAGAAGACGGCATTCGTCACCGTCGATATAGAAGTTCACGTACCGGCGCAAAACCCCGCGTTCATCGCGGAGACGGCGCTCCAAACCGGGTGATCGTTCGCGCAGCGCATCGAGGACCTGTTGCAGAGTCGCACCGTCGACATCGAGTTCCTTGGCGCCGTCGACATAGGTGCGGAGCATGGAGGGCAGGCAGACGCGAGCCATCGCGCTATCCGATGACCGCGGCGCGCACGCACAGCACGTCGGGCAGCTTGTCGGCCACGAGCCGCCAATGGTCGCCTTCGTCTGCGCTGCAATACACTTCGCCGTTGCGAGTGCCGAAATAGATGCCGGTCGGGTCGGCGTCGTCGGCGCACATGGCATCGCGCATGACCGCAGCCCAGAACGGGACCGTGGGAAGGCCGTCGTTCAGCTTCGACCACGTCTCGCCGCCGTCCGCACTGCGATACACCGCGCAGACCGCATCGGGCGGAAACCGGAAGCGATCCATATCCGCCACCAGTGGGAAGGTGTAGATCACCCCCGGCTTACGCGGATGCGCGACGATCGGGAAGCCGAAATTCGACGGCGGTAACCCACCGTCGATCGACTGCCAGCTCACACCCGCATCGGTGCTCCTGAACACCCCACCGTGGTTCTGCAAATACATAGTGCTCGGCGACTCGGCATCGAGAGCGACCTTGTGCACGCACTGCCCCCATTCCGGCAACTGGCCGGGCATGAAGTCCGCGGTGACCCCCTTGTTCGTCGGCGTCCACGATTCGCCACCGTCGGCAGTCTGATAAACCCCACCGGTGGACATGGCCACCGCCATCCGCTGCGTATCGACCGGATGCGGCAGCACAGTATGCAAGGCCAACCCACCACCACCCGGTTCCCACTGCGGCCGATGGGGATGGTCCCACAACCCTCTGACCAGCTCGAACGTCCGGCCACGATCAGTTGACCGGAATAAGGCAGACGGCTCGACACCTGCGTACACCACATCCGGCTCGGCCTCGGTAGCAGGCGCAATCTGCCACACGCCGACCAGCGCGGCCCCGGTGTCCTCGGGAAATGCCAGTGGCGCGTCATCCGGCTCGCTCCACGTCTCCCCGAGATCATCACTGACCACCAATGTGGGCCCGAAATGACTGTTCAACACCCCGGCAAGAACCCGTGGCGTCCCGCGCCGGGTATCAATCGCCAACGCCTTCACATCAGCCACCGGGAACTGTGGCGGCGACACCGTCCAACTGGCCCGCCCATCCCGGCTACGAGCCAAGAACAAACCCTTACGTGTTCCGATCCCGAGCAGCACGTCCATCGCGAACCTCCGGTTGGTCACCCGCAACGCCGATATGCGTGACACTACGCCGCCCCACCGACAGGACCTGCGGGTTCATAGGTCGTTCGCCACGGTGCTCGTGAACTCAATGGGCATCTGGGAGCATCTAGTAGGTGAAAGAACCTGGGCTGGAATGGGTTCGACACAGATCGGTTAGGTGGGGACATGTCCAATCTCGATGAACGCATGAGACTGGCGGTCGAGTGGTTCGAGCGTTACCAGTTCTCTGATGGCGCGGGCGGGGCAGGCTGGGGCTGGGTCCATGATGTGCCGCCGAATCCGCAGAACACCGCGGAGGTGGTGTGTGCGCTGACCGCGGCAGGCATTCCCGTTCCGCGGGCAGCCGAGGTGCTGCATCTGGTACGTCGGCAGATGATCGTGCCGCCCACCGCGGGTGCGGGGGAGTTCACGGGGCCGATCGATATCGCGTGGCAATTGCGGGCGATGCACTGCCTCGGGGTGGCCGACGCCGATTCCGACGTCCGCGAGTGCATCAGGACGTTGATCCAGGAACAGGATGCCGAATCGGGCGGGTATCGGATGTCCGGATCGGTCGGCCCCGTGTCCCTGACCGCGACGACTGCCGCGATGCACGCACTCGCCCCGTACGCGGCCGACGACGTGGAAGTGGCGCGGGCGACGCTGCGCGGCGTGACCTTTCTGGCGCTGACGATGCTGTCCGACGACGTCCGCGCCGAACCGCTGTACTCGGCGGCACACATCGCCACGGTGCTGGCCCGTCCCGAGTACGCGTCGGTGGGCGGCAGGCGGGCGCGGCGGGCATCCGAGCTGGCGATCGAACGGATGCTCGACGGGCTCGCCAGCGGTGCCAACTGCAACGGGGACGAGCATTTCCTGCGTGGCGATGTCGCCCACATCTGGACCCACCTCGGGCTGCATGCGGCAGTCGGTGCCGTGCTGGTCGCCGATGGCACACTGATCTTTCATCCGGCGGTCCGGGTTGCGTTGACCGCGTTGTTCGATTTGCAGGTGATGACTCAGCAACTGCCGAGTCGCGGCGGATTCCGGACATCGAGCGAGGGGTTCATCACCGCATACTCGACGACCCTGGCTGTCGAGGCCATGGTGCACGCGCGAACCGCGGTCGCCGAAACCGTCAACCCCGGCAGGGTTTTCGACCTGATCTGCCAGGTCGACGGCGCGCACCACAGCGATGGCCGGGTGGTGACCGAATGGGGGTCACGCCGGCTGGTGATGAACAGCCATGTGGGCTTCGCGATGTTCGTGCTGGCATCGGCCGCCGGATTGACGATCGTAGGGCTCGGAGCCCTGTTGAAGGCCGGCCTGGCCGAGGAGGCCCCGCTCCCTGAGCGTGCTGCCGCGGGTGGCTTGATCGTGTGGGGCACCTTCGTGCTCGCGTTCGGCACACTAGCCTGGCTGACCAGCCGATTCCCCAACTTCTCCCAGCGGGCTATTGCGGCGGGCGTCTTCGGCGGGTTCACTGCTGTGGTGCTGCCTATCGTGACCTACATTTTTTGACCGCAGTCCGGTCATCGCTCACCCGATCGTCGCCGTGGATCATGCTCGCGGCGACCTTCGTGTGGGGCATGTCGAGCGCCGCGCTGGCGGCGCTCGAGGGTTCCCTCGCCTCCTCGGCGCTGGTCGCCGCCGGGGGCGGAGTGACCTTGCTCCTCGTCGCGGGTGCACGCCGCCAAGGCCCGATTCGAACACTGCTGGAATCGCCCGGCCTCTATGTGCGATTGGGCGCGCTCGAGGCAGCCAACTTGCTGCTGTTCGTCGCAGCGTTGAAATGCGGACCGTTGCCCGTGGTGGTGGCGTTGCACCTGATCGCGCCGTTGCTGTTGCTCGCCGCCGAGATAGTGCGCGGGCGGCGCCGACCGACGGTGCTCGTCGGCGTCGAGTTCGTGCTGGTCGGTGCCGCGGTGGCAGTGGCGGTACCCGGCAGCTCGGCTGAAATCGGTATGGACAGAGCGCTGTTGGGCTGTGTCCTCGCGGTCGGTAGCGCGGTGTGTGTCGCGCTGCTGGTCAGCCTCATCGCCCGGGAGTCGGCACAGCGACCGACGATCGCGTCGGCGGGATGGCAGTTGGTGGTGGCCAGTGTGCTCGGCGGTGGACTGATCCTGACCGATCCACCGGACGCTCGGACCGCCGGATCGCTCGTCCTGGTCGGGGCGCTACTGCTCGGACCGGGTTTCTGCCTCTATTGGTTGGGCCTACGAGGCTTGGACGCGACAACTGCGAGCATCATCGGACTCAACGAAGCCGTTTTCGCGGCCGTGGTGAGTGCGATCTTCACGAACACGCCGATCACAGTGGGTGCGGTGATCGGCGGGGCGCTGGTGCTCAGTGCTGTTGTGCTGGATGACAAGTCGAGGCGAGCTCCCGGGTCGCGGCTTTGACGAATTCAGCACATGCCGCCTTGGACTTGTTGCCGCCGGCGTCGTCGACGCCGGTGTTGACGTCCACACCATAGGGCTGCACAAGGTCGATCGCCCTACCGACGTTGTCCGGGGTGAGCCCACCGGCCAATGCCACATCCTTGCGCCCGGCCATCGCTTCGACGATCTTCTTGCTGATGTTCCAGTCGTGTGTCTGCCCGGTTCCCCCGAGACGGCTGGGCGTGCGCGAGTCCAGAAGGATAACGTCGCAATACTTGGCGACATCCTCGACGGCGGAGAACACACCCTCGTCGGTGACATGAACCGCCCGCAGGATCTCGCGATTGCCCCTGTGCTCGTACACCTTTCGCAAGTTGGCTCGATTCACCAAGCCGTGCACCTGGATAGCCTCGACATCGACCGTCTGCGCAAGCTGCAAAATCGCGTCAGCGTCTTCGAGGTGGGTGACCAGCACACGCTTCACCGAGCGTGCGCCGACTCGGCTCGATACCTGCGCGGACAGGGCGGCGGCCTGCTCCGGTGTGAGCGCGTCCTCGCTGAAGTGCGTGATGCCAGAGATGAACCCCACGGCATCGGGCCGAGCACTCAACGCCGCAGCGAGGTCGAGTTCGGACCTGATACCACAGATCTTCACCTGGACGCGTTTTTCCATATGGTCAACCCTAGTATCAAGGTGCTTCGTGAGTGGGGTACGGAGGGTCTGGTCACAGTAGATGCGGTCTCGCGGATACACGGCGGGGCGTAGGTCTGTTGGCTGTACTTCCTCGTCCCAGATGTATGGGCTCTGGAACGGGCGCAGCGACTTTATTGACGACTCCTCACTGCTCCGCTCGACATTGCTCCACCGATTTCACAGCGATGCATTCCATCCACTTGCGTTGAACCTCACCAGAAGTCGGTGCTTCACCACACTGTGTGCCGCACCGCCGATAACCCGGGACCGGAGAGCCATCGGGGTAGGTGCAGTTGGTTCCTTGCGCATCACACTGGTAGTCGCGACCGTGCGGGTCTTCGTTAGCGGTGGGCTGTGGACAGCGTGGATCCCCGACTACGTACGACTGATCGCTGTATATCGCGGTGCCGTTCTCGCAATACAAGAAGGTCGGCTCTGATTGTTGGATCGCGGGTGAGGATGCGGGTGGTGCTGGTGAGGCGTGCGGTGTCAACTCAGCCGAAGTGGCCGGGGTGGTGGCTTCTGGGAGGCGGGTCGACGACGTCGACGCAGCGGGCCCCTCGGACAAAGGCGCGGACGCCGTCGTCGACGACACCGACCCCGGAGGTGTTGTCGTCGGCGGGTTGCCGTCGCATCCTGCCAACGCCAATGTGGCCGCGGCAATCAGTCCGACAGCGAACCGGCCAGCAGTGACGGTCATCAGCACACCTTCCTGAAATGCGTTGGTCTTCGCAGGTCAGCGTACGTCTGTAGGTGGCATGTGCTTGCTACCGAGCCTGCTGCCCTACCAAGCCCAGTGCAGGGAGGCGCGATCTGCTGAGTCGCGGCCGATATTCCGCTTGATGTGCTTGGGACAATGAGTTCACCATCCACGCGAAAGGAACCCAAGGTGAGCTCTGCCGGTATTGTGCCGCTGCTCGGACGTGTCGCTGCCGCTGTGTCGGAGGCGATCGTCCGAGTCCGTCCGGAAGCGGCGGATGCGGACCCGGTAGTGCGACGTTCCGATCGCGCCGACTTCCAATCCAATGTCGCGCTGCCGTTGGCGAAGCGGGTCGGCATCCCGCCGACGCAGCTCGGCGCTGAGCTCGTCACTCAGATCGATCTCGCGGATGGTGTGATCGCTGATGTACAAGTGTCAGGCCCAGGGTTCTTGAACATCACCTTGGCCGATACAGCGGTGTGGCAATCTGTCGCAGCGCGCCTGGCCGATGACCGGCTCGGCGTCCCCACCGCCGAAGACGGGCAACGGGTCGTCATCGACTACTCGGCGCCGAACGTCGCGAAGGAAATGCACGTCGGGCACCTGCGGACCACCATCATCGGTGACAGCCTGGCCCGGGTCTTCGGGTTCCTCGGCGCCGATGTCATCCGTGCGAACCACCTGGGCGACTGGGGTACACAGTTCGGCATGCTCATCCAATACATCGACGAGCACCCCGAATCTTCCTGGCATACAGAGGAACTCGATAAGGAAACCAGCTCGGTGTCGGCGCTCGACAGCCTGTACAAGGCGGCCAGGAAACAATTCGACTCGGATTCAGGCTTTGCGGACCGGGCCAGGACTCGTGTGGTTGCCCTGCAAGCCGGTGACCCTGACACGGTGTCCCGTTGGCGGGAGATCGTCGCGGAGTCCGAGAAGGCGTTTGGTGCGATCTACGACCGGCTCGGTGTGCTGCTCACTCCGGACGACTACTTCGGTGAGTCGTTCTACAACGACAAGCTCGCTGATACCGTCACCGAGCTGCTGGACAAGGGCGTCGCGGTCGAGAGTGACGGTGCGGTCGTCGTACTGTCCGAACAGGTCAAAGGCCCCGATGATCAGCCGGCGGTCCTGATGGTCCGCAAACGCGACGGTGGCTACGGCTACGACAGCACCGACCTGGCCACCATCCGGTACCGCATCGCCTCACTGCACGCCGACCGGCTGCTGTATGTCACCGACTCGCGGCAGGCTCTGCATTTCCAGCTGGTATTCGAAGCGGCACGGCGGGCAGGCTGGCTCACCGAGGCGATCGAAGTTGCTCATGTCGCTTACGGCACCATCCTCGGGCCGGACGGCAAACCGTTCAAAACCCGTGCGGGCGGGACGGTTCGGTTGATGGACCTGCTCGACGAAGCGGTCGGGCGTGCTCGTGTGGTGGTCGCCGAGAAGAACCCGGACCTGTCGTCGGCGGAGCTCGACGCGATCGCCGAGCAGGCGGGAATCGGTGCGGTGAAGTACGCGGATCTGTCGACATCCAGGGTCAAGGACTACACCTTCGACCCTGACCGGATGACCACGCTCAACGGCAACACCGGCGTCTACCTGCAGTACGCCCACGCCCGGGTTTGTTCGATCCTGCGCAAAGCTGATGCCGCAACCTCGGCGATCGTGGATATCGGCGGGCCGATGGAACCAGCGGAGCGGGAACTCGCTCTGTGCCTCGATGGCTACAGCACTGTCCTCGCCGAGGTGGCCGACACGTTGGAGCCACACCGGCTGGCGGGCTATCTATACGAACTGGCCCGCGCCTACACCAGCTTCTACGACTCGTGCCCTGTCCTCGCGGCTGACGAACCGATCCGGTCAAATCGAATCGCGTTGTGCCAGTTGAGTGCCCGCACTCTGAAGCTCGGATTGGGTCAGTTGGGAATCGCGGCACCGCAGCAGATGTGACTGCCTGTCGGGTCGACCGGTCAGCGGCAGACGTGGATCAGTAGCCGTTGCCCAACGCGTTTGTTGCCTGCGCTTGGGCTATTTGCTGGTCCTCGTACTTTTTCACGGAGATTTCGATGGTGTCCCGGATCAACGTCAGCACCTCGATGTGCTCTTTGAAGGCGGTGTCGAAATCACGCTCTCCGCCAATGGCCTTCATGCCGAGCATCTTTGCAAGCTCGTCAGCTGCATTGAACCGGCCGAGACCAGACACCGAGGAGACGTACTGTAGGTCGTTCTTCAGTTGGACAAAGAGGTCGATCTGCTTGTTGCTTGCGTCGCGACAACTTGTCGCGACCGAGGGGTCGAGGTAGAGGCGGCCTGCCTTCGCCTCTTCGTTCAGATACTGCCAGCGGGACTTCTCGTCTTCTGAAGTCATGACACCCCCCCTGATTTCGAAAGTTCTATTTGGGAAAGAGCGGGACGATCGCTTCCGCGATCGGTTGCAGTCGTTGGCATGGCGGCACTGACTTCTCTTTGACGCCGCTGTTGAGCATGTCGAGTTGCGTGAATCCAGTCGACGTCGGGAAGACGATCGAGCAGTCTTCGTTAGCGTCGTAGTGGCTTTGCCGGAACTGCACACCGTCGCGGCCTGCGATCACGACGTCCTTGAACTCGATGTTTGTCGACTTCGCCCGCACTTCGTCGACCGTGTGGATCGTTGAAAAGACACCGATACCAAAGCCGGAGGGGTAGTTAGCGTCATCCCACGCGCAGATCTTCCAGCCTGGCTCTTCTGCCCCGAGGATGCCGGATCGCTTCGACGCCACGTCGAGCCCCAATCTGGTCAACATCGAGTCCGGGATCTGACTGCACGGGTCCCACAGTGCCGCGGTAGCCGCCGCTGGGTCAGCCGAACTCGGCTGTGCGTTCCCGCTCTCGGTGGTGGAACACCCCGACACCGCGAGTACCCCACACACCACCGTGGTCACCACTGCAGACCGTCGCCGCACGAGCATCCTCCGTCTTTCCCGATCACTGAGCCATACCGTCCGGCGGACCCCGCTCCAACCCCATGGCCGCTCCGAGTCCTCCCGACACCCGGCCACCCCGTCATTCCGCATAGCCTACGACACCGCCCCACAATTTCACGCTGGCGAGTTCCCGCCGCTCGTGAGACGCCCACAGCCGAGCCATGCTCCGCCGTGTGAGGCCAATGTGCCAAGAAGATGGCACTCCTTCACGTCCTTAGACGCACCGAAGCCCCTTCCGGTTCCATCGATTTCACCGCACATACCAACCCCGTCGTATCCGCTACGCTCGGCGATTGGCACTGCGTGCCGCAGGTCTTTCCTGCCGGTTCTTTTCGGTGGTTTCGACCTGGTCGATCAGGTTCGAC
>NZ_JBSGSS010000037.1:0-14928 GCF_053606985.1 Nocardia sp. NPDC055165
CAGCCGCGGAATCGCTCCTTCGTCGCATCTCCGCGGCGCCTGACCGGCGGCCCGGCCGCGGACCGGCCACTTCGTGGCCGCCGCTCCCTAGGGGTCGCGGGTGGTGGGTGGGAGTGCGGTCATGGCGGATTTGGGGTGCGCGGTGTGGCTGGGGGTGGGGGTGATGGTGGATCTGGGGTGCGCGGTGTGGCTGGGGAAAGCGGTCATGGTGGGCCTGGGGTGCGCGGCGTGGCTGGGGGTAGCGGTCATGGTGGGCCTGGGGTGCGCGGTGTGGCGGGGGTGCGGTGGAGCTGCGGTCTTCGCGGTGTGCGCAGACGAGAGGCAGTTGAGTTCGCGGATGACGTGCTGGATTCGCGGGGTGGCGAACAGCTGTCAGCGGTTGCGGCCGTAGCGGTCCGCTAGGCGGGCTTCTGTGGAGGGTTGGGTGGGGGTGGGGGTGTCTACGGTGGGCGTGGGGTTCGTCGGGGTAGACGGTTGGGCGCGGTCTCGGCGGCGGGCTTTGAGCTCGGCTACGACGAAATAGCCGAGGCCGAGGGGGGCCATCAGGCCGAAGGCGAGCCATTGGAGGCCGTAGGAGAGGTAGGGGCCCGCGTCCAGTTGGGGCAGGGGGGTCGGGGTGAAGGCGCCTGGCTGGTCGGCGGCCAGCTGGAGGTAGCCGCCCTTGTCGGTGCCGGTCGGAACGGGGGTGAGGGGGGTGCCGAGGACGGCGGATTCCTGGGTGGTGTCGACCGTGTACACCTGGCGGAAGCCGTCCTGGGTGCTGGGCGTTTTGTCGGGGACCACGCCCTCGGAGGCTCGGACTCGGGCTTCGATGCGTTGCGGGCCCGCGGGCGGGTCGGCGATCGCGGGTGGGCGGGTGCCGTCGACGGAGGCGACCAGGCCGCGGTCGACCAGGAGGGTGCGGCCGTCGTCGAGGCGGAAGGCGGCGAGGACGGCGTAGCCGGGGGCGCCGTCGAGGTGGCGAAGGCGGACCAGGACGGTCGACTCGGGGACGAAGGCGCCGGTCGCGGTGACCTTGCGCCACTCGGTGTGGGTGCCGGAGTCGCCGTCGAGGACATCGGTGACGGCCACGGGGTCGGCCTGCACAGAGTCGGCGATCAGCTGGTTGCGGTGTTCGGTGCTGTTGTTCTTGCCGAGCTGCCACGGCGCCAGCACGGTGAAGCACAGGTAGGCGAACGCGGCGACGATCACCGCGAGGATCAGCCAGCTGGGACGCAGCAGAAAGGTGAGTTTGCGCATCAGAGCTGCACGTCGGCGGGGTTGCGCGCGTCGAGTTCGGCGTGGACCCAGTCGAGCAGGCCGGGGATGGCGGCCTCGATCTGGTCGCGGACGAGGTCGAAATCGGACTGGTCGCCGTAGTACGGGTCCGGCACATCGCGGCCGTCGGCCGCGGGGTCGAAGCTGCGCAGCAGCCTGCGCTGCTCGGTGGGGACGCCGCGGTGCGCGAGTTCGCGATCGTGGCCGGTGTCCAAGGCGATGATCAGGTCGGCGTCACTGTGCTCGGGACCGAAGGTCGCCGCGGTGTGCTCGGTCGGGTATCCGGCGCGGCGCAGGGTCGCCTCGGTACGCGGGTCGGCCGCGTCGCCGACATGCCACGAACCGGTGCCCGCGCTGCTCACCCGCACGCGGTTCGCGAGACCCGCTCGGTAGAGGTGCGCCTCGAACATCTTCGCGGCCATCGGTGACCGGCAGATATTGCCTGTGCAAATGAACGAGACATGTAGTGGACCCACGAGAGCCATTCTCGCCCGTGGCGCCGAATCGCCGCCACGTAGGGTGTGCAGTTGTGCTCGAGGACTCCGTCGACCCCGCGATGTTGCGCCACCACGGCGACGTGGAGGCGCGCCCGGGCATGCTCGATTTCGCCGTGAACGTCCAGGGCGTCGCCCCACCCGACTGGCTGCGCGATCGCCTGGCCGCCCGCCTGGCCGACCTCGGCCGCTACCCGAGCGCCGACGACGAGCACGCCGCCCGCGCCGCCGTCGCCGCCCGCCACGGTCGCTCCCCCGACGAGGTGCTGTTGCTGGCAGGCGCCGCCGAGGGCTTCGCGATGCTGCCGCGCCTGGCCCCGCGCCTCGCCGCCGTCATCCACCCGTCCTTCACCGAACCGGAACTGGCACTGCGCGAGGCGGACATCCCGGTCACCAGGGTGATCCTGCAACGCCCGTACACCCTCGACCCCACCCTGGTCCCCGGACACGCAGACCTCGTCGTCCTGGGTAACCCCACCAACCCCACCTCGGTCCTGCATTCCGCGCAGACGATTCAGGCGCTGCGCCGCCCAGGTCGGACCATCGTGGTCGACGAAGCCTTCACCGACGCGGTCGTCGGTCGGCGCGCGCCCTCCGGCATCGCGGACGAGCGCACCTCCCGCGCGTCGCCGTTCGGGGTGGCCGGCGTCGATGACGATCCCGCATCGGACGGCCATCTGCTCGGCGACGTCGTTTCCGGTGAGGCGGAGTCGCTGGCGGGTCTGTCGGCCCCCGACGTCATCGTGTTGCGCAGCCTCACCAAGACCTGGGCACTGGCCGGTCTGCGCTGCGGCTACGCCCTCGGCGCTCCCGAGGTCCTGGCCCGTCTGGCCCATGGCCGCCCGCACTGGCCACTCGGTACCCTCCAACTCGAGGCGATCATCGCGACGGCCGAACCCGCCGCCGTCGCGGAGTCCCAGCGCTACGCCGCCCGCATCGCTGTCGACCGCACCGCGATGATCGACCGTCTCACCGCGCTCGGCCTCGACGTCCACACCCCGGCCACCGGACCGTTCCTCCTGCTCCGCGCCCGCGATGGCGCGCTCCTGCGTAAACGTCTCGCCGACCGCGGCGTCGCCGTTCGCCGCGCCGACACGTTCCCCGGCTTGGGGCCCGACCACCTCCGTGTCGCTGTGCGAGGTGCAGCCGAAGTCGACGGGTTGATCGATGCGCTGAACGCGGCACTGTGGTGAATCGGGCACATCGACGCGGACGCGCGCAGAGCGGAACAGCAGACTCGGCGCGCGTGGACACCACGACGAATATTCCCACGCAACGAAGGAGGCGGCGGTGACCGACCTGGCCGAACTGATCGGGGTACTCGACGCGGCGTACCCGCCGCGACTGGCCGAATCGTGGGACTCGGTGGGGCTCGTCTGCGGTGACCCCGCGCAGGAGGTCACCAAGGTGGTCTTCGCCGTCGACGCGACCGCCGCTGTGGTCGACGAGGCAATCGGCTGGGGCGCACAGGCTTTGGTCGTCCACCATCCGCTACTGCTGCGCGGGGTCGACACCGTCGCCGCCGATACGCCCAAAGGCGCGCTGCTGCACCGGCTGATCCGATCCGGCTGTGCCCTGTTCTCCGCCCACACCAATGCCGACTCCGCCGACCCCGGCGTCTCCGACGCGCTGGCCGCGGCCGTCGGCCTCACTATCACCGGACCCCTGGATCCCAAACCCATCGCCGCCGTGGACAAGTGGGTCATCCAGGTGCCGCAGACCCACACGGCTTCCTTGATGTCGGCCCTGTTCACCGCGGGCGCGGGCGCGATCGGCGATTACCGCGAGGCCGCCTGGTACACCGCGGGTACCGGCCAATTCCTGCCCATCGCGGGCGCCGACCCGGCGATCGGCGCGATCGGCACGGTCGAGATCGTCACCGAGGACGCTGTCGAAGTGGTCGCGCCCCCGACCTCGCGTCTCGCCGTTCTCGCCGCCCTGCGCGCCGCCCACCCGTACGAGGAGCCCGCCTACCACGTCACCGAACGCGCACCCCTGCCGTCCTCGCTCGGCATCGGCCGCATCGGCGAACTCGCACAGCCCGAAACCCTGCGCGAGTTCACCGCACGCGTGGGCGCCGGCCTGCCACGCACCGTCTGGGGCGTGCGCGCGGCGGGCGATCCAGAACGTGTCATTGAACGGGTAGCCGTCTGCGGCGGCGCGGGCGACTCCTACCTCGACAGGGCCATCCGCGCCGGCGTCGACGCCTACCTCACCTCCGACCTGCGTCACCACCCCGTCGACGAGCACCTGCGGCGCGGCGGCCCCGCCCTCATCGACGCCGCTCATTGGGCCACCGAGTTCCCCTGGTGCGGTCAGGCCGAACAGTTCGTCAACATCGCCCTCCCCGCGGTGCGGACCCGCGTCTGCACGCTGCGCACCGACCCGTGGACGGTCAGCGGCTGATCGGTGTCACCACTGCGCCTGACCGGACCACGATCGGGCGAAGTCGGGATGTGCGCGCACGGTGACCGAGCTCGCGTCCGGTGCCAGGGTCGCTTCGAGGTAGCGGTCGGTGCGTACGAACACCGCGGGACCGAGCAGCACCGCGAGAAAGACGAGCCCGACTCCGGCCGCGCACAGGATCCACGCGAACGCGGACGGACGGGCCATCATCAGCGCCCCGCCGACGAACAACGGCACCAGGCTGCTCACGTAGTAGGCGATCAGCTTCTTGATGCGCGCATCCGCCCGCGCCGCGCATCGCTCACATTCGGGCCACCGCGCCTTGACGATCGCGAGCGGCTCGTTGCAATCGACCACGAGCGCGCCGAGGGCACTCTTGGGCCGCTCCCACAGCAGCCGCCCGACACCTTCCTGGCGGTAGGCGCCCGGCTTGCCCCAGAACCGCAGGATCTGCTCCTTCGGCTCGATCGCGTCCTGCCCGTGCACGAGACACACCGGGGGTAACGGGGTCGCCAATGTCAGCTGAAGCTGGCGTGGTTCGGCGTGGGAGTCGAAGATGTGCGGGCGCAGCGGCAGTGCCAGGTCAATTCTCGGGTTCGATGTGGTCACACTTGCTTGGACGCGGCCGGGACGCGTTCGGTTCCCGCCTTCGGCCATCTCTTCGGGTCATGGCGTGATCACACCCGGCGGCGCGGTACGGTTGATCGATCCATCCGTCCACTGTGTTCAGGAGTTCGTGCGCGTTGAATGTCGAACCGTCGGTCCAGACCAAGCTGTTGCAGCTCGCAGGAGTCGATGCCGAGTTGACGCGCATCGCCCACCGCCGTTCCGCCCTGCCGGAACAGCAGGAAGTGACACGTCTGGCGGCCGAACGTCACGGCTACAAGGACGCGGCCGTGGCGGTGGAGATCGGCATCGACGATCTGGACCGCGACATCCGCAAGCTGGAGGGCGAGGTCGACGCCGTCCGCAAGCGTGAGGACCGCGACCGCGGCATGCTCACCTCGGGCACCGTCGCCGCCAAGCAGCTCTCCGAGATCCAGCACGAACTGGGCAGCCTGGAGCGTCGCCGCTCGGTGCTCGAGGACGAGCTGCTGACCGTGATGGAGCAGCGCGAGGCGATGCTCGCCGACCACGACCACGCCGGTGCGCGGCTGAGCAAGGCCGACCAGGACCTCGAGGACGCCGAACGTCTGCGCGACGAGGCGATGGCCGATCTCGAAGTGGCGCAGCAGCGCTGCGAGAAGGACCGCTCCGAGCTGATCGGCCTGTTCCCCGCCGACCTGATCGCCGTCTACGACAAGCAGCGCGCGGCGCACGGTGTCGGTGCGGCCCTGCTGCAGGCCCGTCGCTGCGGCGCCTGCCGGATCGAGATCGACCGCGGCGAGATGCAGCGCATCGCCCAGGCCGCGCCCGACGCGGTCCTGCGCTGCCCGGAATGCAGCGCGATCATGGTGCGCACCAAGGAATCGGGGCTGTGATCGCGGCGGTGCGCCGATGAGCCAGGTGATCGTCGAAGCCGACGGTGGCTCGCGCGGGAATCCCGGCCCGGCCGGCTACGGCGCGGTGGTGTTCGCCGCCGATCACGTGCGGGTGCTCGCCGAACGCAAGGAGTACATCGGCGTCGCCACCAACAACGTGGCCGAATACCGTGGTCTCATCGCGGGTTTGGCGGCCTCGGCCGAGCTGGGCGCCCACGTCGTCACGGTGCGGATGGACTCCAAACTCGTCGTCGAGCAGATGTCGGGACGCTGGAAGATCAAGCACGCCTCGATGATTCCGCTCGCCGAGCAGGCACGGGCACTGGTCGCCGGATTCGATCGGGTGAGCTTCACCTGGATTCCGCGCGCCGAGAACTCGCACGCCGACCGGCTCGCGAACGAGGCGATGGACGACGGTGAACTCACCGGAACCGTGCGGGAAGCCGTCGCGGCCGGACATGCCGCAGGTGACGAAGTCGACGTGCCGAAATCTGTTGACGCGAACAAGGTTTCGCCCGGCTGGACCGGCGCCGTCGGCAAGCCCACCCGCCTGCTGCTGCTGCGCCACGGCCAGACCGCGCTGTCGGTGGAGCGCCGCTACTCCGGCCGCGGCAACCCGCCGCTGACCGACCTGGGTCACGAGCAGGTCGACCGCGCCGCGAAAATGCTTGCCGCCAAAGGCGATATCGCCGCCGTGGTGAGCTCCCCGTTGCAGCGCGCCCGGTCCACCGCCGAAGCCGCGGCATCAGCCCTCGGCGTGCCGTTGCGCATCCTCGACGGCCTCACCGAGACCGATTTCGGCGACTGGGAGGGTCTCACCTTCGCCGAGGCCGCCGAGCGCGACCCGTTGCTGCACCGCGACTGGCTCGGCGACCCGTCGATCCCCGCACCCGGCGGCGAGAGTTTCGATCAGGTCCGCGAACGCGTCGAAGGGGTGCGCCGCGATCTGGTGGCGCTGTACCCGGGCCAGAACGTGGTGGTGGTCAGCCACGTGACCCCGATCAAAACCCTGCTGCAACTGGCGCTGGGGGTGGGGCCGTCGCTGCTGTACCGCCTGCACCTCGACCTCGCGTCGTTGTGCGTGGCCGAGTTCTATCCCGACGGCGGCGCCTCGGTGCGCCTGGTCAACGACACCTCGTACCTGTGAGCTAGCCGCTCGTCACCCGGGCACGGTACGGTCGCCCCGGCGCACGGTCGGCGTAACGACGACGCCGCATCGCCCGAAATATTCTCGGGCGCGCGGAATGCCGCGGCCACACAGGAAAGGTACTTGATGAGGTTTCTACGGATGGCGGCGTTTGCGGCGGCCATCGCGGGGGTGCTCACCGCGTCCGCGGGTGCGGGCAGTGTGACGGCCGATCCGAGCGTGGTGCTCGGCGCGGCTTCGGGCATCGTCTTCGACAACAACTCCGGTTGTTCGCTCACGGCCATCGGCCACGACGGTGCGGGTCGCCTCGTCGGCCTCACCGCCGGACACTGCGCGCCGACCGGTTCGCGCGTCGGCGCCGAGCAGGCGCTCAAGGCAGGTGTGATCGGGACCGTCGCGTACTCCGACGACGGTGATTACCTGGATTTCGCTGTGCTGCAACTGGATGCGTCGAAGGTACTGCCGGTGCGCACCATCGGCCAGACCACCGTCGCCGGTATCGGCGCCTCGCCCGGCCCCGGCGCCACGGTGTGCTCGGACGGCCGTACCAGCGGTCGCAGCTGTGGCGTGGTGTGGGGTGAGCTCGAAGGCACCTCCATCAACCAGTACTGCTCGCAGCCGGGCGATTCCGGCGGCCCCGTCGTCGTCGGCGACCGCCTCGTCGGCATGAACCAGGGCCGTCTCACCGGCCTGGGCCCGGTCGATTTCGACGTCCCGTGCACCGGTGGCGCGAACCCGATCCACTCGCCCGCGTACTTCCAGCCCATCCAGGTGATCCTGGATGTGCTCAACCGCGCAGGCGGCGTAGGCGCGGGCTTCCAGCCCATCTGATCTACTCACGAAAACAAGGGGCGCAGTACCGATCAGGTGCTGCGCCCCTTGTCGTGGTCGATCACCCGGGTGACTGTGCGTCGCCCATCGCCCGCAGCGCTGTGGCGGTGGCGTCGTCGAGGGGATCAGTGCCAGGTCGAGCTGGCTGGGCTTGCGCCGCTGCCGCCACTCGCGCATCAACGGGCCGATCCGGGCGCTCGTCGTCGTCACCCGCCCAGCGTATCGGCCCGGCTCGAGGCAAAGCCATGACCTCCGAGGTCATTGCCACGCTGATGTCGTCGTGCGATCAGCCGGGGCCGAGGCCGCGCTCGTGCATGAGCAGCAGGCCGTAGGCGGCTACCGCGTGGGCGTCGATGATCTCGCCACGCAGGATCATCGCCTCGACCTGCGAGCGGGAGAACCAGGCCGTGCGCATGTCCTGCTCCTCGTGTTCGCGGTCCGGCTCGCCGGGGGTGAGGCCGGTGGCCAGGAAGCAGTGGCCGCGCTGGTCGGTCAGTGCGGGTGCGGTGGCCAAGGCGCCGAGCGGGGTCATGTGGTCGGCGCGCAGCCCGGTTTCCTCGCGCAATTCGTTGTGCGCCAGCTCGATCGGTGTGGGAGTGGTCCCCTGTGCCGGGGTGCCCGCGGGGAACTCCCAGCACCGTATGCCCAGCGGGTAGCGGAACTGCTCGACGAGATGGAATCCCGTGCCGTCGAACGGGATCACCAGCGCCCAGTCGACCTTGTCGAGGACGCCGTAGATCCCCACCGATCCGTCGGCCCGCCGAACAGTGTCCTCCCGCAGCCGCATCCACGGGTTGGTGTAAATCGTGCGCGAGCTGATCTGTTCCATCACCCCATGGTGCCCCACGGGCCCGGAGTATCCGGGCAGTTCAGGGGCGAAGGACCGACACCAGGAAATCGGTCTGGTCGCGTACTACCTGCTCGAAGACATCGTCGAAGTACACGTCGAAGTGGCCGACCGGATACTGCTTGACCACAGCGTGTTTGGTGCGTTCGGCGGCCTTGCGGGTCGGGCCGGCGGGGGCGATCGAGTCGTTCTCGGCGATCGCGTAGAAGACGGGGACCTTCAAGGACTTGGCGCGGCGTCCGGGGGAGTCGAACAGTGTCGAGAACGCCACGCGGGCACCCACTTTGGGATCGTAGGTGTCGCTCTCCTCGGCCAGTCGGCCGTAGCCTTCCGGCACGTCGGTGGCGCTCATCAACGCCGCGGAGCGTTTGCGCCCGGCCAGGCGGATGCGGACGGGTTTGCGGCGGAGCGGCCCGAAGAGCAGGTCGGTGGCGGCGATGGTGGCGACCTTGGTCAGGCTGATCGGCCCCTTCGCCATCCCCGACGCCCACCCGCTGGTGAACGGCACCTGGGCCACCACCGCGGCGAGATAATCGTCGTCGGGCGCCACCGCGAGCACATGTCCCCCGCCGAACGAGGTGCCCCACAACGCGATCCGAGTGGCGTCGAAGCCCCGGATGCTGCGCGCGTAGGCGATTGCGGCCTTCCAGTCCTGCCGCTGCCGCGCGATGTTGAGCACCTGGCGCGGCGAACCCTCACTGGCACCGAAATTCCGGTAGTCGAACGCGAGCACCCCCATTCCCGCGGCGACGAACCGCCGCGCATACCGATCCAACCCCATCTCGCGGGTGGCCCCGAGCCCGTGTCCCATGATCACCAACGGCCGCGGACGAGGCGCGCCGTCGGGCAGGTAGAGCCACGCGGCGCACTGCTGGTCACCCGAAGGGAAACTGACGTCGACACGTTCCATGAGTCAATACCGTAGCGAGTACTCTGTACCGGCGGGCGAGTCGGCCGGGCGACCGCGGTAACGGGAACGGGCACGAACAGTGCCGCTGCCCGGTGCCGAGGAAAGTCCGGACTCCACAGAGCAGGGCGGTTGTTAACGGCAACCCGGGGTGACCCGCGGGACAGTGCCACAGAAAACAAACCGCCGCACGCACGTGCGGTAAGGGTGAAACGGTGCGGTAAGAGCGCACCAGCGCCCCGGGTGACCGGGGCGGCTAGGTAAACCCCGCCCGGAGCAAGGTCGAAGGTCGCATCGGCAACGGTGCGGCTGCGCAGGTGTTCGAGGGCTGCTCGCCCGAGCCTGCGGGTGGACCGCTCGAGGCACCCGGCAACGGTGTGTCCAGATGGATGGTCGCCCCCCGATGCGAATCGGGGACAGGATCCGGCTTACAGGCCGGCTCGCCCGCCCAGGCAACGCGAAGGCGGCGGCTCCCACCGGGAGCCGCCGCCTCGCTCGGCCGCACAGCGGCTCAGCACATCAGTGTGGACATCTGGTAGACGGCCGTGGCCTCTTCGGTGGTCGCGTCGGTGTCGCCGTTCTTGGCCGCCTTCTTGATCGTGGCGATCGTGTCGGCCTCGGACTTGCCCGCCTTGATCTCGGAGCAGGAATGGTTCAGCACCGCGGCCACGGCGGCGTCGTCGCGCCCCTGCGCCAGCTTCGGGAAGGCGTTGCGGTAGCTCACCACGAACATCCCCGCCTTGCTGGCTTCGACCTGGAAGGAAGGCGCGGGCGTGGTGGACGCGGCGGGGGAACCGGCAGAGGAAGAGTCATCGCTGCAGCCGGCCAGAAGCAGGGCGAAGACGGTGGCGCTGGCCGCGATGGCGGCGGTAGTTCTACTCACGCAGCGGGATGCTAGCCGCCCAGGAAACACGCCGCTTCCCGTGTGGTTAACGGGAAGCGACATGTTCCGGATCGAAGCGGTGAGCTACCCCGGGTTGATCGCCAGCAGGTGTGCCCAATAGCTGGCCGCGTCCGGTCCGAGGATCGGCGACAGGTAATCGAAAATCAGCCACGACATACGTTCGCAAACTCCCATTTATCGACGTGAGTGCCGCACAACCCGGCAGCTGCCGAGTGCGCCGCCGCCACAGTAACAATTGCCCGGAATGTCTCGGCGATCGTGTGTCGAGACAGGGAAAATGCGCTGGAACTCGCCGGGAACGTGAGCGAGGTCATAGAGTGATCGCCGTCGGCAGGGCTCGCTGCCACTTCCGCGAGCCCAACACATTCGATCGCGGAAGCAGGTCACATTTACATGCGGGTAGTTCGTTCCATTGTCGCCGGTGCACTGATCGCCGGAGCCACTGCGGTTTTCGCAACGCTTGGTGCCGGTTCGGCGAGCGCGGTCGCGGTGACCCCGCTCAACGGTGGGGTTCAGGTCGACCTCAGCCCGGGTGATACCGCCTGGGTGCACCAGTCCCGATTCGGCCTGACCGTGGCCGGTCTGCCGCACCCGTCGGCGGCCTCGTTCGGTCAGGCGCTCGACGCGGCCGCGACCGTGTCCTCCGCCGTGCCCAACGGCCGGGTCACTTTCACGGTGTACGGCCCGCTCGATCAGCTCAACGGCACCATGCTCGCACTGCAGTAGGAAATCGCTACTCTGCGAGAATGGAACTCCATCAGCGGATCGTCTCGGCGCCGGTCGACTTCGGCGCCATCCGTTCCGAATTCGGACTGGCCTCGGACTATCCGGCCGAGGCCGTCTCCGACGCCCGCGACGCGGTGGACGCGTTCGCGGGCACTCGGGTCGATCGGACCGATATCGAGTTCGTGACCATCGACCCGCCCAGCGCGCTGGATCTGGACCAGGCGCTGCATATCGAACGCACTCCCACCGGCTTCACCCTGCACTACGCGATCGCGGATCTCGGTGCGGTGATCGTGCCGGGCAGTGGGCTGGCCACGGAGGCCGAAGTGCGGGGGCAGACCTTCTATCTGCCCGACGGTAATGTCGCACTGCATCCGACCGTGCTGTCCGAGGGCACCGCGAGTCTGCTGCCCGGCGTCGACCGGCCTGCCGTGTTGTGGACCATAGAACTCGACAATGATGCTGTGCCACTGAGCTTTTCGGTGAAGCGCGCACTGGTGCGCTCCCGGGAGCGGTTCGACTACGCACAGGTCCAGGCTGCCGCTGACGCCGATACTCTGCCGACGTCGCTGACCGCGCTGCCCGAATTCGGTCGGCTGCGGATCGAGGCGGGGTTGGACCGAGGCGCGATCTCGCTGCGGTTGCCCGCGCAGGAAGTGATCCCCGACGGTGACGGCTGGCGCCTGCAGTTGGAGCCCCGGACCGAGGCCGACGACTGGAACGAACAGGTCTCGCTGCTCACCGGCATGTGTGCGGCGCGAATCATGCTGGAGCACAAGGGTGTCGGCTTACTGCGGACGATGCCGCCACCGCCGGAGAGCGCGATCGATTCGATGCGGCGCACGGCGGCGGCATTGGGGGTCGAGTGGCCCGCCGAGGTCCCGGTGGGCCGCATGCTCGCGGGACTCGACGCGAACACCCCCGCCGCGCTGGTGCTGATGTCGGAAGCCACCGGGTTGTTGCGCGGCGCGAGCTACACACTGCTCGCCGAACTCGACGACCCGACCCCGCAACAACTGACGCACAGTGCGATCGGCGCACCGTACGCCCACGTGACGGCGCCACTGCGACGGCTGGCCGACCGGTTCACCACCGAGATCTGCCTGGCCTACGATGCCGGAGCCGACGTGCCGCAATGGGTGACCGACGGTGTGAAGGCCGCCGCCGAGACGATGCGCCGCACCGATGCCGTAGCCAACAAGGTCGATCGCGCCTGCGTCGACCTGACCGAGGCCACCGTCCTCCAGCCTCGGGTAGGCACCGAGTTCGCCGCCGTGGTTTTGCGTGATGCCAACGGGTCCCGGCCCGCGGAGATCTTTGTCAGTGAACCGCCGATCCTCGCGCGGTGTGCGGGACAGCCGCCGGAAGGGGAGAAGGTCGCGGTGCGGTTGGCTGTCGCTGATCCGGGAACTCGGACTATCGGGTTCGAATACGACGGGCCGCGTCGATAGTGACGACTGTCAGTTCGCCGCGGAGATGAATGCGGCGGCCGCCGGGTAGTGGGCGATGGCTCGGCCCGCGGCTGCTTCCTCGGTGTCGGCGAGGAGTTCGTAGATGGTTGCCGCGGTCGAGTGGGTACCTGCTGCCACCACCAGGATCGCTTCGCGGGATTCGACGGCGTCGCGGTGGTCGCCGAGGACGGATTGCAGGCGCTTGGCCCGGGTGCCCAGGTCGGTGGCGTCGGGGCCGAGGACCGTCGCGGCGGCTTCGCAGGAATAGCGTAAGCGCTTGGCGCCCTTGCGGATGTCGTGGAGCAGTTCTACGCGGTCCGCCGGGGTGGCGGTGGGCTCGGCGAAGACGAGTGTGCGCAGGCGTTTGCGGTCGCGGCGCAGGACCTTGCCGAAGACGTCGGTCGCGTTGTCGTGGGCGAGTTCGGGGGCGAGCGGGGGATCGGTGCGCCAGGTTTTGAGGACTTTGCGCAGGCGGCGGTAGCGCTTGCCGTCCATCGCGCTCAGTACCTCCGTGTGAGCAGCGGTGTAGGCCGCACGGGAGGCCCCGACCAGGGCATCGGTGACCTCGGCGGGGACTCGGTCGTAACCGGTCAGCAGATCGATGAACCGTTCGGCGCGGACTTCGGCGTCGCGGGCCACGCCGAGCAGGTCGGCGAGCCACTTCAGTTCCGCTTCGGTGCCGGCGGCTTCCTCGGCGTCGAACAGCTTGCGATAGGAACGCAGGACACTGCGGAGCCTGCGCGTGGCCACCCGCATCTGGTGGACCGAATCGTCGGCGTCGGCGCGCACATCGGGTTCGGCGTCGAAGAGCCGGTCGATGTCCTCGCGTAGCGCCGCGACGACGGCTTCTCCGGCCTCGGTCGCCATGGTGTCAGCCTCGCTTTCCGAACGTGTCGGTCGCCTCCACCAGCTGGGCGGTGATGCCGGGCTCGTGCGCGGTGTGCCCGGCGTCCTCGACGATGTGCAGCGTCGAGGACGGCCACGCGTTGTGCAGATCCCATGCGCTCACCGCGGGGCACACGATGTCGTGGCGGCCCTGCACGATCACGCCGGGGATGTCGGCGATCCGATCTATGTCTCGCAGCAACTGTCCCTCCTCGAGGAATCCGCCGTGGCGAAAATAGTGGTTTTCGATCCGGGCGAACGCGAGAGCGAAGCGTGCTTCGGCGGTTTCGGCGACCCGATCCGGTTGCGGGAGCAGGGAACTCGTCGCGCCTTCCCATGTCGACCAGGCGACCGCGGCATCGAGCGCGACCTGCGGATCGGGGGAGTGCAGCAGCCGGTGATACACCTCGACAAGGTCGTCCCCGCGTTCCTCGACGGGGACCGGCGCCAGGAATCTCGCCCACTCGGCGGGGTAGACGTTGCCCGCGGCGCCGTTGTAGTACCAGTCGATTTCCTTGCGCCGCAACAAGAAGATGCCACGCAACACCAGTTCGGTCACCCGCTCGGGGTGGGCCTGCGCATAGGCCAGGCCCAGGGTCGACCCCCACGAACCGCCGAACACCTGCCAGCGCTCGATCCCCAGATGGTCGCGCAGCAACTCCATGTCGGCGATCAGATTCGGCGTGGTGTTGGTGTCCAGGGGAGCACCATCGGCGATGTGCGGCATGGACTTTCCGCATCCACGCTGATCGAACAGCACGATCTTGTACACGGCCGGGTCGAAGAAGCGCCGTTGCAGGGGCCCGGTACCGCCGCCGGGTCCGCCGTGCACGAACACCACGGGCTTGCCGTCGGGATCACCGCTGACCTCCCAGTACACCGACTGGCCGTCGCCGACATCGATCAGGCCCTGCTCGAACGGTTCGATCTCAGGGTAGAGACCGCGCATCAGAACGCCAATCCCGCAGCGAGGGAAGGCAATTCGAGAGCGGTGAGCGCCTCGGTCCGCACCTCGGGGCAGCTCTCGGTGGTCACCCGGTCGATCATCGCCTTGTCGGCGAGAACGTGCCCGTTGATGCCGCCGTTGCGGAAGCCCCAGTCGTGCACCATGGCGTTGAGCGAGATCCGCCCGAGCGTCGGGCCCTGTACCCGGAAGTTCGACAGTTCGGGCCGGATCATGTCGCACAGTTGCGCGGCGGAGGAGGGGCTGATCGTCAACGTCCCGGCCGGCGCGGTGGTCGTCGGCGCGGCCGAGGTGGTGGTGCCCGCACTGCCGGTCGAGGCCGGTGGCGTACCCCCGCAGGCGGTCAGGGTCGCGGCGGTGAGCGCGCCCGCGATCAACAGCACGGAACGGGAAATCCAACGGCGTTGCGGCATCGGTACCTCTGCTAGTCGAACAGTGTCGCCATCGAGTCTGCCAGTTTGTGATGTGGTGCGTCGGGTCCGACGGGCGGGTTGGATCTGATGTTCGGTAGTCCCAGAACGGTTTGACGCTGTGTTTGTAGGCGCGCTGGCGCGCGCGTGTCCGCGGCCCTGAGGGGCCGCCGGTCAGGCACCGGGGCTTGCTCCTTCGTCGCCTACGCCCCGGCGCC
>NZ_JBSGSS010000038.1:0-14830 GCF_053606985.1 Nocardia sp. NPDC055165
TTGTTGAGGCACCGTTGCTTGCTCCTTCGTCGCCTACGCAACGGCGCCTCAACGACGGGACGGCCGCGAACGGCAGGCTGCGCCTGCCTGCCCCTCCTCGAGGTCGGGGCGTGCGGGGTTGCGTTGGCGGGGAAAACGAGGGAACGAAGGGCCCGGGTTGTGCCGGGTGCGGGGAACAAGGGGCCCGGGTTGTCCCGGGTGTGGGGTCTCGGGACGTAGACTGATGGCCGTGCACAAGGTGTTTCGAGTATCCGGCGGTGTCGCGCAGTGAGTTCCTTCCTGCGGTATACCGACGACACCGGTAAGCAGCATGAACTGGCCCTGGAGGCCGGGCAGCAGCGTGTCACCATCGGGCGCAATGTGCAGGCCGACCTGGTGCTCGCGTGGGACGCCGAGGTTTCCCGGCTGCACGCCGCGGTCGAACATCTCGGTGCGCACTGGACCATCATCGACGACGGACTGTCGCGCAACGGCACCTTCGTCAACGGCGAGCGGCTGGTCGGGCGGCGTCGGCTGAGTCCCGGCGACCGGATTCGGGTCGGGACCACGCTCGTGCATTTCTTCGATTTCGGCGGTGTGGTGGATGACGCGACGCATACCGCGTCCGGGTCCATCCCCACGATGCGCTCACTGACCGAGACCCAGCGCGCGGTGCTGGTCGCGCTGTGCCGTCCGTACAAACACGGCACCGGATTCGCGACGCCCGCGTCGAACCAGCAGATCGCCGAGGAATTGTTCCTCTCGATCGATGCCATCAAAACCCACCTGCGCGCCTTGTTCGCGAAGTTCGGGGTGGAGAATCTGCCGCAGAACCAGAAGCGCACCCGATTGGCCGCGCTGGCGATGCAGAGCGGCCTGATCTCCGACCACGATCTGTGAGTGCGACGTTCGCGTAGGTCGGTGAGCGTCTGAACTATGTCGCGGATCCGGTCTGGGCGGTTGACTTACTCGTATCACCGGAGCGCGAGATCGAAGCTCCGGACCACGAGTCAGGAGACATCACATGTTCGCAGTTCGGATGGCCACCATGGTGCTGGCCCTGCTCAGTACCGGACTCATCGCCGGCGTGTTCTACGCCTACGCGATCTCGGTGATGCCGGCGCTGGCCCGCACCGATGACCGCACGCTGATCGACGTGATGCAGAAGATCAACGTCGTGATCATCAACCCCTGGTTCATGTTCGGCTTCATGGGCACGGTCGGTTTCACGGCGCTGGCGGCCGCGCTGCACCTCGGTAGGGAACAGCGTTCGACACTGATCTGGATCGGAATCGCGTTGGCGCTCAACGTGATCGCGTTCGCGGTTACCGCCGGCTTGAACGTGCCGCTCAACGACGCGCTCGCCGCGGCGGGTGATCCGGCGTCGATCGCCGACACCGCCGCCGTCCGTGCGGATTTCGAGGCGACCTGGGTTCGCTGGAATATCGTCCGCGCGGTGCTGCACAGTGCCGCGTTCCTGGTGCTGTGCGGCGCGCTGTTCGCCGCGGGCGTGCAGCAGGGTAAGTCCAGTTCGGCCACCGACGTGGCCGCGGCACCGGTGTCGATGGTTTACGGCCGGTAGTGCCACGCGATCACTAGAACGTGTTCCATGATGAGTGGAACACGTTCTAGTGAGGAGTCGTTCATGCGACGTTGTTCGCTTCTGGTGCTGGCCGCGGCCCTGTTCGCCTGCCTGCCCGCCACCGCGTCGGCCCAGCCCCTTCCCGTCGACTACAACTTCTTCGCGGGCATTGCGCCGGAGCTCACCAACCCGGGCGGCTCGCTACCCGGCGCGAACGATCCGGGCTGCGTCCCCTCGCCCGAGCATCCCGACCCGGTGGTCCTGCTGCACGGCACCGGCGGCGGAGGGCAGACGAACTGGGGTGTATATGCCCCCCTGCTGGCCAACGAGGGCTACTGCGTCTTTTCCCTCACCTACGGCGCCTACGCCCTTCCCTGGCCCGTCTCGGCGATCGGCGGCATGCGTCCGATCGAGCAGAGCGCCGCCGAGGTCTCGGCCTTCGTCGACAGCGTGCTGGCCCGCACCGGCGCCGAGCGCGTCGACCTGATCGCCCATTCGCAGGGCAATATCGTCGGCAACTACTACCTCAAGCGGTTGGGCGGCGCAGACAAGGTCGGCAAGCTGGTCGGGATCGCGCCGCCGTGGCTCGGTACCAACGCGTTCGGCGCGGCCGACATCGCCCGCTTCAGCCGGGCGCTCGGCGCTGGTCCCGCCTTCGACGCGGTCAGCTCGTCGCTGTGTCAGGCCTGCGGGCAGATGTTCACCGGCTCGCCCTTCATGACCGCGCTCAATGCCGACGGTGTGTACGACGCACGGGTCACCTACACCAATATCGTCTCCGCCTTCGACGAACTGGTCGTTCCGCATACATCGGGCCTGGTCCCCGGCCCGAACGCCACCTCGATCGTGGTGCAGGACGGGTGCGCGCAGGACTACTCCGAACACCTGGCCATCGCGGGCAGCCCGCGCGCGGCAGGCCATGTCCTCAATGCCCTCGATCCCGCCCGGCAGGCCCCGGTCGCGTGCGAATTCGTCCCACCCTTCACCGGTTGAGCCGCGCGGCGCGATTTCGCTGTAGGCAAAACTGAGGTGGAAACGAATGCTGCGACGTGCGCGTTGTCAGTGAGTGACCATGTTGTCGCCGGTCCCCAATAGGGTGGACCGGCGGCGGCGGAATCCCCTGCCAACTAGAGTGGATGGCGGGGGCCGCAACCCCCGGGCTTCATGGCAGGCTGACGGCGAAAGTTGTCGGTCCGACGCCCTAGGTTGTATCGAGCATACTGCGGCGTCTGTTGCCAGAATGTCGGAGCAGGAGAGTGAGGGAGCGATGTTCGAGAGGTTCACCGACCGCGCGAGGCGTGTCGTTGTCCTGGCCCAAGAAGAGGCCCGGATGCTCAACCACAACTACATCGGCACCGAGCACATCCTGCTTGGGTTGATCCACGAGGGCGAGGGCGTGGCGGCGAAGTCGCTGGAGTCCCTTGGCATCTCGCTGGAGGGTGTGCGCAGCCAGGTCGAGGAGATCATCGGGCAGGGCCAGCAGGCGCCGTCCGGTCACATCCCCTTCACCCCGCGTGCCAAGAAGGTGCTGGAGCTGAGCCTGCGCGAAGCGCTGCAGCTCGGCCACAACTACATCGGTACCGAGCACATCCTGCTCGGCCTCATCCGCGAGGGCGAGGGCGTCGCGGCCCAGGTGCTGGTCAAGCTCGGCGCCGACCTCAACCGTGTCCGTCAGCAGGTCATCCAGCTGCTGTCCGGGTACCAGGGCAAGGAGCCCGTCGAGGGCGCCGGTCCGCGCGGCGAGGCGGGCACCCCGTCCACGTCGCTGGTGCTCGACCAGTTCGGTCGCAACCTCACTCAGGCGGCCCTGGAAGGCAAGCTCGATCCCGTCATCGGGCGCTCGAAGGAAATCGAGCGCGTGATGCAGGTGCTCTCGCGCCGCACCAAGAACAACCCGGTGCTGATCGGCGAGCCCGGTGTCGGTAAGACCGCGGTCGTCGAGGGCCTGGCGCAGGCCATCGTCAACGGCGAGGTCCCCGAGACCCTCAAGGACAAGCAGCTCTACACCCTCGACCTGGGCTCCCTGGTCGCGGGCAGCCGCTACCGCGGTGACTTCGAAGAGCGCCTCAAGAAGGTGCTCAAGGAGATCAACACCCGCGGCGACATCATCCTGTTCATCGACGAGCTGCACACGCTCGTCGGCGCGGGTGCTGCCGAAGGCGCCATCGACGCGGCCTCGATCCTGAAGCCGAAGCTGGCCCGTGGCGAGCTGCAGACCATCGGTGCCACCACCCTCGACGAGTACCGCAAGTACATCGAGAAGGACGCCGCGCTGGAACGCCGTTTCCAGCCGGTGCAGGTGGGCGAGCCGACCGTCGAGCACACCATCAACATCCTCAAGGGTCTGCGCGACCGCTATGAGGCGCACCACCGGGTCTCCATCACCGACAGCGCGCTCGTCGCCGCCGCCACCCTGGCCGACCGCTACATCAACGACCGGTTCCTGCCGGACAAGGCGATCGACCTGATCGACGAAGCGGGCGCGCGCATGCGCATCCGCCGGATGACCGCTCCGCCGGACCTGCGCGACTTCGACGACAAGATCGCCGATGCGCGCCGGGAGAAGGAAAGCGCTATCGACGCGCAGGACTTCGAGAAGGCCGCGCGTCTGCGCGACAAGGAGAAGCAGCTCGTCGCCAAGCGTGCCGAGCGCGAGAAGCAGTGGCGTTCCGGTGATCTGGACGTCGTGGCCGAGGTCGACGACGAGCAGATCGCGGAGGTGCTGGCCAACTGGACCGGCATCCCCGTCTTCAAGCTCACCGAGGAGGAGACCACCCGTCTGCTCCGGATGGAAGACGAGCTGCACAAGCGGATCATCGGCCAGGAGGATGCCGTCAAGGCCGTCTCCAAGGCGATCCGCCGCACTCGCGCCGGTCTGAAGGACCCCAAGCGTCCGTCGGGCTCGTTCATCTTCGCCGGCCCCTCGGGTGTCGGTAAGACCGAGCTCGCCAAGTCGCTGGCGAACTTCCTGTTCGGCGACGACGACGCGCTCATCCAGATCGACATGGGCGAATTCCACGACCGCTTCACCGCTTCTCGTCTGTTCGGTGCCCCTCCCGGGTACGTGGGCTACGAGGAGGGCGGCCAGCTCACCGAGAAGGTGCGCCGCAAGCCGTTCTCGGTGGTGCTGTTCGACGAGATCGAGAAGGCGCACCAGGAGATCTACAACACCCTCCTGCAGGTGCTCGAGGACGGCCGTCTCACCGACGGTCAGGGTCGTACGGTCGACTTCAAGAACACCGTGCTGATCTTCACCTCGAACCTGGGCACCTCCGACATCTCCAAGGCTGTCGGCCTCGGCTTCACCCAGTCCAACGCCGAGGGCTCGAACTACGAGCGGATGAAGCTCAAGGTCAACGACGAGCTGAAGAAGCACTTCCGCCCCGAGTTCCTCAACCGCATCGACGACGTGATCGTCTTCCACCAGCTCACGAGCGAACAGATCGTGATGATGGTGGACCTGATGATCGCCCGCGTCTCGGTGCAGCTGAAGAACAAGGACATGGCGATGGAGCTGACCGAACAGGCCAAGAGCCTGCTCGCCAAGCGCGGCTTCGATCCGGTCCTCGGCGCTCGTCCGCTGCGTCGCACGATCCAGCGCGAGATCGAGGACCAGCTCTCGGAGAAGATCCTCTTCGGCGAGATCGGCGCGGGCCAGACCATTCTGGTCGACGTCGAAGGCTGGAACGGCGAGGGTCTCGGCGAGGACGCCAAGTTCACCTTCGAAGGCAAGACGAAGCTGACCAAGGGCTCCGCGACCGACGACAAGCCCGAGGTGGTTCTCACCGGCGCAGCCGAGGGCACCGCGCCCGAGGCCGCCGCCTCCGGCGAGTAAGTAGTAACCAGCTGAACCGAAAGCCCGCCCTCTGTATCAGAGGGCGGGCTTTTCGCGTCGCGGATCAGCAGCGCATCGTCTACTGACGTGCGCGTTCGAGAACCGGGGCGAAGGCGGTGGCCAGCTCGCCCGGGACGATCAGCTCGTCGATTCCGTAACGCTCGCTGCGGGACTCGAGGATTTTCACCGCGGCCTGTGGATCGCTGGGGAGAAGTCCGGCAGCCCCCGCGGCGCGGAGTTTTTCGGGGGTGTGGCCGAGGCGGGTGCTCAGCCAGCTGGGGAGCCGGTCGCCGATGCCGACCAGTTGGAGGGTGAATCGGATCTCGCGGTCGGTGTGGGCGGTGACGATGCCGACCATCTCGGCGAGGTCGTCTTCGGTCGCGTCCGGTGCCGCCGCCAGCAGAATGCGGTCGGCGTATCGCGCCGCGGTGGTGAGCATTCGAGGCCCGCTCGCCGCGATGACCACCGGTGGTGACGGGTCCACCTGGGCGCGCACCGAGGTGATGGTGTCGATCAGCTGGTTTCGTCGTTCACCCGCCGAACCCCATGGCATGCCGAGCCTTTCGGCCTCCGTTCGCGCGTCCGGTCGGCCGGTGCCGATCCCGAGTTCGAATCGGCCGTCCGAAAGCAGTTGCAGTGCCGCCGTTTCCCGAACAGTCGTCGCGGCGGAGCGGAAGGGCGCGGCCAGGACATTGGGCCGCAATCGCAGGTTCTCCGTCACGGCGGCGGCTGCTGCCAGGGCGATGAGCGGGGACGGCGTGTACAGCGTGTCCGGCAGCATCAGCGTGCGGTACCCCTGCGCCTGCGCCCCGGTCACCGCCTGTGTCCACTCCGCCCCGGACCGCGGCATGAGCACGATTCCGAATCGCATCGCTACTTCTTCCCGCGCGGTTCGCTCAATACCGCGAGCCTGCCGCGGTATTCGGCCTCGGTGATCTCGCCGCGAGCGAAACCTTCGCGCAGCGCGCCCACCGCGCCACCGCGTCCCGCGCACCGGCGGCGTGCGAAGAACACCAGTGCGATCACGGTGATCCAGAAGATCACCGGGAAGATCCAGAAGAACGGCCATGGATGCCACCCTCCGTCGTAGTGGTCGGCCAGCAGGGTCAGCGTCGTCGCGCTGTCGACAATGTTCATGTCTCAACCCTGCTCGCCCGAACGACCGACGACATCGGCCGCGAGACCCGATCCGGCGTACGTCACCGCGCGTACAACCCGTCGACCGGTACCGTGCAGTGCATCGGAGTTCCATCAGGAGGGGTGCACGTGACGCAGACCGATGGTGCGCACAGCCTCGACGATGTGCTGGCCGGTGTGCAGTGGCGCTTCGCCGGGCGCGACGAGTTCGCACTCACGGCGGGCCAGTGGGAGTTCATGACCGAGCCGAGCGCGCTGGTGGTGCTGGACGGGCTGGTCCGGGTCGAAGGGCTCAGCACGGCAGAAGACCTGGCGAGCGGGGATTTTCTGTTCGTGCCCGGCACCGAACGATTCGCGATCAACGCGCTGTCGGACGGCCGGGTGCTCCGGGTGCGCCTGGAACCCGTCGGGACCGGCAGTGCCATGACCGCGCTGCCACAACGGCTGCTGCTGACCGGTTTCGTCGACCACACGCCTTTGGCCGCGACCATGTTTCGTCACCTGGTCCAACAGTGCCCTGACCCGTTCGGCGTCCAGGGCGACCGGGTGGCCACCTTGCTCACTTCGATGGCGATCGAGTCCTGGCATGCCCGTGGTTGCGCGCCACCACGGTGGCTGCTGAAGGTGAACGAGCCCGGGGTGGCGCAGGCCGTGGCCGCGATGCATGCCGACCCGGGGCAGGAGTGGACAGTTGAAGGGCTGGCAAAGATCGCGCTGGCCTCGCGGTCCGGGTTCGCCGCCCGGTTTCAGGCGGCGACCGGCCTCACGCCGGGCCGGTACCTGACGAAACTGCGGATCGAGCGGGCGCAACTGCTGTTGGTCGACCACGCGGTGCCGGTCGGCACGGTGGCCCGCCGGCTCGGCTATCGCTCGGAGACGGCGTTCGGGCGGGCGTTCCGGCGGCAGACGGGCCGCACGCCGTCGCAGTGGCGGCGGGCGGCCCGGGCATCGACTGAGGTCAGTGCGCCGCTCGGGTGAGTGAGTGCCGGATCAGGACCCCGCCGAGGACCGCAGCGACGGCACCGAGCGCGTAGGTCGGGGCCAGGCCGACGCTGTCCACGCCGCGGCCGCCGATCGCCGAGCCGAGGATGATCGCCAGCTGGAAACCGGCGACGATCAGTCCGCTGCCCGCTTCCATGCGATCGGGCAGCACCCGCGATACCCACACCTGCACGAGATTGAGAATGCCGCCGAACGCGGCGCCCCACACCACCACGGCCAGGTAGGCGAGTGGGGCGAACGCCGCGGAGGCGATGATCGCGAGCAGTGACAGGCCGACGGCTGCAGGCACCGCCACCAGCAGGGCGCCGAGGTGGCGGTCGGCGAGTGCGCCGAGGACGAAGTTGCCGAGCAGACCACCGACGCCGAACAGGGCGAGCAGCACCGGGATCACCGGCGGGCCCGCACCGAGCAGTTCGGCCAGGGCCGGGCGGATATAGGTGTATCCGGCGAAGTGCCCGCCGACGACGGCGACCATGCTGACCAGCCCGAGCGTCACGCCCGGGGACCGCAGGGCGTTGCCGAGTGCGGCGAACCCGATGCCCGTGCTCGGCGCGATCGGCGGCAGCATCAGCCGCACCGCGACGGCGGTGGCGGCGGTCAGCGCGGCCACGATCAGGAAGGTCGTCCGCCACCCGGCGTAGGTGCTCAGCAGCACGCCGAGCGGCACTCCGGCCACCGTCGCGACCGTGGTTCCCGCGTTCACGATCATCATCGCCTTGCCGAGCCGTTCGGCCGGGACGAGCTTCGCGGCGATCACCAGCGCCATCGACCAGTAGCCGCCGACAGCCAGGCCGAGCAGCAGTCGCGCGATCAGCAACAACACGATGTTCGGCGCGAGGGCGACCACCACGTTCGATACCGCCGCGCCGACGGTCAGCCAGATCAGCAGGGTGCGCCGATCCAGGCGGGGGAACAGCGCGCCCGATCCGAGCGCGGCCACCAGCGCGGTCAGCGCCGTCGCGCTCACCGACAGTCCGACAACCCCTTCGGGTACTCCGAGATCATTCGCGAGTGCGGTGAGCACGCCCGGCGGCAGGAACTCCGCGGTCACCAGCGTGAAGCTGCCGAGGAACATGGTGAGCAGGGCGGGCCACGTGGCGCGGCGCGAAACTTCCGATGCCGCAGGGCTCGTCGTCAATGTCTTGATCATGCCTGATGCAACAGCCGGAATATCCCCGTCACGCGACCCAAACGCCACGGCGATCGACCTGAACGCCAACGTTGCGCTGCTACTGCGCCACCGGATCGGCCGCGTGATCGGCGGATCTAGGCAATGACCTCGGGCAGGCTACGCGAATTGGCCCATCGCCGCGGAATTCGTCGCGGCCGCGTGCGTGAAGAACGCCTGGAGATCCTCGTAGGCCTCGCGCAGGTAGTCGAGTGCTTCGTCGCCGTCCCAGATGTCCGGGCCCGCGCCCTCTTCGTCCATCAACTCCGGGGAGAAATGCTCGGCCAGTCGGTCGAAGGGAGTGGCGGAGAGGACCCGTGCCGCCGCGGACACTTCGGTTGCCGACCACACACGCAGGCAGTCCTGGCGGGTGCTCGGCTCATCGCCGCCGAGTAGGTCGAAATCGACTGCTGCGGCGGAGAACAGGCAGCGCAGGCCGTCCCAGGCCTGGTCGAGGTCGCCGGACGGTTCGTCCGCGGATCGAGGCGTTTCGATGAGGTCCCACGCGGCGTCCGGCTCGGCAGTGACCCGGATGGCATCGGAGGGAGTGATACGGGTGAAGACGAAAATGATGCTCACGGAAAGGAGGCGCCTTTCAGGCGGAGTAGTCGGACCGTGGTGAAGGTAGGAATCGCGCCTTGGCGATACCTTGGGGTCTTCTTTTCGCCGGTCAGACGGTCCTGTTTCGCGGCGTACGGTGGGAATTGGTTATCCGACCGACACGGGGGTGTTCGCACACATGACTGATTCCGACCGCACGCTGATCGCCGTTCTGCTCGACCGTTCGGGGTCGATGCAGACGATCAAGGCCGATACCGAAGGTGGGTTGGCCGCCTATTTCGAACAGCAGCGCAGTGTGCCGAAGACGATCGAGGTCACGCTCGCGCAGTTCGACACCACCTATGACGTGGTCTACGCGAATGTGCCGCTGGCTCAGGTGCCTGCGCCGAGCTTGCAGCCGCGTGGCGGAACCGCGCTCTACGACGCGCTCGGCAAGCTCGTCACCAGCGTGGGCAGCGAGCTGGCCGAGCGCCCCGAACACGAGCGTCCCGGCACCGTGATCGTCGTCGTTCTCACCGACGGCCACGAGAATTCCAGCCGCGAATGGACCCACGCCGCCGTGAAGTCTCTCATCACCCAGCAGCAAGACGTGTACAACTGGACCTTCGTCTTCCTCGGCGCCAACATGGACGCCGTCGAAGTAGGCTCCAACCTCGGCTTCGACCCCGGCTCGGCCATCACCTACGCCCCGGTCGCCGGCGGCGTCCGAGGCGCCTTCGACGCCCTCTCCGCCTACTCCGCCCGAGCCCAAGCCGCCCCCGCGGGCGCCGCCCGCCGCGCCCGCTTCTCCGACTCCGAACGCCGACAAGCCGACCAGGGCGAGTAGTCCTACGCCGCGTCGACCTTCTCGAACCGAGCGACGAACCGAACCTCGAGCGCATACGCCAAACGTTCGAGCATGCCGATTGTCGGTGTCCCGCCCCCGGATTCGATCCGTGAGACCTCGGGCTGACGCAGCCCGGCCCGTTCGGCCAGCTGTGTCTGTGTCAGCCCGAGTTCGAGCCGCCGTTCGCGAATGGCTTCGGCCAGCTCGATCGCGAGAATCGCCTCGGCCCGCCCGGCCTCGTACTCGCCCGCGTCGAACCCGGGGCTGCTCATCCGTTCACGGCGCAGGTCGTCCATCGATGGGTGCTCAGTCATGATCGGTTACCTCCTGTCGAAATCTGTGTGGGCACAACCATGTTCCGATTCGCATACCTTGCGTAGTGCCTTGGCTCGCGCCACCTCGTCGGTCTCCGCATGCGAGTCTTGCGGAAAACTGTCAGCAGCACGATGCGACGACCCGGAGCGAGCCAGTAGGTGATTCGCATTTCTCGCGGGTGAAGGTGAAAGCGGAGTTCACGTACCCCATCGCCAAGATTGCGCGACCACGGTTCGGTCAGGGTGGTCGCACGCTCGGCAAGCATGCCCACATACACGTCTACCTGGCCGTACTCGCGTGTAGTCAGTGAGCGCAGCCATCGGGCTACCTCGGGTTCGAGTTCCACCAGGTACAGGTGCATAGGATTGATCCTATATAAGATCAATCCTATATAGCAATGGTGGCGCTACTGCCAGCCTGGGCGGACCAGGCCTGATTCGTAGGCGAGGACTACGAGTTGGGTGCGGTCTCGGGCGGCTAGTTTGGTGAGGATTCGGCTGACGTGGGTGCGGGCGGTGGCGGGGGACATGTAGAGGCGGGCGCCGATTTCGGCGTTGGTGAGGCCTTCGGCCACCAGGGTCATCACCTCGCGTTCGCGGTCGGTGAGTTCGGCGAAGGCGGCGGGGGGTGGTTGTTTGGCGTGGGTGGAGAATTCGGCGAGGAGGCGGCGGGTGACGCCGGGGGACAGGAGCGCGTCGCCCGCTGCGACGACGCGGACAGCGCGGAGCAGGTCGGCGGGCTCGGTGTGTTTGACCAGGAAGCCCGCGGCGCCCGCGCGGATCGCCTCGAAGACGTATTCGTCGAGTTCGAAGGTAGTGAGGACGACGACGCGGACCGCCGCGAGCTGGGGGTCGTCGGCGATCATGCGGGTGGCGGCGAGGCCGTCGAGGATCGGCATGCGGATGTCCATCAGCACCACGTCGGGGACGAGGGCTCGGGTCATCCGGACGGCTTGCTCGCCGTTTTCGGCCTCGCCGATGACTTCGATGTCGTCCTGGGCGTCCAGCAGCGCGACGAAACCGCCGCGCACCAGCGCTTGATCGTCGGCGACGAGAAGCCGAATCTTGGTGGGCCCCGCACCGGTCGGCGGCAGTTCGGTCATGCGCCCGCCTGCCTGCCCGGTGAATCCGACGATCGCGCGGACGCGGTCGAAGTCGCTGGTCGAGCGGGCAATCGGGCCGCCACCCGGAACCCGCCGGACGGTCGCGGCCCCGCGGTGAGCGCCCCGCCGAGCGCGTGCGCCCGCTCGCGCATCCCGATGATCCCGTTGCCGCCGATGCCGGTTCGGACAGCGGTTCCGGTCGGCCGGGTGTTGTCGACGGTGATGTCGACCGATTCCGGGGTGTATCGCAGGGTGATCAGAGCTGTCGCGCCGGGCGCGTGGCGCACCACGTTGGTCAGCGATTCCTGCACGATTCTGGCCGCGGCCACATCGATCACGCTCGGCAGCTTCTTCGGCGTACCGATGATCTTGGTATCGACGTCGAGTCCGGTCGCGCGGGTGCGCTCGAGCAGGGTGTCGAGGTCGTCGAGGGTCGGTGCAGGCGCACGCGGCGCGGGACGCGGCGGAGGGGGTGAATCATCGACGACGGGAGCATGTTCCGGGTACTCCGGCACCACCGCCGCGCCGCTGCGAATCGCGTGCAGCAGCGTGTGTACCTCGGTCAGTGCCTCTTTCGAGGTCGTCTTGATGGTCGCCAGCGCCGCGGCCGCCTGCTGCGGCTTGCGGTCGAACAACTCCAGCGCCACCGACGACTGCACGTTGATCAGCGAAAGACTGTGTGCCAGTACATCGTGCAGTTCCCGCGCGATCGCCAACCGCTCCTCGGAGGCCGCCCTGGCCTGCTGCGCTTGCTCGTCGCGTTGTGCCGCCTCGGCCCGCTGCTCGCGCGCCAGCACCACCGCGCGCCGCTGCCGCACGCCCTCCGCGATCGCGACCAGCACGCCCATCCAGGCCAGCAGGCCGAATATCTGCCACGCGTCGGAGTGCCGCCCGAGCAGGGCGGGTAGCGGCCACACCATCGTCAGATACCCGATCGCGACCACCGGGTAGGTGCGCCATCGCGATCCGGTGACGGCGGCCGAGAGGAACGCGATCACCAGCGACAGGAAGATCGGCCCGTACCCGTAGTCGCGCAGGACATAGGTCACCGTGGCGATCAGCGACACCGCCAGCACCGCTTCGGGCACTGCCCGCCGGAAACCGAGCGCCACCGGCCCGGCGAGCAGCAGCAGATACGCGAACGCGTCCAGCGACCGCACCCCGGTTTGATGCGAATTCGCACCGGAACTACCGGCCAGCTGGATCACCGCGACCACCACTGCCAGGCCCCAGTCCTGAACGACTGAGCCACGCTCCCACTTCGCAGACGCTCCCACGTGCCCAACCCTATTGTGTGCGCCCACCCACCGCGTCGGCCTGCGCACGTATTTCCCGCGGGAAGCCGCGTAGGCCGCGCGGCGTAGCGCCGTGCACGCCGCGCGACGGATGTCCCGGGACCCCTCGAGCGCGGATTCTGATTCCCATGAACGAATCGATCGTGGTCACCACCGAGTTGACCAAACGCTATGGCGAGCACCTCGCGGTGGACGCGGTGAGCATGCGGGTCGCGGCCGGGGAGATCTACGGATTCCTGGGGCCCAACGGCGCGGGCAAAACCACCACGTTGCGCATGCTGGCCGGTCTCATCCGGCCCAGCGCGGGCACCGCGACCGTGCGGGGCCTGTCGCCGGGCGATCCGGCGGTGCTGCGCCGAATCGGCGTCCTCATCGAGGGCCCCGGCTTCTACCCGTACCTCTCCGGCCGCGACAACCTGCGGATATTGGCCCGCTATCGCGGCCACGGCAATGCCGAGGTCGAGAAGGCATTGGAACGCGTCGGCCTGGCCGATCGGGCAGGCGACCGCTTCCGGACCTATTCGCTCGGAATGAAACAGCGTCTCGGCGTCGGCGCGGCCATGCTCGGCGACCCGGACCTGCTCATCCTCGATGAACCGACCAACGGCCTCGACCCGGCGGGCCTGGCCGAAATGCGCACGCTCATCACCGATCTCGCGGCCGACGGACACACTGTGCTGCTGTCGAGCCACCAGCTCGCCGAGGTGCAGGAGATCTGCCACCGCGTCGGGGTGATCTCCGGTGGTCGCCTGCTGGCGGAATCTACGGTGGCCGAATTGCGCGGCACCGCGACACTGCTGGTGCGTGCCGAGCCCGTGGACGTGGCGCTGGACGCCGTCCGCGCCGTCACCGATGCCCCCGCTCGAGCGGGCGCGGACGGCATCAGGGTCGACACGAGCGCCGCGCTGGCCCCCGAGGTGGCGCGAGCCGTCGTGACGGCAGGCGCGGACCTGCTCGAACTGCGGGTGGACGAGAAATCGCTGGAAGAAGTGTTCTTCGAGATGACGGCTGTGGAGGTAGCGAAATGAACGCCATGACACGGGATCTCACCGCGAGTATCCGTGCGGAGGCGCTACGGCTGGGCCGCTGGCCCGCCTTCTGGATCGTCCTCGGTACCTGGATCCTGCTCAACCTGACCTTCGCCTACCTCTTCAACTACCTCGCCTACACCTCGGGCGAGAGCGGTGCGATGTCGGACGGCCTGCCTCGCGATGTCCTGCTCGGCCAACTCATGCCCGCCGCTGTGCCCGAGGTGTTCACGCAGGGCATGTCGATGTTCGGCGGCGCGTTGGTGCTGATCCTCGGCGCTCTCGCGGTGGGCAGCGGATATGGCTGGGGTACGTGGAAAACCGTGTTCACCCAGGGCCCGAGCCGAGCCGCGGCCGTGGGGGGACTGCTGTCGACGCTGCTGGTAGTGGTCCTCGCGCTTGTCCTGGTGGCCTTCGCCGTCGACGTCGGCATCGCCTCCGTGATCGCAGTCGGCGAATCCCAGCCGGTGACGATGCCGTGGCTCGACGACTCACTGATCGGAATCGTCACCGGTACCGCGATTCTCGGCATGTGGATGCTCGCGGGAGCGCTCATCGGCGCCATCGCTCGTGGTCCCGCCCTCGCAGTCGGCCTCGGCCTGGTCTGGGTCCTGGTGGTGGAGAACCTGCTTCGCGGTGTGGCGGGGATCTTCGGCCCGATCGAAGCTGTCACCAACGTGCTCCCCGGTACGGCCGCGGGGTCGCTGGCCGGGGCGATGCGCACCGTGGAGGGGCCGGCCAACCCCGGCGTTCTCGACATCCTCACCCGCGGTGAATCTTTCGCTCTGCTGGCCGGGTATGTGATGGTTTTCGCCGGTGGCACCATCTGGTTGATGACCCGCCGCGATCTCACCTGACGCGCTGCGATCATCGAACCCGGCACCAGGTAGCGGCAGTCCGACACCGACATCCGCGACCAGCGCCGGCGGTGAGGGCCAGCCCGCCGGGGTGGGCGGCGGTTGGCGGGGGATGGCCGAGGCCCGGTGGGGGGAGGCGCCGG
>NZ_JBSGSS010000039.1:0-8472 GCF_053606985.1 Nocardia sp. NPDC055165
GTATAAGAGACAGGGCTTGCTCCTTCGTCGCCTACGCCCCGGCGCCTGACCGGCGGGACGGCCGCGGACCGGCCACTTCGTGGCCGTCCCTCCCTAGAGGTCGGGAGTGCGGTGGCTGGGTTGGGTGGGATGTTGAAGACGGGGACGGACCGGGTGTGCGGGGTGGTTGAAAGTGCGGTCGGTCGACTTCGGGTGTGGTGACCGACCGTTTTGGGGGTAATGCTCGCTTCAGGCGGGTAAGCGCTCGGCTCGGGCGGTTTCGAGGAGTTCTTCCGCGTGGGCGCGGCCGGTCTCCGTGTCGTCGAGGCCTGCGAGCATGCGGGCCAGTTCGACCACTCGTTCGTCGTCGGTCAGCGTGCGAACCCCGCTGTCCACCTTGCCTTTTCCGTCGTCGGACTTGTTCACCACCAGGTGGGTGTCGGCGAAAGCCGCCACCTGGGGCAGGTGGGTCACGACGATGACCTGATGGGTGCGGGCCAGGCGCGCCAGGCGCTTGCCGATCTCCACCGCGGCCCGGCCGCCGACCCCTGCGTCGACCTCGTCGAACACCATGGTCGCGCCGTGATCGGATCCGGCGAGCACCACTTCCAGGGCCAGCATCACTCGCGAGAGCTCGCCGCCGGACGCACTCTTGCTGAGCGGCAGCGACTGGGCTCCCGAATGCGCCGAGAGCCGGAACTCCACTTCGTCACAGCCGTTCGAACCGGCGTGCAACAGTGCACCGTCGATCTCCAACGGCGCGGAATCCTGGGCACTGGCCTGCAGCGGGCGGACCTGGACTTCCAAGCGCGCCTTCCCCATCGCCAGCCCACTGAGTTCGGTGCTCACCGCGCTCGCCAGCTTGCCCGCCGACTTGGCGCGCGCGGCACTGAGTTTGCGTGCCGCCTCGCGCACTTTGCCCGCGGCCGTCTCCACCTCACCGGCCAGCTTGGCCAGCGCATCCTCGGACACATCGAGCGAGTCGAGGCGCGAGCGAGACTCGTCGGCCCACGCGATCACCCCGTCGATGTCGGGTGCGTATTTGCGGGTCAGCGACTTGAGCTCGGCCTGACGGTTGAGCATCGTGTCCAATGCGCTGGGATCAGACGGCAATTCCGACAGATAGCTGCTGAGCTCGGTGGTCACGTCGACCACCACCGCGATCGCCTCGCCGAGCCGTGGAGCCAGCGCGGCCAGGGCCGGATCGTCGGCGGAATCCAGGCGGGCGCGGGCGCCACCGAGCAGATCGAGCACACCGCCACCGTCGGCCGGTGCGTCGGTCGGGCCCGAGAGCGACTCGTGCGCGGCGACACCCGCCTCGCGCAGGGAATCGAGGTCGCTGAGTCTGCGGATCTCGGCGACCAGGCGGGTGTCCTCACCGGGTTCGGGCGCGATGCCGTCGATCTCGGTGAGCGAATGCTTGAGCCGGTCGGCTTCCAGCGCCAGTTCCCGACTGCGCGCGGTGCGTTCGAGCAGTTCGGTCCGCGCGTCCAGCCAGGACCGACGATGCACCTGGAATTTGCGCAGCAGACCGGCGACGCCGTCGCCGGCGAACTGGTCCAGTGCCGACAGTTGCTGCTCCGGCCGCTGCAACCGCAATTGATCGTTCTGGCCGTGCACGGTCAGCAGCCGGGAGGTGAACTCACCGAGCACCGCGGCGGGCACCCCGCGACCACCGAGATGCGCGCGCGAGCGTCCGTCGCTGTTGACCGTGCGGACCGCGATCACGCTGCCGTCCTCGTCGGCCTCGGCACCCGCCGATTCCAGCACCTCCCCGACCGCCGTGCGAGCCGCGTCGTTCACGTCGTCGACGACGAAACGACCCTCTACCACGGCCTTCGCCGCGCCCAGGCGTACCCGTCCCGCGTCGGCGCGTGCACCGCTGAGCAGGTGCAGGCTGGTGACCACCATGGTCTTGCCCGCACCGGTCTCGCCGGTGAGCACGGTCAGACCGGCATGGAACTGCGCGGTGGCCGTCGAGATGACACCGAGTCCGTCAATCCTGATCTCCGTCAGCATCAGTGCTCTTCCGTTCGCTGTCTGCCCCGCCAGCCGGTGACCGGCAGTTGGAACTTACGCACCATCCGGTCGGCGAAGGGCGCCGAATCGAGCCGCACCCAGCGCACCGGACGTTCGCCGCGCACCACTTCGGCGCGGCCGCCACGCGGCAACGCGAGAGTGCGCCTGCCGTCGAGGAAAACGATCGCGTCGTGTCCGGTTGCCACGGTCTCCACCGCGATCAGCGACTCCGGGCTGGTCACCAGTGGCCGCGCGAACAACGCGTGCGCGTTGCTCGGGATCACCAGCATCGCCTCCAGTTCGGGCCACACCACCGGTCCACCCGCCGAGAACGCGTAGGCGGTAGACCCGGTGGGCGTGGAGATGAGGATGCCGTCGCAGCCGAACGCCGAGACCGGCCGCCCGTCCACTTCGAGCACCACTTCCAGCACGCCCATCCGCTGGGCGTTCTCGAGGCTGGCCTCGTTGAGCGCCCAGCCGCGTTCGACGATCGTGTCGTCCACGCGCACCGTGACGTCGATGGTCATCCGGTTTTCCACCTGGTAGTCGCGATCGACCACCTGCGAGAGCGCCTCGTCGAGGTTCTCGGCCTCGGCTTCGGTGAGAAAACCGATGCGGCCCAGGTTGATTCCGAGCACGGGCACACCCGCGGGCCTGCCGAGTTCGGCCGCGCGCAAGAACGTGCCGTCGCCACCGAGGGCGAGCACCATCTCACAGCCCTGGGCCGCGGACGGGCTGTGTGGCACCACCCGCACCGGATATCCGGCTTCGTCTTCGAACCGGGTGCTGTCGGCCTCGTCGGCCAGCACCCGCAGGCAGATACCCGCTTCGGCGAAGATCTTCGCCACCCGGTGCGCGGTCTCGATGATCTCCGCGCGACCGGGATGGGCGACGAGCAGGATCTCCCTGCCGCCGGCATGCGTACTCACTGCGGACCCTCCTCGACAGCCTGCGCGACCAGCGCCCGCACCTGTTCGGCGTCGTAGTCGAACGGGCCGACCTTGCGCAACCACAGGAAGTACTCGACATTGCCCGACGGACCGGGCAGCGGGCTGGCGACCACACCCAAGGTGCGCAGCCCGAGCGCGGCGGCGGCGCTCGCCACATCACACACCACTTCGGCGCGCAGCGCCGGATCACGCACCACACCGCCCGAACCGACCCGGTCTTTGCCGACCTCGAACTGCGGCTTCACCATCGGCAGCAGATCGGCGCCGTCGGCCGCGCAGGCCGCCAGTGCCGGGAGGACGAGCCCGAGCGAGATGAAGGACAGGTCACCGACAACGACTTCGACTGTGCCACCGATGGATTCGGGAGTGATGTTGCGCACGTTGGTGCGGTCGAACACTCGGACCCGGTCGTCGTTCTGCAGCCGCCAGATCAGCTGGCCGTAGCCCACGTCGACCGCGACCACCTCGCGCGCGCCCTTGTTCAGCAGCACATCGGTGAACCCACCGGTCGACGCACCCGCGTCCAGGCACCGCTTACCCGCGAGGCCGAGCCCCTCGGGTTCGAAGGCCTCGAGCGCGCCGAGCAGTTTGTGCGCGCCCCGCGAGGCCCACGACACCTCGTCGGGCTCTTCCCGCACGATCAGCGGGGTTCCCGTCTCCACGGCCGTCGCCGGTTTCACGGCGACGGTTCCGGCAATCAGGACGCGGCCCGCGCTGATCAGCTCGACCGCGTGTTCTCGCGATCGCGCCAACCCGCGGCGAACCAGTTCGGCGTCCACCCGCGCTCGTCTGGCCACCTCAGATCTTGTCCACTGTCGCCAGCGCGTCCACCAGTACGTCGTGCGCCTGTTCGAGGATGCGCGCACGGCGGGTGATATCGGCACCGGCCTCGGTGTTCTCCGCCGGGCCCGCGACAGGACGCGGACCGAGTTCGGCGAGTAGTGCGTCGACCTCGGTCTTGATCCGGTGCGGATCGGCGGGTTCCTGCTGCGCCGGTGCGCCGGGCAGGTGAGCGCCCGGCACGGGAATCCCGGGCCGCGGTGGCTGTGACGCGCCGTTCGGCGGTGAACTCGCAGTACTCATCGTGGCGTCAACGCTATCGGATTTCCGAATCGGCCGCGCGCACCCGTACCGCCCGGCCGGGATACTGTCGCAACAGTTCCGCGATGTCCGCCGGTGCGGCGGCCTCCGCCACGGTGGCGTCGTTGAGGGCGTCGAGGCCGGCGGCGATATAGGTGGGGATCCGGGCGGCGGGCGCGCCGATCACCTCCTCGAGCGTGCTGACTCCGGTCAGCACCAGCAGCGAGTCCAGACCCAGGCCGTTGGCGCCCTCGATATCGGTGTCGAGCCGGTCGCCGACGACCAGGGCGCGGCGGGTGCCCGCTCGCTCGATCGCATCTTCCATCAGCGGCGCGTAGGGCTTGCCCGCTACGAGGGGCTCACGATCGGAGGCGGTCGCCAGGGCCGCGACCATCGAGCCGTTGCCGGGGGCGAGGCCGCGCTCGTTGGGCAAGGTGCGGTCGGTATTGGCGGCGATCCACAGCGCGCCCGCGCGCACGGCGTAGGCGGCTTCGGCGAGGTCGGGCCATGCGGTTGCCGGCGAGTGGCCTTGGACGACCGCCGCTGGTGGGGTCTCGCCGAATCGGCGGATGGGCTCGAGGCCGACGGCTTTCACCTCGGCGGCCAGATCGTCGGTTCCGACGACGAGCACCCTGTCGCCGGGGCTCAGCCGTTCGGACAACATGCGGGCGGCGGCCTGCGCACTGGTCACCACATCGCCCGCGGTCGCCGGGTAGCCGAGCTCGTCCAGGTGGTGCGCCACGGCACCGGGACCGCGCGCGGCGTTGTTGGTGACGTAGACGAGACGTTGTGCCGAATCACTATCCGGTACAAGCGCTTTGGGCGCCCCTTCGATGACATCGGGTCCGCGGTACAGCGTTCCGTCCAGGTCGAGCAGCAATGCCTCGTATCGATCGCGTAGCCGGTCCATCCACCCTCACTTCGTCGTCTCTGCCGGGTCGGACACATCTGCGACCCTAGGCGAAGGCACCGACAGCTTCGGTTCCCCTCGGCTGCCGAATAGCGCTCGCACCCTTCATGATCGAGCATGTGCCACGTGTTCGTGCGCGATGTCCCCAGTTGCGGACGTCTCGCCCAGCGCGTCGCGGGCGCGCACCGACGCAACAGGGAAACCAGGCCGGTTGCCGGCCGAAGTAGATCCCCGCTCACACAGCGTGCTCGATTGCCCGCAGCGCAGGGACCGGTCCACCGCTCGAGCCGACCGAGTACCTCTGTGCCACACCCGATCCGGCGTTGCCGGCCGACATCAACCTCTGATGACATGCGAAAAGGCCGCAGGCCGGGAAACCTGGATGCGTTCCCGGCCTACGGCCTTGTGGTTCTACTGTGCGTCGCCGGTGAGTTCGGTTGCCCGCTCCTCGGCGTCGGTTTCGTCGTCGAGGTCGGCGGCAGCGGCGTTGAGGAACCACTGCAGGCCGTCATCGGTGCGGCCGGCCGCCACCAGCGCGTCGGCGTAGGCGTAGAACAGGCGCGCGGCGGCGGAGCCCGTGCGCGACGGGTCCAGATCGCAGGCTTGCAGCGTCACGACGGCCTGGTCGAACTGACCCAGATCCATCCGGGCGCCTGCCACAACGATCCGCAGCTCGGCGGCTTCGTCACCGGTGAGCGTCTGTGCTTCCTCGCTGCGACCGAGCTCGATGGCGCGTTCCGGCCTGCCGAGACCGCGCTCGCAGTCCGCCATCACCGCGAGCAGCCCGGCGCCACCGGACATGCGTCGTGCGGTCCGCAGCTCCGAGAGCGCCTCTGCCCATTCCTCGGCGTGGTAGGCCACCACACCGGCGGTCTCCCGCACCACCGCGATGCGGCCCGCGCGCTGCCGCGCGGCCCGAGCGTGTGCCAGCGCCAGGCGCGGGTCGTCCTCGAGCAGCTCGACGGCCATCACCATGTGCCGGGCCACCGAATCGGCGTTGTTCTTGTCCAGGCTCAGCAGGTCACGGCGCACGGCCGGATCCAGATCGGAGGCCTGCACATCCTCGGGCAGATCGGGCTCTTCGGGACGCGCAGCACGGCGATCGTCCGGCCGCCCACCCGTCGTACGAGCGCCTTCACCGCCGCGACGGCGGTCATCGCCGAAGTCACCCGACCGCGACGCACCACCGGACGCCGAGCCACTGCGCGCACGGTCGTCACGATCCGAACGGGCACCGCGATCCGCGAATCCACGCCGCTCGCCACGGTCGGCGTCACCGCCGTCCCGATCGTCACGATCCGAACCGCTAGAACGGTCGTCGCGATCCGACTCACCTCGGGCAACACTCTCACGATCGAAGCCGCGGGGGCTCTCGTCTAGGCCGGAATCGTCACGGGCGGCGTCATTCAGGTCGCCACTGCCCGACCCGCGATCGGTGGCGTCGGACCGGCTGTCGAGATCCGAATCGACCCGCGCGCTACCGCTCTCGGACTCGACGCCGTCACGAGGACGGTCACCTTCACCGGTGTCGATGGTCGCCTTGTCGTCGGTCTCGGCTACCCGCGCCGTGGCCGAGCTTGCGTTGTCTTCGGACTGCTCAGTGGACGCTGTCGACTCGTCGGTTGCGGGCTTGTCGCTCGCCGTCGCGGAGGTGCCGACCGACGCACCGGCCGAGGCCGTGCTGTCGTCTTCGGTGATCGACTCGTCGATATCGGAGGCAGCCGATGCCGAGACAACGCCGAGCACGTCACTGTCGCGCTCACGTCGCTTCTCGCGGTAGGTGCCGTCGAGCGGCTTGCCGTCCTCGCCGACGAACTTGCCCTGGCTGCCACCGGAGCGCGCGTCACGCTTGAAGCCGCCGCGACCGCGGTCGTCGTCGCGCCTCGGCCCACGATCGTTGTCGTCGCGCCGCTGGTAGCCGCCCTTGCCGCTGTCGTCACGACGCGGGTAACCACCCTTGTCGTCACGCTTCTGATAGCCGCCGCGATCGGAGCCACCACGCGAACGGTCATCGCTGTCGTTACGACGGAAGCCGCCACCCGGACGGTCGCTGCCGCCTTCGCTGCGACGGAAGCCACCACGATCGGAGCTGCCGCCGCGGTCACTGCCGCGATCGGAGCTGCCACGCGAACGGTCGTCGCCTTCGTTACGACGGAAGCCGCCACCCGAACCGCCGCGGGGGCGATCGTCATTGTTGCCGCGGTACCCGCCACGGTCGCCGCCGCGGTCGAAACCGCCTGCGGGACGGTCGCTTCCGCCTTCATTACGTTTGAAACCACCACGGTCGCCGGAGCCACTGCGACCGGCGTCGTCACGGCGCTGGTAGCCACCGCGGTCGCCGCTGTCGCTGCGCTTGAATCCGCCGCGATCGTTGTCGTCACGCTTCTGGTAGCCGCCGCGATCGTTGTCATCACGTCGCTGGTAACCACCGCGACCGGCATCATCGCGCTTGGGGTAACCGCTCTTGTTGTCGTCGCGGCGCTGGTAGCCACCACGATCCGACGAGCCGCCGCGATCCGAACCACCACGGTAGCCACCACGGTCACCGCCGCGGTCGAAACCACCTGCGGGACGATCACTTCCGCCCTCATTACGCTTGAAACCACCACGGTCGCCGGAGCCACTGCGACCGGCGTCGTCACGGCGCTGGTAGCCACCGCGGTCACCGCTGTCGCTGCGCTTGAATCCACCACGATCGTTGTCGTCACGCTTCTGGTAGCCGCCGCGATCGTTGTCATCACGTCGCTGGTAACCACCACGACTCGCGTCGTCGCGCTTCGGGTAGCCGCCCTTCGCGCTGTCGTCGCGGCGCTGGTAGCCACCGCGATCAGCGGAGCCGCCGCGATCCGAACCACCGCGGGGGCGGTCGTCGTTGCCCCGGTAGCCACCACGGTCGCTGGAGCCGCTGCGACCGGCGTCGTCACGGCGCTGGTAGCCACCGCGGTCGCCACTGTCGCTGCGCTTGAATCCACCACGGTCGGAGCTGCCGCCGCGGTCGTCGCGGTTGTAGCCACCGCGCTGGCCTTCGGGACGACCGGAGCCGCGATTGTCGTCGTTGCGACGGAATCCACCCCGGTCGGAGCCACCACGACCTGCGCTGCTGCCTCGGCCTGCGTCGTCGCGGCGGAATCCGCCGCCTTCGCCACGGCCGGAGCCGCGATTGTCACCGTGTCCGCCGCGGGGGCGATCGGTCGGTTCGCCTCGCCGGCCGAAACCGGGGGCGTCTCCGTCCCGGCGGAAAGGCTTCCGTCCGTCGTTGTGTTCCGACACGGCGATCCCTCTCTAGGTTCCCCGACCTGCGGGGAGTGTTGTCAATGACCCCGCCACTAAGAATTCAACCACGGACGAAGGACGGGGCATCGTCCGCCTGGCGTACCGAACTCGTATCGAGTCCACAAACGCCGATAGGGGACCCAAATAAGGGTCCCCTATCGCGAAGGATGTTCCGGCAGTGTCCTACTCTCCCACACCCTGTCGAGTGCAGTACCATCGGCGCAGGTGGCCTTAGCTTCCGGGTTCGGAATGGGACCGGGC
>NZ_JBSGSS010000040.1:0-1766 GCF_053606985.1 Nocardia sp. NPDC055165
GGGTGTGTTGTTTGAGAACTGCACAGTGGACGCGAGCATCTTTGTTAGTAAGTGTTTAAGAGCGTACGGTGGATGCCTTGGCACCAGGAGCCGATGAAGGACGTAGGAGGCTGCGATAAGCCTCGGGGAGCTGTCAACCGAGCTGAGATCCGAGGATTTCCGAATGGGGAAACCCAGCACGAGTGATGTCGTGTTACCCGCATCTGAATATATAGGGTGTGTGGAGGGAACGTGGGGAAGTGAAACATCTCAGTACCCACAGGAAGAGAAAACAACAGTGATTCCGTGAGTAGTGGCGAGCGAAAGCGGATGAGGCTAAACCGTGTACATGTGATACCCGGCAGGGGTTGTGTATGCGGTGTTGTGGGGTCTTCTTTCTTGATTCTGCCGGATCAAGCGAGAGTAAGAAACCGTTGTGTTAGTCGAAGTGGTCTGGAACGGCCTGTCGTAGAGGGTGATAATCCCGTAGACGAAAACTCAACGGCTCTCGTAGAAGATACCCGAGTAGCAGCGGGCCCGTGAAATCTGCTGTGAATCTGCCGGGACCACCCGGTAAGCCTGAATACTCCCTGGTGACCGATAGCGGACTAGTACCGTGAGGGAAAGGTGAAAAGTACCCCGGGAGGGGAGTGAAATAGTACCTGAAACCGTGCGCTTACAATCCGTCAAAGCCTTCGCAATCTTGATTGTGTGGGGTGATGGCGTGCCTTTTGAAGAATGAGCCTGCGAGTCATCGGTGTGTGGCGAGGTTAACCCGTCGAGGGGTAGCCGTAGCGAAAGCGAGTCTGAATAGGGCGAAATTTAGTCGCACATTATGGACCCGAAGCGGAGTGATCTACCCATGGCCAGGGTGAAGCGACGGTAAGACGTCGTGGAGGCCCGAACCCACTTAGGTTGAAAACTGAGGGGATGAGCTGTGGGTAGGGGTGAAAGGCCAATCAAACTCCGTGATAGCTGGTTCTCCCCGAAATGCATTTAGGTGCAGCGTCACGTGTTTCACATCGGAGGTAGAGCTACTGGATGGCCTAGGGGGCCTACAAGCTTACCGAAGTCAGCCAAACTCCGAATGCCGGTGTGTGAGAGCGTGGCAGTGAGACTGCGGGGGATAAGCTTCGTAGTCGAGAGGGAAACAGCCCAGATCGCCGGCTAAGGCCCCTAAGCGTGTACTAAGTGGAAAAGGATGTGGGGTCGCTTAGACAACCAGGAGGTTGGCTTAGAAGCAGCCACCCTTGAAAGAGTGCGTAATAGCTCACTGGTCAAGTGATCCTGCGCCGACAATGTAGCGGGGCTCAAGTACACCGCCGAAGCCGCGGCATTCCAGCAATAGCCCGTCCTTTTCTTCGGAGAAGGGCCAGGTGCTGGGATGGGTAGGGGAGCGTCCTGTGGCCGTGGAAGCAGCAGTGTGAACTAGCTGTGGAGGCCACGGGAGTGAGAATGCAGGCATGAGTAGCGAAAGACGAGTGAGAAACTCGTCCGCCGAATGACCAAGGGTTCCTGGGCCAGGTTAATCCGCCCAGGGTGAGTCGGGACCTAAGGCGAGGCCGACAGGCGTAGTCGATGGACAACGGGTTGATATTCCCGTACCCGTGTATCCGCGCCCAATGCTGAATCAGTTGTGCTAACTGTCCAAATGTTGTTTTACTGAGCCTTCGGGTGAGGGGAATGACGGCTGCACAGGACCCCGGTTGTAGTAGGTAAGCGATGGGGTGACGCAGGAAGGTAGCTGGGCCAGGTGATGGAATACCTGGTGTAAGCGTGTAGGGCGC
>NZ_JBSGSS010000040.1:1861-3291 GCF_053606985.1 Nocardia sp. NPDC055165
CATATAGCCTGAGACGTGATGCGTACCCGTTGAGGGGAATTCAGTGATCCTATGCTGCCGAGAAAAGCCTCTAGCGAGCTGGTACACGGCCCGTACCCCAAACCGACACAGGTGGTCAGGTAGAGAATACTAAGGCGATCGAGAGAACTGTGGTTAAGGAACTCGGCAAAATGCCCCCGTAACTTCGGGAGAAGGGGGACCTGGTCTGGTGACGTTCTTTACGGACTGAGCTGGACGAGGTCGCAGAGACCAGAGAGAAGCGACTGTTTACTAAAAACACAGGTCCGTGCGAAGTCGTAAGACGATGTATACGGACTGACGCCTGCCCGGTGCCGGAAGGTTAAGAGGACCGGTTAGCCTGTCATGGGCGAAGCTGAGAATTTAAGCCCCGGTAAACGGCGGTGGTAACTATAACCATCCTAAGGTAGCGAAATTCCTTGTCGGGTAAGTTCCGACCTGCACGAATGGCGTAACGACTTCTCTGCTGTCTCAACCACAGACTCGGCGAAATTGCATTACGAGTAAAGATGCTCGTTACGCGCGGCAGGACGAAAAGACCCCGGGACCTTCACTATAGCTTGGTATTGGTGTTCGGTACGGTTTGTGTAGGATAGGTGGGAGACTGTGAAGCTCGGACGCTAGTTCGGGTGGAGTCGTCGTTGAAATACCACTCTGATCGTATTGGACTTCTAACCTCGGACCATGATCTGGTTCAGGGACAGTGCCTGGTGGGTAGTTTAACTGGGGCGGTTGCCTCCCAAAATGTAACGGAGGCGCCCAAAGGTTCCCTCAGCCTGGTTGGCAATCAGGTGTTGAGTGCAAGTGCACAAGGGAGCTTGACTGTGAGACTGACAGGTCGAGCAGGGACGAAAGTCGGGACTAGTGATCCGGCACCGGCAAGTGGAAGCGGTGTCGCTCAACGGATAAAAGGTACCCCGGGGATAACAGGCTGATCTTCCCCAAGAGTCCATATCGACGGGATGGTTTGGCACCTCGATGTCGGCTCGTCGCATCCTGGGGCTGGAGTAGGTCCCAAGGGTTGGGCTGTTCGCCCATTAAAGCGGCACGCGAGCTGGGTTTAGAACGTCGTGAGACAGTTCGGTCTCTATCCGCCGCGCGCGTAAGAAACTTGAGGAAGGCTGTCCCTAGTACGAGAGGACCGGGACGGACGAACCTCTGGTGTGCCAGTTGTTCCGCCAGGAGCACTGCTGGTTGGCTACGTTCGGAAGGGATAACCGCTGAAAGCATCTAAGCGGGAAGCCTGTTCCAAGATGAGGTTTCTCTCCCACTTGATGGGTTAAGGCCCCCTACAGACCATGGGGTTGATAGGCCAGAATTGGAAGCCAGGTAACTGGTGTAGGTGACTGGTACTAATAGGCCGAGGGCTTACTACGAAGGTGTTACGCGTCCACTGTGCGGTTTCTGAAACA
>NZ_JBSGSS010000041.1:0-3000 GCF_053606985.1 Nocardia sp. NPDC055165
CGGTGTGCGGCGTCCGTGTTCCTCCTCACCCACCCCCCCGACCCCCCCCGCGGGCCCCCACCCCGCCGCGGCTCCCGCCCCTCGTGCTGTGCGGACCAGCTCAGTGCGCGGCCGAATCCCAGCTCCGGCCGGTGCCGACGGAGACGGTGAGCGGGACCGAGAGGTCGATCGCGGCCGACATCTGTTCGCGCGCAAGGGCTTCGAGGGCATCGCGCTCGCCGTCGGCGACCTCGAAGACCAGTTCGTCGTGGATCTGCAGCAGCATCCGCGAGCGCAGGCCCGCTTCGCGGATCGCGTTCTGCACGTTGATCATCGCGACCTTGATGATGTCGGCGGCGGTGCCCTGGATCGGCGCGTTCAGTGCCATCCGCTCGGCGGATTCACGGCGCTGACGGTTGCTGGAATCCAGGTCGGGCAGGTAACGCCTGCGGCCGAACAGGGTTTGGGTGTAGCCGACCTTGCGGGCCTGGTCGACGACGTCGGACAGGTAGTCGCGGATGCCGCCGAAACGGTCGAAGTACACGTCCATCTGCTCTTTGGCCTCGGTGGTGCTGATCTTGAGCTGGGCGCTCAAGCCGTAGGAGCTCAGACCGTAGGCGAGACCGTAGGACATGGCCTTGATCCGGCGGCGCAGCTCGGAGCTCACCTCCGCGATCGGGATGTCGAAGGCCTTCGATGCGACGAAGGTGTGCAGGTCCTCGCCGGAATTGAAGGCCTCGATCAGGCCCGCGTCCCCGGACAGGTGCGCCATGATGCGCATCTCGATCTGGCTGTAGTCGGCGGTCATGAGTTCGGCGAAGCCGGGGCCGACCACGAAGGTGTCGCGGATCTGGCGGCCGGTGTCGGTGCGGATCGGGATGTTCTGCAGATTCGGCTCGGTCGAGGAGAGCCGACCGGTGGCGGCGATGGTCTGGTTGAACGTGGTGTGCACGCGGCCGTCGTCGGAGACCGACTTGAGCAGGCCGTCGACGGTCACCTTGAGCCGGGTCGCGTCGCGGTGGGCCAGCAGGTGCTCCAGGAACGCGTGACCGGTCTTCTCGAACAGCGATTCCAGCGCGTCGGCGTCGGTGGTGTAGCCGGTCTTGGTGCGCTTGGTCTTCGGCATGTCGAGCTCGTCGAACAGCACCACCTGCAACTGCTTGGGCGAGCCGAGATTGATCTGCTTGCCGATCACCTCGTACGCGGAGTTCGCGGCCTCGGTGACACGATCGGCGAACTGCTGCTGGAGGTTCTCGAGCTGGGCGACGTCGACCGCGATGCCCGCTTCCTCCAGTTGACCGAGCACGCCGAGCAGCGGCAGCTCCATCTCCGTGAGCAGTGGGGTCGATTCGATGGCTTCGAGTTCGGTATCCAGGGCGACGGCCAGGTCGGCGACCGCGCGGGCACGCAACATCTCCTCGCGGGCGATATCGGCGGCGACAGTGTCCTCGTCGTCGAGCAGGGACAGCTGGCCCGTGTCGCCGGTCTCGACACGCAGTTCGCGCTTGAGATAGCGCAGTGACAGATCGTCGAGGTTGAAGCTGCGCTGACCGGGGCGGACCAGGTAGGCCGACAGGGCGGTGTCGGTGGCGAGACCGCCCAGGGTGAAGCCACGCCCGCGCAGTGCGTGCCCGGCGGACTTGGCCTCGTGCAGCGCCTTGGGCACCTCGGGATCGGCCAGCCAGGTGGCCAGCGCCGTCTCGTCTTCGGGGGTGAGGACGGTCAGGTCGATGTAGCCGCCCTCACCGTCGGCGGCGGCGATCGCCAGTGCCCGCGCGTCACCGTGCACCGGCGTCCCGGTCCCGACGATCGAGAGGCCATGGCGCACACCGGCTTTCGCGTGCTCGGCCAGCCAGTCGGCGACCGCGCCCTGATCGAGGGCACCACCGCTGATCTCGAAACCCGACTCGGCTTCCGGCTCCGGGGAACCGAGGGTGTCGAACAGCCGGTCACGCAGCACCCGGAACTCGAGGTCGTCGAAGAGCTGGTGGATCTTGTCGCGGTCCCACGGCGCCTTGATCAGCTGGTCGGGGGTGTAGGGCAGCGGCACCTCGCGCACCATCTCGGTGAGCTGGCGGTTGAGCACCACACTCGACAGGTTCGCCCGCAGGGAGTCGCCGACCTTGCCCTTCACCTGATCGACGCGGTCGACCAGGGTGGCGAGGTCGCCGTATTCGCGGATCCACTTGGCGGCGGTCTTCTCCCCCACGCCGGGAATGCCGGGCAGATTGTCGCTCGGGTCGCCGCGCAGAGCCGCGTAGTCGGGATACTGCGCGGGCGTGAGCCCGTATTTGGTCTCCACCTCGGCCGGGGTGAAGCGGGTGAGATCCGAGACGCCCTTCTTCGGGTAGAGCACGGTGACGTCGTCGTTGACCAGCTGGATCGCGTCGCGGTCGCCGGTGACGATGAGGACCCGGTAGCCCTGTGCCATCGCCTGGGTGGTGAGAGTGGCGATCACATCGTCGGCCTCGTAGCCGTCGATGGCCATCACCGGGATGCCCATCGCGCCGAGCACGTCCTTGGTGAGTTCGACCTGCCCACGGAACTCGTCGGGGGTGGCACTGCGATTGGCCTTGTACTCCGGGTACGCCTCGGTGCGGAACGTCTTACGCGACACGTCGAACGCCGCGGCCACGTGGCTCGGTTTCTCGTCGCGCAGCAGATTGATCAGCATCGAGGTGAATCCGTACACCGCGTTGGTGGTCTGACCCGTGACAGTCTTGAAGTTCTCCGCCGGTAGCGCGAAGAACGCGCGATAGGCGATCGAATGCCCGTCGAGGAGCAGCAGCGTAGGCCGCTCACCCTCCGGGGCAGTGGTCGTTGTCGATGCCTGCGCAGTCGTCGGTGAACTCACCCGAGTGAGTCTAGGGACACCCTCCGACAGACACGAACACCGCCATCACCGCACTCCCAGCCCAGAACCCCGACCCCTAGGGAGGGGCGGCCACGCAGTGGCCGGTCGCGGCCGGGTCGCCGGTTAGCCGCCGGGGCGTAGGCGACGAAGGAGCAAGCCCCGGTGGC
>NZ_JBSGSS010000042.1:0-2101 GCF_053606985.1 Nocardia sp. NPDC055165
GCCCAAACCAAGAGGCTTGCCTCTTGGGGTTGTAGGACACTCTGTACGGAGTTACAAAGGAACGAGGTAGATGAAGAGGTCTGGAAAGGCCCGCCATAGGAGGTAACAGCCCTGTAGTCAAAACTTCGTTCTCTCCTGAGTGGATCCTGAGTACGGCGGAACACGTGAAATTCCGTCGGAATCCGGGAGGACCATCTCCCAAGGCTAAATACTCCCTAGTGACCGATAGTGAACCAGTACCGTGAGGGAAAGGTGAAAAGCACCCCGGAAGGGGAGTGAAAGAGATCCTGAAACCGTGTGCCTACAAATAGTCAGAGCCCGTTAACGGGTGATGGCGTGCCTTTTGTAGAATGAACCGGCGAGTTACGATCCCGTGCGAGGTTAAGCTGAAGAGGCGGAGCCGCAGCGAAAGCGAGTCTGAATAGGGCGTTTAGTACGTGGTCGTAGACCCGAAACCAGGTGATCTACCCATGTCCAGGGTGAAGTTCAGGTAACACTGAATGGAGGCCCGAACCCACGCACGTTGAAAAGTGCGGGGATGAGGTGTGGGTAGCGGAGAAATTCCAATCGAACCTGGAGATAGCTGGTTCTCCCCGAAATAGCTTTAGGGCTAGCCTTAAGTGTAAGAGTCTTGGAGGTAGAGCACTGATTGGACTAGGGGTCCTCATCGGGTTACCGAATTCAGTCAAACTCCGAATGCCAATGACTTATCCTTGGGAGTCAGACTGCGAGTGATAAGATCCGTAGTCGAAAGGGAAACAGCCCAGACCGCCAGCTAAGGTCCCAAAGTATACGTTAAGTGGAAAAGGATGTGGAGTTGCTTAGACAACCAGGATGTTGGCTTAGAAGCAGCCACCATTTAAAGAGTGCGTAATAGCTCACTGGTCGAGTGACTCTGCGCCGAAAATGTACCGGGGCTAAACGTATCACCGAAGCTGCGGACTGTTCTTCGAACAGTGGTAGGAGAGCGTTCTAAGGGCTGTGAAGTCAGACCGGAAGGACTGGTGGAGCGCTTAGAAGTGAGAATGCCGGTATGAGTAGCGAAAGACGGGTGAGAATCCCGTCCACCGAATGCCTAAGGTTTCCTGAGGAAGGCTCGTCCGCTCAGGGTTAGTCGGGACCTAAGCCGAGGCCGAAAGGCGTAGGCGATGGACAACAGGTTGATATTCCTGTACCACCTATACATCGTTTGAACGATGGGGGGACGCAGGAGGATAGGGTAAGCGCGCTGTTGGATATCCGCGTCCAAGCAGTTAGGCCGGAAACGAGGCAAATCCCGTTTCCATTAAGGCTGAGCTGTGATGGCGAGCGAAATATAGTACCGAAGTTCCTGATTCCACACTGCCAAGAAAAGCCTCTAGTGAGGTGAAAGGTGCCCGTACCGCAAACCGACACAGGTAGGCGAGGAGAGAATCCTAAGGTGTGCGAGAGAACTCTCGTTAAGGAACTCGGCAAAATGACCCCGTAACTTCGGGAGAAGGGGTGCTCTGTTAGGGTGCAAGCCCGAGAGAGCCGCAGTGAATAGGCCCAGGCGACTGTTTAGCAAAAACACAGGTCTCTGCGAAGCCGTAAGGCGAAGTATAGGGGCTGACACCTGCCCGGTGCTGGAAGGTTAAGAGGAGCGCTTAGCGTAAGCGAAGGTGCGAATTGAAGCCCCAGTAAACGGCGGCCGTAACTATAACGGTCCTAAGGTAGCGAAATTCCTTGTCGGGTAAGTTCCGACCCGCACGAAAGGCGCAACGATCTGGGCACTGTCTCAACGAGAGACTCGGTGAAATTATAGTACCTGTGAAGATGCAGGTTACCCGCGACAGGACGGAAAGACCCCGTGGAGCTTTACTGCAGCCTGATATTGAATGTTGGTACAGCTTGTACAGGATAGGTAGGAGCCTTGGAAACCGGAGCGCCAGCTTCGGTGGAGGCATCGGTGGGATACTACCCTGGCTGTATTGACCTTCTAACCCGCCGCCCTTATCGGGCGGGGAGACAGTGTCAGGTGGGCAGTTTGACTGGGGCGGTCGCCTCCTAAAATGTAACGGAGGCGCCCAAAGGTTCCCTCAGAATGGTTGGAAATCATTCGTAGAGTGTAAAGGCATAAGGG
>NZ_JBSGSS010000043.1:0-1548 GCF_053606985.1 Nocardia sp. NPDC055165
GTCGTATCCGCTACGCTCGGCGATTGGCACTGCGTGCCGCAGGTCTTTCCTGCCGGTTCTTTTCGGTGGTTTCGACCTGGTCGATCAGGTTCGACACCGCAGGTCACGGGCCAGGAAGTGCCCGCCGACCGGGGTGGCATCACACGAGGGGCGGGGCAGCGAAGATGACAAGCGCAGGCGGGGAACTCAGCATCTCCCCGGACAAGATCAAAACCCACGCCACCAATGTCACCTCGGCCGGTTCAGGGTTGACCGAAGCCCTCGAAGCAGCCCAAGCCGTCTCCGCGCCGTCGGATGCGTTCGGGAAACTCTGTGCCTTCCTCGGTCCGTTGTTCGTCGATTCGGTCGAGACTGATGGCATCGACGCGATCCAGGCCGCGATCGACGCGTTCGGGAGCACCAGTTCGAACCTGACCGCTGTTGCTGATGCGTTCACCACCCGCGACACCACCAACGCCGCAGCACTCAAGACCCAGCAGTCCGGCCTGTAATGGCCGCGAACCCGTTGATCGCGGCGAAGGAAGACACCACCGACTGGTCCACCGGTATCAGCCTGGTCAGCTCGGTCACCGACCTGTCCGACGCGATCTCGGGTGGTTCTTGGATCGAGGTAGGCCTCGGTGTCGTCGGTCTCGGTGCCGAAGCGGTTTCGTTGGTCGTGGACCCGCTCGGGACCTTGGCCGGTTACGGCGTCGGCTGGCTCATCGAACACTGCCAGCCATTGCAAGAGGCCCTGGACTGGATCGCCGGCGACCCCGCGCAGATCGAGGCCTACGCCAAAACCTGGGACAACGTCGCCGCCCGCATCAGCGAAGTGGCCACTGCCCAGAACGCCGCGGTCACTGCCGATGTCGCGGACTGGACCGGTCAAACCGCCACCGCCTACAAGTCAGCGGCGTCGAACACCACGAACCTGCTGACCGCGGCCAACACCGCAGCGACCGCGGCAGCTTCAGCGATCCGGATGGCCGGGGGGATCGTCGCCGCGGTCCGCGAGACCGTGCGTGACCTGGTAGCCCAGACCGTCGGCCGTCTTGCGGTGTGGGCGGCGGAGTTGGTGTTCTCGGTCGGTCTGGCGACTCCGCTGGTCGCGGTCCAAGCCACCGCGTATATCGCGAAGACTGTCGCGACAATCTCGAAGTTGTTCTCGAAGTTGGCTAAGACGATGTCGAAGCTGAAGCCGTTGCTCAAGCAGCTGAAGTCGGCGTTCGGTGATATCGCGAAGGCGTTCAAGAAGACCCCGTCCAAGACCTCGAAGAACGCCGACACCACCACCACGAGCCCTGCGGCGACGAAGAACACCGACACCTCGACAACACCGTCGACTGCCAAACAGCCGGACACGCCCACGAATCCGGCCAGCACACCTGATACACCGTCGAAGACAACTGATAACCCGGACACCCCAGGGACCACAAAACCGGCGAGCACGCCGGAGACGAGCAAGCTTCCCGACCAGTCCGGCTCCGAGAAGCCGGACCTGAACAAGACCGCGAAGCAAACCACCGACTGTGGTGACCCGGTCGACGTCGCGACCGGCGAGTTCCT